>NZ_JAVDTG010000001.1:0-888130 GCF_031455715.1 Flavobacterium sp. 2755
TGTTTTGAAATCTCTTTCAAAACGGCTGTCAATTCAATATGTCTACGAACGTGTCTTATTTTCTTTTTCGCTTGTCTCTCAAAGCGGGTGCAAAAGTAGTGAGTTTATCAGCATTTACAATACTTTTTATCGCTTTTTTTTAAAATATTTTAGCAACTTTTTCTTAACTCTCTGATAATATTAAGTTTGCATCACAATTTTTTATTTTATATTTTAAGATTTTTCCTATTTTTAATATTTTTCAGCAAAAACAATATTTATAAAAACCATATTTCTACACATTTCATAACAAATATTCTGTTTTTAAGAGAGACTTGTTAGCCTTTTGTAATTTGTTTAGGAATGAAATCTGAAACATTTGACATTTTTAATCTCTATTTTTGCAAGCAGTATAAATGATACTATTATAAGCTTGAAAAATCAAAACCAAAATATTCAACAATTTGAACTCCCACCTTCTGCAAGAGCAGGAATTATTATTGTTAATATGGAGGATAAAGAGATAGAGAATCACGACATCTCTAAACCTCATCGGGATGATCATTGTCAATTAATGTTTGCCTTAAACGGAGAGTTTAAATTAAATATTGATTTTGAAATTATAGAATTTACCGGACCTGCCTTACTTTGTATCTTTCCTGAAGAAGTACATCATATTATAACAGTAGAAAATCCGAATGGATGGATGATTAGTTTTGATTCATCGCTGGTTAATAAAGAGCTCCTGCAGCTTTTAGAAAATAAAATCAATAATCCATTTTTATTACGAGAAGAATCTCCCTTTTTTCAACAGCTTAAAATCCTAATGGATTTAATTGAAAAAGTGCAGTCTGAAAATACAAATACCTACATTCAAAAAAGTATTCATTCTTTATTAAATGCACTTTTAAATTTAATTTCAGGGGAACTCGTTTCTAATTCACCTCTTAGTAAATCCAAAGAAAGTCGCAGTATTATCATTAAGGAAGCTTTTATAAAATTAACAAAAGAACATTATAAAACATGGAAACAACCAGCACAGTATGCTTCAGCTCTCTCTATTTCAGCTGCACATTTAAATGATACTGTAAAATCATTAACAGGAAGTCCGGTCTCAGCTCATATTCAAGAGGCATCTATAACAGAAGCCAAAAGACTGCTTTACTTTACAGACAGCAGCGTAAAAGAAATTGCTTATGAGGTTGGTTATGACGAGCCTGTTTATTTTGGAAAACTTTTTAAAAAACTAACCAGCCTTACTCCTCTTGAATTTCGGAAAAAATTCCGTGATTAGGACTATCCTTCCCTTCATTCAAACTACATTAAAGATCATCCTCTAATTAATTTTGCATTGTAATTAATTTATAATGATATGCAAAACGAAATCAATATCCCAATCATACTAGATGCAGTACGAAAAGTGGGAAACGTCTTTTTAAAAGACTATAAGCAAAATGCGATTCCACAATCTATGGATGAGCTTTTAAAAAAATTAGAAGATATTGATACTTTGTGTCTAAGTTCTTTAAAAGAAGATTTAGAGCTGCAGTATCCAAATATCCCTTGGCACATAGGTGACGAGTTTGATACCGATTCACAAAGAAATCCTTCAAGCGATGAAGAGTACTGGCTTTGCGATGCCATGGATGGTGCTATACAATACCTTCATCATATTGCAGGATGGACAATAAATTTGGCGCTCATTCGTCATGGAAAACCTTTATTTTCTGTAATTTTTGATCCATTGGCTAATGAAATGTTTTGGGCAAAAGATGGTGAAGGCGCATTTATGAATGGCAAATTACTCGAACTTAGCAACAAGACAGATCAATCTGTTATGCTTGCTGTTTTTGAATATGGACATCAGGACAAATCAAATAATGATTTAAATAAAAAAATAGGTACTACGGTTACTAATTTGATTCAGAATTTTGGAATTGTTAGAAATTACGGACCACACGGATTGCAATTGGCTTATGTTGGTGCAGGCAGGATTGATTTGTTTGTTCAGGAAGATCTCGACACTTATAACTGGATTGCAGGATTGCTTATTGCCAAAGAAGCTGGTGCCGAAATCCTAACAACAACAGGAACTCCATGGAAATGGGGAAGCGAAAGCGTACTCGTGGCACAAAAAAGTATTACTGAAAAATATCTGCAAATTAAATCAACAAACTAAATGAATATAGCAATTATAGGAGCCGGAGCAGGAATTGGGCTGGAATCTGTTATACTGGCTCTTAAAAAAGGCCACATTGTAACGGCATTATCAACAAATACTGATCAGATTCCAAATCATCCCAATCTTATTAAAATAAATGGCAGCGCAACATCGCTAATAGATTTAAAAAATGCCATAACTGGATCTGATGCGGTACTTATAACCGTTGGGACAAAAAAGAAAAAAGCAACTACGTTATTTTCTGATATTGCTAATACATTGGTTAAGATTACTGATGATTTAAAATTCTCTTCGCCAGTTTTGGTCATTACAGGTTTTGGAGCGGGAGAAAGTAAAAATTATTTGAGCTTTTTTATGCGAACGGTGATTTCGCTATTTCTTAAAGACCAATATATCAATAAAACTATAATGGAAGAAATAATCACCAAAAGTACTATGAAATGGGAAATCATAAGACCTGGAATGCTTACCAACGGAAATGCACAGTCAACTTATAAAGCAATATCAGTACTTCAAAAAGGAATGAAAGTTGGTAAAGTTTCAAGAGCCGATGTTGCTCAATTTTTAATTACCGAAGTAGAAAATCCAGTGAGACTTTATCAATACGTTGCCCTAACAAATTGATTTTACAAAAAGGAGTAACAGCGTTTGTACTGTTACTCCTTTTATACATTTACAATTAGAGTGATTTTTACAAGTTGTTCCTTTTTTACTTAAAAAGCTATTTTATTTCCGGAACTATTATTTGATATTTTCCACTAAGATGCATTAGACTAAAAAGATACATCAGCCCATCATAATACGGATCAAAATAACCATCTTCATAAGGCTCGAGTTTAGCATTCCAGACAGCATGAACAAAATCCATACTTGCTTTATCTTTATTTACCAGAGATGCCGTACCCGCAGTGGCTACTAACCCAATGGAATGTCTTAGTTTTTTTACCGAACCTGCCTGAAGAATAAAATCAGGAGTAGAACCATCCAGATTAAACTGATCTTCATAAGTATCTAATCCTTTTGATCTCAGGAAATTTTGAAATCGCTTCGCATAATCTTCCTGCCATTTTTTATCTTTTCCATACCACGTATAATCCATTGCAATATTCATAGGGACACGCCAGGAATCATAACGGAATCCGGGCGGCATCCAGGGCGTTGGATGTGGTTCTCCGTTAAATTCGGTATAATCTGAATTTAGACCCGTTACAGGATGACAGGCTTTATGTAAAAAATTACGCGAAACAACCGCACATTCTTTATAAAACTGTTCGTGACCGTCTTTAGCATATAATGCCCAGATTTCGTAAAATGCAGGAACATGATAAGAAGGATCTGTCCAATTGTAGCCGCCTCCTTCCGGTACAAAAGAAATCTGCTTGTGTTCTGTATTTATAATATTATAGATATTTCCAGTGCCGTCTTTTTTCCACATGGCATCTAATATTCTTCTGGCTTCTTTGTAGTAATTTATTCCTGTATCATTGCCCCATTTGTTAGAAGCAAAAAGCAGACTGGTTATATAATACAATTCCCCGTCTGAAGCAGAACCGGGAGAATTCTGTTTTTTTGTCTGCGGATTTACACTCCATGCAAAATAAGCTTCTCTTGGTCCATCCTGATGCTGCATGTATTTTACAGACCATCGCCAAAGACGATCAAAAACTTCTTTTTTGTTGAGCTGAACAGCAACCATCATTCCGTATGACATTCCTTCAGTACGGGCATCTTTATTTTTAACATCCGAAACATATCCTAAAGAATCTCCTTCTTCAAAATATACTCTATTTGGCCCTTCAAAAACATCATAATAAGCTTTGGCTAATTTGCTGTCAATTTCAGCCTGGCTGTAACCTGCTGCTGCAAAAAGATTTTGGTACTGAGGTTTATCTGTTTTGTTTTGACTAATGAGAAAAGCAGGAATAATTAAGGTGAAAACGATAATAAAAAATCGGATTTTAACCAAATATTCATTTGTAATAATTTGATATACAGTCATATTATCTAGGTTTATTTGTTAGTCTTTTTATAATAAATTAAATATACGCAAAAACAATAAACACACAACTGGTTGCATAAAAATAATATCAATAAATAAAAGACATAAAAATCAAAATTATATCTTAATTTATTATTCATTAAACAACTGGTTGTGTTTTTAATTAAATCATTTAATAGATTTATTAAAACAAACTCATGCTTCAAATATGTTAATATAGGCTTCAAAAATGATACACTTTTTTCAACTTTCAAGCTATTTTTACATTAAACCTTTCAGGTAAAACAGAGTAAAATGAAGTGTTATTTTTTTGATAGAAATGCGCCTCAAAAATAATTTGCAATTAATATAACAGGCTATAAACCTGTAAAAGCAATCCTTAAATTTTTATGAGTAATACATCCCAAAAGCTTTCTATACTAGAAAAAACAGGTTACGGTTTAGGTGATTTTGCAGCGAATTTGATTTTTCAGACTCTGCTGACTTTTTTAGCTTTCTTTTACACAGATGTTTATAAAATTCCAGCCGGAACAGCAAGCATTATTATCTTTGCCGGAGGTTTTACTGGTGCTTTTTTTAATATCATTATGGGCGTTATTGCTGATCGTACTCAAACGAGATGGGGAAAGTTCAGACCTTGGATATTATGGACGGCTTTGCCTTTTGGAATTGCTGCTGTGCTTTCTTTTTTAACTCCTGATTTTGGAATATCAGGTAAGATAACTTATGCATTGCTGACTTACTTTTTTTTAGTGCTGCTTTATTCCGCAAATAATTTACCGTATGTTGCTTTAAGCGGCGTTTTAACTGGTGATATGAAAGAACGAAATAGTCTTTCCTCCTATCGCTTTGTTGCTGTAATGATAGCTCAATTTATAGTTCAGTCGCTTTTACTTCCTTTTGTTTTGATTTTAGGAAATGGAGATAAAGCAGTTGGTTTTAAAAACACCATGATACTATTTGCTTTTATTGGGATAATTTGTTTTCTGGTTACTTTTTTTACTACTAAAGAAAGAATCATTCCTGCAAAAAATCAGGAATCTTCTGTGAAGCAGGATTTTATTGATTTGTATAAAAACGGACCCTGGCTGGTTATGTTACTGGTCACTATTTTAGTATTTATAACTTTGTCTTTAAAGGGCGGCATGTATGTTTTTTACTTTAAATATTATTTAGATCCTGCTGCTCAGGCTATTTTCTTGAATGATATTGGTTTTACTGCTTTTATTGAAAAAGTAAATAATTCCTTAACAGCAATGGGTTTTGTAGATCTTCAATGGCCAAAAGATGCTCCAACTTCTGCTTTTAGCCTTTTTAATGGCGGAGGGATTATTTTTATGATATTTGGAATCCTGTTTTCAAAATCTCTTGCTGATTCGTTTGGCAAAAGAAATATCTATATCACTTTCATTTTCTTATCTGCTTTGAGTTTACTGCTGTTTAATTTCTACAGCAGAACCGCTATTGCAATGGTTTTTTTAACCCAATTATTACATGGTTTTATTTACGGTGTAACAATTCCTTTATTGTGGGCCATGATTGCTGATGTGGCTGATTACAGCGAATGGAAAAACAATCGAAGAGCTACTGCTACTGTTTTCTCAGCTATGATTTTTGGATTAAAAATTGGCATAAGTATAGGCAGTGCTTTAGGTGCCGCTTTTTTATCTAAGTATGGTTATGTAGCCGAAGAAGTGAATCAGGTTCCGGCTGCTGTTGAAGGTATTAAACTTTCAGTAAGTATTTATCCGGGCTTTATATTTATTATAAGTGCAGTTCTGTTATGCTTTTATGCAATAGATAAAGAAATGGAAATTCAAATTGAAACAGATTTGAAGGTAAGAAGGGTATAGATTGTAGATTGTAGGTTTTTAAACCTGAAACTTTTTTATTTAACGCAAAGCACACAAAGATTTTTCTGCATATAAGATTTTTATAAAAATACAAAGTTCGCAAAGCTGGATCAACACAAAGCTTTGCGAACTTTTTAAATCTAATAGTTTAACACTATAAAAAAGCCTTGCGAACTTTGCGTTAAAATATCCTCAGTTCAACCTGAAACTTGAAACTTAAAACTTAAAACTTTAGACCTGAAATCTAAATTCTAAAATCTAAAATTAACTCTGTCCTTACCAAAAAAATAAACAGTGCATTACAAGTGCACTGTTTATCCAAAATACTAACTTACTTAACTCAAACTAACATAATTTAATCATTTAGTACCCAGGATTATTATCACTTGGTTTTATATTTGGATTAGAAGATGTTTCTCTATTAGGTATTGGCCACAACTCATTTTTACCTGCCTGAAAACCAGTGTTTGCTAATTCTGTGCTGGCATTTCCCCATCTGATGATATCGTCAAAACGGCTTTGCTCTCCTGCAAATTCTACTTTACGTTCATGAACAATTGCAGTGAAAACAGCTTCTTTTGTTGGAGTAATTGTAGTGGTTAAACCTGCACGATCTCTAACTTCTTTTATAAAAGCAATAGCTGCTGTTTGAGAGCCTCCGTCTCTTTGGTTTTCACATTCTGCTTTCATAAGCAATACATCTGCATAACGCATAACTTTAAAGTTAATACTGGATTGTGTAGCTTCATCTTCTTTTTTATAATAGTTCTGATATTTTTTCCAGCCTGCATTTCTAAGACCTGCCGATGTATTAAAGTTTTGTGCTGTCATAGTACGTGTTCCGTTTAAATATTTGGAACCCGGTACATAAAAAGTATCTCCAAAACGTAAATCTCCAGCTTCATAAGAATTTAGCAATGCATCTGGCGGATATACGTTGAACCAGCTTAAATTACCATATTCCTGACCTCTCAACGTTGATTCCGCAAAACCAGTTCCGCCGCTGTTTCCTGCATCATCCCATTTGTTACCAGTTCCGTTGTTTTCATTAAATTCAACTTCAAAAACAGATTCTTTACCGTGCTCCGTTTCTTCCATAAAGTTGTTGTAAAAACTGCCTTTATCTTCAAGGCTGAATCCTGTAACGTTATTAAGGGCTGCTAAAGCCAGATCATATTTCTTTTCGTATAATAATACTTTCCCTAAATAAGCATAAGCCGCTTCTTTAGTCACTCTTCCTACAACTTCTGTACCTCTAGGCAGCAAATTTTGAGAAGCAAATTCTAAATCTGCCCTGATCAAATCAAAAGCTTCTGCTTTAGGGCTTCTTGCTGCACCTGCAATAGTTCCGGTTTTATAAATGGGCACATCCCCAAAACGATTCACTAAAAGAAAATAATAATAGGCTCTTAAAAAATGTGCTTCTCCTAAAAATTTATTCTTTCTTGCTTGTGATAAAACTGAATCTGGTAAATCATTAATTTTACCTTCATTATCTAATACAAAATTTGCTCTGGAAATTCCAAGGAAACAAGATTCCCAGTAATACTGAATAATATCATTTCCTGCATTAAAAGAAAAATCCTGAAAAGGTTTTTTATTACCTTCTAACTGCGGATTTCCTGCTGCATCCTGCGCCATAAGATCCATTGCAAAAGCAAGATTTCGGGCATACAATCCTCTTGTCTGTAAATTTGCATAAGCTGCATTTACAGCAGATTCTACCTGCGCTTCGGTTTTAAAGAAAGTCTCCGGCGATAATGTGTTTGGATTAGTTAATTCTAATTCCGAAGTGTCACATGAACTTATTGCGAAAACTCCCAACAATACTGCAACTATATGTTTTATTTTTTTCATCATCTTATATATTAAAATTTAACATCAAGTCCAAAAATTACTGATTTAGGCTGTGGATACCTTCCTAAGTCGATACCCGCAGAATTTGCATTAGTATCTGCACGTGCAATTTCAGGATCTAACCCAGAATAATTTGTAATCGTAATAAGGTTTTGACCACTTATATAAAATCTTACATTTGAAAAATGGTTGTCAAATGTTTCTCCTGATAAGGTATATCCTAAAGTGATATTTTTTAATCTTGTATAAGAACCATCTTCAATATAACGCTGATTAGCCGAAGACCAGTTGATATCTGCTCCCTGCGCTCTAGGCAAAGTTGCTGATGGATTGGTTACAACACCATTTACAACAATTGCTCTGTCTAAAACTTCTGTACTGGCATTAAACAAACGATTCATCCCTGTTAAGTCAAATTTGTTTGCATTGTAAATATCGTTGCCCTGAACTCCTGTTATGAAACAGTTGAAATCAAATTTTTTGTAGGCTGCTGTAAGGTTTAAACCATAAGTAAAATCAGGATATGGATTTCCAATATTAGTTTTATCATTTGAATTGATGATTTTATTACCATCACGATCCACAATGCGAATATCTCCTGGTTTAATAATAGTTTGACCCGGGCCAAAAACAGCATCTACTTCTGCCTGATTTTGATAGATTCCATTTGTTTCGTAACCATAAAAGTAAAATAACGGCTGACCTACTTCCAGTCTTGAAAAGTTCTCCAGACCAGCTCTTGCTGTTGGACCGCCTAACACACTGGTTACTCCCGGCGCTAAACTTGTTACTTCGTTTTTGCTTGTTCCTAAATTAGCTACGGCAGACCATGTAAAATCTCCTTTTCTGTCATTGTAACCTAATGATATTTCATATCCTGATACCTTCACATCGGCAATATTCTGAATTTGAGTTCCACCGCCTGCAGATCCTACAGAGGCCGCTAACGGAACTGCAAAAAGAATATCACTGCTTTTATTATTAAAATATTCAAAAGATCCCGTGAATTTTTCGTCAAACAAACCAAAATCTAAACCGATGTTTCTATCTTTTTTAGATTCCCATTTCAAGTCAGGATTAGAAGCAACTCCAAGAGAAACACCCGGTGCATTTCCTCCGTTAATTGGATAATTATAATCAGCAAGTAATGTCGCTGCGTATTGATAATTGTCTATTCTGTCGTTTCCTGTTGTTCCTGTACTTGCTCTAAGTTTCAGTGTACTAAAAACAGAATCTGTCATAAAACTTTCTTTGGCTATATTCCATCCCACAGCAAATGAGTAGAAATTACCCCAACGGTTATTCGCTCCAAAACGAGATGAAGCATCTCTACGCCCTGAAACCGCAAGTATATATTTATCATCATAATCGTAATTGATACGGGCGATATATCCAATATTTTTTTCTTCAAAATTTCCTGAACTCAAACTTCCTTCATTATATCTCAGCTGATCAATTTCGTTTGAAATATAGTAACGGCTTCCTGCTGCTAAATTTTGCCCTTTTCCGTCAATTTTAGTGATAACTCCTAATACCTCAATATTATGCTTTGCCGCGATAGTAGTTTTATAAGTTAAACTATTATCAAAAACAATATTTTGACCTTGGGTATTGGTTTCATTAGTTGTTGAAAACGCTTGTTTATGATAAGAACCGTCACTAAAACTAGGAATAAAAGTATGATCCTTGCTTGTAAAATAATCTAATGAAACTTGTGACTTAAATTTCAGTCCTTTATAAATTTCCAGTTCAGCGTAGATGTTTCCTATTATAGATAAATTATTGATTTTTTGATATCCTAAATTGGCTACACGAACAGGATTTTCGGCATCATTACCATCAATTGCGCTAGGGCCTTGATAACCACCTAAATTTGCTCCATTGTAAACCGGTAAATAAGGTGCCATTTTAATAGCATGCTCTAATAATGTTCTTCCTCCTGAGTTACGCTCCGGATTGATTTTACTGAAAGAAATTCCGATATTGCTTCCTACTTTAAGTCTGCCAATATCTTGCGTGTTATTTGCTCTAAATGAATAACGTTCAAAACCAGTATTGATAACGGCTCCTTCCTGTTTCAAATATTCAGCAGAATAACGGGATGTAGAAGTTTCTGTACCATTTGAGAAACTCAAATTATAATCCTGCATTACACCGCTTTGAAAAATCTGATCCTGCCAGTTGGTATTTGTATTGCCAAATTCAGCAGCTCTTGCTGTTAAATCACTTCCTAAATCTTTGGCATACTGCAGGTATTGCTGTGTATTTAAAACATCATATCTTTTTGTAATAGTCTGAAAACCGGCGTAAGTGCTAAAATTCAATTGTCCTGGTCCTTTTTTTCCTTTTTTCGTAGTAACCATAATTACTCCGTTAAAAGCTTTTGAACCGTATAAAGCTGTTGTTGAAGCATCTTTTAAAACAGACATCGATTCAATATCATTAGGGCTCAGTCCAGATAAGTTATTCGTTAAAACTCCGTCAATTACATACAAAGGAGCGCTGTTTCCCATGGTAGCCAAACCACGAATCGTAACCGTAGGATTAGAACCCGGAGCACCATTTACAACAGTTACACCCGCTGCTCTACCTTGTAAAGCGGACTCTGCATTTGTAATAGGCACTGCGGCAATATCTTTTGAACCTACTGTAGAAATTGCTCCGGTTACTTTAGTTCTCTTTTGAGTTCCGTAACCTACTATAACTTCATTTAAGCTTTGTGTGGATAAGGCTAAAGTAACGTCAATCGTATTTCTTGTTCCTACAGTGATTGTTTGTGAAATTAAGCCAACAAACGAAAATGTAATTTTGTCTGTAGGGTTTACACCTTTTAAAGTATACTTTCCGTCAAAATCTGTAGCGGCGCTGTTTTGTGAGCCTTCTACATTAACACCGGCACCCGGAAGAGGAAACCCCGAGGGATCTGTAACTATCCCCTGTATGGTCTTTGACTGTGCCATCATATTATGACTGCTGATTATCAGCAATGTGATTATTGCATATTTCAATTTTAACATCATTTCAATTGGTTTTTTGATTAGTTTAAATAGTTATTTGGTTGTAAAGTTTTAGTTATCGTAATCTTTATTTTAAAATTTAAAAGTGGTTTTTATGTCTATTAAATTTTAATGCAAATAAGGATTCAATAAATGATTTGGTTTTCATTTCATACTGTAATTTTTAAAAAGGTTAATACTTGTTTTCCTGGGTTATTTAATTTTTCTTACATCCAAAAATATAAGCTTAACCTAAATTTTGTCTATTAAAAATGATGCAAAAACTATCAATTTTGTAGCATGAAAACTACAGAAATAGCCATATTGACGGTTTTTAAGTGATTTATCGAAAAAAACAGAAATAGGATTTTAATAATAATGTTATTCCTTTTTTAAGCATGAAATAAAAAAAGGCTTCAATTACAATTATTCAATAATTACTTAAAAAAGGTTTTAAGTGTTAATTACTTTTATTTTAAATATTTAGGAACAAAAAAAGACGGTATAAACCGTCTTTAAGTGGAATTCAAAATGAATAAGCTATTTGCTGTGTGTAGGCAGCTGACCGTATTTTTCTTTATAACATTTTGTAAAATAAGAAGGAGAACTAAAACCTGTTTTAATACTAATTTCAGTTATATTGTCATTGCCCAGCTCTATTAATTCTTTGGCTTTTTCTAAACGAACATTTCGTATAAATTCATTGACCGAAACACCAGTTAAGGTTTTAATTTTTCGATACAGCTGGCTTCTGCTTAAAAATACCTTTGATGCCAAAACCTCAACGCTCAACTCATATTCATTGATATTTTCATTAATATAATTGAGGACATTTTTTATGAATTCATTATCTAATGTGGTCGTTTTTTCTTTTGCCTTTGGAGTAATGCCATTATAGAATTTATTAAACATAATCTGCCTGCTTTTAAGCAGCTGTACTAAACTGGATCGTAAAATATCCATATCAAATGGTTTGCTCAGATACATATCGGCACCGGAATCTATTCCTTCTAATTTATCTTTGACCAGCGCTTTTGCGGACAGCATCATTAACGGAATATGGCTGGTTTTTAAATCTGCTTTAATGTTTTTGCATAACTCTAAACCATTCATAACTGGCATAATTACATCGGTCAAAATCAAATCAGGCTGCTTTTGCAAAGCTGTTTCTAAACCAATCTGACCATTTTCTGCCGTGATTACTTTATACTCTTTCTTGAGCTCATTTTTTAAATAATTCCGTAATTCTACATTATCTTCAACAATCAAAATGGTATAAACACGGTCTTTTTGTTCCTGATCATCTGGTGATTGAACGGTTTCTTTTTCGATGGCTGGTGTGAAACTTATTTTTTTCTCCTTTTTAAATTCTTCCTGCAGTATTTCATTTTCATTGAAGAAATCTTTTCCAATCGGGAATATTAATTTAAAAGTGGTTCCGGCTCCCAATGCACTTTCTACTTCAATAACTCCTTTGTGCAGTTCTACAAATCCGCGAACTACTTCCAAACCTATTCCCGTGCTTCCGTAATAGGCTTTATTTAAATTATTTACCTGATAAAAACGGTCAAAAATTCGCTTAATGTCTTTTTTATCTAATCCCGCACCGGTATCTTCAACAATAACCGAAAAAGAAGGATTACTGTAGGCAGGTTTTAGTGATGGAAAATAAATTAATTCTTCGTTGACTACTACTTTTACTGTTATTTTTCCGTTATCCGGAGTAACCTTAAAAGCGTTTGAAATCACATTAAAAATAATTTTCTCGAACATTTTAGGATCAACCCAATCGTTTAATGTTTTTTTATCTGATTGAAATTGCAGCTGGATTCCGCGGCTTTGCGCTTCTTCATCAAAATAGCTTACAATTTCTTTTGTAAAACCCACTACCTCTAATTGCTGTACTTTCAATGGCATTTTATTAAACTGAAGCTGATTAAAATCCATCAGCTCGTTGATTAATCTGGAAAGTCTGTCAGAACTTTTTTGAATCGTCTGCAGTTTATTCAAAACACCGCCCGAAAGTTCCTGCGTATTGTTCTTGAGTATATCTGCTAAAGGATTTAAAATTAAAGTAAGCGGTGTTCTAAATTCATGCGAAATATTGGTAAAGAACTGTAATTTTTTATCATTTAATTTTTCAATCTGAGCTGCTTTTTTCTGTTCAAATTGTATCAATTGTTTTTGTTTGAACCTGTTTTGATAATATTGATTTCCGAAATAAATTGCCGCCAGTACTAACAGCGAATAAAAGAGATAAGCAAATGATGTTTTCCACCAGGGCGGTAAAATTTCAATTTTTAATTCTAATGGTTTCTGGCTCCAGGCTCCGTTCTTTTCAGATGCCTTCACCTTAAAAACGTACTTTCCCGGAGCTAAGTTTGTATAAGTTGCAGAACTTTTACTGCCCACATAATTCCACGAATCTTCAAAACCTTCTAAATAATAAGCAAATTCATTTCTGGCAGGAAACGAATAATTAATCCCAATAAAGTCAATTGTAAAAACGGACTGATCATGTTTAAGAATTATCTTTTTTGTTTCTGATATTACTTTTATTAACGGTGAATTTTTTTCAAGCGGTCCTACTGATTTATTGAAAAGTTTCAAATCTGTAAAATAAATGGGAAGCTGCTTTTTGCTTTTGACCAAATTTTCAGGATTAAAATAGTTCAAACCTTCGTAGCCTCCAAAATACAGAATTCCGTTTTCATCTTTTAGAACCGAATTATTATTGAAATCATTTCCAAATAAACCGTCATAAGTAGAATAATTGACTGTTGTTTTGTTTTTTAAATCCAGTCTGCTGATTCCTTTTTTTCCGCTTAACCAGATTCGCCCGTCATTCGATTCTATAATGGAGGAAATTGATTTTTCATGAAGTCCATTGAAATTTATATACCATTTTAAAGCATCGGTTTTTTTATTGTAGCTAAATAATCCTGCGCCGTCTGTACCAATCCAAATTTCTTTATTTTTTGCCTGATATAAAGTATTAATAGTGTGTATGCTTTTATGATTTTTAAGCTTTTCTGACATTTTATCGCGCAGGGAAGTCACAGAGAAAGAAACAAAATCCTTTGTACTGACTTTATACAAACCGGTTGTTGAACCAACCCAAACAGCATCATCTGAATCTACCATTACTTTCCTAATGTCTAAATTCACCATCCCGTTGGCATAAAATGGTTTCTGATTGCAATGATGAAAACGACCGTCTGATGGAGTATAATAGTGTAGCCCTTTTGCAAAAGTTCCAATCCATATTACGCCTCCCGAATCTTCGGTAATACTCATAATATTGTCTGAGGCAAGATCAGGAGTATTTTTGGTGTTGTAATTAATAAAGTTTCGGCTTCCTTTCTTCAAAAAAAAGATTCCCTCATTCCAGCTCGCCAGCCAGACATTTTGTTTTTTATCTATAAAAACTTTAGTAATGTTATTATTCGTTAATCCCGAATAAAATTGAGTGTCTGATTTGGTAATATGTTTAAAATTATTGGTTTCCGGATTGTAAACATCGACGCCTCCGCCTTCCATAGAAATCCACAACTGGCCTTCATGATCTTTGGCAATTCCGGTAACACAATTGGTTTGGAGTGACTGCGGATTTCCGGCTAAACTTTCAATTCCTTTAACCTTATTGTTTATCCTGTCAAAAACACCTAAACCTTTATTATAATATCCCAGCCATATTCTTTTTTCTTTGTCTACATATAACGACCAGACAGAATTAGAACCTAAACTGCGATTATTGAATTTACTGTTTTCATATTTTTTTTGAACAACACCTTGTTCGTTTACAACAATTAAACCGTCATTTTCTGTTGCGCAAAGAATAGTTTTGTCATCAGCTCCCACAATCGACATAATTCTTTTTCTGGTAATAGGAAAAGTAACAGCCTGTTTTTCTTTAGAATACAAACTGGCTTTAACCAGACCTTTGTATCCGTTACCAATCCATAAGTTTTGTTTACTGTCAAAAAACATAGATATAATGGTCCCTGACAGCAATTCATTATTTTGGGTAATTTTTACCTTTTTTACTTCATTTTTTAGTGGGTCAACTACTTTTAAACCCGAATTAGTTCCTAAATAAATCGTTCCATTTTTATCCTTTACTAAACAATGAATCAAATAATTTACAGCATTTGGAGTATCGAGTTTAAGGCTTGTAATTTTCCTTGACTTCACATTTAGTTTCAGCAGACCATTATTAAATGTTCCTAAAAAGATATTGCCGTTATTGTCTTCAATAATGCTTCTTACCGAAATTACAGTTTCTTTTTGACTTGGTTTCCGAAGATCAATATTTTCAAAAGTATCCAAATTCCGATTGTAAAGACACAATCCTTCATCGGTTCCTGCCCACAAACGGTTTTGCGTATCTACATAAACCGTATAAATTAAATTGCTGTTAATCGAATTGCTGCGTTTTGAGTCTTGCTCGTAACCCACATAATTTATTCCGTCATATTTATATAAACCTGCGCCATTTGTTCCCATCCACATAACACCAAACTGATCTTGCGCAATGGTATAAATGCCGCTTTTTGAAGTCTCATTATCTACCAGACGAAATTGATAGTTTTCAAATGTATTTTGAGAAAACAAGCTATTGATTATAAAAAATAAAATAGCAATGGCTCTAAAACATTTTTTTGAAGACATTATAAAATGATTATTAAATTAAAGTTCAATTTTATATTGTTTTATAAAACACAATATTGGGATTGTTATGTTTAGATAAAGAAATTCAAAATGCACTATTTAGTTTATTGAATAGTTAATTTTGTCATTTTTAAATCTTTAGCATCAGAACTGTTACCATAATACACTTCGTATTCTCCTGAACTAATATTCATTGCTCTGGTTTTGGCATCATAAAATTCAAATGAAGACGAGGGTAAATTGATTGTTACATTTTGTTTTTCGCCTGCTTTTAGCTCCATTCGTTTAAATGCTTTTAATGTTTTTAACGGGCCGTCTGCGTCATTTAATTTTCGAATATAAACCTGAACAATCTCTGTTCCGTCGCGTTTGCTGGTGTTTTTTATTGAAAATTTTATCTGCGTATCTTCATTAGATTTTATCTTGTTTTTGCTTAAATTTCCTGCTTCAATATCGAATTTAGAATAGCTTAAGCCAAAACCAAATGGGAACAAAACATCTGTTGTATAACGATACGTTCTTCCTTTAAGTGAATAATCTTCGAAGTCACCTAATTTATCTGAATTTTTATAAAACGAAACGGGCAGTTTTCCCGCTGGGTTATAATCTCCAAAAAGAACATCGGCTACAGCCTGACCTCCAGATTCTCCCGGATACCAAGCCTGCAAAATAGCGTCGCAGCTTTCTGTTTCCGGCGTTAAAGCAATCGCAGATCCTGAACAGTTTACAAAAATTACTTTTTTGCCAGCTGCTTTAAGTTCCTTTAAACATTTTCTCTGTACCGCAGGAAGTTCGATATTGGTTCGGTCGCCGCCTTTAAAACCCGGAAAGGAAACTGGCATTTCTTCTCCTTCAAGTAAAGTCGAAAGTCCGCCTGCAAAAATTACGGTATCAATGCCTTTTAGTTTTTGAATTAAACCTTTGAAATCAATATCAAATTCTTTTCCAAAATCAAATTCTAAATTCGCCTGCCAATCGTTTGACTGAGCAAAAAGAATTTCGATTTTATATTTTTTTCCGGCTTCAACTGCAAACGGAATTTTGCCCGGAACAGTTCGCCAATTGGTATACTTTGCTATCGATTTTCCATCTACAAATAATTCAAAAGCTCCTGTTGCTCCAGTTTTAAAAACAAGATTTTCAGTTTCTTTCGCCGTAAATTCGGTTTCATATTTTGCCGAAAATCCTTCGAGTTTAACTCCCGAAGCAAATTCATGCTGACCTGCTGTGGTCATTTTTATAGGATTTAAAACTTGCTGCGAAACAACGCTATTTCCTTCTCTATTAGGATTGTTCCAATAAGTGGCTTTCATTCCTTTTTTTCCTTCAAAAGAAAATTGATCAAAATAAGTATCTGTGACTTTATCTTCGACTAAATCACAAGATTTATCGTATAGGACTTTATTTGCATCAAGTTTTGTTTCGATTCCTTTTTTAATGGTAATGGTTTTATTAGGTGTTCCGTTATAATTTCCCCATAACATAGGTTCATTATCTGCATTTGGCCCAATAACGGCCACTTTATTGATGGCTTTATTTAAAGGAAGAATATTATTTTTATTTTGTAAAAGCGTCATTGATTTTTGCGCCATTTCCAATGCTAACTGCTGATGTTCTTTGCTATTAAGTACCGTTGCCGGAATTTTAGTCCAGGGCACAATCGAGTCATCGTCCATTTCGCCCAAATCAAAACGACCGATCAAAACACGAAGCAGACTTTTATTGATTTCTTCTTCTTTAATTAAATCTTTGTCAACGGCTTCGGATAATTTTTTAAAAGAGTATTTATCCCAAACACATTCAACATCTGTTCCTGCCAATACAGCTTTTGATGCGGCATGCACATCATCTGATGAAACTTTATGGGTGGTATAAAAATCAGTAACCGCGCCGCAATCTGAAACTACCAAATATTGAAATCCCCAATCGTCGCGAAGAATTTGCTGTAAAAGTCTTGTATTACTGCAGCAAGGTTCGTCGTCTAAACGCTGATAGGCACACATTACTTGTCGAACATCTGCTTCCTGAACCAAAGCTTTAAACGCCGGAAGATAGGTTTCGTATAATTCGCGCGGATCTACATTATTCAAATTCAATTCATGTCTGCTCCATTCAGGGCCGGAATGAACGGCAAAATGTTTGGCACAAGCCAAAAGCTTTCGGTATTTTGCATCAGCTGGTCCCTGAAGTCCTTTTACAACCGAAACTCCCATTCGCGAAGTAAGATAAGGATCTTCGCCATACGTTTCCTGTCCGCGTCCCCAGCGTGGGTCCCTAAAAATATTGACATTGGGTGTCCAGACTGAAAGACTTAAAAAGCGTTTGTTTTCATTTCCGTTTTGAATCCACTGATTGTATTTCGCACGGGCTTCATCTGAAACGGCATCAAATACACGAAAAACCAATTGATCGTCAAACGAAGCCGCCATACCTATAGGTTCAGGAAAAACAGTAACATTGTCGTTATTAGCATAGCCGTGCAAAGCTTCGCTCCACCAGTTAAACTTTTTGATTCCTAATCTGGGGATAGCATCACTTTGATCGCACATTAATGCTGCTTTTTCTTCGAGCGTTAATCTGGAAATTAAATCTTCTGCACGCTTTTTAGAACTAAGCGACGGATCTTTATAAGGATATTGCTGTGCATTTAAATTGAAAAAACATAGCAAACTTAAAAGATATAGATAATTATTTTTCATGTTTTTTGATTAAAGATTTGGAGCTTTCGTATTGCTTTAAAACTGTATTACGGATTAGTCTGAGCCGGATTCCCTAAAATTGTATAGTCCGCAAATTTTGACTGATCGACTGGCTTAAATAAAAACTGCGAAAACATATATAATCCATTTTTCCATACTTTAAAATCATGTACTCCCGGTTCGATGTAGTAAATATGAGGCACATTATTTTTTGATAAATAATCGTGTGTGCGGATACTGTTTTCTATAAGCCAGTCTTTATCACCGCATGAAATCCAAAGCAGTTTAAGTTTCTTTTTTGCTTCTTCGGGATTTGGCAGTAAATCTTGCGGCAACTTCGTATTTGGCGCTGCCGAAAATGCTCCTACCCACGCAAACTTATCTAAATTTCCTAATCCGAAATTCAAAGATTGTCCGCCTCCCATAGATAAACCAGCGATTGCACGATGTTCTCTATCTTTTAAAACCGGATATTTTTTTTCAATAAATGGAATTAAATCATTTAAAAGATCCTGTTCAAAAACGCTGAAAGCTTTTACCTTTTCCGGATCCATTATATTTCCTGTAGCGCTGTCATCTTTCATTGCCCTTCCATTTGGCATCACGACAATCATAGGTTCAATTTTTCCTTCGGCGTAAAGATTATCTAATATAACCTGCGGATTTCCTCCATGCAGCCATTCTTTTTCATCGCCTCCTATTCCGTGTAAAAGATATAAAACAGGATATTTTTTCTTTTTACTGAATCCAGGCGGCGTATAAACAGTCGCTTTTCTAACGGAACCTACCGTTTTAGATTCATAAGTTACGGTCTCTATTTTTCCTTCTTTTGCATTTGGATCAGCCACATCAAATCCAAGCGGAGCCTGAACTATAAAAGGTTCTTTTCCATTGGATAATCCATAACCGGATAACGATAACATTTTTTCGGCATAACGTCTGCCTAATTCTCTGTAACCATCTGCATTAAAATGCAGAAAATCAGGTTCAGCCTTACATCCTTTTGAAGAAATAACATAGGAGTTTGGTATAACCTGAGGCAGTTTTGCAATTATCGTATTCATACTGCCGCATTTACCGTTCTGATCTTCATTTACAGTTTCTCCAGAAAGTAACGGTACTTTTTTAGGATCCAGATTCAGGTCTTTTATTAAATTATCATATACAATTTTTACTTTTTTAGGCCAAAGCGTATCGCCTGTATTCGATTCTCCCTGATGCAATAAAATTCCTTTTATGACTCCTTTTTGCTGCGCAATTTTTGCCATTGCTACTAATCTTGCATATGGATTTCCGTCGTATTCTTTTACAATGTTTTTTAGCCAGTCCGGAGAACCTGCGACATACGTTTCAAAATTATCTTTATCAAAAAGTTCTATTTTACAGCCTCCAACAGCAACATTTAAAACACCTACTTTTATTTTCTCCGGAAGATTGGATATCATCGTTCTTCCAAAATAATCTATCGGAGTAAGCCCCGTTGTACATCTGCACAAAGGCGGAACTGCTGTATACCATTTTCCCATTTCACGTCCCATTTCAGGACAGTTGACTGTGGCTAAAACCTGAAAACGCGGATTTACATTCACTTTATCTTGCGGTTCAATTTTAGCGTAACCTTCCATATTGGATTGTCCTAAACTCAAATAAATATGAAAATCTGAATCTTGTGCATATCCATTTTGTACTATAAAAAAAAGAATTACGAATTTTAAAAACCTGTTTATTGATTTCATTATTTACAAATTTGTTTTTGGTTTGAAGATTTAAAAAATGAACAACTATTGTGGATGCGCATCATTTGCAGCCGTAGCATATAAACCGATCAATGCTCCGGTAAAACCTCCTGCGACATTGGTTGAAAGAATATCTCCGGAAACTGCTCCGCCTAAGTTTTCAAAATCAACACCATTAAGGGCATAACTAAATTCATAGCTGTCTCCTTTTGCTTTAACCTGAAGATGTAATGAATTTGTTATTTTGATTTTAGAGCTTGCTACAATTTTTGACTTTCCTTTTTCTGTTCTTTCTAATAAAATAAAAGTATCATTTCCTTTTTTTGTGATTCCAAATACATAATTAGAACGCTCATTCTGAAGACAGACAATACCCGCCAAATCCTTTTCTGACTGTGGTTTGTAATCAATAGTGGCAGTAAATGAAAATGTATTATGCTGCTGTCTGTAAAAAAGTGTAGAGGTTGGTTTAATTTCTTTTATGTTTACTTCAAAAGGTGTTATTTCTAAGCCTTTTTTACTTACTGAAATAAAGTTTTCGCGCGGGCCTCTTAAACCAATCCATCTGTAATCTAATTTTTTTGAGGTGAAATTTTCGGTAAACGTGAAATTACCGTTCGGAAAAAAACCATCTTTTCCAGTTTTATTGGTAACTCCCTCAGGCATTTTTAATTTGGGCTGCATTGGAATTAATCCGTTTTCAAAAACAGGAAAATCACCAGACCAGTCTACAGGAAGTATAAAAGTTTCTCTTCCGGTGTTTACCCTGTTTTGATTATTTGGGCGAATGCCTAAAAAAACACCGTAATATTTATTATTTGGTCCCTGAATTACATCTGCGTGACCCGTCCAGTCTACTTTGTTGGTTCTGTCATTTGGAAAATAACGCTGCTTAAGTATCGGATTATTTGATGAAGGTTTAAAAGGCCCTTTAGGATTATCACTTATAAAAATAACTTCGCTGTGATTATCTCCTGTTCCGCCTTCAGCACACATTAAATAATATTTTCCATTTTTTTTAAATAAATGCGGCGCTTCAATCCAGATTGGTTTTTTAGAAAGATCAACGCCGCCGTCTACAATAATTTTATCGGTTCCGGGAATTACTTTGTCTGTATTGAGATCATATTCCCAAACTTTTATAACACGATGTCCTTCGTACAATTCTTTTCCTTTATCGGGTGCATCATTGTGAACAATATAACCTTTGCCGTTTTCATCAAAAAATATGGAAGGATCAATGCCGCCAAAGTCTAATTTTACAGGACTTCCCCAGCCTTTCATAGGATCTTTTGTTTTCACAATAATATTTCCCAGTCCACCGGAAAATGCGGTCACAATCATATAAAAGGTATCATTATGCGGATTGTATGTAATTCCGGGAGCATAAACGCCTTCGCTAATTCCGGTATTATGCGGATTAAATTCTGAAACATTATTTAAAACACCGCCCAAATCTGTCCAGTTTACTAAATCTTTAGAATGAAAAATGGGCACACCGGGAAACATGGCAAATGAAGAACAGACCATATAATAATCATCGCCTTTTTTTGTAATGGCAGGATCAGGATAACAGCCTTGCAAAATTGGCGTATAAAATTCATCTGCTTTTAATGGATTGTCGTTATAAACCTGATCGTCGCCTATATAACTGACATTAGAAAAAACAGCGGTTTTTTTAGGCTGTGTTTTTTTCGGATTCGCGTTTTGAGCCGTCCCTTCAAAAAAACACAAACTTAGTACTGCTGTCAAAAAAAAGATATTCCTTTTAATCATTTTGTATACTCTTTATTTATTAGAAAATTAAAAGCCGGAAGAATGCCTCCCGGCTTCAACTAACAAACCTAAAACCAGTATAAGGTAACTGTAAGATTAACACTCATTACTAAATTAAATTTGTTATATAAGTTTAAATAATGCCTGAATTTTTATAACCGCTCTCAGCGATTTATGATAAAAATGTTAATCCTAAAATTGATTTAAATGAAGTCAAATATCAACTTATTCAATAAGTGTATTTGAAACAAATATAACAAAAAACAAATACAACACAATCGGTTGTTTATTAATTTTATTAGAGATATTTAAAAAATAAGCTTAAAAAAAATAATTAATTAAATTTTTAAGTAAAATAATTAAATTATGCTTAAATAAACATTTCTTAGGAGATGCTTAGTTATGAAATATAAAATGATCTTTTAGAAATTTTAATAAAAAAATAAAAACACGCTGAAATATCAAAATTGAGAAAAACGAAATAAAAATATATTTTTAAATAAGTTATTTCGTATAATTTACTTAAAATTTATTCTGTTTTAATAACAGCAAGCAATTACGCCAGAGATAACAGATTCAATAAAAATCAATTAAACAATCGGTTGTTATAAATATAAAAAAGTAAATTATTTTTTCTTGTGTACAAATTAAAACATCAAATACAAAAGCACTTTCAATTTTGCTAAATGTGGTTATTTTTTTGTTTTTATCTCTTGTAAAGGCTATAAATACAACATTTCTATTATATAATGCTTCAAATCTACTATTGTAATTATCACTGTAAAACTACATTTACAACCTTGAATTCAAACTATCTAGTACAAAACCAAAAACACAATGATGAAAAAACAAATTAAGAGATATGCATTTTTAGTGCTGATCGTTTATGGAAACAGTTATGCTCAAACCAAAAAACATATGGATGCTAATAAACCAATTGAAGACCGCATTACACTTTTGATGAAAGAAATGACATTAGAAGAAAAAGTTGGACAAATGAATCAATACAACGGTTCATGGGATGTTACCGGACCAAAACCGGAATCTGGATCTAATGAAGAAAAATACAACAATATAAAAAAAGGATGGGTTGGTTCTATGTTAACCGTTCGAGGCGTTAAGGAAGTTCGAGCTGTACAAAAAATCGCCGTTGAAGAAACCCGTCTTGGGATTCCGCTTATTTTTGGTTTTGATGTAATTCACGGTTACAAAACCCTGAGCCCTATTCCACTCGCAGAATCTGCAAGCTGGGATTTAGAAGCCATTAAAAATTCGGCTCGTGTGGCGGCACTTGAAGCTTCGGCTTCAGGATTAAACTGGACTTTTGCACCAAATGTTGATGTAGCCAATGACGCACGCTGGGGACGAGTAATGGAAGGCGCTGGTGAAGATCCTTATTTAGGAAGTAAAATTGCTACGGCAAGAGTAAAAGGTTTTCAGGGCGAAAAATTTGATAATACCTCTATTATAGCTTGCGCGAAGCATTTTGCTGCGTATGGTTTTGTAGAAGCCGGCCGTGAATACAACAGCGTTGATATGAGTAATTCAAAGCTTTATAATACCGTATTACCTCCTTTTAAAGCAACTGTCGATGCTGGAATTCGAACTTTTATGAATTCCTTTAATACATTAAATGGAGTTCCTGCAACCGGAAACGTCTTTTTACAAAGAGATATTTTAAAAGGAGCTTGGGGATTTAAAGGTTTTGTAGTTTCTGACTGGGCTTCTATTGGCGAAATGATTACACACGGTTACGCTGCTAATACCGCCGATGCCGCTAAAAAAGCAGCGATTGCAGGTTCTGATATGGATATGGAATCTAATGTTTATGTATCAGAATTGGTTAAGCTGGTCAAAAACGGATCGGTTAAAGAAAGTGTAATTGACGATGCTGTACGCAGAATTCTTCGTGTAAAATTTGAATTAGGTTTATTTGACAATCCGTATAAATATTGTGATGAAGACCGTGAAAAAGCAAACATTGGCAGTAAAGCCAATAATGACGGCGTTCTGGACATGGCAAAAAAATCGATCGTTTTATTAAAGAATGATAAAAACCTTTTGCCTCTGAAAAAATCAGGCGCTAAAATTGCTTTAATTGGTGCTTTG
Organism: Flavobacterium sp. 2755; assembly: GCF_031455715.1. Classification (NCBI taxonomy): domain Bacteria; kingdom Pseudomonadati; phylum Bacteroidota; class Flavobacteriia; order Flavobacteriales; family Flavobacteriaceae; genus Flavobacterium; species Flavobacterium sp. 2755. The sequence continues at coordinate 23,858 of NZ_JAVDTG010000001.1, forward strand.
GCAAATGATAAAAACAGTCCGTTGGGAAGCTGGAGAATTGCTGCTGATGATAATACAGCCGTTTCTGTTTTAGAAGGAATGCAGCAATATAAAGACAACTCGTTAGTGTATGAAAAAGGAACAGATGTCGCTGTAAATAAACAATCATTTTTAAACGAAGTACAACTTAACACCACTGATTTTTCTGGATTTGAAGCGGCAAAAACAGCTGCAAAAAATGCCGATGTTGTCGTAATAGTTTTAGGTGAAATTGGTTTTCAAAGCGGTGAAGGACGAAGCAGAACTGAATTAGGTTTACCTGGAAATCAACAGCAATTATTGGAGGAAGTTTATAAAGTGAATCCAAATATCGTTTTGGTTTTAAATAACGGACGTCCGTTGAGTATTCCATGGGCAGCAGAGCATATTCCTGCTATTGTCGAAGCATGGCATTTAGGAACTCAAACCGGAAATGCAGTTGCACAGGTTTTATACGGAGATTATAATCCAAGTGGAAAACTGCCAATGTCTTTCCCAAGAAATGTAGGCCAATGCCCTATTTACTACAATTTATACAATACCGGAAGACCGACAGATAAAGATCAAAATGTTTTTTGGTCGCATTATTCAGATGTGGAAAAAACACCTTTATATCCTTTTGGTTATGGATTAAGCTATACTTCTTTCGCTTATAAAAATCTAAAAATTGCAAAACCTTCTTTCCAAAAAGGAGAAAAAATAGAAGTTTCTATTGATGTTACCAATACCGGAAATTTTGACGGAAAAGAAGTTGTTCAATTGTATCTAAACGATCCTGTAGCAAGTATTGTTAGACCTGTAAAAGAATTAAAAGGTTTTGAACTTATCGAATTAAAAAAGGGAGAAACTAAAACAATTCAGTTTACTTTAACCGATAAGGAACTTGGTTTTTATGACAACGATGGTAAATTTTTAGTAGAACCGGGCTTGTTTAATGTTATGGTGGGCTGGAATTCAAATGAAGGACTTACGACTAAATTTGAACTAAAATAATTAGAAAAATCTGTTTTTATCAGCGTTTTCGCTTTAGCGAATCAGTAAAATCAGCGTCTAATTTTGACGCGGATAAAACAGATTTACTTCGTAAAGACGCAGATAAAAACGGATTTAATTAACAATAATTTTATTTTTTAAAAGCTTAAACCAATGCCATTGTCCGAAGCATCTGGATTTATTCTTAAGCAAACAACCTAATAACCTGAGTACGATAATACCTTTTTAAGGTTATTAATCGGCTCAGGTTTTTTTGGTGACAGGCTAAATTTCTATAAAAAAGTAAAGGTTCAATTTAGTTTTATTAATATTGTTTCGTATATGCTTAAAATAAAATCAATTGCAAATTTTATTTTCAATTAAAATTGACCAATAACCACATTAAAAATGCAAATGAAAAATATCCAATATATTCTTGTATGCTTCTTTTTGCTTACAAACTGCCTGTTTTCACAAGGTAAATTTGACAGCTATCAATTTAGAAGCATACAGGAAACTACTTCAAAAAGAGCTGTTTCTTCTATCATTCAGGATAATAATGGTTTTATCTGGATTGGCACAAACGGCGCTGGTTTATACCGATATGACGGGGTAAATTATTTTGGATATAAATATGATAAAAAACCCGGATCTGTAAACAGTAACTTTATTTATACCACTTTTATTGATTCCAAAAATAATCTTTGGGTGGGCACAGATGAAGGTTTGTGTTTGTACAACAGGGATTTAGATAATTTCACCAAAATCAATATTGAAGATGTAATACGAAAAGGCTACAGCGAACCTATTACCGTAAAAACAATTATTGAAGACAACAACGGCAATTTATTCTTAGGCGCGTATGGTTTCGGGTTATTTAAATTGAATACTAAGACTTTAAAAGTAACTTTAGTTCAATCAAAAGTATTGGACAAACCTAATTTTCTAATAAAATCTTCGGTAAAAAATAAACAGGGAACTATTTATTTAGGAACCAGTTACGGTCTTTTAGAAATTGATTTAAACGGAAAAGTCAAACAGGTTTATAAAGATAAATTTAAAAGAGAACCTTTGCTGGATGATATTGAAAGTCTTGTTGTAGATCAATTTGGCTATATCTGGCTGGGAACAACAGAAAATGGCCTGATAAAAATTAAACCTGAAACCGATAATTATCAATTTGAAAAATACGCTATTACCAAAAACAAAATCTTATCGATTGTAAAAAGCAGTCTGGATTACATTGTATGCGGTACCGAAAATGACGGATTATTGGTTGTAAATTATAAAGGACAAGTACTTAAAAAATACCTGCATAGTAAATACAATAGTTTCAGTTTACAATCTAATTCTGTCTGGTCGTTATACGAAGACAAAGAAAAACGACTTTGGTTAGGATATTTCAATAAAGGACTTGGTGTTTTTGATAAACCAAATAACAAATTCAATTCGCTTGAATCTCTTGTTAATAATGATAATTCTTTACAAACGAGCTTTGTAACTTCTGTTATAAAAGATAAAAAAGGAAATTTATTAATTAGTAACGAAGGCGGCGGACTTGATATTTATAATCTTACGGATAAAAGTTATATTCACGTTAATCAAAATAATCAAAGCTATTATTCTGGTTTAGATGCAATTGATATTCAAACGATATTTATAGACAGCAAACAAAATATCTGGATAGGAAGCTGGGATCGCGGCATCTATTTTTTAAAAAATGGCACTACCCGATTCGTAAATTATAATACTTCAAATACAGGATTAACATCCAATCGAATTTTTAGTTTTTCAGAAGATTCAAAAGGCCGAATCTGGATTGGAACTTTTATAAAAGGACTGCATTATTTTGATAACAAAACCAACACATTTGTACATTGCGATTCTAAACCATTTGCCGAAAATGCTTTAGACAATGCTTTTATCCGTAAGGTTTTTGTAGACTCAGATAATGTGCTTTGGGTTGGAACAATTTTAGGATTGTATCAGGTAAATCTAAAAGACGAATCGAATTTTAAAGTCACAAAAATGCGCGACGCCATGTTCAGCGGTATTAATAAACACAACAGTATTCAAAGTATTTTATCTATTTATGAATCAAATGATAAAACAATTTGGTTAGGAACTGACGGTCAGGGATTGTTTAGTTACAATAAAAAAAATAAGACATTTTCTAATTATGATGATTTTCCGGGTTTTAAAGAGAAATCTGTTCGTGCGATAATTTCAGACAATAACGGTTCTTTATGGGTAAGCGGCGGATCTGGCTTAACAAAACTGGATTTTAAAAATAAAAAAAGCACCAATTTCAACAAAGATGATGGTCTTATTGACAACGATTTTAATAATAACGCCGTTTTTAAAGATGGAAATGGAGAGTTGTATTTTGGCGGTTATGAAGGCGTAAATTATTTTAATCCTAACGAAATTAAAAAGGCCGAAAAAGCGCCAAGATTGTATTTCAGTGATTTCAAATTATTCAATCGATCCGTAAAACCAAATGAAGAAGCTTCGCCGTTGACCAAAGTAATTTCGCAGACTAAAGAAATTACGCTTAACTACACACAATCGGTTTTTACGATTGAATACGTGGGAATCAACTATAATTATTCTAAAAAAAATCAATACGCTTATTATCTCGAAGGTTTTGAAAAAGACTGGAATTATGCCGGAAATAACAGAACAGCAACCTATACAAACCTTGCACCGGGCAATTATACTTTTAAAGTAAAATCGGCCAATGCAGATGGTTCCTGGAGCGATAACCAATTAGAATTAAAAATAAAAATCCTTCCGCCTTGGTGGAAAACAATCTGGGCTTATTTGATATATGCCGCTATTTTAATTTTCCTGATTCAATATATCAATAAAATTTATCAAAATCGTTTTAAAGCGAAACAGGCTATCATTTTAGAGAAAGAAAAATCCATTCAGTTAGAAAAATTGAACAATAAAAAGTTACAGTTTTTCACGAATATCTCGCATGAGTTCAGAACACCTTTAACGCTGATTATTAATCCGCTGGAAGATATTTTAAAAAGCAAAAAAATATCTCCAGAAATACATAACAAATTAAAAATCGTTCACAAAAGCTCTGACAGACTTTCCAGACTGATTAATGAGCTTATGGATTTTAATAAATTAGAGTTCAATAAAATTTCGCTTCAGGCAAAGAAAATTGAAGTCGTTGCTTTTACAGAAGGAATTATTGACTATTTTAATGAAGAAGCCGCGGCCCGAAACATTAAAGTTAATTTTGAGTCATCACAAGATGAACTCGAAGACTGGCTCGATCCTAAAATGCTGGAAAAAATACTCTTTAATATTATTTCAAACGCATTCAAATTTACACCTGATAATGGTTCAATAACTATTACTATAGATACATCTGAAACGGAAAATGCTTTGATCATTTATGGAGAAAAAGTGCCTTCATTCTCCATAACTATTACAGATACCGGCTCAGGAATTCGCAAAAAAGATTTGAACAGAATTTTTGACCGATTTTATCAGGTTAATAATGTCAATAAAGATTATTACGGCAGCACCGGAATTGGTTTAGAAGTGGTAAAACAATTTATTGAACTACATAAAGGAAAAATTGAAGTGGAAAGTGAAGTTGGCGAAGGCACAAAATTTAAAGTAACATTTCCTTTAGGGAATTCTCTTTACAAGAAAAATGAAATCGTTAATGAGGTTTTTAAAATAGAAAAAAACAAAAACCAATTTTTATTTGAGGCTGTTAATAATCAAACAGATGAAGACGATTTTACAACTGAAATTATCGACAATGCTGAAGAAGAAAAAGCAAAATCATATACGGTTTTAATTGTAGAAGATAATCCTGAATTGCGTAATTATTTAAAAGAAGAATTAAGCAAATCATACAAAGTAATTACTGCCGAAAACGGCAAAAAAGGCTACGAACTTGCGGTGCAGAAATTACCAGATTTAATTATTACCGATGTTATTATGCCGGTTATGGACGGATTGCAGTTGTGTAAAAACATAAAAGGAGATTTAAAAACAAGTCACATTCCGTTGTTAATGCTGTCGGCAAAAGCAATGGTAAAAGACAGATTAGAAGGAATCGATTCTGGTGCCGATATGTATTTGAGTAAACCATTTGAACTGGATATTTTAAAATCCAGTCTGGCGCAGCTTATTACAAGCAGACAAATTATGTTTAAGAAATTTTACAGCGGCATCACCAAACAAGGAAAAGATAAAACAACATCGCTGGATAATGATTTCATTCAAAAAATTCTGCATTTTATTAATGAAAATATCAGCGAACCAGAATTGACGGTAGAACTTTTATCTTCAAAAATTTACTTAAGCAGAAGTCAGCTGTACCGAAAAATAAAAACATTGACAGGTGTTTCGGTAAACGAATTTATTCGAAATGTCCGTTTAGAAAAAGCAAAACAATTGATTGAACAAGGCAACAATAATATTAATGAAATAAGCTATAAAGTTGGGTTTACTTCTCCCTCCTATTTTGCTAAATGTTATAAAGTAAAATACGGTCATTTACCTAATCAGGAAAAAAAGACAAAAGAATAAAACTATACAAAAACTAATTCTAAAGAGCTTCGGTTTAAAACTGAAGCTCTTTTTTTGTCAGTCAATTTTTTCAAAAACCGCAGCTTTTAACTTCCAATAAAAATCAACATATCAAAAATATTCCTGTTCTTTTTTAAACAAACACTATTTTTTAAGTGAAAATTTTAGCAATACTTCAGCACTCATTTTTTTACCAAAGGGGCTTATTTGGCTTATAATAGGGGTTTAGATGTTTTTTTTGCATCATCTGTTGCACAATATGCATCATCTGTTCTACAATACAACACCTCTACAATTTACTTTCGTTAAGAAATATTTAAGAAAAAAATTTTCCTGCCAAAACTCAAAACAATCAACCAGCAGAAGATCAAAATTTTAAATGTTTTTCAAAAACTTAACGATTAACTAATTATTTCAATTAAACTAACAACCAAATTTTATGCAGAAAAGAACATTAAAAAAACTATTGTGCTTAATAGTATGTATGTGGGGAAATTTTTTCTACGCACAAACTGTTAAAGGTAAAGTAACATCTGGCGGAGCCAACCTACCGGGTGTTAGTGTAATAGTACAAGGAACAAAAAACGGAACGGTTACCGATTTTGACGGGAGCTTCGTTTTAAACAATGTAGAACCAAAAGCGTTGCTGCTTTTTAGTTATGTGGGATATAAAAATTTATCAATCCCGGCAGATACAAAAGCAATTATGCAGGTCACAATGGTAAATGACCTGGAAAAATTAAATGAAGTAGTTGTAATTGGGTACGGAACTTCAAAAAGAAAAGATATCAATGGAGCCGTTTCTTCTATCAAAGCTTCAGAAATTCAGGACAAACCTTTTGTCTCTATCGATCAGGCGCTTGTGGGTAAAGCTGCGGGGGTAAACGTTACTCAAAATTCTGGAACTCCCGGAGGAGGAATTTCGGTACAAATTAGAGGAATTACTTCTATTAACGGAAATGAACCTTTGTATGTTATTGACGGAACTCCGGTTTTTGCAGATAAAAACAACGAAACTTTTTCATTCAGCGCATTGGGCGGTGGAAACGGACAAACTAAAAATTCGGCTTTGTCTGGTTTGAATATTTCTGATATTGAAACTATTGACATCTTAAAAGATGCATCGGCAACGGCAATTTATGGTGCAAATGGTGCAAACGGTGTGGTTTTGATTACAACCAAAAAAGGAAAAAAAGGAAAATCAAAATTTGCATACGAAACCTATTTAGGAACTCAGGAAATAACTAATACCGTTGATGTTTTAAACTTACCTCAATATGCTAAATATCAGGCAAAAATTTACACATTAAACGGTGAGCCTGTTCCCTATCAATATCAAAAACCAGATTTATTAGGAAACGGAACAAACTGGCAGGACGAACTTTTTAGAACCGCAACAATGTACAATCACCAATTGTCATTTTCGGGAGAAAAAGAAGGAACACGTTTTTATACTTCTTTGAATTATTTTGATCAGGAAGGAATTGTTTTAAATTCAGATTTCAACAGATTATCAATGCGTTTAAATGTTGATTCTAATGTAAAATCATGGTTAAAAATTGGTAACAGCTTATCTGTAAGTAAATCATCTCAGCAAGTAGTTCGAAACGATGACCGCGGCGGATTAGTAATGAACGCTTTAAGACAATCTCCGGAATTACCGGTTAGAGCTGCAGATGGATCTTATGCAGGGCCAACAACAGGTTTAGGATCTTCGGCAAATGAAGCAACAAACCCAATTGCTTTGTCAGAATACAACAATTCGACCACAGAAAGATTTAAAATCAATGGTAATTTATTTGCAGATTTCACTTTAATCAAAGGATTGGTTTTTAGAACAGAGTTAGGATACGATTTAAACTTTTCAAAAAGTGCCACTTTTGCCCCAAAGTATACTTTAGGAAATGTGTCTGAACTTTTAAATAAATCATTCAAACAACAAGATCAAAGTTATTACTGGAACATCAAAAATTATTTAACGTATAATAAAACCATAAACGACAAACATAATTTTACTTTCTTATTAGGTCAGGAAGCGCAGGAAAGTCGATATGAATACATCAGCGGTTACAGAACCGGAGAGTTTTTAAACAAAGATTTTACCAACTTAAACATTGGTGATATTGATACTTCATTAAACGGAAACGGTTCTGGAAGATGGTCTATGTCATCTTATATTTCGAGATTGAACTACAGTTTTTCTGATAGATATTCTTTCTCTGCTTCTTTAAGAGCAGATGCTTCGTCAAACTTTGGCCCAAATAATAAATGGGGTTATTTCCCGTCATTTTCGGGAGGTTGGACAGTTAGTAACGAAAAGTTCTTTGAGCCTTTATCAAACAGTATCAATTACCTAAAATTTAGAGCAGGTTACGGTTTGGTAGGAAATCAAAATATTCCGGCAAACAGATACCAGACTATTCTAACATTGCTTTCTTCTCCTTTTGGAGGCGTTTCGCCAACAATTGACAATTTAGGAAACCCGGACATTAAATGGGAATCTCTTAAATCTTTTAATGCTGGTTTTGAATTGGCGATGCTTAACAACAGAGTAAAATTAGATTTTGACTATTATATCAAAAATTCATCTGATTTCTTAACCAAACAAATCAACGATGAATCGAATCAAAGTGCGCTTAATTACTACCTGAATACAGGAGAAATTGTAACGAAAGGAATTGAGCTTACGCTGAATACGAGAAATATTTCTACAGAGAACTTTACTTGGGACAGCACGATTATCTTTTCAAAATACAATAACGAATTGACAAGTTTTCAAGGCGAAGGAAAATCATTATTAGGAAAAGTACAATTTGATTTATATACCGTTACCAGAACTACAGAAGGCGAACCAGTTGGACAATTTTACGGATATGTAACGGATGGTTTGTTTAAAAATGCTGCTGAATTAGCTGCAGGGCCAACTCAGGAAACTGGAACCGGAATTGGAGATATTCGTTTTAAAGATCTTAACGGCGATGGAAAAATTGACAGTAAAGATCAAACAGCTATAGGAAGTGCAATTCCTGATTTTACTTATGCTTTTACCAATAACTTCAAATACAAAAACCTTAGTTTATCTGTTGTTTTAACCGGAAGTCAGGGTAACCAGATTTACAATTTTACACGTCATTATACTGATGGAATTTATCCGGGATTTGGCGATAGATTCGGAAATGTAAGTACTCAGGCCATGCGCGCTTTTGAACCGGGCGTAAACGAAAATACAGATGTACCAAGAATTACGCTTAACGACCCAAATGGTAACGGAAGAATTTCAAACCGATTTGTGGAAGATGGTTCGTATTTAAGAATTCAGAATGTTTCGTTGAGCTACGATTTACCAAACAAAATATTCGACAACTCTTTTATTTCTAAAGTAAGATTGTATGTAAACGTTCAAAATTTATACACGTTTACAAAATATACCGGCTTTGACCCAGCTCTTGGAAATTTAGATCAAAACATAACCTTAAGCGGAATTGATTTAGGACGTTATCCTGTGCCAAGAACGACTTCTGTTGGAGTGAATTTAGAATTCTAAGATTGATAAAAAAACACATTTAACTTAATGATTCATACTCATTAACATAAAAATATAGTTATGAAAAAACTTTTTAAACTTTTTATGATGGGAATGCTGATACCATTGCTGTCTTTATTTTCTTGTTCAGATGACTTTTTGGATGCACCATCTGAAAATCAATTAACACCAGCCGATTTACCCGAAGGAGTTACCGCTTTTGACGGAATCGCAGAGAGTTTGTACTTTAAACCGTGGTTTACTTTTAACGATAAATTCCTAATTGCCGTTGGAGATATGTACGCTGGAAACGCTTTTACTTTTGACGGTGCTTATGCACAGTTTAAAGATGCTCAGGTAACGTCACAAAACCCAATCCTGACAGAAGGATATGTTTCGTTGTTTTCGGTTATCGATCAATCGAATAATTTAATGAGTTTAGTCGAAGACAGAAAAAGCGAACTTCCGGAAGCATCTTATAAAAATGCAATTGCAATTTCTCGATTCATGAGAGCAAATGCTTATTTCTATTTGGTGAGAACTTTTGGAGCTGTGCCAATTATCAATAAAGCAGGTTCTGCAGCGCAGCCAAAAAGAAATCTTGTTGCTGATGTTTATAAATTCATCAAACAGGATTTAGAATATGCTGTTGCAAATTTACCTGAAAGAGGTGCAAAAAAGGGATATGTTACTAAATATGCTGCGATGGGTATTTTGGCAAAAGTACATTTGACTTTAAATGAATATGGCGAATGTGCTGCTTTGACCCAAAAAATTATCGGAAACCAATATATTTTGATTCAGGAGTACGGAAACTTGTTCAGCAGTCCGGAGAATAATAATAGTGCCGAAAGTATGTTTGCTTTACAGTGGAAAGCGATTGCTACAGAATGGGGAACACAAAATACCAATCAGGCGTATATTGTTCCGGGAGGTACAGGAATCACAGGCGGTGGTGACGGATGGGGAGTTTATCTTCCTTCTATTTCTTTACAAAATGGATTCGAACCAAAAGATACCAGAAAGAAAAGTACAATCATGACGGATGGTGATTTTTACCCTGAATTATTAAAAAATCAAGGTGGTTTTACGTATAAAAAAATATACTCTTCTACGGCGGCTAATTTCAGAAAATACATTGTAGGTTCTGCTGCCGAAAGAAACGATGTGTTTTTTATGAGAACTTCTCAAAACACTATCATATTAAGATATTCTGATATTTTATTGATGAATTCTGAAGCAATTTTGGCCGGAGCAGGTTCCACTACTTCTGCATCTGCTTTAAGTTCTTTTAATGAAGTAAGAGCGAGAGCCGGATTACCTGCTAAAACGGTATTAACAAGAGATGAACTTTTTAATGAAAGAAGAATTGAATTTGCACTTGAAGGACAATATTTCTTCGATTTAAAGCGCCGCGGACTTTCTGAAGCAACAGCAATCATTTCGCAGCAAGAAGTTGGTTTTTATTCTGATGATGCAAGAACCGATTTGATTTCGAGAAAGATAACTCCGGGAAGCAACTACTTTGAACTGCCATTACCGCAGTCTGCTATTGATACTAACCCATCATTATTAGAGCCTCCAGTTCCTTTTAACTTTAACTAACTTATTATGATCAATAAAATAAAATATACAATTCTAATTCTTTTCGCATTGACTGCTTTTACAGCTTGCGATAACGACGATGCAGTTACTGCAAATGTAGATGCAATGGTTGCAGAACCGGGAGATTTACTTAATCAGGCTTTTCCATTAAACAAAGTGAGAGTTGAAGGTAAAGGTTTAGAAGGATTAAAAAAGATAACGCTGGATAACAAAATTGACATTAGTTTCAATCCAAACTACAATTCAGATAAATCGTTTATTTTCACTATTCCTTTTGATGAAAAACTAGGAAGCCGATTTGGAAAACAGCCTATTACATTTATAACCGGAACGGGGTCTTTAACTAAAGAGATTGAAATTTTACAGCCAGTTCCAACCATTACAAAAACAATTCCGGCAGTAGCAACTCCGGGATTTCCGTTAGAAATTGAAGGAACATGGTTTTATAATATTTCATCGATAACCTTAGGTGGAAAAACGTTGAGTTATACGGTAAAATCGTCTTCTTCTGTTATTATTGGTTTACCTGCCAATGCCGTTTCTGGATCTGAATTAGTAATTACTACACCAGGAGGCGCTGCCAAACAAGTAATAAATTTTGCTACAATCGTTTTGGTATCTGATTTTGACGGAAATGGCGTAAGAACCGAGTGGACTTCTTATGGTGATATCGAAAGTTTTAATGCGAGTACTCCGGGCGGACCAACAGGAAATTACACCACATTAGTTTGGGGAGGTTCAAATGCAAATGGTTATAACGGAAGCAGCGCCGGCGGAGGAGCTAGTTTCTTAAGTACATCAAATACAGATGCGACAAAAGCTTATATTGATATTGATGTAAGTGCCAATGTGGTTGGGGCAAATTTTGCCATTCAGTTAAATACGATCGACGGTGTAAATTATGGTTATAATTTTAAAGTAACCGATGTAAACTGGACAACAAAAACCATATCAATAGCTGATTTTAAAGATAATTACGGTTTTGGTTCAAACACCGCTGCTGCACTTAATGTTTCTAAAATTAATGAAATTAAAGTTGGAGTTGCTCAGGGAGATTCGCCGAATCCAAGTGCTATTAAATTTGATAATATTAAAATTCGTTACCAATAATTGATTGGTCTTTAACTAAAAAAGAGGCTGTTTCAATTACAGCCTCTTTTAAAAGTAAACCAAATAAATAAATAAACTATAAATAAGGACATTCTTTCTAAAAGAATATTCTATAATAAAAAACAGTATGAAAATTAAATTTTTACTAATGCTGACCAGCGTCGTCTTCTTTTTAAATGCCTGCTCAAAAGACGACAATGAAGTTGCTGAAACTTTAGAAACGCCAGTTGCAAACGCTCCAAAAGATGTAAATGACAATGGTTTTAAAGCAAAATGGAATTATGTTTCCTATTCAAAAAGCTATCTTTTAGACGTTTCAACAACCGAAAATTTTGCCAGTTTTGTCCCAAATTACAATGCAAAAGAAGTTACTGATTTAAACGAAGTTGTAGTAGGTTTAACCGGAGGAACTCAATATTATTACCGAGTAAGAGCTAAAAATCAAACAGAAATTTCAGGTTATTCAAATGTGATTAGTGTTGTAACAACAGGTTCAAGCGGTATTCCTGAAGATCCTACTTTCTTAAAAATAAAAGCAAATAAATTAGCCAATCCGTTTTTTGTTGGTATGGCGATAAAAGCTTCACAATTAACAAACGGAAGTCCGTATGATATTATTTTAAAAAATGAATTCAGCAGTATTTCTGCCGAATACGAAATGAAAATGGATCAAATTTCGACTGCAAGCGGTGTTTACAACTGGACTGTAGCCGATAAAATTGTAGCGTACGGAAATGCTAATAATATCAATGTTCACGGACATGCTTTGGTTTGGCATAATTCAGTACCGCAATGGTTGAAAGACTTCTCAGGTACGGATGCTGAATTTGCTGCCGAAGTAAAAAAATACATCACGGATGTGGTTACGCATTATGCAGGAAAAGTAAAATCCTGGGATGTGGTTAATGAAGCTGTAGATGATAATGGCGGTGTTATGAGAAATACTATTTTCTTGCAGCGAATGGGACCTAATTATGTAAAAGACTGTTTTCAATGGGCAAGAGCTGCTGCAACTGCCGCTGGTGATACATCATTATTGTTGTTTTATAATGATTATGCAACCTCAGCTAATACTGCAAAACAAAATAAAGTTTTTAGTATTGTAGATGATTTAAAAGCAAGCAATGTGATTGATGGTGTTGGTTTTCAAATGCACAATACTTATTTAAGCCCAACAAAAGCTCAAATAGAAACTGATCTTAACAAAGCGGTATCAAAAGGATTAAAAATTCACGTTTCTGAATTAGATATTCAAGTAAACCAAGCTAATGATATCTCTAGTTTTACAAACGAAAGAAGATTAGCCCAAAAAGAGAAATACAAAGAAATGGTGAAAATTTATAATGCGCTTCCGGCAGCAAATAAATACGCCTTAACTATTTGGGGAATGAAGGATAATGAATCTTGGATTCCGTTTAATGCAGAACTGAATCACCCAGGAAATGACTGGCCTTTATTATACGATTCGAATTTTGCAATCAAAAGTTCACACACTGGATTCCTTGAAGGTTTAGATTAAATTTTTAAAACTATAATACTTTACTTCAACTATTAATAAACCAAAAAATTAAATTATGAAAAAATTAAATTTGTTAGCGTTAACAGTGACATGTGTATTAAGTTTAGGTTTTACGTCCTGCGCAGATGACGCAAGTCCTGCTGCAAAAGACCAATCAGCAAGTGCAAGTACAAAAAACAGTACAAGCAAAGTAGCCGGCGCACCTTGGGTTAAACAATTTGAAGATACATTTGATGTAGGCTCAAACTTGTCACAATGGACAAAGGAGCAACGAGCAGATTATAACTCCTGGTATTGCGACTATTATAGTTCAGTACCCACAACACAATGGAGAGATGGAAAACAATGTTTGGAAATCAAGACTACAAAATTGAGTACGTATAAATATCAATCCGGATTCATTTCTTCTAATTATCAATATAAGCCTGAAAACAATACAGAGTATATGCTTTCTGCCAATATTAAATTAATAGCAATGGATGGCGGAACTTACAAGTCTTTTACAGAAACTTACGGTGCATGGCCTGCCTTTTGGTCTGTGCAGCAAAATGCCTGGCCAACTAAAGGAGAAATAGATATTATGGAAGGTTATTCTTTTGCTCCTAATGCAAGTCGTTTTACTTCAAATCTTTTTTATGGAACTTCTTCCGGAGCAAATTTATTAGGAAACGCTGCTGAAAGAAACTATCCGGGTAATTTCAATATTAACGGAAATGGCGGATGGCATTTGTATGAATCATTTTGGAAAATACAAAACAATGTCGTAACAGTAACGATAAAAGTGGATAATGTAACAGTTTCAACGTATACAAATAGTAGTGCAGGCAATCTTAACTTAAATAATTTTGGACCACACTCTATTATATTTAATCTGAATGTTGGATCAAAAGATTCTAACTTTATTGACCCTAATAAAATTAACTTATTTTCAACTGCAATGATGTGGGTAGATGATGTAACGGTTTACAAAAGACCAATCTAATACTCAAAAAGAGTATAAAAGCCAAAAAGAAAGTTTTTCAGTCTTTTCAAAAAACCATAAAATGTGGTAAACCTGCGAATCATTGATTTGCAGGTTTTTTGTTTTAAATTGCTTTTGATTGGGATATAACGGTTTTAAAACTATAAAATCAGTTTAATTTTTTATTTTTATATAGATAATATTTACTCATTTAATTTCATTAAGATGATAAGAATTAAAACCACAATCAAACCTTTTCTTACAGTAAACAATGCCAATAAAGCAGTTGATTTTTACATCAATGCTTTTGGAGCCGTTGAATCAAAAAGATATTCGCTTGAAAACAATAAAATATCATCAGTTATCACAATTGAAGGTGCTGAATTTTATTTAAGCGACGAAGAACCTTGTGATGGCAATCAAATTGCTCACTCATTTAATACGCCAATAAGAATAATTTTAGAGACTGAAAATGCAGATCAAATATTTGAAAATGCATTAAAATATGGCGCTGTAGAAATTTGTCCCATAATAACAGAAGAAGACTGGAGAATCGGAAAGCTAAAAGATCCTTTTGGACATATTTGGGAAATTGGCTACCCATTGTAAAAGATTCATTCTCTAAATTGATTTATCGCAGAAAAAAAATATTTATGATACATTTTAAATAGAATTAAAACAGCGTAACACCAAAACTCCAGCCAACCCATCCTGTTATGCCTTTGTTATTATCTTTTATGACATTATAACGTTTGGTTCGATCCTGAACAAAAGTTGAAGTATTGTTATCCGGCGCATTTTTATCTCTTTTTTCAGAAGTATAAATATTGAAAGATGGTCCGGCAGATATAGCAAAACCTTTGAAAATACGAAAAGTAAAAGGAGAATCGAATTTAGATAAAGAGTTATAACGGTCCCAATTTCCTAAATAAAGATATTGCGAACTAATTTCAGGGTTATATGTAAAACGTTTTCCTAAAAGGATATTGGTTCCAAAACCTATTCCAAAAGAAGTCATTTTTTCTTCGTCGCTTCGTTCGCTTCTTCCTGCCATTAAAATAGTGTAAAGTTTATTATCACCCGTTTTTACTGCAACATTTATATCGGATATTTCATTACTGGTAATACTTATTTTTTTATAACCATTCTTTTTAAAATTCAATAATCCCATACTATAACCAGATGGAGAATCGGTAATGTTGATTAATCCAAATTGGAATCCATCTAATTCTTTCGCATAATTTAAAACTCCTGCTATTTGGGCACCGCGCACAATTCCGCTTCCTGAATTATAAATACCCGAAATCTGCAATCCGTTTTGAGTACCTTTTACCGTATTATAAATAGCAGACATTTGCATTCCTTTAGAATCTTTTTGTACACTGTTGTAAATACCAGTAAGCTGCAAACCATTTTGCGAACCTTTTATGCTATTATGAATTCCGCTCATTTGCAGTCCGTTTAGATCACCAAAAACATTGTTATAAATTCCGGCTAACTGAACTCCATTTACAGAACCTCCTACGGTGTTGAATATACCAGCCATTTGCAAAGCATTGGCATTCATTCGGGTAATATTGTAAAGACCAGCCATTTCTAAACCACGAACCCCTCCTGTGTATCCTCCTAATAAGTTTAAAGAAAAGCTACTGTTTAATTGTGAATTCATCATACCGCGCGTGCTCAAACTCGGAATTATCGAAGCTTGTACCGGAACTTCAGAAATAAACCCTCCCAAATTGAGTGATTGTATTTTTTGTTTGGAAGAAATAAAGAAACGTCCAATTCCTGTTCGTTCAACGGCAGAGAAATCGCCATCAACATAATCTGAATTTGATTTTCTGGAACCCATTTGAATTTTAACTTCCGAGAGAAAAATGGTGGTAATGGTTTTATAATTTTCTTTTACAACCGTCAGTTCAATGGTTTCGGGTACATTTTTAAGTTTAAGTTCAAAACCTCCTTCCTTATCTGTTAAGGTAGACTGCAAGGCATTTTTTTCGTAGACACTCGCGTTTTCAATCCGCTTGCTGGTTTTTACATCCATAATATAACCACTTACAACCTGATGATCGCCCACAACATTGTTTTTTTCCAACACAAGTGCGAGTTCTAAAGGCGCATAACGCAGAATAATAAAACCTTTTGATTCTTTATATTCGTACTTATTACCTAGTAATTGGTCTAAAACATCTTTTATCGTAGATTCCTTAGAATGAATGGTAACGGCACTATCTTTTACAACTAATTTACTGTAATAAGCAAATCTAAAATTTCCTTTTTGTTCCATTAAATCCAGAATATGGCCTAATGGTTTTTTATCTGCATCGATAGACATTTCGGTATCTAAGATAGATTGGGCATGAGCGCCAAAAAAAGCACTTGAAATAAGTAAGAATAAAACTTGTACAAAAGTAAATTTTGAATTGATGGGCATATAAAAAAGGAATTACTCTAATATAATTTGATTGTTTTTACGTTCAATTTCGATCCGGAAGGTTTCTTGAATTACTTCTAAAACCTGATCTAAGGATTGATCTTTAAATACCGTTGTTAATGGTTTTTCTTTTAAAGAAGGATTTTTAATGATGATATTGACATCGTATATTTCGTTAAGTGCCTCAACTAAATCCTGCAATGGAGTTTCATCACAAACTAATTCTTTGTTGCGATAATAATTATATAATCTGCCTTTACTGGTACTTTTTAATAATTCCGAGTTCTTATCAGCAATGACAACTTTTTCTCCATGTCTTAATTCTACCTGATCTTTATTTTTGCTCACTTTTACAATTCCGGTTTCAACGTCTACCGTTGTTTTTCCGTTTTTGTTTTTCACATTAAAAGAAGTTCCTACGACTTGTACCGTAACATCATTAATTGTAATGATAAACGGTTTTGTTTTATTTGGAGAAACATTAAAAAAAGCTTCGCCCTTTAAAGTAACCGGGCGGGTTTTCCCTTTAAACTTGCTGGCATAAGACAAAGATGAATTTTTATTTAAAGTAACCGTTGTACCATCTGGTAAAGTATCATTTAAAGTAGAGTTTGAAGCATATATTTGAATTAATGTGTTTGATTTATTTTCGAAATAAGAATAACCAAGCCATCCTAAAGTACTAATTAAGAGAATAGAAGCCGCAATACGCAGCCAATAGACGGAAGATTTTTTAGGCGTTAATACCTTCACCTCTTTATCATGAATGCGATTTTGCAGCCGTTTCCAGGCCGCATCTTCATCTATGGTTTTATTTTCGGCGGCAATTAAAAGGCTGTCTTCCCAAATTTTTTTAAAACCATTGTAGTAGTTCCGGTTTTTTTCATCGGCTTTAAGCCAAAATTCTACTGCTGCATTTTCGTCTGCATCAGTTTCGCCAACTAGGTATTTCACTAGTAAATCATCGTTCATATTCATATTGTTTTGGCTCATGATCTTCGGATTAAATGTAATAAGGATAATAGAAACGGAAGATATTCAACCAGTTTTGATCGTAATACTTTAAGGGCTTTACCCATTTGGTTTTCGACTGTTTTTATCGAGATATTCAATTGATCGGCAATTTGCTGATATTTGAGCTGTTCAAAACGACTCATTTGAAAAATAGTCCGGCATTGCGGCGGCAATTCGCTGATTGCTTTTTGAATATCGTTTTCGAGTTCAGCTGCAACCATTTGGTTTGATGCATCTTGATTTGAGGATTCCATATTACCTGAATACTGGAGTTGAAATGAGTTTTTTATTTTAAGGTGTTTGAGATGATTGAGACTTTCATTATGAACTGATCTGTAGAGATATGCTTTTAATGAATCGTCAATTTGCAATTGCTCTTTTTTTTCCCAAATCCTAAAAAATACATTTTGTACAATCTCTTCGGCAATGATATCATCTTTCATAAAAGTGTAGGCAAAAGCATGAAGGTTTCTAAAATACGTTTTAAAAACCTTTTCAAAAGCTGCTTCGTTTCCGTTCTTTATAGAACTAATAGGATCTATATTACTATACTCCACTATTACGTTTTGACATTCAATCAAAGATATATACTTTTTATATTACTATTATTTTTTTGATTAATTGTAAGAAGGACTCGGCTGATCGTATATAATATTATGATTGGCCAATAGCTGAATAAAAGCATCAATCGTGGTATCGAGATCGAGATCTGTATTCAGGCTAAATTCATAACAGTGAACAATACAACTGTGATCTGAGAGATACGTAAAAGACAATCCTTTATCTGTTCCTTCGGTAATTACAATTTCGTTCCCAATGGTTTTTACACAATTATCTTTTCGGCTAAAGTATTCGAATAGCTGCTGTTGAAATGTTTGTTGTTTTTCTTGACTTGTTGGCATGATATAGGCAGTTTAAGAGGTTGAGTTGTTTCTTTTTTCAATTTGCTTTTGGCAATAATATCAGGACTGGCAAAAATGTAATACATCTTTTTCCGGAAACCTTTTGCTTTTTTTACATCGCTGATAACATCCTGAAATTCATGTATATTGAGATATAAAGGATTGAGTTTGCTTTTGAGTAAAGTGGTAATTCCGTAGCGCGGTTTTTCTTCTTCATATTGAAAAGAACCAAATAAATGATCCCAAATCATGAAAGTCGCGCCAAAGTTTTTATCGAGATATTTCTCCTGACTTCCGTGATGTACACGATGGTTAGAAGGAGTTCCGAAATATTTCTCTATAAAGGGATGCAGTTTTCCAATGGCTTCCGTATGTACCCAGAACTGATATAAAACACTAAGCTGATTGGCAATAAAAAATACGGCTGGGTGAAAACCGGCAAAAATTAACGGAATAAAAAATACAATTTTTATATACTGAAACCAGCTCTGCCTAAAACTTACGGTAAGATTATATTGTTCTGCAGAATGATGCACAACATGAGTCGCCCAGAAAAATCGGCAGTAATGAGAAATTCGGTGTGTCCAATACGAACTAAAATCATACAATATAAAACACGGAATTAAGCTCCACCAGTTAAATTCCATTCGATAAGGAAGAATATTGTAAATCTCGACTACGGCATAAAGTAATCCCGTTTTCATTATTAAGTTTACGGTTAAATTCCCAAAACCTATTAGTACAGATCCCAGAGTTTCTTTTTTATCGTATTCTTTTCGTTCTAAAAAATAAAAAACAACAAATTCAAGTACCGTAAAAAACAATACAACGGGCAGCGCATAAACTATTAAATTGGGAGCACTTTTTTCTACTTCATAAATTTTGTCCATTTCAATAGGCTTTGCGCCAAAAATGGTCAGCTTGATAAACAGGTAATTGATGATTTTGATCATGATGATTTTTTTGATTGATTTATGCTTTTTGAATGTTGATTGTAAATAGAGAATGATGCAATTCGACTTTTTGACATATACCATTCTGGAAATGATAATCATTATAATTTCCGTCAGGCAATTCAATACGATACGTGTGATTGTCTGTTTTTTTGATTGTTAAAAATTGCTGAAAACTATCCGAATAAACTTTATCTTCACTTACAGGTTCTTTACTGTAAAGCAGCATAAGGTTGTAATTGATATAGGATTGTTTAATTTCTCCTTTTCTATTTTCATCCGAAGTTTTATAATTTGAATCTATGAGCTGCGTTGTTTTATTGGCTTTTTCTTTTCCGTTAACATGACGCTTTACGTAGGAGGATATTAATTTTCCATTTTTAAAATGAGAGCCTTCTTCTGTTTTTACATTGATGCCAAAAATCAATCGGGTTTTTACTTCCGAAGAAATTTTCAAAAAAACTTCGCCATTATTATTGTTTTGGTAAAACTGCATTTGCCCAATGATAGCACCATTTCGAAGTACATTATAGTTTACCGTCTTTTCCTGCGCGTAAGAGATAGCTGTAGAAAGAAAAAAGAACACGACAGATTTTACCCGAAGATTTATGGTTTGAAAACTGAAAATCTCATGCAGGGAAACGCATTTTTTAAATAACCAAAATAGTAATGCGAAAGTGATAATTAAGGATATCATAAAGCAATTGAGATTAAAAGTTAATAATTGTACTCTTGCTACAGCAGTAATACAACCGAATAACACTTCACCCCTATTTCAAAATGAATTTTTTTTTCAACTCAAAAAAAGTAATACAGAAAACAACTCAAAAACCGCAGCTATGGCTTTTGTCACCAATATTTATTCATTGGCAGTATAATAAATGTACCTATTTTGCAGGATGCTGATTTTACAGCTATAAATCCATTAAATGATTTTAAAAAAGCATAATAGTCATTACAAGTCAGGACGAAATCGTAGTTTTTTATGTATTCAATATTTTTTTAATACTTTTTCTTACAATAATAAATTTTTAAAGCTAAAAAAATATCAAAAATGATCTCACAAGACTTTTAAATACCCTAATTCGTATTTTATTACTCCTTACAAAACCCATTATTATTCATTTTTGCACAGTTAATCACTTATCCACCAAACCATAGTGATTTTCATACTAACTAATTATTAACCAAAAATGAAAACCAAAAATGACAAATTTTATTAGGATTAAAAAAAGTCCTGATTGCGAATCTGTGTTTAATTTGAAAAAGAAAATGATGATGCTCTGTGTATTATTTTCTTTATCTCAGGTTCATAGCTACGCAATTAGTTCAAAGAGTACAACTCACCCAAAAAATGTACTGGAACAAAAAAACATCAACGGACAAGTTAATGATGAAAATGGTATGCCTCTGCCGGGAGTTACTATTTTAGAAAAAGGAAGTAAAAATTCTACATTAACAGATTTTGATGGAAAATTTACTTTAAAAACAGATAATGATAATGCTGTCCTGATAATATCTTATTTGGGCTATACAACCAAAGAGATTACTTTAAAAGGAGAAACTTCAATTACTGTAAAACTCCAAAAAGCAACAACATCACTAGATGAAGTTGTGGTTGTAGGGTATGGTAAAATGAAGAAAAAGGATTTAACGGGGGCAATTGTTCAGATAACACCTGATAAACTGGCGAACCAAAATCCGCAGACTGTTCAGGATATATTAAGAGGTACTCCAGGTTTAAGAGTAGGTTATGACCCATCTGCAAAAGGAGGTGGAAATATCCAAATTCGTGGGCAGACTTCTGTATATACCGGTAATGATCAAAAAACGGGAGGACCTCATAATTCACCGCTTATTATTTTAGACGGAATGCAGTTTTATGGTGAACTTTCAGAAATCAACCCTGATGATATTGCTCAGCTTGATATTTTAAAAGATGCATCGGCAGCATCTGTATATGGATCGAGAGCGGCGGCAGGAGTTATTCTTATTTCAACTAAAAAAGGTAAATCGGGTAAACCTATGATTAGTTTTACGACAAACACAACCATTAGTAATAAGAGTGCTTATCGTGGTGTGTATTCTCCAGAGGGCTATTTAAAATATCGTGAAGATTGGGAAACTGCCCAAACTTATGGTATCAACACAGCAACAGGACAATACGAAGCATGGATATCAGGAACAGTTGCTAATGGTAAACCAGGCTATTTCTCAAATCCTAATGATTTAGGTAAATGGGGAATTACAGAAGCACAATGGTTAGCGTATCAACCAGCTGCTCAAACAAATGGAAAAAGCCCTAAAGAGGTATGGGGAGCACGTTTAGGATTGAATTTTGATCCTTCGCTAATGGCTAATTTCCTGGATGATAAAACACACGACTGGAGCGACAGCTCTTTTAGAACGGGGATTAATCGTGATAATAATTTGAGTATTTCCGGTGCAGGAGAAAGAGTTAATTATTATATGTCTTTTGGTTATTTAACCTCACAAGGAGCAATTGTTGGAAATGATTATAAATCCGCTCGTTCTAATATGAAAGTTGATGCTAAAATTACAGATTGGCTTGACTTTGGGGCAAACATTAATTTTCAGGATCGTTCAGATGGAGATATTACGCCTTCTTTAGGTACAAATGCCGGGGATAATAACATGATGAGAACCAGCCCGTTTGGAACCTTTAGAGATGAAAATGGTAACTATGAGAGACAACCGATGGGGAAAAATGTTTCTGGACAGAATTATAACTATTACTACGAACGCCAATTTATTGACAAAGAGACAGGATATACAACATTGAATTCTATTTTCAATACAAAGGTGACTTTACCTTTGGGTATTACCTATTCATTTAACATTGCTCCTCGTTATCAATTTTTTCATGATCGTTATTTCAGGTCAACACAAAATCCAAACTGGCCTGCAGCTACTACAGGAGCAAATAGAAATAGTGCTATAAGATTTGATTATAACCTGAATAATACCATAACGTGGGATTATACATTTGCTGAAAAACATCACATCGTTGCAACTTTTGTTCAGGAAGCAGAAGAACGCCGTTATTGGTCAGATGGAATGGATGCTTATAATATTCAGCCTTCAGATGCTTTAGGGTTTCACCTTGTAAATACGGCAACAATGGCTAATAGTGCCATTCGATCAAACGATACGCATGAAACGGCAGATGGATTGATGGCAAGGCTTTTCTATTCGTTTGATAATCGTTATATGCTAACAGCGACTATTCGTCGTGATGGATATTCAGCATTTGGAGCTTCAAATCCTTACGCAGTTTTCCCTTCTTTCGGGGTTGCTTGGAACTTTAAAAATGAAAACTGGTTTCCATTAGATGCTATGAGTACCGGTAAATTGCGTTTGTCTTGGGGTAAAAACGGAAACAGGTCGCTTGCTGACCCATACGTTTCTTTAGCAAACTTAGTAAACACGGGAACTATGGGATATTTAGATCCTTCAGGAAAAGCACTTGAGATCAAATATTTAGCACTTGATCGTTTGGCAAATCCAAATTTGGAATGGGAAAAAACAACCTCAACAAATATTGGTCTTGACTTAGGTTTCTTAAATGATCGTATTACTGCGACTTTAGACCTTTACAGAGCATCTACTCATGATATGATTATGAGTCAGTCCCTTCCTGGTTTTACTGGTTTTTCATCAATCGCAACCAATCTTGGAGAGGTTCAAAACCAAGGTCTTGAATTGAGTATCAACAGTCTTAATATGAAAAACACAAACTTTGAATGGCGCACTTCATTTGGAATCTCTTATAACGAAAATAAAATTGTGTCATTGTATGGCAATATGGTAGATATTAAAGATGAAAATGGGAATGTTATCGGAACGCAAGAAGGAAATGATTCTGCTAATGGATGGTTTATAGGCAGACCAATCACTCAAATTTGGGATTATAGAGTAACTGGAATCTGGCAAAAAGACGAGTGGAAAGAAGCTCGAAGATATGGACAGCGTCCCGGAGATCCAAAAGTTGCAAACAGCTATACAGCAGATGATGTAGATGCCGTAGATCCAGATGGTGTTCCTTATAAAAAAGCAGTTTATAATGAAAAAGATAAGCAGTTTTTAGGGAATTCAAACTCTCCTGTACAGTGGTCGATGCGCAATGATTTTAAAATTTATAAAAATTGGGATTTGGCTATCAGTATGTACTCCAATGTGGGAGGTAAATCACTTAGTTCAATTTATATGAACACTTTCAACGATGCCAGTTTGTATAAATTCAACTTCAATCCATATGTAAATCCGTATTGGACACTTGACAACCCAACTAATGACTGGGCACGTCTTGATGCTAAAGGTCCTGCGGGAACTCCGGTTGCACCGGGAAGATTGTATGATCGTAGTTTTATTCGTCTGGACAACATTTCGTTAGCCTATACACTTCCTAGAGATCTTTTAGATCGCGCGCATATTAAAAGTATAAAAATTTATGCTTCAGTTCAAAACGTAGCAACATGGTCTGCTTCTAAAGAATGGAAATATTTTGGAGATCCGGAAACAGGAGGATTAGCTACACGACAGTTTAATTTAGGTTTTAATTTCCAACTTTAATAATTATTCAACAATGAAAAGATATATAAAAAATAAAATTACAAGACTAGTGCCCTTTGTTCTATTGGCCGCATTATCCAGTTCTTGTTCAAAAGATTTTCTCGATTCAGATCCCCTTTCATTTTACGAACCTGGAAATACATTTACTACAGAAGCCGGGTTACAGGCAACTTTAGCGCTGTGCGATAAACAGCTGCGTAATAATTATATTCACTATGGTTTTTCTGGTGTAAGTGTGCCTATTGGTACTGAGTATCTTTTCTCGGACATGGCTCAATATGGAAAAACAGACACAGGAAGTAATATTGCTGATTATGCCAATACTATTGTTCCTACCGGAGATTTTCGAAGAGATCCAAGTGGAGAATCTATTTATCTTGGTTTTATGTGGACTGAAGCTTATACTGGTATTAAAAATGCGAATACTGTATTAACATACATTGGTAGTGTGACAAGTTTATCAGAAGAGGTTAAAAATAAATATATTGGGCAGGCTTATTTTCACCGCTCATACCGTTATTTGAATCTGGTTTATCAATTTGGAGACATCCCTTTGATTACTAAAATTTTGTCAGTTCCAAAGCAAAGTTACTATTCTACTAAAAAAGAAGCCATCATTGAAATGATTACAGCAGATATGGAAAAAGCTGTACAATATGTGCCAGAGCAATCAAAAATAGGATATGTTGGAATGGTTAGCAAAGGAGCATGCCGTCAGTTACTAATTAAATGTTATTTAGCATCGGGAAGATTTGCTGAAGCTGAAGCACAGGCCAATATTTTAATTGGTCAATCAGGTTATTCTTTGGTACAAAACAATTTAGGAATTTTTGATCCGGGAGGAAATCCTACGGCATGGCCTATTACAAGAAACGTAATCTGGGATTTGCACAGACCTGAGAACAAAGTAATTTCTGCTAATACTGAAGCTATTTTGGTTGCACCAAATGGAGGAGCGCAATCGTTTTTAGCATTTGCTTCGATGAGAATTTTTGGACCAAACTGGAATGATGCCAATTTAATTACTCCTGATGGTAAAACCGCTGCACCGCGTTTTCCATTGACTGATAAAACAAATTATAATGCAAAATATGATTATCAAAGAGCATTAGGACGTGGTATTGGTACTATCAGTGGTTCTTATTATTCACAACATCCTATGTGGGTTGTAAACAATGTTGAAGACAAACAGGATCTTAGACATAACAGTACAGTTGGAAACTGGGTAAACATGGAAGACCTTAAATACGCTCCCGGAGCTGGTGGTAGTGCAACATGGGCTGGGCAGAATTTCAGAATGAGAGAAGCTGGCAAATTGTTAGCACAAGATTCTATTCGTGACTGGTTTGATTTCCCGCATTATAAAATCTATTATCATGATGTTGTAGCTGAAGGAAATCAAGCGGCAAATGATTTTCAAGGAGCTACTGCAGGATCAAGCGCCCATATGTACATATACCGCTTAGCAGAAACTTATTTATTACGTGCAGAAGCTCGTTTTTATCAAGGTAATGTTTCCGGAGCAGCTCAGGATGTTAATGTTGTAAGAGCAAGAGCGAAGGCTTCACAAATGTATGCCACAGTAACTATTGGTGATATTTGTGCAGAAAGAGGAAGAGAACTTTATATGGAAGAATGGAGAAATGTTGAATTAAAACGTATTTCACACTGTTTAGCAATGAGCGGTAAACCAGATGAATGGGGTCATACTTACAGTTTAACAAATTGGGATAAACAATCCGGGACAGATGCAGCCGGAGGAAGTTACTGGTATCAGCGTATTGTGCATTATACCCTTTACAACAAATATCCAGCTGGTATTTCTCTTAAACCAGGTGTTAAGTTTTATACTATGGACAAGCGTAATAATTACTGGCCAATTCCATTTAGACTTGCTATAGAACCTAATATCAAAGGTCAGTTAAGTCAGAACTTTGGTTATGATGGTTACAATGCAGGTGTTAAAATCTGGGATAAATGGCAGGATGCTGTCGAGGATGAAAGTAAAATTTAAACTCTTTTATTTATTTTAAATTGAAGATTTAGAAAATGATGGATAATAAATAAGCTTTATTCAAAAGAAAGCTAAAGCAAAAAGCGAGTTAATATATTTAACTCGCTTTTTTATTTTAGGAAATCTTGCTTCTCTATTTCAATTAACATCAAACTTCTCCAAATCAAATAAATATACAGTCTTTTTTAAATAGACATACTAAATCTCAAATTATTTAAACTTTGTCTGCTTTTTTTACCTCTTTTTTATTGATACCATTTTTTTAACCTGAAAAAAATGCACAAAATACATACACAAGATTTTTTTGTACCTAAATACGTACTTTATTACTCCCCTTTCGAATTGTTTTTAATCAACTTTACATTATCAAATTACTGAGTGCGCAACCACCGCAAATGTGATTTGCATGTAAAGCAATGTCTAGACAAATTGCATGACCCATACGTAAATAAAAACATTTTTTCCTTACGTATACATTGATGCCGATTTCGAAAATTTTAAAAATTTTTGTTTTAGTAGCCAATGCTATTTAACTATCAATTTTACTAACCATTAAATTAATTATTACTAACCTTTAATTATTTAAAAATGAAAAAATTCCTAAAATTAACAAGTTTCCTATTTATTACAGTATTAGTGTTTAATTCTTGCGACAAGGAACAAGATGCAATTGAGCCACAAAGCGTGAACAAAGAAACGCAGCAAAGCAATAACAAAGAAGTTTCTTCAAGCACTGCAGCGGCAGACCCTCTTGCTGAAGCATTAGCAGGCAGCGCCGGAGCCAGAACGATCACATTACAAACTAATACTCTATCGTGTCCTGGTGGATTGTGTACATCGTATGGTGTTTGGTCAACGGGCGTTTACACTGTTTGGTTCCAAATGAGATTTAATTCTGGATTTTATTGGAGCCGAGGCGGAAAATGCGGATATGGTATCCTAATTGGTGATCAAAATACTGGTGGTGATCCGGGATGGGATGGTAATGGCGGAAGTGCCAGATTTATGTGGTACTGCCCAAATGGGTCAAATTCTGCTAAAGGAAGCGGTGCTTATCTTCAGCCTTACGTTTACTACAGAGATCAGCCTACAAAGTTTGGTAATGATTTTGGAAAAAAATACTACATACAAGAAAACGTGACATATAACTGTCAAATATCTGTTAAGTTAAATACTGGATCAAGTACTAATGGATACGTAAAATATTATGTAAATGGAACAGAGATTTTAAATCAAACTATTCGCTGGGTGACTAACGATGCTAAACGTAATGTTAATGCAGTAAGTCTTCATACTTTCCGTGGCGGCAGCCAAGAATATTGGAAAGCTCCTGTAACAAGCTCTATTTATTATCCTAGTGCATCTTGGGATGCTCTATAATATTTAAAATAACTTTAAATAATTTGACCCCAATAAAATAAAAAGGGTAAGCCTGCAAATTCAAGATTTGCAGGTTTTTTTATTTAAATCACTTTTCAATATTTGCAAAACGTTTAATTTTTTTGTTGGTAAATCACTACAAAAAATAACAGATCTTATAAAATTCAGGTATTTTTGTTCTTCCCTATCTCTACTCAAAAAAGATAAATTTTAATTATTGTAAAAAAATAAACATGAATGAACGGCATATAAGAAATAGGCTTTATATTACTCCTGAAGAACAGGAAATTATAAAAAATACACCCATATTATTAGGCGGAGCCGGTATTGGAAGTGTTATTGCAGAATGTTTATTAAGATTGGGCTTTGAAACCCTGACTATAATCGATGGTGATGTTGTCGAATTATCCAATTTAAACAGACAGAATTATATTGAAAAAAACATCTCACAACCAAAAGTGGAAGCTCTTAAGGAAAGATTGCTTTCTATTAACAGTAACGCAAAAATTACGATTCATAATTGTTTTTTAACACCCGAAAATGTTGAAGAATACATAACAGATTATAAAATTGCGATTAACGCTTTGGATTTTACTTCGGATGTTCCGCTTATGTTTGATTCCATTTGTCAGAAGAAAAAAATACCCGTTTTGCATCCGTATAATTTGGGATGGGGCGCATTGGTATTAGTTATTTCAGATGATGAAGGACTGGAATCCTTGAGAAAACCAAATGAAAAATTTACCGAAATTAATGTAGTCGATTATGTTTTAGATTATATGCGATTTTGGGAAAACCCTCAACGATGGCTTGAAGAAATCCTGGAGCAATATAAAAATGAAGGTAAAAATCTTTCTCCTCCCCAACTCTCTATTGCATCCTCGCTAGTTGCGGGAATTTGTGCCAATATTGCATTTGATATCGTTACTAATAAACCTGTAAAGGTATTTCCTGAGTTTTATTTAACGACTATCAAATAAAAAATTTACAAAAATCTGTTTTTAATAGTTTATTTTCTCTGATATAAAAGATTTTTCTTAAAAGCTGCTTTCAAAAATTTATTTTGAAGCAGCTTTTTCTATTAAAATTTGAGCTTCCTTTTTTATTTTCTTTCCACTTTTCAAGTAACTATTGTAAAAAATAAGGTTAAAAAAGCAACCTTTTTGTCAGTCTATTTGGCAATTCTATATCACTTAATGCAAATAATTTTACAATAGCAGAACAATTAGGTCTAATTATAAATCATAAAAAAATGGAATTAACTAAAGAACAAAAGGTTTTAGAATCTATTGTAAAAAAAGCATGGAGCGATCCGGTGTTTAAGGACAATTTAATAAAGGGTCCTGTCGAGACAATAGAAAATTTCTTAGGACATCCAATCCATTTACCAGAAGGTAAAACGATAGCCTTTGTAGATCAGTCCAGTTCTTCTACAATTTTTATTAATATTCCTGCCGAACCAAACATGGAGGATGTGGAATTAAATGAAGAGCAATTGGATATAATTTCAGGAGGAACCGCTGATCATACGCCGCCTATTATTGTGAGTGCAAGTAATTATACCCCAGGTATTTTTGGTTAAAAACAAATACCGCAGGATAATTAACGTGAAATAAAAACGTATGTGCTCACTATGAACATATGCGTTTTTTTAATTTAAAACTACTATTGTGAAAATCTTGTTTACATATTTATTGCTTTTTTTATTTCTGGTAAATGGAACAGGTCTGGATGCACAAACAAAAGTGTTATCTAAACCTGCCGTAAAACATATTCCTGAAAATAAACAAACGGCTGATAGTTTATTAAACGTTGGAGAAAAATACCAAAATGCCGGGAAGTTTTTAGAAGCAATGTCTTTATTCGAAAAAGGTTTAAAGATCTATCAAAAATCAAACAATCAAAAAGGTATTGGAGACAGTTACAATAAAATAGCAACAAACTACTATTATCAGGGAGATTATTTAAAAGCCCTTTCTTACTTCACAAAATGCAAAAAAACTTATGAAAAAGCCAATTTTCATAAAGGAGTTGCCGCAGCATTAAATAATATGGGAGCTGTTTATTATTACTTGGGCAATTATCCAAAGGCATTGGACTTTTACAGCCAGGTAATCAAAATTCAGAAAAAAATAGGCGACAAAAAAGTCATTGCTGCAGCTACACAAAACATTGGAGGAATATACGTTGATATTAGAGATTATTCTAATGCGATGGTTTATTCTCAAAAAGCCAATGCCATTTACCGAGAATTAAAAGATTCCATAGGAATTTCTCATAACTTAAATGGAGCAGGTAAAATTTATATGATGCAAAAAGAATATACAAAAGCTAATGATTTTTTCAATCAGGCTTTAGCTATTGCAGATAAAATAGACGACAAACAAAAAACAATAGAAGTACTTTATAATTTGGGAGAACTTTTTAATACTCAGGGTGATCTTTCCAAATCCTTATCCTATTATAATCTTTGTTTAGCCTCTTCTCAAAAAATAAACAGTTTACAATATATAAGCATTACACAAGTAGCAATTGGAAACATACTAAATAAACTTGGTAAAAGCGATAAAGCACTCAAAAAATGCAAAACAGGCCTTGATATTGCAGAAAGCCTGGGAGCATTATCTGTTAAAAAAGATGCCTGCAAATGTCTTTACGAAATTTATAAAGCAAGAGGCAGCAATAATCTGGCACTTAATTACTACGAAAAATCAAATGATTATAAAGACAGTTTACAATCTGAAGAAACTTCGAATAAAGTATTGAATATGGAGTTTCAAAAAGCAATGTTGATTGACAGTATTGCCTATGTTACAAAAGTGCATAAAATTGATCTCAAACATAAAGAAGAAGTTCAGAACAAAGAGAAACAACGAAACTTAATCATTATCTCTCTTGGATTTATCATATTGATTACAATCGCTCTATGGAACAGGTTAAATTATGTTAGAAGATCCAGAAAAGCATTAACAATAGAAAAAGACCGTTCTGAAAAATTACTGCTCAACATTCTGCCAGAAGAAATAGCCGAAGAACTAAAAGAAAAAGGCTTTGTAAATGCCCGCGATTTTAATTTGGTTTCTATTCTCTTTACTGATTTTAAATCTTTTACACAGACTGCCGAAAAAATGACGCCGCAAAATCTTGTTGAAGAAATAAATGTGTGCTTCAAAGCATTTGACTTTATCTCTGATAAATACAACATCGAAAAAATTAAAACCATTGGAGATTCTTATATGGCTGCGGGCGGCATTCCTAACCCAGATAAAAATTCATTAAAAAACATCGTTTCTGCCGCATTAGAAATGCAGGAATTTATGATTCAGAGAAAAATAATCAATATAGCTGCAGATGTACCGGCTTTTGAAATGCGTTTGGGTATTCACGCCGGGCCTATTGTAGCGGGAATCGTAGGAGTAAAAAAGTTTCAATATGATGTTTGGGGCGATACAGTAAATACAGCAAGCCGAATTGAAAGCAACGGAATGGTTGAAAAGGTAAACATTAGCGAATCATTATACAATTTAATCAAGGACGAAGAATCTTTTGTGTTTGAATACCGCGGGAAAATTTATGCAAAAGGCAAAGGAGAGATCAAAATGTATTTTGTCGAGAAAAGCGCTGTATCACTGGTAAATACTCCTATCGTATTAGATCACAGCTATATATAAACAATGTTTTGTCAGTTTTTTTGGCATTTTTATAATATTTTGAAGGACTAATTTTACATTATACAAAAGGAAACAAATCATGGAACAGAAAAAAGAAGAAGAGGTTTTACGATTGGTAATTTCTAAAGCCTGGGAAGATTCTAATTTTAGAAAAAGCTTAATTGCTGATCCTATAAAAGCAATCGAAAATCTAACTGGAGCTAAAATTGTATTACCCGAAGGAAAAACACTTGTTGTAAACGATCAGACAGATAAGTCTAAAGTTTACATGAATATTCCAAGCGAACCCAACATAGAAGATATTGAACTAACAGAAGAACAGTTAGAGATTATTGCAGGAGGCGGACAAACAGTTTGGATTGATTTAGTTAATAATTTATTTCCTGCCTTAAAAGATTACATCATAGTTTAAAATAAAAGGGCAAATTAAACAGTAACCCTGTTTAATTTCTAAACCGACCCTCTTACATACTTTAAATCAACGATTTCTATTAATCAACTTTAAAATTTATTTATCATGGAATTTACACAAGAACAAAAATTTTACGCACAGATCGTACAAAAAGCATGGGAAGATGCTGAATTTAAAAAAGAATTAGTAGCAAACCCAGTAGCTGCAATTGAAAAATTTACAGGTAAAAAAATGAATTTACCAGCAGGAAAAACATTAGTAGTAAAAGATCAAAGTGATGATACTGCTATTTATATCAATATTCCAGCTGCTGCAAAAAAAGAGGCAGATACAGAATTAAATGAAGAACAGTTAGAGGCAGTAGCCGGCGGTGTTATTGACGGAGGATGTTTCCCACCAGATTTTCCAGGCGGAATCTGGCATCCAACTCCAACATTCCCAACAGACCTTCTTATCTAAATAAATTAACTAATCTAAAATATTATATATCATGGAATTTACACAAGAACAAAAGCTGTATGCAGAAATCGTACAAAAAGCATGGGAAAATGCTGAATTTAAAAAAGAATTAATAGCAGATCCAGCAGCTGCAATTGAAAAATTTACAGGAAAAAAACTTGATTTACCAGAAGGAAAAACTTTAGTAGTAAGAGATCAAACAGATGAGTCTGTAGTTTACATCAACATCCCTGTATCAACAAAAACAACTGTAGATGCTGAATTAAATGAAGAGCAGTTAGAGGCAGTAGCCGGAGGAACAGCATTAGATGTATTTCTTCCTAAGTTACCTTTTCCTATCTTAACTACAGGACCATTTATTCCAATTTTAACAACTATCTAGTATTAACTTCTAAATCTAATTAAGATGATAACAACGCAAGAACAACAAAAAAGAGGTGTGGAGTTAATGAAAACTCTAGTAGAAAAAGCATGGGAAAATGCTTCATTTAAAGAACAGCTGCTAAATAATCCTATATCAGCAATTAAGGAAGCTACAGGCTCAAATTTTACTTTACCAGAAGGTAAAAGACTTATTGTAGAAGACCAGACAAATGATTCTGTACTTTACTTAAATATTCCTGTTAAACCAAATTTAGATGAAATGGAATTAACAGACGAACATCTTGAAATGATTTCAGGTGGAGAATTTGTAGTAGGAGCAGCAATTGGTCTTGGTTTCGCAGCAGTAGGATTATTTGCAGCGGGAGTAGCCATTGGTCAGGCAATGAATTAATTAATTTTTAAATCTAAGTAAAATGATAACACAAGAACAACATATAAAAGGGCAGCAATTGATTAATGAATTAGTTGAAAAAGCATGGGAAAGTGCAACCTTTAAAGAGCAATTAATTAAAAATCCTTCAAAATCAATTGAAGATATAACTGGACAAAAAGTTCAGCAAAATCTAAAAATAGTAGTTGAGGACCAAACAAACTCTAACCTTGTATACTTAAACATTCCGGCTAGACCAAATTTAGACGAATTGGAACTAACAGATGAGCATCTGGAGCAAATTTCTGGCGGAGAATTTATTGTAGGCGGAGTAATTATTGGAGTAGCTGTAGGTGCTGCCCTTTTAGGAGCAGGTATCTATGTAGGTTCACAAATGTAATAAGTTCATAAAAAATCTGACACTAGATGCATTAAGATATTTTATCTTTTCTGTGTCAGATTTTTTTTCTATAACCATTAAATTATATTAAAGTGAATAAGGTAACCCCATTTTTTTTCCTGTTATTCGGATTAATATTAATTCCGATAAGCATAGCATTTACCAATACTACACTTCAGTTAGTTGTGTTGGCATTTTCTGTTTTGTTTTTAATTTTAAGTATTTTTATGTTCATAGGGCAGTTAAAAAGAAGAAAGCAATAATTTGATCATATTATTTTCATGTTCTATTTTTTGAAATGAAATAGGAATCATCATCAATAACTATATATAAACACACTTGTTTAAATATTCAACACTTCGTTTCTCCTACTCTATTTTATTACACTTAAAATAAGTATTCTCAGACTTTTTGTTATAACCCGTAGTTTAAACACTTTGCATCAATCTTAAATAAATGTTTACATTTCATTGTATCCTATTTTATGTGAAAAGTATTTAAACTCATAAAAAAAAATATTATGTTCACAGATATTGAAACCAAGAAAAAATTAAAAGGTTTTGCTGATTTAATTCATCCAGTTACTATTGATAATTTTGTTGATGAATATTGGGAAAAACAAGTTTTACATATTAAACGTGATGATCCGGAATTTTTTTCATCCTTATTTTCTATTGATGATTTAGACAAACTTTTAGAATACAGCCGTCCCAGAGGAAGTAGTTTAAGAGTAGTAAAAAGCCAGCAGCCACTGAACCCAACTATATATGAAAACCAAGACGGGAGCTTAAACTTAAATCAGCTTTATGCCGCTTATGCAGACGGTTATACAATTGTTGTAAACGAAATTCAGCGTTTTTGGGATCCAATTAAGGCAATGATTCAAAACACGCGTGCATTTACGAGCCACAATGCCGTTGCAAATTTATATTTAACTCCGGAAAACGAAAAAGCCTTATCTCCTCATTATGATTCTCACGATGTTTTTGCATTGCAAATTTCAGGTGAAAAACATTGGATCGTATACGACGATACTCATTTTAAAACTCCATTGCTACATAGTTTTCAGCCTATTTTTCAAAGAGAACAACTTACCGGCGCCAGAGAAATTACTTTAAAGGCAGGAGATATTATGTATATTCCCAGAGGAGTTCCTCATGAAGCATATACTACAGATAGTTCTTCAATGCATATTACTTTTGGGGTTCATTCTACGCAATGGCTGGATTTAATTACAAAGTCTTTATTGCATTTAAGCCAAACCAATATAGAATTAAGACAGGCACTTCCAATAGGTTTCCTTAATTCTGATATTGATGCTGTATTACCGCCAAACTTTGAGGTAGACTTTATTGGAATTCTGCAAAAAGCTTTAACCAGAGAAAGTATCAAAGGATCTTTAACCATAATTGGTGAAGAGTTTAGAACAAAAGAACAACCAAAACCAGATGGACATTTTTCTAATTTAGATAAATTAAATCATATTACTCTTGATTCTCAATTAAGAAAAAGAGATAATATATCATCAAAAGTTACCAATAATGTGAGTGGTGCAAGAATTTTGTTTCAGGGAAATACCATAAAAGGTCCTTCGCAAATTGCCACAACATTAGATTTTATTTCACAGCAAGAAGGAGCTTTTTATGTAAACGAAATTCCTTACCTGAGTGATGAAAACAAATTAAAACTGGCAAAAAGACTTGTAAGAGGAGGATTGCTGAAAATTGTTTCTTAATCCTGTTTTTTTTTACATCTACATATAATTAAAGACTTCTCATATTGTTTGAGAAGTCTTTAATGTTTATAAAGCAAACTTATCTAAATCAGCTTATTATTTGTAGCATATGCAATCGCTTCTGTAATACTGGTTACCTCCAGCCTTTCAAACAATTTTCTGCGGTGAAATTTTACAGTATCCGGAGAAACAAATATTTCATCGGCAATTTCGTTTATCGTAAAACCTCTTGTAGAAAGCTGCAAAATTTCTTTTTCCCTTTTTGATAAAGAAACTTTTTTAGATTCTTCCCAATGGCCTTTATCCAGATTATAGTTGTGCACTTTATTCTCGCCGTTTTTATGAAT
Organism: Flavobacterium sp. 2755; assembly: GCF_031455715.1. NCBI lineage: Bacteria > Pseudomonadati > Bacteroidota > Flavobacteriia > Flavobacteriales > Flavobacteriaceae > Flavobacterium > Flavobacterium sp. 2755. The sequence continues at coordinate 59,203 of NZ_JAVDTG010000001.1, forward strand.
TTTAATATTTCCCGCCTTACGTTCAGATGATAACGAAATAATACAGATCGCTTTCCATATTTTTCCAGTATTGGTTAAAAAAACCGGAGTAAGTTTCTGGTTGATTAAGATTAACTTTCCTTCCTGGTTTTTTAAATGAAAATCATAAGAGATCGTATAGAGAATCCTCTCTTCATGCGGTATTTTTTCATAAAAATCAAATCCAACAGAATTGACTTTTAATAATAACTCCAGATCTGCTGGAGGAACATGTTTGAAATAAAAAGCATATCCCATTTCCAAAACTTCTTCTGCCGTATTTCCACATAAAAACAGCGGGTTATCTGAAACAAACTCAAATCCTTGTTCCAAATAATCTATAACGTAAATACTTGTATATGTTGCTCTAGCAAAAGCCTTAATAGGTTCTAAATAATCATTTTTTTGAGCTCTCTCTTCCTCTGTCAATCCTTCAATTATATTTCTGGAGTCAAAAAATGAATTTAAATCTGGTTCTTTCATCACACCTTATTTTAATCCAAATTTAACTTTTTTTTATTATGTCTGAAAAAAATTACAAAGATCTTGCATAATAATAACATTAAAACGTATTGAATCTCAATTTGTTATTATGTTTTTATGTCTGTAAAGGCCATATAAAATTCTGTTTTTATCTAAAAAAAACGACTCATTTATCTTCATTAAACATTTTTTCTTCTTTGCATTTTAACTAAAAAAAGTCGCTGCTACCCTAAAGTGTAGTTTATTGATTTACAATAAAATACCACTATTTAGTGTAGTAAAATTATGATATATGAAAATTAGCTTTGTTAAGAACCAACGAACCAAAGAACTCATGATTATAACTCAAAATTACCTAGAAAGACTAGAACTGGACCAGCTGAGTGAATTAGCTAAGTTTGTAGTCGAAGAGAACTTCAGTCATCATTGTGAAGATGTAAATAGTAATGAACTTGTAACAGACACTCAGGAAGTGTATGATGAAGAATTAAATTATTTTAAAGATTCTGAAATTTTCGTTGCAAAAGATTTTTCAGGAAATATTCAGGGATCGATCAGGGTCATTAAATGGGATTATAAAACAAAACTTCCTCTTCAGAAAATTTTTAATATCGATCCGTTAAGCGTCTTCGGTTATTCTGACCAATTCTCATCCATTTGGCATATTGGGCGATTTGCAACTAAAAAAAACCTCAAGGATAAAACCCTTTTTAAAAAATTAATGGTTTGTGCCATTGCTCCCATTTGTGAACAAAAAAATGGTGTTGCCTTTGCCGAGTGCGACAGCAAACTATTAAGAATTATGAACCTAATGGGAATAAAAGCTCAGGTTATAGGAGCTTCTGTTCACTATCTGGGTTCTGAAACTATACCTATAGCATTGAATTATGACGGCTTAAAAGAGTTTTATAATAACAATAAAAATTTCGTAACCTCCTTCTCAATCGATAAAATATCTCATAAATCCTTTAAAAAGAGAAAGTATCACTCCCAAGCATGTTAATTCTTCCTCTTAAATAAATTAAGATATAAGCCAAAATCACTATACCCCAAAATACTGCACATTACAAGACCCAATTAAGATTTTTCAAATTATTGATTAACCGTTAATTCTATTACAATCATGAATGAAATGATAAAAAATACCACAATAGATTGGTCTTCTCCAGATATTTTGAACCAGATAGTTCAGAATATTAAAAACCCGTTAGAAAACATTATTGAGGCCAGCAAGCCCAGTATAACAGATACTAAAACACAAAGTGAAATTATTTTTTCGAGCAGCAAACAAATTAATGACCTGATTGATGAAATTTTAGATGGAATCAAATCTAAATCTGTAAGCCTGACAGTTCAGGGACGTCCGGAAATTTTTGACATTTATGAATCTAATAAAAATGTTCAGGAATTGTGTATAAACAAAATTAATCCACAAAAAGTGACAAAATTAGATCAGGACTGGCTACTGAATTTAGAAAAAGAAATTTACAATTCTATTAGCCAAAATGATATGAACCTTTATGAACTGTCGTATAAAATGGCAGTAAGCGAAAGACAACTGCATCGAAAAATTGCAAATTTAGTTTACCTCACACCCAATAAGTACATCCGAATATTGAAACTTCATAGAGCTAAATATATGATCGATAATTATATACAAAACTCAATTTCACAAATAGCCTATTCTGTTGGGTACAACGATGTACATTATTTCTCAAAATTGTTTTCGTATCAATATGACATTTCACCTAAAGAATTAATAAATTCTTTACGGTAAAGCATTATTTATCAGCATCATAAACTCCAAACAAAATATAAATTTAAGACTAAATAAAATGATTTTAACAGAAGAACAAAAAAAGGGTCAGGATGTTTTTTTTAGGATAATTACAGAAGCCTGGGTAAACGATGATTTTAAAAAATCATTAATTACAAACCCCGAAGAAACATTAGAAAAATTTTTTGGTAGAAAGTTACCAATCGGGAAAAAGATCAAAGTGACAGACCAGTCTGATCCCGAATATCTGTACATCAACATTCCTATCAAGATGCAGCAAAAGGATCAGGAATTGGACGAAAAAAAACTAGACAAATTAAGCGGCGGAACTTCTAATCGCACTAGTACTACTAATGACTACGAAGGTTTATATGATTCTTTAGGGAATATATATAAATAGAATTTTCAGGTGTCAGAAATCACAGATTCTTTGTCTTAATCAACAAACGAATTACAAATAAATTAGTATAACCTTAAAAAAAATAAAATTATGAAAAGAGCACTTTTTTTCTTAGGTCAGTTTAATAACAGAGATGTAGAATGGTTCATTAACAATGGCCAGAAAATAGAATTAAGAAACGGCGAAAAACTTATCCAGAAAGGCAATTTTATTGATAGTCTATACATCGTGTTATCAGGTCAATTATCTGTATGTGCAGAGAATGGTGATAAGCAAGACATTGCAACATTAGGATCCGGAGAAGTTGTTGGCGAAATGTCTTTTTTAGAAACAAGACCGCCATCCGTTTCTGTAATTGCCAGAAAAACATCAGTAGTTTATAAAATATCCCGCGAAGTGATAGAACTGCGACTTACAACAAACCCGGATTTCAAAGCTAATTTTTATTATGGTTTAGCCTTATTCCTGTCGAACAGATTAAGAAAAACAACAGATCAGTTAGGCTACGGAACGGCGGAAGAAGAAGATTTAATCGATACAAAAATACTAGATGGAGTTGCTCAGGCAGGTTCCCGTTTTGGACAGATTTTGCATCGATTTTCGGAGGCATAATAAAGTATAAATTTTAAGACCAAATTTTAAATGAGATTATACTATTCCTTTTTTGCAATATGGATTGCTGCTGTTACTAATTTACAAAGTCAGTCTAAAATTAAATGTGATTTAATTGAAATTTCAAGCATAGCATTTGATAAAAGCCCCAATATTAAAAGGACTTTTTATGCGATAGAAAATGCCGAAGGAGAACTTCAGGTACAATGGAGCACATTTGATTTTAATTTGAATTCTGGACTTTCATACAAAAACAGCAGACTGAATCTCTACGATGCAGATCCTAGAAATCAATACATTGAGAGATCACTGAAATCAAATTCAGTAGATTTTTCTGCCGGATTGCAAAAAAGATTTAGGACATCGCAAATTGCCGAAGTAAGTTTAAGATATCTCTATAATGACAGCAATTTTCCGCTTAATACCTTCAATGAGTTTGTTGGTCAGTTTTATGGAACTCATACCGGAGTACTTAATTTCTCCTTAACCCAGCCTCTTTTAAGAGGACGAGGAAAAAAAGTAGCAACAACCGGAGAGCAGGTTGCAAGTCTTTATATCGATAAAAACAAATTCGATTCTGAGTTTACAAACTCCTATGAAATCCTGCAAATTGGCATCGCTTATTGGAATTATTATACCGCATTTAAAAGCCTCGATGTTTACGTACAAAACGAAAGCCGAGTAAGAAACGTTCTGGAAATGACCAGAGAATTAATAAAAGCCGATAAAAAACCGGAGAGCGATATGGCTCAGGTAAATGCCGATTTAACGAATCAGGAAAGATTGACGTTTGTTGCTCAGCAAAATTTATACAATGCAAGATTAAATCTGGGAAGAGCAATAGGTTTATCTGATGAAGAAAGTCAGGAACTCGGCGATCCGGTAAATGATTTTCCTGCAGTTGCAGAAAGCGGTTACAAGCAAAATATCAATAAAAGTGCACTTATTAAAAGTGCCAAAGACAATCGAGGAGATTTAAAAGCCATACAAAAAGTTACCGAAGCTGTAGAGCTTCAATATCAATTAGCCGAAAATAATTTGAAACCTCAGCTCGATTTAACTGGTTTTGCCTATTACGGCAGCACAAGTGTGGGAAATGGAGTCGACAAAACATTTTCCTCGTTTGTAAACAATCAGGGGCAAGATGTTGGTGTGGGCGCAAAACTGACTTTTTCATTTGCTTTAAACAATAACCTTGCAAAGGGAAATTATGCAATTAATAAAATTGCAGTAAAAGATCAGGCCGTAATAAGCGATAATACCAATCGAAACGTTGATTTAAACGTAAATATGGCGCTTAATAATCTAAACAATAGTGTCTTAATTCTTGAAAAGGCAAAAGAATCTATGGGATTCCATAAAGAAGCTTTTGACAACGAAAAAATAAAATTTCAAATGGGTTTAACCACACTTTTGAATTTAATGTTGTTTCAGGAAAGATTCACGTATTCAGAATTAGAATATCTAAATGCAGAGCAGCAGTTTTCAAATGCAATAGTAAGCCTCAGACACGAAACAGGAACACTTTTATCTAAAGAAAAGTCCAGTTTTAAAGTCGATCAAAATGTATTTTATACTGTTCCAACTATAGAAAATTAATAAAAATTAGAAACTATGTCAGCAAGTTTTTTCAGAAAATCAGCGTTAGAAAAGCTTTCTACACCAGAAAAGTTAGATCAATTAATTAAAGTTACAGGACCAAAAGCCTGGATCGCTTTAACTACAGTTGCAGTAATATTATTTACGGCAGTTTTATGGTCTTTTGCAGGTACCGTAAAAACAAAATTAGATGTAGTTGGCGTAGTACAAGGCGGCGATGTTCATGAAGTTGTAGCCACTTCACAAGGGCAGTTAGTAGAACTAAAAGTAGCCATTGGTGACGATGTCAAAAAAGGAGACATTATTGCCACGATAAAACAACCGGAATTGCTGCAGCAAATAGAAGATGCAAAAGCTGTAGTCTCTGACCGAAAGTTCGAAATGGGAAAATTAGCCTCTTACGGAAATCAGGGAACACAATTGCAGAGCGAAATGATTAAGCAGTCACGTGTAAGTATTCAGGGCGAAATTGAATCTGAAAAAAAGAAACTGGCGTTTTTAAACAATCAATTAGAATCTGAAACTAGTTTAATAAGCAAAGGTTTAATAACAAAATCTGAAGTTGCCAATACCAAACAGCAAATAGAAGCGTCAAAAAATACGATTGAACGATTAAAAGGTCAAAAAGTAGAAACCCTAAACCAACAGCATAATTTAGGTTTTGATTTACAGCAGAAAGTAACATTGCAAAACCAAAGAATTGCAGAAGCAGAAAGAAATCTACATTTCCTGACCGAACGATATGATCAGCAAAAAAATATAAAAAGCCCTTATGACGGCGAAGTAGTTGAAGTTTTAACCGATGCCGGAATTGTAGTAACCTCAGGAACACCTTTATTTAAACTCAAAAACCTGGACGAAACAAAATTAAGCGAGCTAAAAGGCATTTTATACATTCCGTCACAAGATGGAAAAAAAATACGAAAAGGCATGGAAGCTTTAGTAGTTCCATCAACCGTTCAGCCGCAGGAATATGGTTTTATAAAAGGAAAAGTAACTTATGTTTCTGATTTTCCTGTTACACAGCAAGGTATGCTGACTTCTGTTAAAAACGATCAGCTAGCAAAAGGACTTTTGGCACAAGGCCCATTATTTGAAGTTCATGTTGATTTTGAAAAAGACCCAAAATCATACAGCGGCTTTAAATGGACATCGGCAAAAGGGCCGGATATTTTTATAAAAGAAGGTACTTCATGCATGGGAAAAGTAACCATAAAACAAGAACCTCCTGTGACGATAGTAGTTCCCGCATTCAAGAAATTTTTTGATTTATATTAATAAATACAAATGGGAGATATTGCAAATTTTGTTATTGAAAAACAAGCCCGGCCAGTTAAGGTTCCAACTGTATTACAGATGGAAAGCGTGGAATGCGGCGCAGCAGCTTTAAGTATTATTTTAGGTCATTTTGGTAAATTCGTTCCTTTAGAAAAATTAAGAATAGCTTGTGGTGTTTCCAGAGATGGGCTTAAAGCAACTAATATTATTAAGGCCGCTAAAGAATTTGGATTAGACGCAAAAGGATATGCTAAATCTATTGAAAAGCTAATGCAGATTAAAACGCCTGCTATCATTTTTTGGAATTTTAATCACTTCTTAGTACTCGAAGGTTTTACCAAAAAAAAGGTATACTTAAGCGATCCTGCCCAAGGAAGATACTCTGTAAGCCATCAGGAATTTGATGACGCTTATACCGGAGTCGTTTTGACTTTTGATCCTAACGAAAGTTTTGAAAAAGGAAATGAGAAAAAAGGACTTATGGGGTCTTTACTTTCAAGAGTAACCAGTTCTAAATTAAGCATAACTTACATCATTATTGCCAGTTTATTTTTAGTAATTCCGGGTTTAATAATTCCTTCGTTTCTTACCGTTTTTATAGATAAATATCTGGTCAACAATTTTTCTGGTTTTGTAATGCCGTTATTGTTGATAATGGGCGGAATCTTAATTATTAATTCGGTTTTAGTATATCTTCAGCAATACTTTTTACTCAAGCTCGAAACAAAATTAGCCTTAGTTACTTCCAGTAAATTTTTGTGGCATGTTTTTCATTTACCAATTGCTTTTTTCACACAGCGTTACAGCGGCGAAGTTGGCAACAGGGTTTCTTTAAATGATAAAGTTGCCAAATTATTAAGCGGTGATTTAGCTAATGCAGCCTTAAATGTTATAGTGGTCATTTTTTATGCGATACTAATGTTTTCTTATGATGTTACGCTGACCTTAATCGGAATTTTTATGGCCGCATTGAATATCATCATCTTAAAATGTGTGGCCACAGCCAGAAAAGACGGAAGCCGACGATTAAGTAACGAAACCGGAAAATTGTTAGGAACAACTACTTCTGGAATCAGCATGATTGAAACCTTAAAAGCATCCGGAAGAGAAAATGATTTTTTTACCAACTGGATTGGATATTTGGCCAAAGTTATGAACGCACAGCAAGAACTGGGCTGGTTAACTATTCGATTAAATGTTCTTCCTAGTTTGATCACATCATTAACAAATTTCTTAATTCTGGGAATTGGAGCTTTACGAATTATGGACGGCGAAATGACCCTTGGAGCATTAGTAGCCTTTACTTATTTGATGAACAATTTTATTACACCCGTTAATCAATTGGTAACCGTAGGTAATACGCTGCACGAAACAGAAAGTGACATGGGCCGAATAGATGATGTATTGAATTATGAAATTGATAATCAGTTTAGAGAAAAAGAATCCAATCAAAACTCACAGTCCGATCATAACGAAATTCCTAAAAACAAACTGATTGGGTATTTTGAAATGAAAGATGTCACATTTGGGTATAACACAACAATGCCGGCATTAATAGAAAATTTCAATTTAAAATTAAAACCCGGAAGCAGAGTTGCCTTAGTAGGAGGTTCCGGAAGTGGAAAATCAACAGTAGCCAAAATTGCTTCGGGACTTTATGATCCGTGGAAAGGTGAAGTTTTATTGGATGGAAAAAACAGAGAAACCATAGCAAGAAACATTATTACAAGTTCATTAGCCGTAGTCGATCAGGATGTTATTGTATTTAATGGCACAATTAAAGAAAACATCTCTTTTTGGGATTCTATGATTTCAGAAAAACACATTATAAATTCTGCAAGAGATGCGGCGATTCACGATGTTATTTCTGCCAGAAGTGACGGTTATGATAGTCATGTAATGGAAGGCGGAACCAATTTTAGCGGCGGACAGCGTCAGCGTATAGAAATTGCCAGAGCCTTATCCGGTAACCCGACTATCTTAGTTATGGATGAAGCCACCAGCGCCCTTGATCCAACTACTGAAAAAACGGTAATGGATAATATCAAGAAAAGAGGCTGTACCTGCCTTATTGTAGCGCACAGACTAAGCACTATTATTGATTGCGACGAAATAATAGTTATGGAGTTTGGAAAAATAGTCGAACGTGGTTCTCATCAGGAATTGCTAAAACAAAATGGCGTTTATGCACATTTGATCGAATCAAAATAAATTTAATACCATGTCAGTGAAAGAGAAAATACATATAGGCGTTGAAAATCCATTGGTTCTAAATAGTACAGACAGTTTCTGGATGGTTATTTCGGGTGAAGTAAATGTGTTTCATACTAAAATTGATGAAGACGGAGAATATCTATGCCCTTTAAAATTCCTGTATGCTGCAAAACAAGGCGAATTACTATTTAGTTTATTACCTCAGGATTGTACCGAAAATATTAGATTAATCGTTTATTCGAATGAAGCTAAATTACTGGCAATTCAAAAAAGTGACCTTTTGAATATTGATCCTTTCTTTTTGAAAAATCTGATCAATAAATGGATATCCAAAACATCTTCTGAATTAAATTTTCAAAACGCACCAAGAGTCTATACTGCGCTTGATGATTTTAATATCATAAATTTAAAAGAAAATACGATTGCATATCCTTCACACGGCATAAACTGGGTAAACTTAAATCGTGGAAGTCTTTCTGCCTTTTCATCTGATATTGTTGTGAATTTTGATGATACTTCTAATTTTCCAATTCCGGTATCAAATAAATTATGGGTAAAATCCCTATCTGACCAAACAGAAATTAAAATACTAAGCACCAGAGAAGTTATCGAGGAAGAAGTTAATCTTTTGATTTCTTTAGAAAAAATACAATCCTACTTTTATACGCAGCTTGCTAGAACAATAGAAAACAATAGTATTTTTGAAAACGAACATTTTAATGCTAAACTTGTCAGTGAAGAAGATGAGTTAAAAAACACGCTAGAAAAAATAAAATCTATAGTAACAGGCAGTAAAAAAAGTATACCGCATGTAACCGCTTCAAAACTAAATAAGCAAAGTGTATTATATTCAACATGTCAGGTTATTGCAGATCACAGCCAATTTAAATTTGAAGAACCCAAACATATTGATGCAAACGAAACCAGTGCAAAAAACCTCCTGTATGCCATTGCGAAAAGTTCTAAAATAAGAGTCCGAAAAATTATTTTAAGAGATGCCTGGTGGAAAGAAGAAAACGGGCATTTACTGGCCTTTACCAAACAAAAAAACGAACCCGTTGCGCTTATACAAAAAACATCGAGTTCTTATTTAATAAAAAATTTAACCGATGGCTCTGAGTCAATTGTCAACAACGAAATAGCAGACTCTTTAGAACCAATTGGCTATATGTTTTTTTCTGGATTCGATGTAAAAATGGATTCCATGAAAAAGGTATTAAATTTTGCTATGAATGGCGTTAAAAAAGATGCCAAATTATTAATTCTGGCTTCATTTGCAGGAAGCCTGATTGGGTTGTTAATCCCTATTTTATCAGGAGTTATTTTTGATGATGTTATTCCTACCGCAGACAGGTCTATACATTTAGAAATTTTTACTATCATGATCATAATCGCTTTGGTAACAGCCGGACTTCAGCTTGCACAAGGCGTATTGCAAATGCGGGTAGAATCAAAGTCCAGTATTAACCTTCAGGCAGGTGTAATGGATTATATATTGCGATTACCTGTAACTTTTTATAAAAAATATACCGCAGGAGATCTTACCAATAGAGTTTTGAGTATCAATTCGATACGACAAATACTTTCAAGCACCTTAATGACGGCAGTATTAAGCGGAGCATTCTCCTTCGTAAATCTAATCCTTCTTTTTTACTACGACTCTAGTTTAGCCTGGATTGGTGTAGGTTTAGCTGTAATCGCTGTTGTTTTTATGATAACTATGGGCTGCTTAAAATTAAAATACGATCGGGAAGTTTCTAAATATCAGGGAGAAATTCAGGGTTTTCTTTTTGAATTTTTATCGGGAATAAGCAAAATAAGAATAACAGGCGGAGAACGAAGAGTTTTTACGCTGTGGGCAGAGAAATTTTCAAAACTAAAACAACTAGGATTCAGTTCAGGCAGTTATCAAAATTTTGTTGAAATTTTCAATAGCTCCTATCCCCTGTTTACCAGTATTTTCTTTTTCTCTTTCATCTATTACAGCGTCCTTAATCCTGCAGCTCCGGGAGCAAACATGATCTCTGTAGGTTCATTTATGGCATTTATTACTGCTTTTAATAAATTTTTAGGAGATAGTTTAAGATTAAGCATGGCATTTATAACTTCCTTAAATGTTATTCCGCTGTATGAAAGGGTAAAACCAATTTTAGAAGAAGAAGCAGAATCTATGGATCAGAGTATTGATCCGGGCGAATTGGCTGGAGATATTGAAATGAATTCCGTTTCGTTTAGATACAACGAAAATCAGCCTTTGATTTTAAAAAATATTACTTTCAAAATTAAGCCAGGCGAAATGGTTGCTTTTGTTGGCCCTTCGGGTTCCGGAAAATCAACTATCATGAGACTGCTTTTAGGATTTGAACATGCTGAAATGGGTTCTATATATTATGATGGAAATACTTTTGACACCATGAACAAAGAGCTAGTTAGAAGACAGATTGGTGTTGTACTTCAAAATGGAGCATTGATGGCCGGCAGCATTTATCAAAATATTGTCGGGAATTCTGAATTAACCTTAGATGATGCATGGGATGCCGCTCGTATGGCCGGAATGGAAGAAGATATTAAGAATATGCCAATGGAAATGCACACTCTTGTTAGTGAAGGTGCTGGAACGTTTTCTGGCGGACAAAGACAACGACTTATGATTGCAAGAGCCATTGTGCATAAACCAAGATTACTGTTTATGGATGAAGCCACAAGTGCTCTCGATAACAGAACCCAAAATATTGTAGCCGAAAGTTTAGACAAACTTCAGGCTACACGTATTGTGATCGCACATAGATTAAGCACCATAAAAAACGCAGATCGTATTTATGTTCTGGACCAAGGAGAAATCAAAGAATGTGGCACTTATGAAGAGTTAATGCAGCAAGATGGCATATTTACACAACTGGCAAAACGCCAAATTTCGTAATGATCATGAATAATTCATTTCTCCCAGAACCAATTGATCAAGTTGCATCAATTGATTTATCAGACAAACTTAAAGCCTATCTTTTTAATAAGTTTCCTTTAAATGATGACTGCAGCGTTTCTACTTTTACCGAAGGCCCGGAAATTCAATTCTGGGAAGATTTTTTAATGAATTTTTCAAATGGAAAAGACATTTTTAATGCGCTAAAAGAATGTTATCCGCCATTAAATTTTCTAATTGATAAAGAAATTGATAAAGCCGAATTGTATAACAACATGCTTTTAAAAGGAACAACAAACGATATAAAATTAACTTCTTACATAAAATTAGAAGACACAAAAAATATCAGTTTAGAACTTCACCAAAGTATTACAGGCAAAATCCCGGTTTTAACCATTCCTAATAAAGAAGATTTTGTAAAAATACTACAGTCCATAATACATAAAAACAATCCTTTGCCTATTCCTGCATCAATGGGAGCTGTGTTATTAAATGGTCTTAATAACTCTAAACGGTTTAATATCATTAAAAAAAACTGGCTGCAGAACAATCCTTTTGGAGACTGGAATACCGAGTTTACAAACAATATTATGCCCAACAAATCTTTGTATAAAGATAAATTGATCATTTTAAGTACAAAACCTTACAGTAATGTACCAGCAAGTCAATTAGGACTGGAGGAAGATTTATGGATTTCATATTCTATTTCTATTCGAAAAGAGCATGAATTAACGCATTTATATACGCTCAAAAAATACGGACAAGCCACTAATAACCTGCATGATGAACTGATAGCAGATTATATTGGAATTATTAAAACAATATGGAATTATAATAAAGTCTGGATGCTGACTTTTATGGGATTAGAAAATTATCCGCATTACAGAGAAGGCGCCCGATTAGAAAATTATGTAAAAGAAAGTAAATTATCTCCAGATGATTTTAAACAATTGATTACCATAATAAAAAATGCAATTGAAAACATTGCCATTTTTGATAAAGCTGTGGGCAAAGTAAAATCGACTAAAGATCAAATGTGCAGAATAGATGCACTTTGTGAAATAAGTCTGATCGATTTAGCATCTGCAAATGGTGCCGAATTGTTGATTGCTATTTATTATGAAAATTTCCATCGAACCTTATTTTAATCTTTGCCATTTGATATGATCTAATACGGTTGTTCAAAAAATTTCTAACTACCTTTGACCTTTGTTATCGCTTTTCTAAACAATTACGTCAAAAATTATGCTTTCTATATCAAATTTGGTTGTAGAAGAAGAGATTAAAAATTCATTCTCGATACACTTTCTTGAAGACAAAAAATACGAGCAAAAATCAACGTACAGACTTGTTTATAACCGAATCTTACTAATTGAATCCGGCAAGGGAGAAATAATAATTGACGATCAGGTTTTTCAAATATCATCTTCACAACTATTTGTAGCAGCAAAAGGACAGTTTATAAGTTTTAATTCCGAAACAAAATTTACCGCATACGAGCTTAGTTTTGGAGATTGTTTTTGGGAAAGAACACCTTCCAGCGCCAACAACTGCAAGGCTGTTTTGTTTAATAATGCTTCTGCCAATCAAACAATTCCGCTGAACCATCAAGATAATATTGAACTTATTTCAATTTTTAAATCTTTGTGGTATGAATACCAAAAAGAGGAATACATCAATCAATTAGATGCTTTGGCTGCGTATCTGAAAATTATAATGATTAAGATTGCAAACGTAAATCATTCACTCTCAAAAGGATTTGACAGCTACGAGAATCAAACCTATGCACAGTTTTTAGAATTAATCAGCAAGAACTATAAAACGTCCAGAGAAGTCGCAGATTATGCAGATCTGTTAGGAATTTCAGCACGTAAACTAACAGATTTATGCAAACGCTGCAGTAACAGAGGCGCAAAAGAATTAATAAATGGACAAATTATCGCCGAAGCAAAAAGAGCGCTGCAGTTTACTTCTAACCCAGTAAAAGAAATTGCTTTTCAACTCAATTTTACTACCGCAGAGCAATTCAGTCATTTCTTTAAAAAGAATGCTCAGGTTTCTCCTCATGAATACAGGTTACTTTTTTTAAATATTGGAAATTAATTCCTTAACAATAATCCCGTAGTTTTTGACATGCGCTTAACGCAATTTGACATTCCTCAAACAAGTTTCTCACGATACCTTTGAAAAAAAACAAATTATCATGTCAGTAAACAAACTAAAAACAGTTGCAGGAATAATTATTCCGGATAGTTCTATTGCACAGCAGGCTACAGAACTTTTATTAGAACACGGTACAGAATTTATCTACAATCATTCGTTGCGTGTATTTTTATTTTCTTCTTTAAACGGAAAAAGAAAACAGCTTAAATATGATGAAGAATTATTGTATGTGGCTTCCGTTTTTCACGATTTGGGTTTAACAAAACATTACAGCAGCACAGATTTACGTTTTGAAGTAGACGGTGCCAATGCGGCGAGAGATTTCCTAAAAAGCCATAATTTACCAAAAGAATCACTTCAATTAGTTTGGGATACTATTGCACTGCATACTACAATTGGTATTGCGGAACATAAAGAACCAGAAGTTGCGCTTATGTATTCTGGAGTTGGTCTGGATGTTATGGGTGAAGGATATGAACATTTAAGCGAACAAAACAGAATTGAAATTCTGGACGCTTTCCCTCGTGATGATTTCAAGAATAAAATTATTCCAACTTTTTTCAGCGGATTTGAACACAAAACAGAAACTACTTTTGGAAACATAAAAGCCGATGTCTGTGCTTACATGATTCCGAATTTTCATCGCAAGAATTTTTGTGATTGTATTTTGCATTCTCCCTGGAAAGAGTAATTAATCAATTTATAGTAAAAATGAGAATTTAGTAACTGATTCTCAAAATTGTATAAAATATATAGCAGTAAAAAAATTTAATTTTAAGTTATTCTAATTGAAAAAGTTAGATAAATCTTAAACTATAAATTTAAACCTCTCTATTATGATTTTTGACGATTACTATTATATACCAGAAGAATCTACAGGCGATACAACTTCTTACGAAGAACAGCTGCTTTTAAATTATGATGATTATCTGCAGGGAAACCTTTCCAACACCTTAACATCGCATAAACATTTCAATCTTGAACTGGATGATCTTGAAGATGAATTCCTTGACGATGATATGGAATCTGAATACGACGAAAATGATTGGGAAGAACTGGAAAATGAAGATGATTCTGAACCCGAAACTTTTTTAATGCAAAGCTGAAAGTGGATGCACAAATATTGATAAAGGAGCCTTTGAAAATGTTCATTGGCTCCCTTTATCTAATAAATTAATTTGGATTGAAATTATACTAATGAAGTTCCTCCATCAATAATTAAAGTCTGTCCTGTGCCGTATTCCTGCTCCAGCAAATACACAAATGTTTTAGCAATATCTTCGGCCTCGCCTACTCTTTTTACAGGCAGTGCGTTTCCAATATTGGTATACATTTCATTTCTCTCACTTTCAGACATACCGCCCCAAAGTTCTGTTTTTACAACTCCAGGCGAAACGATATTAACTCTTATTGGTGCTAATTCCATAGCCATTGCTCTTGAAAAGCCTTCCATCGCTGCGCAGATACTGGCGCCTAAAGCCCAGCCTTTATTAGGTCTGTTGCTTGCAATACCACTTGTTAGTACAATTGAACCTGTAGAATTGATAAACGGCACTGCATATTTTACAGCTGTAAAAGCGCCCCAATAACGAATGTTAAAATAATTTTTAGCTGTTTCTAAAGCAGTATCTTCAACATTTGAAAGCATAATATTTTCACCAGCAGTAAAAATCAAATGATCGAATGTGCCAATTTTTTCAAAAAAACTTTTGACTTGTAATTCATCAGTTACATCAATAACCTGTCCACTTGCCTGACCTTTTATTTCCTGTAAAGCTTTGTCTATACGCTCTTGATTACTGGAAGCAATAATTACATTTGCTTCTTTTAACGCTATTGATTTTGCTGTACCCAAACCAATTCCGGCACTTCCACCTATTATAACTACCTTTTTTCCTTTTAGATTTTCCATTTTTTCCTTTTTATTTTGTTGACTATTTTTAAGTCGAACAAAAGTAAAAAGTCACTTACGGAATGGATTTAACAAATGTTAAAAAGGAAATTTAGAACGCATTTTTTTTAATTCTGCTTAAGGATTGTTTGGCAATGCCAAGATAAGCAGCAATATCAGTTTGTGATACTCTGGAGGCGATATTGGGTTGTCGCTCTATAAATTTTTGATAACGCGATGTTGCATCTGTACCAAGATAAAAATTGCGTAGTTCTACTTTATTAAGCAGAGCTTGCTGAAAAATAGTATCCAGCATTGGTTTAAAATAAGGTAAATCTTTAATTAAAGATTCTAGTTTAGTTCTTTCCAAAACAATTATATCGGTATCGCAAGCCGCCTGAACAATATCTGGAGATACAGTATTTTCGGTAAAACTTTTTAAAATAGTACAAAAATGATTTTCGCCGAAAAAGAAATGGATAACATCATTTCCTTTATCACTAACACTCGTAATTTTCAATACGCCATTGCAGACAAAAAAGATTTCGTTTGCAATTTTATTTTCTTCAATTAAAATCTCACCTTCTTTTACACTTCTATATTCTAAATATTGCCCAATAGTATTTTTATCTTCCGAAGTAATTTTATGAAAAAAATCTAAATGACTACAAAACTGTTCCAGCATATTATTACAATCTTCTTTTAGCATTATCAATATATTTTGACTTTATCAAAGTTAGAAAGATTAATCTTCATTGATTTAAAAAAAAATCCAAATCCCAATCGTAAAAATTGGAATTTGGATTTTTATATTATTTGGAATTTAAATTATTTAGTCCAAAATAAAACTTACACTAACATTTGCTGTAATTTCGATTTCTCCAATTGCTAATGTTTCGTTTTCAGCTCCTGCATTATCAGCAGCCATTGACTTCATAGCTGCATACATTGGCTGTGGGTGATAAATTTGTGAATTATCTGAAATAATATAAGCTTTACCTACTTTTTGACCTAAAACTGAAACGTAATCTTCTGCTTTTGCTTTAGCATCTTTCATCGCTAATTTTCTAGCTTCTGATTGTAATGATGTCAATTTAGAAGATTCAAAAGAAACTCTGTCAATACGATTAATTCCTTGCTGAACCAATCCTTCCATCAATTCATCATATTTAGACAAATCTTTTAAAACGATTTCTACAGTTTGTGTTGCATTGTAGCTTGTTTTCTTTTTCTCGTAATCGTATTGCGGATTAAGTGCAACTTGTTTTGTTTTGAAATCTGCAGTTGGAAGATTCATTTTTTTGATGAATTTTAAAACCGCATCCATTTTTTCGTCATTTTGCTTTTTGACATCTTTAGCATTATTCCCTTTTGTTTCAACCGTAGCTGAAATACAAACCTGATCAGGTGCTACTTTTACTTTTCCTTCCCCATTTACATTAATTTGAGGAATTTGTTTGGTTTCCTGGCCGTAAGACATAGTCATAAACATGATTGTTAAAAATAATACTAGTTTTCTCATTTCTGTGATATTTTAAGTTATTGATCAAGACATTTCAAAAGTTATGCCAACATTATAATTTCCCCAATTTAGCCATTCCAAAAAGAATCAAAATTGGCACTAAAAGTAAAACAACAATAAATGTTTGATCATAAACTAACGAAGGTTCTTTTATTAAAGTAATTAAGTATCCGCCAATTGCGCCTCCAAAATGTGCAGTATGTCCAATATTATCATTTTTCGCCTTCATTCCATAAATAGAATATAATAAATAAAGAATTCCAAAAAGATATGCTGGAATTGGAATTATACCAAAAATTCCAAGTGTCATATCAGGCTGAAGTAAAATGGCTGAATACAAAACTCCTGTTACCGCTCCAGATGCTCCAACAGCACGATAACTGTAATCGTTTTTATGAAACAGCATCGTTAATAAACTTCCGAAGATTAAACTTCCAAAATAAATCAAACCGAAAGAAAGATTACCAAGCCATTGAGAAACTACAGGTGCAAAAAACCAAAGTGTAAGCATATTAAAGGCTAAATGCATAAAATCGGCATGCAAAAAACCAGACGAAAGCATTCTGATTTGTTCTCCGGCACGGATGCTTCCAACATGAAATTCGTATTTTCTAAAAAAATAAAGATCGTTAAAACCTTTATAGCTAATCAGTACATTGGCCACTATAATTCCAATTAAAATGGTATTCATAAATAATATTTAATGTGAAGGGTAAAGATAAACAATATCAAACATAAGTTGATGAGAATCCAAAATATCGAGCTTATTCATTTTTACATTATATTTGTAGAAAAAAAATTTAGATGCAATTTATTGTTTATATAATAGCCTTCCCTTTACTTTGGCTAATCTCTATACTCCCATTTCGCTTATTTTATTTATTTTCAGATTTCGTATACTTTCTCGTTTACAGAGTTATTAGATACCGTAAAAGTGTAGTACGCGAAAATCTGGCGCTTACCTTTTCTCATTTAAGCAAAGCTGAAAGAAAAGTCATTGAGAAAAAATTCTATCACCACATGTGTGATATGTTTTTAGAGATGGTAAAAACATTGAGCATCACACCCGAAGAAATGGAAAAACGATTCCATGTAACCAATATTGAATTAGTTCAGGATTATGCCAGACAAGGTAAAAGTGTAATTCTTGTCGCTTCACATTATGCAAGTTATGAATGGCTTTTAACAATAAATCCTAAAATTGGCTTTCAGGGAATTGCAGTTTATAAAAAAATTGCCAATCCTTATTTTGATAAATTGATTCGAAAAATCCGTTCTAAATACGATACTGAATTAGTTGAGACAAGAAAAGCGATTCCAACAATGGCCCAAAATCAGCGTGACGGAAAACTAAGCATGTACGGACTAGCAAGTGATCAATCGCCTAAACTGGACAGAATTTTTCATTCGATGAAATTTATGGGTATTGAAGTTCCTGTACATACAGGAGCCGAAATGCTGGCAAAAAAATATGATTTAAGTGTAATAATGGTAAAAGTAAAAAAGGTTTCAAGAGGATATTATGAAGCCACATTTTTATCCATTGCTGATAATCCGCATGATTATAAAAATTTTGACATTACAGAAAAATACTTGAAAGAAGTAGAAAAACAAATTCTTGAAGCTCCTGAATTTTATCTATGGACACATAAAAGATGGAAACATCGCGTGGACAAATAATATACAAAAGAAAATCCAAAAAGTAAGTTTTGCTTTTTGGATTTTCTTTTTTAATGAAACCTGCAAATCTTCATCACAAGGTTTTTAAAGACTTTAAAATACATTTTGATGGGTTTTTGTAATATTTTTTTTTGACTTAAAAACTATACAAACCACATAAATTTGAAGTTAACTAAATCGAATAAAAAAACCTTACCAAAATTTTAATCATGATTAAAAATTTACTTTTTACATTTTTGCTAATAACCGTTTCAATTACAGCATTTGCACAAAGTCCGAAACGCGGAATTGCTTATGGAAATAATTCAACGGCAGATTTATTAGCGCTTAAACCAGGAGTTTCCTGGTGGTACAATTGGGATTCACTTCCTGAAAATGACGTTAATGCGAATTACGCAACTCTTGGAGTTGAATATGTTCCAATGATTTGGGGAAAACTAAGCGATGCAGACGTACAAAACTTTATAAACAAAATTAAACCAGGTGCTAAATATTTATTAGCCTTTAACGAACCTAACTTTAATGACGGCGCTCGTTTATCTCCTCAGGAAGCTGTTGATGCATGGGTAAACGTAGAAAAAGTTGCCGCTGCAAAAAACTTAGAAATCGTAAGCGCATCTCCAGCCTTTAATGATCCTAATAAGAGTTATGCCAACATCAGCAGTCCCACTGCATGGCATGATCAATTTTTTCTTTTGTGCCCCAATTGTAAAGTCGATTACATTGCCTTTCATACTTATGATAATACAGCTGGCTCTGTTATTGGCGTAACAAGCCTTTTAAAAAAGTACAACCGCCCAGTTTGGGTAACCGAATTTGCAAACCGAGTTATTCAGAGTGCAGCTGATAAAACAGCATTTATGAAACAAATTCTGAATAGTTTTGAAAACGATCCGGATATTTACAGATATTCTTGGTTTACAGGCCGAGTACCCGCAGACTGGACAGATATGCAGGAAGGGCAATTATTAAGCCCAACAAGTGGTGTTTTAAAACCAATAGGAACAGAATATATCAATGTTAGTTATACGACAAAAAAATTAAATGTTCCGGGAAGAATTACAGCTAATCAACATTACAGAAGAAAAGGAACGGGACTTCAAAACACAACAGATTCTGGAACAGGACAAAATGTATGTTTTATAGACAGCGGCGACTGGAACGAATTTATGCTTAATGTTGCCAATGCGGGAACTTATAACTTAACGTTTAGAGTGGCATCGCCAACTATTCCGGGAAAATTTGATATTCTGGTTAATGATGTTGTAGTAAAAACAGATGAAACGTTTCCTGTAACTGGTGGATATCAAACGTATGCAGACAAAGTTGTAAACGGAGTTACATTACCAAAAGGCGAAGTTTATTTGAAAATTAAGTTCAAATCAAGCGATATGAATTTTAATTATATTGATGTGGCTTCAGGAAACTTAGGCGTAAATGATCCAAAAGCAGAAAATGATTCTTTTACGATTTATCCAAACCCAATTAAAGTTGAGTCTACACTTCATATAAAATCATTTACAACAGAACCTATATCTCTAAAAATAGTGGATATGAAAGGAAGTGTATGTTTTTCTTCTAATGATTACTCTACAAACGAAGATATTAAGATTGGCGATAAATTAGCCGCCGGAGTTTATATCGTAAACGTTTCGTATGGTTCAATTAACAAATCAATGAAAATTATAAAGAACTAAGTTTTAACTATACAAAAAGCGACTTCCATAAATTCGAAAGGCGCTTTTTTATTTAGTCTCGCAAAAATTAAATTCCTGCAATCTCTTTTATTTCATCAATAATACGAAGTGCTAAAGTATCAGCTTCTTTTTGCGAAGGCGCTTCTGTATAAATTCTAATAATTGGTTCCGTATTCGATTTTCTTAAATGAACCCATTCATTAGCAAAATCAATTTTTACACCGTCAATTGTCGAAATATCTTCGTTTTTATATTTCTCTGTCATAGCAGTTAGAATAGCATCAACATCAATTTGAGGAGTCAATTCGATTTTGTTTTTGCTCATATAATATTCCGGATAAGAAGCTCTCAATGCCGAAACTGCTATTTTTTTATTTGCTAAATGCGTTAAAAACAAAGCAACTCCCACCAAACTGTCACGTCCGTAATGCAATTCAGGATAGATAATTCCGCCGTTACCTTCACCTCCAATAACTGCATTATTCTTTTTCATTAATTCAACAACATTCACCTCACCTACTGCACTTGCTTCATATTTTCCGTTGTGTCCGTTTGTAACATCACGCAATGCACGTGACGAAGACATATTCGAAACTGTATTTCCCGGAGTTTTACTCAAAACATAATCTGCACAGGCAACTAATGTATACTCTTCACCAAACATTTCACCATCTTCACTAATAAAAGCTAAACGATCAACATCTGGATCAACCACAATTCCTAAATCAGCTTTTTCTTTTACAACTAATTCAGAAATATCCGTTAAATGCTCTTTTAAAGGTTCTGGATTATGCGGAAAATGTCCGTTTGGTTCGCAGTATAATTTTACCACTTCAACGCCCATTTGTTCTAATAAATTCGGGATAATAATTCCTCCAGAAGAATTCACGCCATCCACAACAACTTTAAACTTAGCATCTTTTACAGCCTGAACATCCACTAAAGGTAAATTCAATACTTCATCAATATGAATATCCATGTAAGCATCATTCAGTGTAATTTCTCCAAGATTATCAACATCAGAAAAATCAAAAGCTTCGGCTTCGGCAATTTCAAGAATTTTCGCGCCATCATCGCCGCTTAAAAATTCTCCTTTTTCATTTAATAATTTTAAAGCATTCCATTGTTTTGGATTATGAGATGCCGTTAAAATAATCCCTCCATCTGCTTTTTCAAGAGGAACCGCCACTTCAACCGTAGGCGTTGTCGAAAGTCCAAGATCAATTACATTAATTCCTAAACCTATTAAAGTATTTACAACAAGATTATGAATCATTGGGCCTGAAATTCTAGCATCACGGCCTATTACAACTGTTAGTTTTTCTTTTGAAGTATTGTTTTTAAGAAAAGTTCCGTATGCCGATGCAAATTTTACAGCGTCAACTGGAGTCAGGTTATCTCCCACTTTTCCACCGATTGTTCCTCGTATTCCTGAAATCGATTTTATTAAAGTCATCTTTGTGAGTTATGGTTATTTTATTACAAATATAAAAAAGTTACTAAGGTTCTGAGGTGCTATGAGGCTAAGTTTTTTTTCTACTGTAAATATTCAGGTAGAATCTCTGATTATTTTATCACAATTGACAAGCTTCTTGGATGATAAGATGCTAATGTTTTTTTAATACCATAAAAATTTAAGTAAAATACTGACTATTTTATAACAAAATGATTTAAAAAAGTTTTTATACATTTACTAAAATAACTTAGTGACTGAGTAACTCAGAACCTTAGCAACTTTAGAAAAAATGAATTTCTTAGCCCATATATATCTTTCCGGTGATAATGATTTAATCAAAATTGGCAATTTTATGGCCGATGGCATTCGCGGAAAAAAGTTTGAGCATTTTCCGCAAGATGTTCAAAAAGGAATTCTTTTACACCGTTTTATAGACACTTACACAGACTCTCACGATGTTTTTAGACAAAGCACAAGACGTCTTCACGAAAAATACCATCATTATTCCGGAGTGATTATAGATATTGTTTACGATCATTTTTTAGCCAAAAACTGGGCAAATTATTCAGATGAAAAATTAGAAGATTTCATTAATCGTTTTTACAATTCACTCCACGAAAATTATGGTGTTTTAACCGAAAAAACCCAAGGTTTAATGCCTTATATGATAGAAAGAAACTGGCTTTTAAGTTACAGAACTGTCGAAGGAATCCATCAAATTTTAACCCAAATGGACAGAAGATCAAGAAATGTTTCAAAAATGCAGTTTGCCAGCGAAGAATTAAAAGAATTTTACACCGAATTTGAACAGGAATTCACTCTCTTTTTTGAGGATATTCAACAACAAGCCAAACAAAAATTACTTTCCTTATAAACCTAACCATTTTATAAAATATGTTCTTGTTATGAAAAAAATTTCACTTCTATTTTATTTTATATCCCTTTACAGTTTTGCACAAAACACAGCAGCACCAACTGGTTTAACAGCTTCAAAAGCAATGGTCGTTTCGGCCCGTGCCGAAGCATCAAAAATTGGTGTAGAAATAATGAAAAAAGGCGGTAATGCATTTGATGCCATGGCCGCAACCGAACTGGCTCTTGCAGTAGCTTATCCATATGCCGGAAATCTTGGCGGCGGAGGATTTATGGTTTACCGAAAAGCAAATGGCGAAGTTGGAAGTTTAGATTACCGTGAAAAAGCACCGCTTGCCGCAACAAAAAATATGTTCCTGGACAAAGACGGAAATGTAATTCCCGGAAAAAGTACCGAAACTCCTTTAGCAATTGGTGTTCCCGGAACCATCGCCGGAGTTTTTGCCGTTCATAAAAAATTTGGTTCTCTGCCAATTTCAGAAATCCTGAAACCAGTTATTGCACTTGCAGAAAAAGGTGTTGTAGTAACTTTAAAACAGCAAAAACAGCTTGAAAATTATCGTGATGCTATAATAAAAGCAAATGGACCTACAACCTTAATGGCCGGAAAATTCAAAGAAGGCGATACAATCAAATATCCTGCACTTGCCAGTACACTTAAACGAATTTTAAAAGGTGGTAAAGACGAATTCTACAAAGGTAAAACGGCTCAGGTTTTAGTCGATTATCTTAAGAAAAAAGGCGGCATTATTACGCTTAAAGATTTAGCATCTTACGAAGCAAAATGGAGAAACCCATTGCAGTTTGATTACAAAGATTTAAAAATTACTTCGATGGCTCCTCCAAGCAGCGGCGGTATTTGCCTTGCACAGATTCTAAAAATGATTTCTCCGTTTTATTTATCTAAAATGGGACATAATTCAGAACAATCTATTCAGGTAATTGTTGAAGCAGAAAGAAGAGCTTATGCCGATAGAAGCCAGTTTTTAGGAGATCCTGATTTTGTAAAAATTCCAATTAAGGGGCTTTTATCAGATTCTTATTTAAAAGAAAGAATGTCCAATTTTGATTCTGAAAAAGCTTCATTATCATCAGAAATAAAAGAAGGAAAAATTACGTATAACGAAAGTACCGAAACAACACATTATTCTATTGTCGATCAATTCGGAAACGCCGTTTCTGCAACTACAACAATAAATGACGGCTTTGGATCTAAATATTATTGTGATGAATTAGGCTTTTTCTTAAACAACGAAATGGACGATTTTAGTGCAAAACCGGGATCGCCAAATATGTTTGGATTAGTTGGAAACGAAGCGAACAGTATTGCCCCTCAAAAAAGAATGCTAAGCTCTATGACGCCAACTATTGTAGAGAAAAACGGAAAACTTTTTATGGTAGTAGGTTCTCCAGGAGGGTCTACCATTATAACATCTGTATTGCAGACTATTCTAAATGTTTACGAATATAATTTAAGCATGCAGGCAGCTGTAAACGCACCTCGTTTTCATCATCAATGGCTTCCGGATCTTATTACATTTGAGCCAAATACGTTCAATTATAATACAATCGAAAGTTTAAAAGCAAAAGGATATTTGATCAACGAAAAAACGACACCTGTAATTGGTAAAGTAGATGCAATTTTGGTTCTTCCAGACAATACTCTTGAAGGAGGCGCCGATTTTCGTGGTGATGACAAAGCTGCGGGATTTTAAAGCAAAAAAGATTTTAGTAGAAAAATTTGACAAAATCGAATGTTTAAAGCTAAATTTGCATTCTCCGTAACTTTTTAAAAACACAATGATAAAGAAACTTTTTCGAAGATTAGAAAGCATTATTGCTATGGCTCAATCTATTTTGACACCAAAGCAATTCATTTTTTTATCCAGTGTTTTGGTCGGAATTTCCTGTGCGTTTGCGGTAATTATTTTAAAAACATTTGCCCATAGTGTTTTTTCATTTGCAACTTATCTTAGCGGAATTTTAAAATTAGGTTTCATTAATAGTATCCTGCCTATAATTGGTATTTTACTGACTGTTTTGGTGGTCAAAAAAGTTTTAAACGGAACCATTCAAAAAGGAACTTCGCAAATTTTATATGCTGTTGCTAAAAAGGCAAGTATAATCCCGAAAAAGCAAATGTATGCGCAGATTGTTACAAGCTCTTTGACTGTCGGTTTAGGAGGCTCTGCAGGTTTAGAAAGCCCAATTGTGATTACGGGAGCTGCCTTTGGTTCCAACTATGCGCAGAATTATAAATTAGCTTATAAAGACAGAACTTTGCTGATTGGCTGTGGGGTTGCGGCGGGAATTGCGGCAGCTTTTAATGCTCCTATTGCCGGAGTTCTTTTTGCGATAGAAGTTCTCTTGGTCGATGTTAGTATTTCGGCCTTTACGCCAATTATGATTTCGGCAGCGACCGGAGCTTTGGTTTCAGCAATTGTGCTGGATGAAAGCATTCTTTTATCTTTCAAAAAACAAGAAACTTTTGATTATCATAATATTCCCTTTTATGTAGTTTTAGGCGTTTTAACGGGCGCAATTGCCGTTTATTATTCTAGAAATTTTCAAAAAGTAGAGCATTATTTTTCAGAACTAAAAATGGGTCCTTATAAAAAAGCCCTGATTGGTTCATCGCTTTTGGCACTTCTTATTTTTATATTTCCAACATTGTTTGGTGAAGGTTACGAAAGTATCAAAATCCTATCAGAAAGTGATCCCGGACAATTATTAGATAATACCTTATTTGCCAGCTGGAGAAATAACCAATGGGTTTTATTGCTTTTTGTGGGCTGTACGATGATGATAAAAGTATTTGCTTCTGGACTTACAATTGGAAGCGGTGGAAATGGAGGAAACTTCGCTCCTTCCCTATTTTTAGGATCTTATTTAGGTTATTTCTTTTCTAAATTTATCATTCTTACCGGTTTAGCAAAATTACCCATCAGTAATTTTACAATGGTTGGAATGGCCGGAATTTTGAGCGGATTATTTCATGCGCCACTTACCGCGATTTTCCTTATTGCAGAAATTACTGGAGGTTACGGTTTGATGATTCCGCTTATGATTGTTTCATCAATTAGTTTTGCGATTTCAAAACGTTTTGAAAAATATTCGCTTGACGTAAAAAATCTGGCAAAAAAAGGACATGCTTTTACCAGCAATAAAGACTCTAATATTTTATCGACTTTAGATATAGATACCATCATCCAAACCGATTATTTAACGGTTTCTCCAGAAGAACATTTAAGTAAATTAGTAGATCTTATTTCGCACTCCAATCAAGTAATTTTTGCCGTTGTAGATCATGAAAGAGAACTCGTTGGCGTTGTGCATTTTAATGATATCAGAGAAATTATATTTAATGCGTACCGCGTAAAATATACTTTGATTAAAGATGTAATGAAAACTCCTCCTGCAACTATTTCTTCAAATGACAGCATGGAGATTGTAATGACTAAATTCGAAAGATCTAAAACTGCTTTTCTTCCTGTTTTACGAAATGAAAAATATTTCGGGATGATCTCAAAGTCTATTGCACTTGAGGCTTATAGAATGAAACTTCGTTCCATGACAATAGAATAAGCTTAATATCGGATAAGTTAAAAATTTGCAGTATCCGATATTAAGAAGTACTTTTGTAGGATTATGTGGAACATTGACTTAACATACAGAGAAGAATTTCAATCAACATTTGATCGATTATACCAAAAAAGGCTTGATTTGCAAAACAGCAGACCACTGCCCAATATCGCTTTGCACAAAATTCGTGAAAGTTTATCGCTCGAATGGACTTACAATTCAAACAGCATTGAAGGAAACACAATGAGTTTGCGCGAAACCCAAATGGTAATTCAGGAAGGAATCACTATAAAAGGAAAATCGCTTCGGGAACACTTTGAAACACACAATCACGATAAAGCAATTGACTATTTATATTCAATTGTAGATGATAATTACAAACTTCGAAGCATTGATATTCTTTCCATTCATGGTTTAGATTTACGTTCTATCGAAGATGATTTTGCAGGTCGTTTACGAAATGGCGGCGTTCGTATTTCAGGAGCTAATTTTATGCCTCCAAATGCTAATAAAGTTTCAGATCTTTTAGATGAATTAATCGATTTTATCAATACAAATCCTTTAGGTTTAAACGATATAGAACTAGCCACTATTTATCATCACAAATTAGTCTGGATACATCCATTTTTTGATGGAAACGGGCGTACCGTTCGTTTAAGCATGAATTTGTTATTGATGCGTTGCGGTTTTCCACCGGCAATTGTCCTTAAAAATGATAGAAAAAAATATTACGAAGCGCTAAATCAGGCAAACAATGGCAATTATCAAAAACTAACCCTTTTGATGTGTCAGGCACTTGAACGCACGCTAAATATATATTTAACCGCAATGCCGGGAAGCAGTTATGATTATCAGGCAATTTCAGATATTGTCAGCGAACCAGAAACTCCTTACGGTCAGGAATATGTAAGTTTACTGGCTCGAACAGGAAAAATTGACGCTTATAAAGAAGGCCGAAATTGGTACACAACCAAAGAAGCTATCGAAGAATATATGGCAACAAGAAAAAGAAAACGCTAGTTTAGACTAGCGTTATTTTGTTACAATTTTTAACATAAACTTCTATACTCTAGTACTAAAAGAACAAATCAAAGTGGTAACTTTGCGTTTTGCTCAAATTTATGCTAGATAAAGACAATACTATTGAAGTTCTTGGCGCAAGAGTTCATAATCTAAAAAATATCGATATTTCTATTCCGCGTGAAAAACTTGTTGTTATAACAGGCCTTTCTGGTTCGGGAAAATCATCATTAGCGTTTGATACGATTTATGCTGAAGGTCAGCGTCGTTATGTAGAAACTTTTTCTGCATATGCGAGGCAGTTCCTTGGCGGATTAGAACGCCCTGATGTTGATAAAATCGACGGACTTTCACCCGTTATTGCAATTGAACAAAAAACAACTAGTAAAAGCCCGCGTTCAACTGTGGGAACTATTACTGAAATATACGATTTCCTTCGACTTTTATACGCTCGTGGTGCTGACGCTTACAGTTACAACACTGGCGAAAAAATGGTTTCTTATTCTGATGAGCAAATTAAAGATTTGATTATTCAGGATTATAATGGCAAACGTATTAATATTTTGGCTCCAGTAATTAAAGCCAGAAAAGGACATTATGCGGAATTATTCCAGCAAATTACCAAACAAGGATTTTTAAAAGTCCGTGTAAATGGTGAAGTTCAGGATTTGGTTGCCGGAATGAAACTAGATCGTTACAAAACTCACGATATTGAAATTGTAGTCGACAGAATGTTGATTGAAAATACCGAAGACAATCAAAAACGATTGGCGGAAAGTATTAATACAGCTATGCATCATGGCGAAAACGTATTAATGATTTTAGATCAGGATACAAACGAAGTTCGTTATTTCAGCCGAAATTTGATGTGTCCAACAACCGGAATTTCATATCAAAATCCAGAACCGAATTTATTTTCTTTCAACTCTCCAAAAGGCGCTTGTCCACATTGTAACGGATTAGGAACGGTTCACGAAATCAATGTTAAAAAGATCATTCCAAATCCAAAATTATCTATTAAAAGCGGTGGATTTGCTCCGCTTGGTGAATATAAATCTTCGTGGATTTTTAAACAGTTAGAAACTATTGGAGAAAAATTTGGATTTAAAATTACAGATCCAATTGAGAAAATTCCGGAAGAAGCTATGCAAATGATTTTGTATGGAGGAAAAGATAAATTTGCCATCAACTCAAAAGATCTAGGCGTTACAAGAGAATACAAAATTGATTTTGAAGGAATTTCAAACTTCATCAAAAATCAATATGACGAAAGTGCAACAACTAGCATAAAACGCTGGGCAAAAGATTTCATGGACGAAATCAATTGTCCGGTTTGTGATGGTTCTCGTCTTAAAAAAGAAGCATTGTTTTTTAGGGTTAATGAAAAAAATATCACCGAATTGTGTGATATGGATATTTCAGATTTAACGGCTTGGTTTCAGGATTTGAATAAGCATTTAACTGATAAACAGCTTTTAATTGCTTCTGAAGTTGTAAAAGAAATCAAAGATCGTTTGAACTTTTTAATGAATGTTGGTTTGAATTATTTGGCTTTAAGCCGAAGTTCAAAATCACTTTCGGGAGGTGAAGCGCAGCGTATTCGATTAGCTACACAAATTGGCTCACAGTTGGTTGGTGTTTTATATATTTTGGATGAACCGAGTATTGGTTTACACCAAAGAGACAATGAAAAATTGATTAAATCTCTGGAGCAATTACGTGATATTGGAAATTCGGTTATTGTGGTTGAACACGACAAAGACATGATCGAAACTGCAGATTATGTAATTGATATTGGCCCAAAAGCTGGAAAATATGGTGGAGAAATTATAAGTATTGGAACTCCGGCAGAAACTTTAAAATCAAATACTATTACCGCTCAATATTTGAATGGTAAGATGAAATTAGAAATTCCGAAAGAGCGAAGAAAAGGAAACGGAAAGTTTTTAAAACTAACCGGAGCAACAGGAAATAACCTGAAAAATGTTTCTATAGAAATACCTTTAGGACAATTAATCTGCGTTACAGGAGTTTCAGGAAGTGGAAAATCAACTTTGATTAATGAGACGCTCTACCCTATTTTGAACGCTTATTATTTTAATGGTGTAAAAAAACCACAGCCTTATAAAAAGATTGAAGGTTTAGAACATATTGATAAAGTAATTGATATTGACCAAAGTCCGATTGGAAGAACACCGCGTTCGAATCCAGCGACTTATACCGAAGTTTTTACTGAAATCAGAAACTTGTTTACCATGACTTCTGAAAGTATGATTCGTGGTTACAAAGCCGGGCGTTTCAGTTTTAATGTAAAAGGCGGACGCTGCGAAACCTGTGAAGGTTCTGGTGTAAGAACTATTGAAATGAACTTTTTACCAGATGTTTATGTAGAATGCGAAACGTGTCAGGGAAAACGTTTTAATAGAGAAACGCTTGAAATTCGATATAAAGGAAAATCAATTTCTGATGTTTTGGATATGACGGTTGATGAAGCGGTTCCGTTTTTTGAAAACATTCCGAAGATTTACAGAAAAGTAAAAACGATTCAGGATGTTGGTTTAGGTTATATTACACTTGGTCAGCAAAGTACAACACTTTCGGGTGGTGAAGCACAGCGTATAAAATTAGCCGGAGAATTGTCTAAAAAAGATACAGGAAATACTTTTTATATTCTGGATGAACCTACAACTGGATTGCACTTTGAAGATATCCGCGTTTTAATGGATGTTATCAATAAACTGGTTGATAAAGGAAATACAATCTTGGTTATCGAACATAATATGGACGTTATTAAACTTGCCGATTATATTATCGATATTGGTCCTGAAGGCGGAAAAGGCGGCGGTCAATTAATCGCCAAAGGAACTCCTGAAGAAGTAGCGAAAAATAAAAAAAGTTATACGGCTAAGTTTTTGAAAAAAGAATTGAAGTAAAATATCTTCATTAATAGAATTGATTAAATCCGTTATATCGAAATCTCTAACGGATTGAAATCCGTTTCTACAATATGAACCGTTCCTTCGGAACTCTATTGTTGGGGCAAATCGACATTTTCAACGAATTAAAATCCGTTGCTACCGATATTTCGTTCCTACGGAACTTTCTTTACGATGGGTTTATCAAACTACGGATTTCAATCCGTTGACGATTTTTGATGCAACAAATTTTATGATATACCTCAATTCAATTCCAAGAAAATAATTCCTATTTCTACATCGTTTTTTAATCTATTGATTATTAATCTTCAAGCAAAAGAACTAACAAAGAAATGTTACATTTCAATTAAAAAATGTACATTTTTATAACAATTCTTAAAAAAAGCACTAATTTAGTACGCCCTTTTTGTCAACGCTTTTTCATTTTGACAAAAGACTAAGATATAATCTATGAATCTAAAAGACAAATTCAGTAATGTAAACCAATATTTTTCGCCTAAAATAATTGACGAAGTAAACGATCAATATATTAAAGTGGCAAAAATAAAAGGTCAGGAAGTTCCGTGGCATAATCATGAAAATGAAGATGAGTTATTTTATATTGTCGATGGTGAACTTTTAATGGAAATTGAAAATGAACCTGCTGTTACAATGAAAAAAGGTGATTTGTTTGTTGTAAAAAAAGGTGTGAATCATAGAGTTTCATCGGTAGAAGAATGTTTGATTATGCTGATAGAATCTAAAACTACAGAACATACCGGAAAGGTAAAAAGCAACATTACAAAATCAATTGAAGAACAAACGTATTAATAAAGAATTCTTCGAATAACCAATTGTTTAATTGAAAACTAATGCCCTAGCCCTGATGGGAACGGCATCTTTTTGTGGCGGGGTTCGCCACAAAAAATATAGTGGACAGCAGGATTAAGCTCCTTCTTATGACTATAATTAAAATGACAGCTTAATAAAATATAAATAATTAAAATACCTAAAATGAGATTAGAAGATTTTGATAATGATGAGGATAAAGTAATCCAGGACAGTTTAAAACAGAAAACCTGGAATGAAATTAGAACAAATGACAGCTGGGCGATTTTTAAAATCATGTCCGAATTTGTAAATGGTTACGAAAGCATGGGGCGTATTGGTCCGTGTGTATCTATTTTTGGATCGGCGAGAACAAAACCAGATGACAAATATTATTTACTGGCAGAAAAAATTGCTTTTAAAATTAGTAAAGCCGGTTATGGCGTAATTACGGGAGGAGGCCCGGGAATTATGGAAGCCGGAAATAAAGGCGCACATTTAGGCGGCGGAACTTCGGTTGGTTTAAATATCGAACTACCTTTTGAACAGCATTTTAACCCTTATATCGATCACGATAAAAACCTGAATTTCGATTATTTCTTTGTGAGAAAAGTTATGTTCGTTAAATATTCACAAGGTTTTGTGGTTATGCCGGGAGGTTTTGGAACGCTTGACGAAATGTTTGAAGCAATCACTTTGATTCAGACTAAGAAAATTGGAAAATTCCCAATTATTTTGGTTGGTGTTGAATTTTGGTCAGGTTTATTGGATTGGGTAAAAACAGTTTTGGTAGAAAAAATGCAAACTGTAAGCCCTGAAGATTTGAATTTATTCAAAATCGTAGATACTGAAGATGAAGTTGTTGATGTTTTAGATAAATTCTACAAGAAATACGACTTGAGTCCGAACTTCTAAAATATTTGTAGGGTAAATAAATTTTGTAAGATTAAGTATTCTTAAAAAAATCTGCACTTATTTTACCTATAAGGTTAAATTTACACCTATTACGATATAAAAATTGAAAGCTGTTTTTTTAAACAGCTTTTTTTATGCTATTTTTACATAAAGCCATGAATAAATTTATGCACGAAATTTTAGGTATATTTATAATTTTTACGCCAATTCTTGAAATCAACATATAAAATTGTAATTCTCTTTTTTGTTTTATTTAGTTCAATAAAACAGTATGCACAACATCAGTCTAAGATGGAAGTGGCAGTTAATCTTGAACTAAAAACGCTGAATGTAAAACAGGATATTACGTATTTTAATACTTCAAACGACACATTGGTTTCAATTGTTTTGAATGATTGGAATAATGCATTTGCAGACAAAAACACACCTTTGGCAAGACGTTTTTCTGATGAGTTTTATCGCGGTTTTCATTTAGCAAAAGCCATTGAAAGAGGAAATACAACAATTTTAAATCTTACTGATTCTGGCTTTACGGCGCTTGAATGGGAAAGAACGGATAAAAATCCAGATTTTATTGTGGTTAAGCTAAACCAAAAGTTATTTCCGGGAGAACAAATTACTTTGCACATAAATTATATCTCGAAAATTCCGAGTGATAAATTCACGCATTATGGATTTAATCAAAACGGAATGAATTTAAAAAACTGGTTTTTAAATCCTGCTCGTTTTGAGGATCACCGTTTTATAAGATACAATAACTTTAATCTTGACGACATTGCAAATGCGGTTGTCGATCATGAAGTTGAAATAAAAATTCCGAATGATTATTCGATTACGACAGATTTAAATTCGGTTTCAAAAGACGTTTCAAATTCGACATTTACTAATTATTCTTTTTCGGGAAAAAACAGATCAGACTTTAATTTAATTATCGAGAGACAAAATAATTTTAAGAGTTATGATAATGGGACGATCGAAGTTCTTTCGGATTTAAAAAACAAAAAGATTACCGAAGTTCAAAAAGCGATCATAATTGATAGAGTTGCTGCGTTTGCAAATGAATTTCTTGGTAAATATCCTAATGAAAAAATTACGGTTTCACAAGCAGATTATGAGCGAAATCCTTTTTATGGCTTAAATCAGCTGCCTTCTTTTATCAGTCCGTTTTCGGATGAATTTATGTTTGAAGTAACTTTCTTCAAAACTTATTTGAACAATTATTTGAAGAATTCACTTCGTCTTGATCCTCGAAAAGACAATTGGGTTTATGACGGAATCCAGATTTATGCCATGATGAAGTACATGGAAGAAAATCATCTGGATGAAAAAATGCTGGGTAGACTTTCGAGAATGAAACTTTTTAAAAGTTACAATATTACCAATCTTACTTTTAACGAGCAATACAGTTATTATTATATGCTGATGGCTCGTAAAAATCTTGATCAGCCGCTTGGAGACCCAAAGAATACACTCATAAAATTCAACGAACAGATTGCGAGTAAATACCGTGCGGGTTTAAGTTTGAGTTATCTTGATGATTATTTAAATCATAATATTGTTCCTGAGAGCATTCAGGAATTTTATAATTTGAATAAAACGCAGCAAACCAATCGTTATGATTTTGAAAAAATCCTGACCGAAAAAAGTCCTAAAAATATCGACTGGTTTTTTAGAACAATAATCGATTCACGAGAAATTATCGACTATAAATTTACGCATGTTTCTAAAACGGCAGACAGCATACAGTTTTCGATAAAAAACAAAACCGATATTTATGCTCCGATTCCTATTTATGGTTTAAAGAAAAATGAAGTTGTTTTTAAGGAATGGATTGAACCTAAAAAAGCAGATTCTGTTTATCAGTTTGACCGAAAAAATGCGGATAAACTAGTTATTAATTACGACAATGAAGTTCCTGAATTCAATCAAAGAAACAACTGGAAATCGTTAAAAAGTCTGGTAATTACCAATCGCCCTATAAAATTTAATTTTGCCAAAGATCTTGAAGATCCTTATTACAATCAGATTTTATATATTCCGACATTGACGTATAATTATTATGACGGATTAACACCGGGAATTCGTTTTCATAATAAAACGATATTAGACAAACCTTTTACTTTTGATATTAATCCGGCCTATTCCATAAAAGCGGGAACAATTTCTGGTTCGTCGGCTTTTTCTTTGAACCAGTTTTATCGAAACAGTACTTTATATAATGTACGCTATTCTATAAGTCAGAACTATTTTCATTATGCGCCAGACGCCACGTACCTGCGATTAAATCCTATGGTGCAGCTGCGTATTCGTGAAGAAAATTTTAGGGATAATAGAAAACAGCTTATTTTGTTTCGTCAGGTAATTGTAAACAGGGAAGCTAGTGAATTTATTACGGATAATTCCAGACCTAATTATTCTGTTTTTGACGCCCGTTATGTAAACACAAAAACAGAACTGGTTAATCATTTTAATTTTATGACTGATGTTCAGTTTGGCGGAGGCTTTGGAAAAGTTTTGGGAGAAGTTGAATACAGAAGGTTATTTGAAAATAATCGCAAAATAAACTTAAGATTGTTTGCGGGAAGTTTCCTGTACAATAAAACCAATTCTGATTATTTTAGTTTTGGTTTAGATAAACCAACCGATTATTTATTTGACTATAATATTTTGGGAAGGTCAGAAACCAGTGGGATTTTCAGCCAGCAATATGTAATTTCCGAAGGTGGTTTTAAATCAAAATTAGATCCTGCATTTGCCAATCAATGGATGACAACTTTAAACGTCAGCTATGCTTTATGGGACTGGGTTGAAGTGTATGGCGATGTTGGACTTTTGAAAAATAAACATCAGGATGCATTTTTTGCTTATGATAGCGGAGTGCGGTTAAACCTTGTTCCAGACTACTTTGAACTTTATTTTCCGGTCTATTCAAATAACGGGTGGGAAATTTCTCAAAAGAATTACAACGAAAAAATCAGATTTGTTATCACTTTGGCACCAAAAGCATTAGTCACTCTTTTTACCCGAAAATGGTTTTAATTAAATAAATTTTAATCAAAAACATAAATTATTATCACAAAGAAGACAAAAATCATAAAAATAACACAATTAAAGTACGTAGTTTTCTGTTTTTAAATACAAATAATTAAATTATATTTATTTTAAAGAATTATGATTATTGATTGTTTTTAAGTAATTTCGCAGTCATAACATGACCCACAAGATTATGATAACAGAAAAAAGCAATACAACTTTAACTTTTGAAGATTTCAAAACAGAGGTATTGAACGACTACAGAATTGCAGTAACTAGCCGTGAGTGTAGTCTTTTAGGTCGTAAAGAAGTATTGACAGGAAAAGCCAAATTTGGAATATTTGGTGACGGAAAAGAAGTACCGCAGCTTGCAATGGCTAAAGCCTTTAAAAATGGGGATTTCCGCTCTGGTTATTATCGCGATCAGACTTTTATGATGGCGATTGGCGAATTAACTTCTAAACAGTTTTTCGCAGGTTTATACGGTCATACTGATTTAAATCATGATCCAATGTCTGCCGGAAGGCAAATGGGCGGACACTTTGTAACGCACAGTTTAAACGAAGACGGATCGTGGAAAGATTTAACAAAACAAAAAAATTCAAGCTCAGATATATCGCCTACAGCAGGACAAATGCCAAGATTATTGGGATTAGCTCAGGCTTCAAAAATTTACAGAAACGTTAATGGAATTACCATTAAAGATAAATTTTCTGTAGATGGAAACGAAGTTGCATGGGGAACAATAGGAAACGCAAGTACGTCTGAAGGTTTATTTTTTGAAACTATAAATGCTGCCGGAGTTTTACAAGTTCCGATGGTAATGAGTGTTTGGGATGATGAGTACGGAATCTCGGTTCACGCCAAACATCAAACTACAAAAGAAAACATTTCTGAAATCCTTAAAGGATATCAGCGTGATGAAGATTCTAAAGGTTACGAAATTTTTAGAGTAAAAGGATGGGATTATGCTGAGTTGGTTTCGACTTACGAAAGAGCGGGCGCAATTGCACGTGAAGAGCATATTCCGGTTTTAATTCACGTAAACGAATTAACGCAGCCGCAAGGCCACTCTACTTCTGGTTCTCACGAACGTTATAAAAATGCAGAAAGATTAGCCTGGGAAAGAGATTTTGACTGTATTCGTCAGATGCGTTTGTGGATGATCGCTATTAATATTGCATCTCCGGAAGAATTAGCTGAAATTGATTTTGAGTTAAAGAAAGAAGTTCTTGAAGCTAAAAAAGATGCGTGGAATGATTTCATTAATCCGATTATTGAAGATCAAAAAAATCTTTTAGATTTATTGGAGCAAATTGCGGAAGCAAGCATCAATCATAAAGATAGAATCAGAAAATATATTTCAGAATTAAGTGCGATAAAAGCGCCTTTAAAGAAAGAAATTCTGGTTTACGCAAGAAAGATTCTTCGTTTTATAGAAGTTCCAAACAGCAAAGTTCTTTTATCAAACTGGATCACGAATTTTATTGGAGAGACCCAGGGAAAATTCAGCAGTAATTTGCATTCAGAATCGGCACAAAATGTGTTTTCTGTAGAAAAAGTACTTCCTGAATATGCCGAAAATGCAAAACCGGATTTAGACGGAAGAATGATTCTTCGTGATAATTTCGACGCTTTGTTTAGCAAATATCCTGAAACATTGATTTTTGGAGAAGATGTTGGAAACATTGGCGACGTAAATCAAGGTCTTGAAGGTATGCAGGAAAAATACGGTGAACTTCGTGTTGCCGATGTCGGGATTCGTGAAGCGACTATTATTGGTCAGGGAATTGGAATGGCATTGAGAGGTTTACGCCCTATTGCTGAAATTCAGTATCTTGATTA
Organism: Flavobacterium sp. 2755; assembly: GCF_031455715.1. Lineage (NCBI taxonomy): Bacteria > Pseudomonadati > Bacteroidota > Flavobacteriia > Flavobacteriales > Flavobacteriaceae > Flavobacterium > Flavobacterium sp. 2755. The sequence goes on from NZ_JAVDTG010000001.1 coordinate 95,924, forward strand.
TTTATTGTATGCGATTCAAATCATGAGTGATGATTTAGCTACTTTACAATACAGAACTGTTGGAAAACAAAAAGCACCATTAATTATCAGAACCCGCGGACACCGTTTAGAAGGTATCTGGCATTCTGGTTCTCCTATGGGAATGATTATAAACGCTATTCGCGGAATCCATGTTTTGGTTCCGAGAGATATGACACAGGCTGCAGGATTTTATAATACTCTTTTAGAGTGCGACGAACCGGCATTAGTTATTGAATGTTTGAATGGTTACCGTTTAAAAGAAAAAACACCTTTAAACTTTGGTGAATTCAAAACTCCGATTGGTGTTGTTGAAACATTAAAAGAAGGTGCTGATATTACTTTAGTTTCTTACGGATCGACTTTAAGATTGGTTCAACAAGCCGCTGAGGAATTATTGGTTCTAGGAATTGACTGTGAAATTATTGATATTCAGTCTTTACTTCCGTTTGATGTTAATAAAGATATTGTAAAAAGTGTCGCTAAAACAAATCGTCTTTTAGTAATCGACGAAGATGTTCCTGGTGGAGCTTCGGCTTACATTTTACAGCAGATTCTGGAAGAACAAGATGCTTATAAATATCTTGACAGTAAACCGCAAACGCTTGCTGCAAAAGCGCACAGACCAGCTTACGGAACTGATGGCGATTATTTCTCTAAACCTTCTGCTGAAGATATTTTCGAGAAAATTTACAGCATGATGAATGAAGTTAATCCTTCTAAATTTCCTAGTTTATACTAAAAATTTAGATTACTTAAATAACATAAAAGCTCCAAATCAAAATTGATTTGGGGCTTTTTTTATTAAAAAAAATCCAATTATCTAAAAATTGGCTGATAATTACCCTCAAAAAACAATCATAATTTAACAAGATAAAACAGAATAAATATTATTTTAGTCTTACCAATTTTTAATTGCAGTTTCTGCCATCTTTAGTATAAATTAAACCAAAAACAACTTATTCTAAATTATGAAAACCATTAAAATACTTCTTATTCTAATTTCATTAGCATTAAATATTCAAAAAGTAAACGCCCAAACATCCTCAATTATTGATACAGAATATAACTTAAGAGGAACAATTTATGCTCCGGGACCTATCGATTCCTATAGAAATAAAGAGAAAGATTCCAACTATTATTTACTTCTCGCTAAAAAATATTTAGAAATGCCTGATACAAATCCCTATAAATATCAAAATGCGGTGGATAATCTTCGTAATTCCTTACTATTAGATCAAAATAATAGCGAAGCTTTTGAATTACAGTCTAAAACAAATTATGATTTTGCAATGCATTCATTGGAACGTGGAGAAAGAGAATTTAAAAGTGGAGACTTTAGTGAAGGATATTATTTTTATAAAGCTTTAGAACATTTCTCTAATGCCTATCTCAATGGATTTAAAAAAGAAGAAATTATCGCTAATACTGAAAAGATTAATTCATTACTCAAAGATTCCAAAAAGAAAGTAATACTATTTAACGAATCTAATTTATACAAAATTTCTACTGTTTATCAGGAAAAAAACACCGCTGCTTACGATAGTATAAAAAAAGTGTATAAAGAGAAAAAAGCCGATCCTAATGTTGACAAAAATGAACTACTGGATATCCTAAAAAAAAGACAAGAATATGTTGAATACTATTTTGAGAACAATAAATTGGAACCTTATGCTTATAATCAAACAACAATAGAAAGAGCAACATTAGGAATAGAAATGGGAGATACAGAAAATTCATGTCTATTATTGTATAAAACAGATCTGCTCTATTTTCATGAAAAGGGTTACGGTGATAAAGCTTGCAAAATATGGTATGATAAATATTCTAAAGCTGAGGAAATAAAAATTGCCTTAGAGAGAAAAGAAGCTGCTAAAAAATGGCAGACCGAACATCCAAATAAAATAAAACTGCGTTCGCTTATAGGACAAAGTGACGATATAGTAAAAAGTTATCTTGGTGCTCCAATTGCCAAAAACTTTAAAATGAATGTTGGTCAAGGTTTTAACAGAGACGAATATTCAGCGAACAGATACAAAACAAAGAATGGCACTTATGAAATAGCCTTCAAAAACAGCAACGTTATTCGTATTCAGTTTTTCCCAATAGTTATTATCAAATTTGATCCGCGTGCCTTTGAACTCAACGATTCTAATTTTGATCAGGAAGTAACAAACAGACCAGGTTCTTGTTTTCCAGCATTCAATGATGGTTTTTCCGGAAAAACAAAAATATTCTCTATAGATTACAGCTGTGAAGGTTATCTGGCCAGTTTACAGTTTTATGGCGTAAATGGTAAAGTTACTTCAGTTGTTGTGTATTAAATTTGATTTCTTTAGATAATAAAAAAGCTCCAATATTTTGGAGCTTTTTTATTATACACAAAGTGAAAGTCATTGCGAGGAACGAAGCAACCTCACTATTATAATCGCGCATAGACTTAGCACGTGAGATTGCTTCGTTCCTCGCAATGACTATTAAATATCTCTCAACATCGCTCTGGCTCTTTCTAAATCCTCTGCCGTATCAATCCCAATTCCAACATGTGTGGTTTCAACCATTTTTATGCGTTTTCCGAACTCTAAATATCTTAATTGCTCCAATTTCTCAGAAACTTCCAAAGATTTCATAGGAAGGCTGTAAAAATCTAATAAAGCCTGTTTTCTAAAAGCATAAATTCCGATATGCTGAAAATAACGAACTCCAGCAGCTGCATCTCTCGGATACGGAATTACAGATCTTGAAAAATACAAGGCAAATTGCGATTGATCTACAACCACTTTTACATTATTCGGATTATTGATTTCGTCTTCATTTGTGATTTCACGCATTAATGAAGCCAAGTCAATCTTTTTATCTTGATCATTTTTAAAAACCGATAAAACCTGTTCTAATGGCCCGGCTTCTGTAAAAGGTTCATCGCCTTGTACATTTACTACAATATCAACATCAAGATTAGCAACAGCTTCGGCAATTCGGTCGCTTCCGGATTCGTGTTCTTTGATACTCATTATCGCTTTTCCACCATTGGAAACAATTTCGTCAAAAATCAAATCAGAATCGGTTACAACAAAAACATCATCGAATAAGTTTGTTGAAACCGCAGCTTCGTATGTTCTTAAAATTACTGTTTTACCTCCTAAATCCTGCATTAGTTTTGCAGGAAAACGTGTTGATGCGTATCGCGCCGGAATTACCGCTATTATTTTCATTTTTTATGTCATTGCGAGGAACGAAGTAATCTCATTCCTCATTATTAATTTATATTTTATAATATTTTCACCGAAGTCATACTCAACGAACCAGCCAGCAATTTATCATTAAACAAACTCACTTCTTCTGATTTTTCTTTTAAACCTAAAGTATACAGCAAAGGTAAATAATGATCTGGAGTTGGAATTGCAATTTGAACTGCTTTACTCATTTTTTCGTACTCGATTAACGGCTGGAAATTTCCATCTAATAAATAATTATTTACGGTTTCTCTGGCTTCAATTGCCCAATCGTAACCGTAATTATCTTTATCAAAATTTCTGAAATCAACTAAACGAAGATTGTGCACAATATTCCCGCTGCCAATAATTAAAACACCTTTATGACGCAGTGATTGTAATTTCTGAGCCAGTTCAAAATGATATTGTCCTGATTTAGTATAATCAATACTTAACTGAATTACGGGAACATTTGCTTCTGGATATAAATGTTTAATTACGCTCCAAGCGCCGTGATCTAAACCCCAATGTTCATCTAAATCAATCTGAACGGGATCTAATATTTTTTGAGTTTCTAATGCCAGTTCGGGACTTCCTTTTGCAGGATATTGCACATCAAAAAGTGCCTGTGGAAAACCTCCAAAATCATGAATGGTTCTCGGCATTTCCATTGAAGTTACTTTTGTACCTTTTGTAAACCAATGCGCAGAAATACATAAAATAGCATTGGGCTGTGGTAATGTTTTTGCCAAATTTCGGAAACCAGCCACAAACTGATTTTCTTCAATAGCATTCATCGGACTGCCGTGTCCCAAAAATAAAACCGGCATTTTATCTGTATTCGAAAACGTAGACGAAATCGAATGTAAATCGTTTAGTGTTGTCATTGCTAAAGTTTTTTTTTCGCCACGAATTTCACGAATTACACTAATTAATAGCGTCGTAAAAATTCGTGCTAATTCGTGAAATTCGTGGCAAACCTTTATTCTTCAAAACTCTCGTCTTTAAATCCTATCAAATATAATTTATTTTTGGCACGTGTCATTGCCGTGTAAAGCCATCTTATATAATCATGATCGATTCCGTTTGGTAAATACGGCTGTTCTACAAAAACCGTATTCCATTGTCCTCCTTGCGATTTATGACACGTTATCGCGTACGAGAATTTTACCTGTAAACCATTAAAATATTCGTTTTCTTTTACCTTTTGAAATTTCTTGTATTTAGTCGATTCATCTTCATAATCCTTCATTACTTCTTCATACAAACGATTTGATTCTTCGTAGGTTAATGATGGAGATTCACTTTTTATAGTATCTAAAATCAAAACCGTTTCAAAAGGTTTTTGGTCCGGATAATCGACCATTCTTATTTTTACTCTTGCAAAAGTAAAACCGTACAACTCTTTGATCCCGAACATTTCCAAAACCTCAATAATATCACCATTGGCAATAAATCCAGCTTCATCTGTTTCTTTCAGCCAGAAATAATTGTTCTTAACAACCATTAAAAAATCGCCTACAGAAAGTTCACTTTCTTTAAACAAAATTCGGGTTCTGATTTGTTCGTTGTATTGATTTGCCCTTTTATTGGAACGGACAATAAATGCCGTATCTTCAATACTATAATTGCTGTAAGCCGTATTTATCGCATCCTGAATATCATATCCATCGGTTAACCGAACAATATCTTTGAACTTTTTTACATTGAATTTAAATTCCGTAATAAAGCTTTCTTTCAAAAGTTCACGTAATTCGGTTGCATTGAATAAAATCCCCGAACTTTCTTCCTGACGCATTACTTCATCAAGTTCGATATGTTCGATTTCTTTATCGTAATGCACGCCCAAAGTATGCGTATCTAAAGCCGGGCTAATATCTAAATTTACCGGAGGAAGCTGCGCTGTATCTCCTAAAAGAATCATTTTGCAATTCGTTCCCGAATACACATAATTAATCAAATCATCCAGAAGCGAACCGCTGTCTAAAGTGCTGTCTGAAATCATCGAAGCCTCATCGACAATAAAAATCGTGTTTTTATGTTTGTTGACTTGTCTGGTAAAAGCCACTCCTCCACCCGATGATTTTTTTGGGAAATAGATCTTTTTGTGAATCGTAAAAGCTGATGTATTGGAATAATTTGCAATTACTTTTGCCGCGCGTCCGGTTGGTGCAAGCAGAACAAACTTTTTATTAATATCACCAAGATTGTTTACGATTGTCGAAATCACCGTTGTTTTTCCGGTTCCGGCATATCCTTTTAGTACAAAAATGGTATTGTTTGCTGGTTCGGTCAAAAAAATGGCGATTTTTTGAAAAAAAATATCCTGTTTATAAGTAGGTGCAAAAGGAAATCTTTTTTGCAAAACGCCGTAAAACGATGCTGAATTCATAAGGTAAATTTGAAACACAAAGTTCGTTCTTTTTAATGGCAATGGCAATTTTAAACCATATAAGTGATATAAGTAAATTTAAGTTTTAGGCTTTGCGCTTAATTTCATAAACTAAATGATCTAAAAAAATCAAAATAAACATCCAATAAGCTTAAATTACTTATATCACTTATATGGTTTAGAAAAAGAAAAAAAATAACGCAACGATAATCCTGCGCTAACGTTCTTGTAATATTGTTTTTTAAAATTGCAATTATATTAGTTGCTTTTAAATTTGTAAGTTTGTGGTCACCTAAATTCATTATTGAAACAAAACAGGTAACGAATTGTAAATCAATTATGTCAATACACAATACTAATATTACATCAAAAAATTACAAAAAACTTTCGATTCAGGTTTCGCTGAACGGATTCTCTTTTTGTTGTTTTGATACTTTAAATAATACGATTACTGCTTTTAATGAAGTTCAGTTTGATGCTGCTCAAAAACAAAGTAAAATTGAAGATTTATATGCTTCGGCATTTAAAAACTATTCTGAGTTAAAAGAAACTTATGACGATATTTTAGTCATTCACAATAACAATCTTTCAACTTTTGTACCAACGCCGTTGTTTGATGAAGATTATTTAGGAAGTTATCTGCAGTATACCACAAAAGTGTTTGAGACTGATTTTTTTACTTACGATCAAATCACAAATTACGATATGCATTCGGTTTACATTCCGTATATCAATATCAATAACTTTTTAATTGACAACGTTGGTTCTTTCGATTACAAACACGTAAACAGTATTTTAGTCGAGAAAATTTTAGAAGGCTCAAAAAACAACGACGAGAAAAAAATGGTGGTTAATTTTAATCCGGAACATTTTGAAATTATCGTGGTACAAAATCAGAAGTTATTGTTATTCAACTCTTTTGAATATCAAACCCCTGAGGATTTTATTTATTACGTCCTTTTTACAGCCGAGCAATTAAATTTAAATCCAGAGATTTTTCAATTGGAACTGCTTGGAACAATTCACCAAAACGATCCGTTTTACGACATTGCTTACAAATACATCCGTAATATTTCTTTTCTTGACGTTAGCTCTTTAAAAGAAAAAAACAACTATACAACAGCTCAGAATCAAAAACATTATATCTTATTTCAATCATGAGAATCATTTCAGGAAAATACAAAGGGCGTAGGATCTTCCCACCAAAAAACCTTCCTGTAAGACCTACGACTGATATGAGTAAAGAAGCATTGTTTAATGTTTTGAATAATCATTTTAGTTTTGACGGCTTAAAGGTTTTAGATTTATTTTCGGGAACCGGTAATATCAGTTATGAATTCGCTTCACGCGGAAGCGCACCAATTACCTCAATCGACGGTGATTTTGGATGCGTTAAATTCATCAAACAAGTTTCATCAGAATACGATTTTGACATTGCTGCTACTAAAAGTGATGTTTACAAGTTTCTTGAAAACTGCAAAACTTCGTATGATATAATTTTTGCCGATCCGCCTTACGGATTAGATCAGGCTGCGTTTGAGAAAATTGTTCTTACTGTTTTTGAAAAAGAATTACTTTCAGAAGATGGAATGATGATTATCGAACATTCAAAATATACTAAAATGGATCACTTAAGTAATTTTTCATTCCAGAAAAGTTACGGCGGTTCATTTTTTAGTTTCTTCGAATTGAATTCTACAGATGATGATGAAGAACTTCCGGGAGAATCTCCTTTAAAAATTGTTGAAGAAGACGAAGGATAATTTCCTTTTAAACATAAATGTCAAATTGAGCGAAGGGTTTCGACTTCGCTCAACCTGACAATCGACTTCGCTCAACCTGACAAACATTTCTTCTATCTTATTCTATCTTCATTTTCATTCACATTCTTTTCCTTAAATTCAGTTTCTTTTACTTTCCCAAAAGAATATTTAACCGAGATTGAAATTTCATGAGCATCAACTATATATCTAGCTCTTGAACTAGTATCATTAATTGTAAATTCTTCCGTTTGAATTACATTTTTAAATACATTATTCCAGCTCAAAGTACAATTCCATTTTTTTAGGAAAGTTTTAGAAAGTGCCATATCAACTACAAATCTGGGATTTCTTTCAAAAACACCTTTCTTCTGTTCGGTTAATCCCCAAAAACTTAAAACAAAAGTGTATTCTTTTGGAAGCTTAAATTCATTGTTAGAGTAATAATATAAATACGGTTTTGAGTCTAAAAATTCAGCCGAAGGATCTTCTATTTTTTCGAGAATAAAAACCAGCGAATTGGTTGTTGTCCAAAATTTATACGTAAAAGGCAATTCAAAATCAAGACTTAAACCCGCTTCTTTATCAAAATTTATATCTTTAAAAGTCATTATATTTTGGCTTTTATCATAGAGAAAACTATTATAAACGGGATTTTTATTTTGCCAATAACTCACTTTAACCGATTTATCATTGTATTGAAAAGTTGACGAAATTTCATTATTAAAAGTCGGTCCCAAATTGATATTACTCGCGTATATAAAATACGGATTTATATAAGTCGCAATATTACTTAACGACGAATAATTGGGACACGAAATACTTTTGGCATAATTCAAACTAATATTTTTTGTGCTGTCTATTGCCATAGAAAACTGCACTTTCGGGAAAAGATTCGTATAATTTTTATCTATCAAAGGCGAAACATCTGTTTTATATTTTCCACTTACATTGGTGTTTTCAACTCTAAGTCCGGCAGAAAAACTGATTTTTTTAATTTTTCCCGAAAGCTGTGTGTAAGCTGCTGAATTCTCTTCTTTAAAATCATAATCTAAAGCTGAATTTTCATTTTCTTCGAAATCAAAAATAGCAGTATTTGATTTGGATTTTGCTGCAGAATAAAGTCCGCCGTATTCTAGGTTCATTTCGTTTTTAAACTTTTTTTCGAGATCAATTCTTCCTGAAAAAACATCAACATTAAACTTTTGATTTCGATTTTGAGACAGATTAAATTCAGTATCGTTATAATTATTTTCGACCATCGTTACTAAATTCTGTTGGAAATTCGAATATTGAAAACCTGTAAAAAGCTGCGTATTAATTGCTTTTATCTTTTTTGAATAATTCATAAATGCGTTTACAAAATCCTTTTTACTCGAATTATCGCTCCAGGTTAAAACGTTATTTTCAATATTTTGATTTTTATTATACGTAAATGTATTTATGGGAAAAGTATCTGTTCGAAGTCTGGAACTAACATTAAACGAAAAATAATCATCGTCATTTATTTTATAAAATAAGCCGCCGCCAAAAACATATTGTTTTCGTTTTGTATTGGCCGATACATCATATTTTGAAGCAATATCAGCATTTTGAATTTGATAATCAATGCTATGACTTTCCCACGGATTGAGTCGGTTGTAATTGAAATTGGCTTTCCATTCGAATTTGTTTTTCTTGAAACTCGTATTCAATCCGAGATAATTGTTGTAGTTTTTCTTGAAAGAAGCAACTTCAGAAATTTCAGTCCTAAAACTGTCTTTTTTACTGAATTTTCGAGTAATCAAAATTACCGAGCGGCCTTCGGCTTCATATTTTGCAGATGGATTCTGGATGATTTCTATCGTTTTAATATCGGCGGGAGCCAAAGCATTTAAATCGTTTATTCCCACTTTTTGATTGTCGATATAAATCAACGGATTTCCTTTGCCAACAACAGTAATATTTTCTTTGTCTGAACTAACCTGAACGGTTGGAAGTTTCGCCAGTAAATCGACTGTATTTGGAATTGAATTATAAACAGAACTGGCAACATCAACTTTAATGTTTCCGTTTGTATTGGTAAACGTTTTTTTGTTTTGAGTGATAACAACTTCTTTTAATTGTTCATTTGAAATGGAATCTTTTGGCGTTTCATTTTGGGCCTTTACAGCAAATGAAAGACCAAAAAGTAAAAGCGCAAGAAGAAGTTTTAAGGGCAGATAAAGATTCATTTTTAAAAGTTTTTTGATTTTGTGATGATGCAAAAATGCTTCTAAAAAAGGGCTGCGTAGGTTAATTGAAGGTTAATGCGGAGTTAACGTCATTTTTGTTCCATAAAAGCATTATTTTTGGGTGGAGAAAATGGGACCACGGGTTTTACAGATTGAACGGGTTTACACAGATTATATTTAAACTAAATCTTAAAAAAATAACCGGCGAAAACCCGTTCAATCCGTAAAATCCGCGGGCCATAAATTTCAAACTATGAAACAAAGAATCAATTTATTGATCGCATTTTCGGTTGTGGCGTTGATCGTTTTGTCGACTGTGCAATGCTATTTGGTAAAAACCACTTACGATTATAAAGTGGCGCAGTTTCATACGCAGATTAAAAATGAAATTGCCCAGATTTCTAATAATTACAGTGATATTGATTCGGTTTTAGTTTCCAGAAAAGAAGCACTTTATACCCATTTATCCGAGAAATACATTCAGGGGAAAAATTCTAAAATTGACATTAAAAAAGGGATTTTAGAAAATGAATACCGAAGTGCATTAACGGCACAAATTCAGCGAAAATTCGAAAGGGATTTACCTAATTTCAAAATCGATTTTGCGATTGTACTCAACAAATTTATTTTGTACAAAAACACCAAAAAAGCCGATACGATCTTCTCTGAAAAACCTTTTATTCGAAATAAATTATATGGAAATCTGGCTTCGTTAAATCATGCTTTTTTAGTTCGGAATTATGTTGGAACTACAAACGGAACTTTCGAAAATCAGGAATATCAATTATTGACAGAAGATTCGATGTATGTTTCGGTTATCGACTGGGAAATGATTATTTTAAGACGAATGGCTTTTATTCTGGTTTTGTCTTTATTCTCGATTCTTACGCTTATTACCCTTTTTGTAATTGCACTGAAAGCTTTAATAAAACAGAAAAAAGTAAGCGATGTAAAAACCGATTTCATCAATAATATTACGCACGAACTTAAAACGCCTTTGGCAACTTTAGGAATTTCGACCAAAATTCTGGAGCAGAAAAACATTCGTGAAAATGATGAAAACTTCAATGCAATTATCAATACGATTTCTCGTCAAAACAATCGTCTTCAAAGTTTAATTGATCAGGTTATGGCAAATTCATTGGCAGAAAATGAAATTGAACTTCAGAAAGAGAAAATCGAAACGGAAGATTTCCTGCAGACAATTGTAAATGATTTTAAAATCACGTATCCTAAAATTGATATTAAAACTGATTTTCAGACTCAAAAAACGAATTTGATTCTGGATAAATTTCATTTGACAACGGCTCTTTTAAATGTTTTGGAAAATGCTGTAAAATACGGTTCAAACACAATTATTGTAAAAACGAAGCAAGTTGAAAATCAATTTTCGATTAGTATTGAAGATAACGGAATTGGAATTGCAAAAAACAAACAATCGCTTCTTTTTGAAAAATTTTATCGTGTAGAACAAGGAAACCTTCACAACACAAAAGGTTTAGGCTTAGGATTGTATTATGTTGCCCAAATCGTAAAAGCACATCAGGGTTCTGTTAACGTTATTAGTGATTTAGGAAAAGGAACTCAGTTTACTATTTTATTAAAAGTTTAATCACCCTATTTTGAAAAAATTACTTTTAGCTGAAGACGATCACGATTTTGCAGCGATTTTAAAACAATATTTAGAACTTCATCAATTTGAAGTAATCTGGGCAGAAAATGGCGAAATAGCTTTGGACTATTTTAAAAATCAGACTTTTGATATTTGTGTTTTTGATGTAATGATGCCCAAATTAGACGGGTTTTCACTGGCCGAAAAAATAATCACAATCAATCCCGAAACTCCCTTTATTTTTTTAACAGCAAGAAAGTTAAAAGAAGACAAAATCATTGGGTTAAAACTAGGTGCAGACGATTATATCGTTAAACCTTTTGAAGTCGATGAACTGGTTTTGCGATTGCAGAATATATTGAAGAGAATCGAGCAAAAGAGAAGTCTGGATGGGAACAATATCATTGAAATTGGTTCGTATATTTTTGACAACGAACGTTTAACGCTAAATAATAAAAATCATGTGCAGCAGCTTACAGAGAAAGAAGCGGCCCTTATTGAATATTTATATCTCAATCATAATCAGCTATTAAAGAGAGATGAAATTTTAATGTCTGTCTGGAAAAAAGACGATTATTTTTCAGGAAGAAGCATGGATGTTTTTATCAGCAGGCTTAGAAAATATTTTAATTCAGATCCAAAAATAAGTATTGAAAGTGTTCGAAATATTGGTTTAGAGTTTAAGATTCAAAAGTAATCCTGCAAATCATATAAGTTTCTTAAACAATTGTATAACAACAATTAATAGTTATGATTATACATTTGTTAGGAACTTAAAATCTAAAACCATGAACCTAAAAAGATTTTTCGGAGGGTTATTGACAATCCTCGGAATTGTAGGACTTATTTATACTGCTGTTATTTTTGCCGGCACATCTGGCGAAACCAGAGATGTTAAATCATTAATTATTTACGGTATTTTAGGAATCGTTTTCTTTACGTCCGGAATCAGTCTGGTTCGTACAACTAAAGACGAATCATAATTTTTTAAATACATAGAAACATAGTTTAATTAAAACTAAAAAAACCTATGTTTCTATGTGTTTAAAGGGAATTTATTTGACCAAAACAGCAGCAATCTTTTCGTAAAGAGGTGTTTTTACGCCGTATTTTCTTCCTTCGTTTACCACATATTGTGTAAGTGACAGAGCTTCGGTATTTTTTCCAGCCAGTAAATCCCTGTGCATAGACGAAGTCGCTTCTTTTGGTGATTTTTCTAATTTTTGAATGGTCTGTGCTACAATATCATGTGGTAATTTCAATCCTTTTGCCTGTGCCACATCTTCAATTTCATGAAGCAGTTCGATATAGGTTACTTTCGATTCAGAATTGCTTAAAATTTCACCAATATTTTGGTTTAGATAAGAAGTTGCAGATGCTAATGCTGAAATAAAAATGAATTTTTCCCAAACGGTTTCCTCTATATTCTCCACTAAATAACTTTCGACTTTTGCTTTTTGAAGGATGTTTTGTAATTCTTCCATTTTTGAAAACGAAGCTGTTTTAGATCCAAAAAACAACTTTTCATAAAATCCGATTCTACGAATAGTTCCAGGCGAAAAAATCATCGAAACAATGTAAACGCAGCCTTGCAAAACTTCATTATCGGGTATTATTTTTTTAATTCTTTCCTGTGCGTCAACGCCATTGTATAACGGAAGAATTAAGGTTTCTTTTTTAATGCAGCTTTTTAACGAGGTGAAACTTTCTTCAATATCATACGTTTTTGTTGCACAGATTAAATAATCCAAAATACCTATTTCTGACGGATCATTCGAAACTAAATTCGGGCGAACAATCATTTCAGAATCATCAGTTACAATCTTTAATCCGTTTTCGGCAATCGCTTTTTGAGTTTCGCCGCGTGCGATAAAAATGATTTCAACATCATCAGATTTTTGATAGGCTTTCGCCAAAAGTCCGCCGAAATAACCTCCAACGCCTCCAAGTCCTAAAATTCCAATTCTTTTCATAATAAATCAATTTAATGCTATAAATTAATGCCACAAAGGCGCTAAGTCACAAAGTTATTTTAAGCCAAAAAGAAAAACAAAAACTTAGTGCCTTTGTGTCTTAGCGGCTAAACAAATTATTCCTCTAAAACAGGATTCAAATCAAGTTCTGTAAAATCGTGTTCTGTTTTCGAAATTATAATCGTTGCGACTGTATTTCCAATCAAGTTTGTAATCGCTCTTGCCTCGCTCATAAATTTATCAACTCCTAATAAAAAAGCCAAACCTTCTACAGGAATTTTATGCAGTGCTGTTAAAGTTGATGCCAGAACAATAAATCCGCTTCCGGTTACGCCCGCAGCGCCTTTTGACGTAATCATCAAAATACCAATAACGGTCAGGATTTCGAAAAAACTCAAATGCACATCATACAATTGCGCCAAAAATATTACCGACATTGACAAGTAAATCGAAGTTCCGTCGAGATTAAAGGAATATCCTGTTGGAATCACTAATCCCACTACCGATTTACTACAGCCCATTCTTTCGAGTTTGACCATAATACTTGGCAGAGCAGCTTCTGAAGAGGAAGTTCCTAAAACCAGTAAAAGTTCTTCTTTAATGTATTTTAAAATCGAAAGTATACTTATTTTATAATATCTCAGAATCGTTCCTAAAATTAGGAAAACAAATAACGCCATGGTGAGATAAACACAAAGCATTAATTTTCCCAGTGGAATCAGGGTTTCTAATCCGAATTTACCAATTGTATAGGCCATTCCCCCAAAAGCACCAATTGGAGCAAGGTACATTACGTATTTTAAGCCAAGGAAAACTACTTTTGAAATTCGCTCTAAAACTAAAATAGTCTGTTCTCTTTTTTTATAAAAATTCAAAGCGATTCCGCAGACAATTGCTGCCAGTAAAACCTGCAAAGTAAAGTTAGAAAAGAAGAACTGAAGCCACGAAAAATCCTTTGCGCTTCCGTTGGTATATTGGCTTGCATCACCCAAAGTCAATCCCGATTTATCAATTTTTCCGGGCTGAAATAAATAAGCAACGGCAACACCAATTGCTAATGCAACGGTTGAAACTACTTCAAAATATCCTAAAGCTTTAACGCCAATTCGGCCGACTTTTTTTAGGTTTCCCATTCCGGAAATTCCTAAAACTATTGTCAAAAAGATAATTGGACCAATAAATAGTTTGATAAGATCAACGAATTTTTTACCTACAATTTCCATTTTCACACCATTATCCGGTGAAAAATGTCCGAGTAAAATGCCTGCAATAATGGCTATTAAAACCCAAAATGTCAGATTGGTAATTATAGTTTTAAAAAGGCTCTTGTTTGCTTTTGAAGCAGGATTTGGAGTGGTTATATTCATGAAGATAGATTAGAGTCTTTCACAAATATATAAAAAAAGCAGACCTATAAGCCGGATTCTGTCCCTGATAAATCAAGGCCTTATCATTTATCTAGATTCCGCATTACTGCAGAACTCAAGCTACCTACCCTTCAACAACGGACGAGAAGCCCTTAAATGCTGATATACTTGGTATTTCACCGCATAGAGTTTACCTGGTTTCACTACAGCATTACCTGTACATACTTTCTGCTGCACTTGTCCTAATCTCAATAACAAGTTATCTTGACCGACGGGCGTTACCCGCTATGCTTCTCTGTGGTGTCCGGACTTTCCTCCCTCCCTAATTGGAACGGCGATAAGGCGGTCTGCGCTGCAAAAGTAACACTTTATAGACTAAGAATAATGATTTTAAATTTCTGATTTTCGGTTGATTTTCGTAACATTTTAATTTTAAAATAGTTATCTTTAAAATTCCGTAATTTTTAAATTAAGTCTATTATGAAAAGAATGTATCACTACGCAACTGTTTCAAAGGCTTTAGATCAATTGAATGAGAAAGGATTTACTTGTGATTTTAATCGAAATGCAGACGCGATTAAAAAAAATCCTGAGAAATTTGAAATTGTTCATGTGTATCGATACGAAGGGGAATCTGACCCTGGCGATGAGGCAGTTGTATACGGAATTAAGTCCGTTAACGGTAAAAAGGGCGTTTATGTAGCAGGTTTTTCCGCCGATTCAGATCAGGAAACTGCCAAATTTTTATTTGATTTAAGTATTAGGGGAAGGTAATTATGATTACATCCAGTTTTGTCATTTCGACGAAGATTGAAGATCAACTGCTCGGAATTTCTGATGCGATTTCTCCTTTCGTCGAAATGACATAAAATGTGGAAAATATTTGCCGAATTTCTGCATGAGATTGCTTCGTTCCTCGCAATGACTTTGCGAACTTTGCGGTTAAATAAAAAGCTATTTCTACTTATGAATAAAACATTTAAACAAAAGGAATAAAATTAGAATTTGAATAATTATCACATTATTAGCCTGAATATAATCTTGGTTTTTAATGCTTTTGCGGTAGAGATAAACATTTAATACAAATGGCAAAACGATTAGAACAGATAGATACGCAGAAAAAAGAAATTTAGATTTTGAAACACAAACAGCAAAAAACATATACCAAACAGAGCAATAGGCAACTTCGAAAATAAGCAGTCGGGAAAAAATTCTGGACTTTATTCGTATTTCATCAATCTCTTTATTGTCTTTCATTTAATATAACTAATTAATTGCTTTTATTAAGTTCAGATACTCCAATAGCAAAACTGGGATTTTATCAAATCCTGCCTGATAAACATCTACAAAGTAAACTTCATTTTCCTGCATTCCGTTTTGAATTCCTTTTTTAGAAGCCTGAATATCTCCTTTTCTAACGATCAGAATTTTATAATAGTGATCATTATCTTTTAAAGCCAATTCATTAAAATCAGATATTTTAGGATCGTTGTAAATATTTTGCTGTCCAATGTCGGCTCCTAAATAACCTTGAAATTTTCCGAAATCATAAAACGGATTATTGTTATCGAAGTTTCGATAGGTTTTTCTGTTTCCTTTTTTCAGAATAAATTGTTTAATCCTCTCAAAATCTTTAACTGAGAATTGGCTTGTAATTTTCAAATAATTTAGTTTCGTTTAAATTAGGTTTTTCTAAAAAGATCAAAAAGTCTGTAAAATTCAATGAATGCTTTTTCTTCATCAAAATTGCAGGTTTTAAGTATCATCGTTCTATAACCCGAAGTAGATTCAGAATAATTTAATTGTATAGATACAAAATCATGAAATGAACTCCATTCTGGAATTAGGTTTTCGTTTACTTTATTGTTCAAAACATATAATTGATAACCGTTTATCGTATAATAAAGTGTTGATAAATGTTTATCTCCAATATACAAATGTGGCTTTTCCCAAATTAAATCTAATAACGAATATAGGTTATTCTGATTCATAAATATATTTCAATTGTTTTTTCTTCTAGCCTTTAATTATATGACGGCTGCAAAGCCATAATCAATTCTTCAACTTGAGCTATTGGCATTTTTACAGCGGTTTCTATTTCAGAATTTTCACAAGTTATAACTAAAACGGCTTCATTATCTTCTTCATAACCAACCGATTTAAACGAATATTGAGGAAGAATTAATTCTATTTCTTTTTTAGCATCTTTAAACCAGCCGTAATTGGCTTCATAGACAATTTTATTGGGGAGGAAATCTATAATTTCTTCTCCGTATGTATTCCACAAAGAAACTCGCAAAAGATAAAATCCTATAAGCCCAAATACACCAATTGCAATGAAGTAACCTATATGTAATCCGTTTCCGCTTGCAATGCTTAAAATAACTCCTAATACGGGAACAACAAAAAACAAAAAAGCCAAAAGAAACATAATTAATCGAATTATAAAAGGCGATTTTTTTACTTTTAAGTTTAGTGTATTGAATTCCAGAGTGTATTGTTTCATATAGATTATTTATCCTTAAATAAAATCATTTAATAAATGTTGAAAAACAAGACGAATGCAAATCTTTAATTTGATCAAAAATAAAATAATATATTATAGCAAATAAAATAGAACTAAAATTGCCTATTAAAAAGTAATCATTTTTTATTTTGTCATTCTTTTCAAACCTTGTTCCAATTTTAATAGCACCGTATACAATCAATACTTGCGTCAAACCAATTACTAATGAAAAATAAAGAACAAATCTTTCTAGTAGTCCTTTAAATATAGAAATATTAATACCCAAAAATTTCTTTGATGCTTCGTCCCCAGATATCTCTCCAGTATTAAAATAACTAATAAGATAAGGAAAGAAACTTTTGTTAATTATGACTTCACCTATTAAAAAAATTAAACAAAAGAAAATAATATTCATAATTAAGATTTTAAAATATATAAAATAATTTTTTTTATGTCCTTATACTCTACAATATTAAGACTTTTCTTTCTTCTCCAAGCATTAGATTGATCAATATTTACATTTTTTGCCACAATTTTATAATCATCATATGACAGAAATTCATTAACTATCTTTAAATCTTTCTCTTTCCAAGAGTCGATAAAATTTTGATAAATTAAAAATATTTTATTTAAATAATCTTCTTTTATTTTTTCATTTGAACCTAAATAAATCCAAAATCTTGAATCCTTATTCTTCAAATTATTTAAAGTTTTTCTTGCTTCTGTCAATCCATTTCCTAGCATTTCATAAGCAACTTTTGTATTAATATCAGTCTCAATTTCCCCAAACAAAAGCACATACCTCAATTTAAAATCATATTCATTACTTAAAATAGTTTCTTCTAAATTAAAAATAGTTTTAATACCATTTTCCATAGTATTAATTAAACCTTGAAATTCATCTCCTAAAGTAATAGTCAGAGGTGAAATAAGATTTTCTTTATTTTTACTATTTAT
Organism: Flavobacterium sp. 2755; assembly: GCF_031455715.1. Taxonomy (NCBI): domain Bacteria; kingdom Pseudomonadati; phylum Bacteroidota; class Flavobacteriia; order Flavobacteriales; family Flavobacteriaceae; genus Flavobacterium; species Flavobacterium sp. 2755. The sequence continues at coordinate 113,934 of NZ_JAVDTG010000001.1, forward strand.
AGTCAAAACTAATTCTTTAAATTCCTCCATAAGTTTTTTGGAATCTTTTCGACCACTGTGTATTATATCGGCCATTAATATTGGATACTTCATTTTGCCATTTTTTTACAAATATACATTTTTTGTAAAAAAAACGCAAAAAAAACCTTTTTGCAATTATCTTACAACAATTAAACTCGACTAATTTTTTACATCTCAAAGTCAAATCATTGAAAATAGCACTAAATATTTATGATTTTCAGATTTGTGATTTGGTAATTTTCAGCCTATATTTGCTATCGAATAAAAAAGAATATGGAACAATTTGTAGTATCGGCTCGTAAATATCGCCCGCAGACCTTTAAGGATGTTGTGGGGCAGAAAGCCATTACCAACACATTGTTGAATGCTATTGACAGCAACCACCTTGCTTCTGCTCTTTTATTCACCGGACCGCGTGGAGTTGGAAAAACTACCTGTGCACGTATCCTGGCTCGTAAAATAAATCAGCCCGGATATGATGATCCAACTGAAGATTTTGCTTTTAACGTTTTTGAGTTAGATGCTGCTTCAAACAACTCGGTTGATGATATTCGTAACCTTATTGATCAGGTTCGAATCCCGCCGCAAACAGGACAATATAAAGTATATATTATTGACGAGGTTCATATGTTGTCTTCGGCTGCTTTTAATGCTTTTCTTAAAACGTTAGAAGAACCGCCAAAACATGCTATTTTTATTTTAGCAACAACAGAAAAACATAAAATCATTCCAACGATTTTATCTCGTTGTCAAATATTTGATTTCAAAAGAATTACGGTAAAAGATGCTAAAGAACATCTAGCAGAAGTTGCAACAAGTCAGGGAATTAATTTTGAAGATGATGCTTTGCACATTATTGCTCAAAAAGCTGATGGTGCAATGCGTGATGCTTTATCTATTTTTGACCGTGTGGTTTCGTATTGCGGAACTAACTTAACGCGTCAGGCTGTAACCGAAAATCTAAATGTTTTAGATTACGAAACGTATATTAGTGTTACAGATTTGATTCTGGAAAATAAAATTCCGGATCTTTTAATTGCATACAACGACATCCTTTCTAAAGGTTTTGACGGACATCATTTTATTGCCGGATTAGCTTCTCATTTTAGAGATTTATTAGTGAGTAAAACTCCTGCAACTATTGCTTTATTAGAAGTTGGAGAACAGGCACAGCAAATGTATGGCGTTCAGTCTCAAAAATGCTCTCAGGATTTTTTATTGAAAGGAATTGACATTGCAAACGACTGTGATTTAAAATACAAACTGAGTCAGAATCAGCGTCTTTTAGTCGAATTATGCTTGATGCAATTAGCCTCTATCAACTTTGATGGAGAAAAAAAAAAGTTGAGCAATTCATAATTCCGCCTACTTATTTTAAAAACGGAAGTTTTTCTATTGTTGAAGTCCAAAGTCCAAAGTCCAAAGTCGAAAGTCAAACTGGAACTGGTGAAAATGTCAATATCAATCAAAATGACAGTGACAATTCTGCTGTAAATACTACAACGCAAACTCCTGTTGCAGAAACTCCAAAAGTTGAAACTCCTGTAACTCCAAGAGTCGAAATAGGCGGTGAACCTAAAGTTTCTGCATTTTCTTTGGCGAGTATTCGCAAGAAGAAAGAATTAGAATTAAGCAGTAAATCTTACGTTAAACCATCATCTTCATCTGTTTTACCTACTGAAGAGTTTACAGAAACAGAAATGTTAGTGCAATGGAATAAATATGCCGAACGTTTAGGTCAGAAAGGTTTAAAGATTATGGAATCGATCTTATTAATCAACGATCCTGTTTTAAACGGAACTAACATTACTTACGAACTTCCTAACGAAGGTTCTAAACTGGAATTTGAAAGTCAGATGAATGCGCTTTTAGGGCATTTAAGAGGCCACCTGCATAATCATGATATTACTATTGAAGTAATTGTAAATGAAAAAGTTGAAACTAAAAGAAATTTAAACGATCAGGACAGATACAATCGTTTACATGAAATCAATCCAAACATTGAACTTTTACGTTCTACATTTGGATTGGAATTACCTTCTTAGTTTTTTTTAGCCACTAATTACACGAATTTTCACTAATTTCTTTATGCTGAAATTCTAAAAAATAATTCGTGGAAATTCGTGTAATTAATGGCGATAAATCTATTTATTTTTCAATCCTAAATCGTAGATTTTTTCGAGCCATTTTGCTCTTTGGAGATCATGAGATCCTTTTATGATTCCAACGTAGCTTACTTTTACGGGTTTTACACCGCAGAATTCCAGAGTTGATTTCTTTAATTGATTTACACTTGGTCTTCCAAAAAACAATCTGTAATACCAGCTTGGCTGATCTAGTGTCGTGATAATATGCGCTGTTTTTCCTTTTAGTAATTTATCCCACCAAACCGAATTTTCTCTGTATTGAAATGCCATTCCGGGTAAAAATAATCTATCTATAAATCCTTTTGTAATTGCGGGAAGTCCACCCCACCAAACGGGATGTATCCAAACCAAATGATCGGCTCTTTTGATTTTCTCCCACGATTCTAATAAATCTGGTTCTAATTCTGTTCGTTTTTGGTAACCGAATTTTAGATTTGGACTAAAATCTAGAGAAGCAATTGTAATGGTTTCTACAACTGCACCAGAAGCAAGTGCTCCTTCTTTATATTCATCGGCAATAGCGAAATTAAAGCTGTCAGGATTTGGATGTCCGTTTATAATCAGTATTTTTTTCATATAAATGTTTTTTCAAAAATACTATTCGGGTTATTTATTTTACTGGACAAATGTCCTGAAAATTTATTTTTTTTGCCACAGATTAAAAGGATTTTAATGATTTTTTTTAAAATCTGAAAGACTGTTTTTTATCTGTAAAAAATATTAGAATTTTCTTTTTACATCTTTTAAATACTTATAACTGATTTTCTGATTCGGCTTAAGTGTCTTGGGGTAACACCTAAATAAGATGCTAAATATTGCAACGGAATTAACTGAATGTATTTTTGGTGATTCTTATACAATTCTTCATAACGCTGGGCTCCGGATAATTTTTGAAAAGAAACCATTCTTTTATGCAGATTTACGAACTCTAATTCTGTTAGTTTTCTTCCTGTTTCCTGCCAGTTAAAACCTGATTGATAGAGTTTTTCTAAGCCTTTACGATCTAAAATCTGAAGCTCGGTTTCGGCTAACGCCTGAATGTTTTCTTCTGCTTTTTCTTCTGTTATAAAACTGGCGAATGATGCCATGAATTCATTTTCGAAAGCAAAACAATTGGTGATTTCGTCGCCTTTATGATTATAAAAAAAAGAACGCAAAATTCCTTTCTTTATAAATACAATTTCATTGCAAACCTGATCTTCCGTCAATAAAATTTCTCCTTTTTTTAGTGTACGAAAAGTTATTAAATTATCTAAAAGTGATAACTCTTCGATAGAAAAATCCTGTATGGACTGAAAAACGTTTTTCATCATAAGTTAATTTAAAAAAAAGATTGCCACGAATTTCACAAATTTTCACGAATTATTATTCTATACAAGGCATAAAAAATTCGTGTTTATTCGTGAAATTCGCGGCAAAAAATATTTTGTTTACGCTTAAATTTTACCGTAATACATCGCTTTTACGATTCCGTCAGAAAGTCCAATTTTTGGAACATAAATCTGGCGCGCTCCACTCCATTTCATTGCATTCAAATAAATTCGTGTTGCGTGGATAATTACGTCGGCACGGTCAGAGTTTAAACCTAATTCTGCAATTCTTTGTTCGTAAGTCAATGAATTTAAAAAGGCATATTGTGAATTGATGTAAATGTATGAAAGCGGTTTTTCCTGCTGTTTTCCAGACATTTTAAACAACTTGTTGATGTTTCCTCCAGAACCAATTAAGGTAACTTCATCGTAATCTGCTGTATTGGCTTTAATCCATTTTTCGATTTCATCCCAAACTACATCGTGAACCATATTATTCAGCAAACGAACGGTTCCTGCTTTGAATGATCTTGAAGTAATCATTTTTCCGTCAGAGAACAAAGTAAATTCTGTACTTCCACCTCCAACATCAACAAAAAGGTACGTTTCGTCTCTTTTTAATAAATGATGCAAATCTGTAGAAGCAATAATTGCCGCTTCTTTTTTACCATCAATAATTTCGATTTTAATGTCTGCTTTTTTCTTGATTAAAGCCACGACTTCTTTTGCATTATAAGCTTCACGCATTGCAGAGGTTGCAAATGCCATATAACGTTCAACTTTATGTACTTTCATCAAAAGGTTAAATGCTTTCATCGCATCAACCATTCGATCTATATTTTCTTCTGAAATTTCACCTACGGTAAAGGCGTCTTGTCCCAAACGAATTGGCACACGAACAAGCGAACTTTTATTAAACTGTGGTTCTTTTCCATCTTGTTCTACAACATTCGATATCAGAAGCCTCATGGCATTTGAACCGATATCTATTGCTGCAAATTTCCTTATATTAATCATGCTCACTCTATGATTTTGTAATTGAATTGTAATTATTTAGTCTACTTTTTGAGGAACCTCTTCTAGTACCGCAATCTTGTCTTGATAATATTTATAGGTTTCAAATTGTGCTCTAAATGGGGCATGATGATTTCTAGGCTTATATTTATTATCTAATTTATAGGAATGATATCTTACTTTTACGTTTCCTTTCCAGGCAATATTGAAATTGTCGATTAACTCTTTTTTGATTTCGTGATCGTAAACCGGGCAGGTTACTTCTACCCTTCCGTCAAGATTTCTGGTCATGAAATCGGCTGATGAAATGTATACTTCGTTTAGACCTGCATTTCCAAAAATGTATACTCTTGTATGCTCCAGATAATTATCGACAATACTTATGGCTTCAATGTTTTCGCTCATTCCCGGAATTCCCGGAATCAGGCAGCAAATTCCTCTTACATTCAACTGAATTTTAACTCCGGCATTACTTGCTTCGTATAATTTATCTATCATTTTAAAATCAGATAAACTATTCATTTTTAATTTGATAAATGTTTTTCTTCCGGCTAATGCGTGAAGAATTTCACGATCTATCAGTTTTATAAATTTTGTTCTTGTATAATGCGGCGAAACGATTAAATGCTTATATCTGTGAATTCTGTAATTGATATCGAAGAATTCGAATATTTTCGAAACATCTTTTAAAATTCCCTGATGACAGGTAAAAAGTGTTACATCGGTATAAATTTTAGCAGTCGACTCGTTAAAATTTCCAGTTGAAATAAATCCGTAACGACGATTTTTCCCGTCTTCGGTTCTTTCTATCACACATATTTTACTGTGCACTTTTAGTCCTTTTATTCCAAAAATAAGTTCAATTCCTTCAGTCTGCATTTGCTCTGCATAGGAGATATTCGAAGCTTCGTCAAAACGTGCCTGAAGTTCAATTTGAACTACTACTTTTTTACCGTTTTTAGCCGCATTTATCAATGAACTGATAATTTGTGAGTTCTTTGCCAAACGATACAACGTAATTTTTATGCTTGTTACTTTTGGATCTAAGGCCGCTTCTCTCAAAAATTTTGTCAAATACGAAAATGACTGATATGGAGTATGTATCAGATAATCTTTTTTATTGATTTTTTCCAGAATACTTCCGTCAAGACTTAAACCCGGAACCGGTAAAGGTTCGTTTGGTTTATATAGTAAATCGTAACGTCCTAAATTTGGAAAATCCATATAATCGCGTCGGTTGTGATATCTTCCTCCGGGAATTATACTATCTGTTTCTACAATTTTCATTTTATCTAAAAAGAATCGCAGCGTATCCTCTTCAATTAAACTGTCGTAAATAAAACGAACTGGTTCCCCAATACGGCGGTCTTTTACAGATGTAGCGATTTTTTCAAGCATACTTTTACTCAAATCGCTGTCTATATCTAACTGTGCATCACGCGTAATTTTGATCATGTGTGCCGAAACACTTTTGTAATCGAATATATTAAAGATGTTTTTTAGTTTGTAACGAATAACATCATCAATTAGAATTACGTATTGTTTATCATCTTCTGAAGGAAGTACGACAAACCTGTTTATGGTTTTAGGAATTTCTATCAAAGCGTAACGAACCTCATCATTTTTTAATTCCAGACGAACGGCCAGATATCCTAAAGTATCTTTTAAAACCGGAAATACAGCCAGGTCATTTAAGATAATGGTTACTAACTCCGGACTTAATTTTTGCATGAAAAAGTCCTTTAGAAAACATTCCTGTTTTGCTGTAATCTGATCTTCGTTTATAATGAATATGTTTTCTGCTTCAAGCTCTGCTTCGATATTCCCTAGAATACGTAAACTTTCTGATTGCTGCTGAATTACAATTTCTGTAATATCCTTAATTAATTGATGGGCAGAAACTCCGCCTAAATATTTTTCACCGGAAATTCCGGAAAGACTCAATCTTCGAATTGCGGCGTATCGAACTCTAAAAAATTCATCTAAATTGTTTGAAAAAATTCCAACAAAACGCAATCTGTCTAAAAGTGGAACCGTATTATCTGCGGCTTCCTGAAGTACTCTTGCATTAAACGCTAACCAGCTTTTTTCTCTATCGATATATTTCTGTTCGTACACTTGATTTATTTTAGGTCTTTGGGGAATAATGTTTTATGGGTTTTGCCTTTATTGATTGAATCCCAGCTTTCTGAGTCAAATTGCAATGAAACAAAGCCGGAAGTTGGGACATTATCGATAAAAACATCCCCAAATTTATTAACAAAATTTGTAATAGCCTCGTTATGTCCAAAAAGAATAACGCTTTCTAAACTATTATCACATGATTTGATAACTTTTTCAAGTTGTCTCTCATCAAAAGTATATAAATCGTCTCTGTAGATTATACTTTCTATAGGATATGAAATGTTTTGTGCAAAGATTACTGCGGTTTCTGATGCACGTGCAGCAGTACTGCTCCAAACTATATACGTTTTTGGAAGATATTTTGATATATGAGTAGAAACTTCATGCGCATCTAAAATTCCTCTTTTTTGTAATGGTCTGTCGAAATCTTTTAAAGGGGCTTCCCAACTAGATTTTGCATGTCGTATTAGAATTAAATTTTTCATAAACAGAAGTTTTAAAAATCACAAAAAATGACTGCGATTTATTGAAGTTCTAATTTACAAAAGATATTTTAATACTTCTTCTTTTTTTATTTCTGTTAACAATTATACTGAAATTTTAACAAGAATAAATTATCCTCAAAATTTTAACAATCCATAATTTTTCATTTTCCACTTTTAAAAAAAATGTACTTCATCCAGCAAAATATGCATTTTGTCGATATTTTGAAATCAGCAAAAAATTAACCAAATAATTGATTATTAACCATTTAACATCGATTAAACAACATGGTTTTTATTAAAAAAGAAAGAAAAATCAGTAATAAAATTTTATAATACTGATTAAAAATATCTCAATTTGAATCAATTTTTAATAAAAAAAGAGCATTTTAACGAGTTTTTAGGTTAGTTACAGATAAAAAAAATCAATTAGAAAAACTCTAATATAATTTTGATTCTGTTAAAATATAAAAAATATAACAAACGATAAAAGCAATATGCTGCCATTAAAAACTATTTCTGAATGAAGTAGTAAAATTACCCAAATTGTAAGTTATTTTTTTTTAGGTGTAAGATGTGATTAATATACTATTTGCCATTTAAAAAAATAGAAATTATTCTCTATCTCTTAAGATCTATCAACCGTTAATGCAAAATACGGAAACCAAAGAATCATAATTAAGCTTTTCTCATCACCATTATTTCTAAATCAATTCTATAATCGATTTACATATTACCAAATAGTCACTAAGACTGACTATACACTTTTAGAATCTTAAGTAAAAGTATTAAAGTTTAAAAATTAGAGATTATGAAAAACATTACTTCTTTTAAAAATATTAATATTAAGCACACACTCATAACGTTGATTTTAATATTCAATATCAATTTAACCTTTTCGCAAGTAGATTTAAGAACATGTGGTTTTAACTGTACATCAAACAATTACACACTGACGGATGTATATTTAAGTCTGTCAAATGTAAATGGGACACCTATAACCAATACTACGTGTACGATTGGGCAGGTACAGCAGGTATATATTTATCTTAATTATTCCTCAAATTCAAATTCGAGCATTCATTTTGCGAGATTAAATTCAGATTTGAAGATAAACGGAGTTAATACTTTTTTGAACGTTTTATTAGGTGAAATTGTTCCCGGGAGCAATAAAAAATTAATATACGGTCCGTTCAATTGGACTTGTGGAGATGAATTAAGCCTAAGTAATACCATTATAGCCTGGAAAACAAACAGCAATAATGATCCCGGACCAAATTATACCTGCGGTTCTTATACCAACTCGCAATGTGATTTTACAAATTCTTTTATTATTTCCAAACCTTTAGCTGTACAGTTTACATACAAAGCATGTAAAGTTGGCACTAACACAACAGTAACTTTTACCTCTACTACAAACGGAGGTAAAACGCCTTATACGTACGCTTGGGATTTCCGGAATGACGGAGGAGCACCTGATTCCACCTCGCCAAATCCAACATTTACTTACACAACTTCTAACAACACTGCCAAACTAACTGTTACTGATGCTCAGAATTTATCAAATTCATATATTCTTTCTATAATTGAACCGACAGAACTGTTATTAAGTGAAGCACATACAAGCGTAAGCTGCAGCGGAGGAACATCTAATATCACTTTGGGCGTTACAGGAGGTACACCCGGCTACAGTTATTTATGGAATAATGGTGTAACTACTAAGGATTTAAATAATGTTACTGCCGGAACATATACAGTAACTGTAACCGATAGTAATAATTGTTCAAAACAATTAACTGTAATCATACCAAGTGGAGATTCTATCAAACCTATAATTGACCCGCTTCCTGCTGTTTCTACAATTAATTGCCCGCAGATTCCTGTATTTGCGCAAGCTACAGCAACTGACAACAGTGGTGTGGTCGCTTCTTTAACATATGTTGATCAGACTACTCCAGGTTCATGTGATGGTTCCTATACGACTATTAGAACCTGGACTGCAAAAGATGCTTGTAACAATATCTCGCTTCCTGTAAGCCAAACCATAAACGTAGTAGATATTACTGCGCCTATCTGGACAACTGCAAGCGGTTCTTTAAACCAGACTATCGAATGCAGTAATACACAAGCTTTAGCTTCAGCGCAGGCTTTATTTCCAACGGCTTCTGATTTATGCGATACTGATGTTTCTAATATTACTAAAGTAAGCGGACAGTTTGTAGCTTTAGAAGGATGCGGAAATTCTGGAACTTACACCAATATCTGGACAGTTAAAGATGACTGTGGCAATACTTCGGATACTTTCACTCAAGTAATTACAATTCAAGATACAACTGCGCCAACGTGGACAACGCAAGCCGGTTCTTTAAATCAAACTATTGAATGCAGTAATACTCAAGCTTTAACTTCGGCGCAAGCCTTATTCCCAACCGCATCTGATTTATGTGATGCTGATGTTTCGAATATTACTAAAGTAAGCGGACAGTTTGTAGCTTCTGAAGGATGCGGAAATGCCGGGACTTATACCAATACCTGGACAGTAAAAGATGACTGCGGAAATACTTCGGACACTTTCACTCAAGTAATTACGATTAAGGATACTACTGCCCCAGCATGGACAACACAAGCTGGTTCTTTAAATGTTACTTTAGAATGTAGTAATACTTCAGGATTAGATGCCGCGCAAACAATGTTTCCAACTGCTGCTGATTTATGTGATGCTGATGTTAGTAATATCATTAAAGTAAGCGGACAGTTTGTTGCTTCTGAAGGATGCGGAGATGCAGGAACTTATACCAATACATGGACAGTTAAAGATGACTGCGGAAATACTTCGGACACTTTCACTCAGGTAATTACGATTCAGGATACTACTGCCCCAACGTGGACAACACAAGCTGGTTCTTTAAATGTTACTTTAGAATGTACTGATACTTCTGGATTGGATACCGCTCAGGCCTTATTTCCAGCTGCTATTGATGCTTGTGATTGTGATGTAACTAACATCACTAAAGTAAGTGGACAATTTGTAGCTTCTGAAGGATGCTCAAATTCTGGAACTTACACCAATACCTGGACAGTAAAAGACGACTGCGGAAATACTTCTGATGTTTTCACTCAAATCATTACAATTCAGGATACAACTGCACCTACTTGGACAACACAGGCGGGTTCTCTAAATCAGACTATCGAATGCAGTAATGCTCAAGCTTTAACTTCTGCACAGGCTTTGTTCCCTTCAGCTTCAGATTCTTGTGATGCCGATGTTTCGAATATCACCAAAGTAAGCGGACAGTTCGTCGCTTCTGAAGGATGTGGAAATGCTGGAACTTATACTAACACTTGGACTGTAAAAGACGACTGTGGAAATACTTCTGATACTTTTACACAAGTAATTACAATTCAGGATACAACAGCACCAGCATGGACAACACAGGCTGGCTCTTTAAACCAAACTATTGAATGCAGCAATGCTGAAGCTTTAACTTCTGCACAGGCTTTGTTCCCTTCAGCTTCAGATTCTTGTGATGCTGATGTTTCGAATATCACTAAAGTAAGCGGGCAGTTTGCCGCTTCTGAAGGATGCTCAAATTCTGGAACTTATACCAATACGTGGACAGTTAAAGATGACTGTGGAAATACTTCTGATGTTTTCACACAAATCATTACAATTCAAGACACTACTGCTCCGACTTGGACAACACAGGCGGGTTCTCTAAATCAGACTATCGAATGCAGCAATACTTCAGGGTTAGATGCCGCACAGGCTTTATTCCCAACTGCTTCAGATTTATGTGATGCTGATGTTTCAAATATCACTAAAGCAAGCGGACAATTTGTGGCTTCTGAAGGATGTGCAAATTCTGGAACTTACACTAACACTTGGACTGTAAAAGATGACTGCGGCAATACTTCTGATACTTTTACACAAGTAATTACAATTCAGGATACAACAGCACCAGCATGGACAACACAGGCTGGCTCTTTAAACCAAACTATTGAATGCAGCAATGCTGAAGCTTTGACTTCGGCGCAAGCCTTATTCCCAACGGCTTCAGATTTATGTGATGCTGATGTTTCGAATATCACTAAAGTAAGCGGACAATTTGTGGCTTCTGAAGGATGTGCAAATTCTGGAACTTATACCAATACGTGGACTGTAAAAGATGACTGTGGAAATACTTCTGATGTTTTCACTCAAATCATTACAATTCAGGATACTACTGCTCCAACTTGGACAACACAAAGTAGTTCTTTAAACCAAACTATTGAATGCAGTAATGCTGAAGCTTTGACTTCGGCGCAAGCCTTATTCCCAACGGCTTCAGATTTATGTGATGCTGATGTTTCGAATATCACTAAAGTAAGCGGACAGTTTGTGGCTTCTGAAGGATGTGCAAATTCTGGAACTTACACCAATACCTGGACGGTTAAAGATGACTGTGGAAATACCTCTGATATTTTCACTCAAATCATTACAATTCATGATACAACCGCACCAACTTGGACAACTCAGGCTGGTTCTTTAAATCAGACTATCGAATGCAGTAATGCGGAAGCTTTAACTTCGGCGCAAGCCTTATTCCCAGCAGCTTCTGATTTATGTGATGTAGATGTTTCGAATATCACCAAAGTAAACGGACAGTTTGTGGCTTCAGAAGGATGTTCAAATGCTGGAACTTTCACCAACACTTGGACTGTAAAAGACGACTGCGGAAATACTTCTGATACTTTCACTCAAGTAATTACCATTCAAGATACAACTGCTCCAACTTGGACAACGCAAAGTGGTTCTTTAAACCAGACTATTGAATGCAGCAATGCTGAAGCTTTGACTTCTGCGCAAGCCTTATTCCCAACTGCTTCTGATTTATGCGATGCTGATGTTTCTAACATTACTAAAGTAAGCGGACAGTTTGTGGCTGCTGAAGGCTGTGGAAATTCTGGAACTTATACCAATACTTGGACAGTCAAAGATGATTGTGGAAATACCTCTGATACTTTCACACAAGTAATTACAATTCAGGATACAACTGCTCCAACTTGGACAACACAAGCGGGCTCTTTAAACCAGACTATTGAATGCAGCAATGCTGAAGCTTTGACTTCTGCGCAAGCCTTATTCCCAACTGCTTCTGATTTATGTGATGCTGATGTTTCTAATATTACTAAAGTAAGCGGACAGTTTGTAGCTTTAGAAGGATGTGGAAACTCTGGAACTTATACCAATAGCTGGACGGTAAAAGACGACTGTGGAAATACTTCTGATACTTTCACTCAAATCATTACAATTCAGGATACTACTGCTCCAGCATGGACAACGCAGGCTGGTTCTCTAAATCAGACTATTGAATGCAGTAATGCGGAAGCCTTAACTTCGGCACAAGCCTTATTCCCTACAGCTTCTGATTTATGCGATACTGATGTTTCGAATATCACTAAAGTAAGCGGACAATTTGTAGCTTTAGAAGAATGCGGAAATTCTGGAACTTATACCAATACGTGGACTGTAAAAGATGACTGTGGAAATACTTCTGATACTTTTACTCAAATCATTACAATTCAGGATACAACAGCACCAACATGGACAACACAAGCGGGTTCTCTAAATCAGACTATTGAATGCAGCAATGCTGAAGCTTTAACTTCAGCTCAGGCTTTATTCCCTTCAGCTACTGATTTATGTGATGCTGATGTTTCGAATATCACTAAAGTAAGCGGTCAATTTGTCGCTTCTGAAGGATGTGGAAATGCCGGAACTTATACCAATACCTGGACAGTAAAAGACGACTGCGGAAATACTTCTGATACTTTCACACAAATCATTACGATTCAGGATACAACAGCTCCAACTTGGACAACACAGGCAGGTTCTTTAAATCAGACTATCGAATGCAGTAATACTTCAGGACTGGATGCCGCACAGGCGTTATTCCCTTCAGCTTCTGATTTATGCGATGCTGATGTTTCTAATATCACTAAAGTAAGTGGACAATTTGTAGCTTTAGAAGGATGCGGAAATGCTGGAACTTATACTAACACTTGGACTGTAAAAGACGACTGTGGAAATACTTCTGATACTTTTACACAAGTAATTACAATTCAGGACACAACAGCACCAGCATGGACAACACAGGCTGGTTCTTTAAACCAGACTATTGAATGCAGTAATGCGGAAGCTTTAAATTCAGCTCAGGCTTTATTCCCAACAGCTTCTGATTTATGCGATACTGATGTTTCGTATATCACAAAAGTAAGCGGACAGTTCGTGGCTTCTGAAGGATGCGGAAATTCTGGAACTTATACCAATACGTGGACAGTTAAAGATGACTGCGGAAATACTTCTGACACTTTTACTCAAATCATTACAATTCAGGATACTACTGCACCGAATTGGACAACACAGGCTGGTTCTTTAAACCAGACTATTGAATGCAGTAATGCGGAAGCTTTAAATTCAGCTCAGGCTTTATTCCCAACAGCTTCTGATTTATGCGATGCTGATGTTTCGAATATCACAAAAGTAAGCGGACAGTTTGTGGCTTCTGAAGGATGCGCAAATTCTGGAACTTATACCAACACGTGGACAGTTAAAGATGACTGCGGAAATACTTCTGACACTTTTACTCAAATCATTACAATTCAGGATACAACGGCTCCAGCTTGGACAACACAAGCGGGATCTTTAAACCAGACTATTGAATGCAGTAATGCGGAAGCTTTAACTGCAGCTCAGTCTTTATTCCCTGCAGCTTCTGATTCTTGTGATAGTGATGTTTCGAACATTACTAAAGTAAGCGGACAATTTGTAGCTTCTGAAGGATGTTCAAATGCCGGAACTTACACCAATATCTGGACAGTTAAAGATGACTGTGGAAATACTTCTGACACTTTTACTCAAATCATTACAATTCAGGATACTACTGCACCGAATTGGACAACACAGGCTGGTTCTTTAAACCAGACTATTGAATGCAGTAATGCGGAAGCTTTAAATTCAGCTCAGGCTTTATTACCTTCAGCTTCTGATTTATGCGATGCTGATGTTTCGAATATCACTAAAGTAAGCGGACAGTTTGTAGCTTCTGAAGAATGCGGAAATTCTGGAACTTACACTAACACTTGGACTGTAAAAGACGACTGCGGAAATACTTCTGATACTTTTACTCAAATCATTAAAATTCAAGATACAACTGTACCAACTTGGACAACACAAAGTGGTTCTTTAAATCAAACTATCGAATGCAGTAATGCAGAAGCTTTAACTTCGGCGCAAGCCTTATTCCCTGTAGCTTCTGATTCATGCGATATTGATGTTTCGAATATTACTAAAGTAAGCGGACAATTTACAGCTTCTGAAGGATGTGCAAATTCTGGAACTTACACTAACACTTGGACTGTAAAAGACGATTGTGGAAATACTTCTGACACTTTTACACAAATCATTACAATTCAAGATTCTACTGCTCCAACTTGGACAACACAAAGTGGTTCTTTAGATATAACGTTACAATGTGCCGATACTGAAGGATTCAATAATGCTCAAACTCAGGCACCAATTGCAACAGATAATTGCAATGGAACCGTAACTTATACTAAAACAACTGGCGAACTACAAAGAGGAAGCTGTGGAAGCACAGGAACTTATACTAATACCTGGACTGCAAAAGACAGTTGTAACAATACTTCAACAACTTTTACACAAGTAATTACAATTCAGGATACTGCAGCGCCAACCTGGATAACGCAAACAGGAACATTAAATGTAACTTTACAATGCAGTGATACTGCTGGTTTAGAAAATGCTCAAAATCAGGCTCCAACTGCAACTGCAAATTGTACATTTGTTACTTATGAAAAAACAAACGGTCAATTTGTCGCTTCTGAAGGATGCGGAAATGCTGGAACTTATACCAATAGCTGGATTGCAAAAGATGACTGCGGAAATGTTACCGCTAGTTTTGTTCAAATCATTACAATTCAAGATACAACAGCTCCAACTTGGACAACGCAAAGTGCTTCTTTAAATCAGACTATCGAATGCAGTAATACTTCAGGACTGGATGCCGCACAGGCGTTATTCCCTTCAGCTTCTGATTTATGCGATGCTGATGTTTCTAATATCACTAAAGTAAGCGGACAATTTGTAGCTGCTGAAGGATGTTCAAATGCCGGAACTTATACCAACACCTGGACTGTAAAAGATGACTGCGGCAATACTTCTGACACTTTCACACAAGTTATTACAATACAAGATACAACAGCTCCAACTTGGACAACACAGGCTGGTTCTTTAAACCAGACTATCGAATGCAGCAATGCTGAAGCTTTAAATTCAGCTCAGGCTTTATTCCCAGAAGCTTCTGATTTATGTGATGCTGATGTTTCTAACATTACTAAAGTTAGCGGACAATTCGCTGCATCTGAAGGATGCTCAAATTCTGGAACTTACACTAATACTTGGACTGTAAAAGACGACTGTGGAAATACTTCTGATGTTTTTACTCAAATCATTACAATTCAGGATACTACTGCACCAACGTGGACAACACAGGCAGATTCTTTAAACCAGACTATCGAATGCAGTAATGCGGAAGCTTTAACTTCGGCGCAAGCCTTATTCCCTACAGCTTCTGATTTATGTGATGCTGATGTTTCGAATATCACTAAAGTAAGCGGACAGTTTGTAGCTTCTGAAGGATGCGGAAACTCTGGAACTTACACTAATACATGGACTGTTAAAGATGATTGTGGAAATACTTCTGATACTTTTACTCAAATCATTACAATTCAGGATACAACTCCTCCAACATGGACCACACAAGCAGGTTCTCTAAATCAGACTATTGAGTGCAGTAATGCTGAAGCTTTAACTTCGGCTCAGGCTTTATTCCCAGCTGCTTCTGATTTATGCGATGCAGATGTTTCTAACATTACTAAAGTAAGCGGACAATTCGTTGCATCTGAAGGATGCTCAAATTCTGGAACTTACACTAATACCTGGACTGTAAAAGACGACTGTGGAAATACTTCTGATACTTTCACTCAGGTAATTACAATTCAGGATACAACTCCTCCAGCTTTTACTGGAGATCTTCCAACTGATATTACTGTTTCTTGTGATGCTGTTCCAGAACCTGCAAACCTTGAAGCATCTGATAATTGCAGCGGAGACTTACCAATTGTTTTTTCTGAAATTAAAAGCAATATTCTTAACGAATGTGGTACAGATTATACTTTAACACGTAAATGGACTACTAGTGATTGTGGTGGAAGTACAGTTTCTCATACTCAAATTATAACAGTTAGAGATACAACTCCGCCAACAGGAACTGCTCCGGCTGATGTGGCAGATTTACAAAGTATTACTGATATTCCGGCAGCAAATCCGCAAGCTATTATAGATGCAGCAGATAATTGCAGCAGTACAGTAACTGTTACAATCAGCGATTCTAATAACGGAGCAAGCGGCTGTAATGGAGATGCTTATATCTTAACCAGAACATATACTCTGACAGATTGTTCTGGAAACAAAACAGAACTTGTTCAAATTTTTACTGTTGAAAATAAAGTTTCTGTAACTGGTGTAGCTTCAAATGTAACCTGCTTTGGAAAAAGCGATGGCTCAATTTTAGTGACTAATAGTCCGGGATCGACAGTAGTTATTACAAATGATAAAAATGAAGTTGTTGGCAATACTAATTTACCTGCCGGAACTTATACTCTTACAGCAACATTTGCTGTAAATGGCGAAAATCAAACTTGTACTGCAACTACAACTGTTGTTATTACTCAGCCTGAATATACTGTAAAAATATCCGGTTATGTTATGAATGTAGACAACAATTCTGGTATTGCAAATGTAATGGTGACATTGATTCCGCAAGGAACTACAACAGGGCCAATTTTATTACGCTTAACCGGAACAGATGGCAGCTACAGTTT
Source organism: Flavobacterium sp. 2755 (assembly GCF_031455715.1). Classification (NCBI taxonomy): domain Bacteria; kingdom Pseudomonadati; phylum Bacteroidota; class Flavobacteriia; order Flavobacteriales; family Flavobacteriaceae; genus Flavobacterium; species Flavobacterium sp. 2755. Next base: position 130,977 of record NZ_JAVDTG010000001.1, read on the forward strand.
TACAGGAATGCCTGCAGGAAGTTATTTAGTTCAGGTACAAGATGCAAACTTAAATAGTGTTTACGAGTTATATCCTATAAATTCGAGTTTGTTCTTTACAACTCTTGAAGATTGTATTTTCCAGGAACATACTTTTAATTACGGATCTTCTACTCTGCCAGTTTTAGGCGATTATGTTTGGTATGATACAAACAGTAACGGAATTCAGGATGAATGGTACGATGCTAACAACGATGGCGTTGTTACTAAAAATGTTCCTGATTCAGGTGGCGCAATTGACTACAGCTTATGGGAATGGATCGATCTTAATGGAGACGGAAGTTATCAAGGTCCATTAAACGTTGGTGAACTAAATGCCGGAGGTTTTGGAAATGCGGCAAGTCCGAATGTTATAGTTGATGGACCAAACGGTTATCACCAAGAAGTAATTATTGGAATTCAAGGATACTGGAGAGACAGACCAAATACCGAAAATCCGTATGGGGAGTATACAATTAAATTGGTTAAAGATGGAAATCTGGATACTATGGCTGCTGCTTTAGGCGCAACAGGACTTGTAAAAGTACTTCCAAATTTAGCTGATAAAAAAGCAACTGATAAAACGAGTAAAACTCAAATGCATACGGTATGCTCAACAACTAGTCCAAGCAGTTATATTGTAAATGTTACACCGCAAGACTTAGTTCATTTAGATAATGATTTTGGAATAAGCTGTAAAGAATACCAAGATATTGTTGCCAATGATGATTCTGCAGGACCTATTGCAGGCGTTAATCACACTACAACAAATGTTTTAAATGTTCTTATAAATGATACCCTTGAAGGTAATGCAGTAACTGTTTCTGATGTAATTATTACTACAGTAACACCAAACGAATTTTTACAACTAAATCCTGATGGTTCTGTAGATGTTTTACCAAATGCACCTGTTGGCACACTTACATTAGTATATCAAATTTGTGAAGCAGATCAAACTTCAAACTGTGATACTGCAACAGTAACTATTACTATTGAAGCTCCGGTTATGACCGTAACTGCAACACCTATTTGTGTAAACGATGTTCCTTACATTGATTATGTAGTAACACCCGGTAATTTCACTCCGGTAAACGGTGTAACGATAGCTTGGGCAAATGCACAAAATACGGTAATAACTACCATGACCAATTTACCTCTAAGCGGCCGAGTTTTATGGCCGGGAGCTGTTGTTAATGAAGCTGGAAATGGTATTGACTGGCCTGGATGGATTTTCGAAAATAACAAATGGGTTCAAGGCGCTGATGGTTTTGAATCATTACGTCCAACAGTTAATTTAACGATATCAGTTAATCCAAGCGAAACTATAACTGTAAATTATCCACCGGCAGATCCGTATTGTATTGCCAGACCAACATTTGCAATTGTCGCAAACGATGATAATCCGCCGGCAATTACAGCACCAGCTGGAGTTACAAACATTGTAAATGTATACAACAATGATACTTTAAATAATGATCCTGTAAATCCTGCCGATGTTACACTTACAACAGTAACACCAGATCCAACAAATACATTGACATTAAATCCTGATGGTTCTGTAGATGTTGCGGCAAATACACCTGCAGGAACTTACACATTGACGTATCAAATTTGTGAAAATGCCGATGCCGGAAACTGTGACACTGCTATTGTAACTGTAATTATTGTTGAACCTGCACCTCCTACTCCAGTTGTTGCAAATGATGATGTATATGCAAACATTGGCTGTAACACCTTTGGGTTAGTTGGAAATGTATTAAGTAATGATTTCAAAGGACAACTTCCTGCCACACTTGAACTAGTCAATTTTACATTACTTGCAGAAAATGAAAACAATGCCAAAACAGATCCAAATATCACAATTGATAATCAAGGAAATGTTACGGTTTCAAGTTTAACACCAGCCGGAACTTATACCTACACGTATCGCATTTGTGATAAACTAAGTGCCGAAAATTGCGATACTGCATCAGTAACCATAACAGTTGTTCCAAATGGAATTGTAAACATAACCAGCGAGGCATGTAATGATGACTCGAGCTTAATAAACTTGTCTAATTTGCTTCCGGAAGGCACACCAATAACCGGAACATGGATTGACACAAACGAAACTAATGCATTACAAGGAAATATATTCAATCCGTTTGGTTTAACACTTGGCAATTATACATTCGAATATAAAATTACCGATGAAAATTGTCCAAGAAGTGTACAGCTAAATATGGGAGTTAACAATGACTGCCACGTTTTAGCCTGTGGAAACATTGTAATACATAATGCTTTCTCTCCAAATGGCGACGGAATAAATGATGTATTCGTAATTGACAGTATTAATGATTTAACCTGTTATCCTGAAAATACAGTAGAAATCTATAATCGTTGGGGAATATTAGTATTTGAAACTTCAAATTACAATAATACAACCAACGCATTTGATGGAACTTCCAGAGGAAGAACTACTGTAAATAAATCTGACGGACTGCCATCTGGTACTTATTTCTACATTCTTACTTATAAATCATTAAATGGAAATAATGAAATTCAAAATAATAAGGAAGATGGATATCTATATCTGTCAAAATAAAAAACAAGTAATACATTATATAAATCACTCTTATATAATGTATTACATAAAAAATAGTAAAAAATTTCTTATTTTTGAATAAGCAAAATATTGACTTTTTGATTGGAAAATAATTAAGAAATCAATCAGTAATAATCAATAATACACATCTACTATGAGAACAAAATTATTTTTCTTCGTCATTATGTTTGTAACTATTTCTGGTTATGCACAACAAGATTCACAGTATACTCAGTACATGTACAATGCTATAAATGTAAATCCGGCTTATGCAGGATCCAGAGGAGTTTTGAGCATCTTTGGTCTCTACAGAACACAATGGGTAGGTTTAGACGGAGCTCCGGAAACAGCAAGCTTCTCTGCAAATTCGCCAATAAACAACAGTAATTTAGGAGTTGGTTTATCACTCGTAAATGATAAAATTGGGCCAACAAATGAAACCACTATTTCTGCAGATTTATCATATACACTTCAAACATCTCCAGATTTCAAGCTTTCATTTGGTCTTAAAGGAAGCGCCAATTTATTCAATTTAGACATTAGCAAACTAAATCCTGAAACTCAGGGAGATCCACAATTTCAGGATTTAGACAATAAATTTTCACCAAATGTTGGAGCAGGAGTTTACTGGCATTCAGATAAAGCCTATATCGGTTTATCAGTTCCAAACTTTATCGAATCCAAAAAATTTGACGATAACGACTATGCCATTTATAAAAGTAAAATCAATTATTATTTAATGGGTGGTTATGTATTTGATCTTGACAAATTACAATACATAAAATTCAAACCTGCGACATTAATTAAAATGGTCGAGGGTGCACCGCTGCAGGTCGACGTTTCTGCCAATTTTATGTTTTTTGAAAAATTTGTAGCAGGACTCTCTTATAGATGGAGTGCATCTGTAAGTGGTATTGTTGGATTTCAAATCACCGACGGACTCTATTTAGGTTATGGTTACGACAGAGAAACCACAAAACTAAATAATTACAATTCAGGATCGCATGAAATATACCTGCGCTACGAATTCTTTAAAAACACCAGCAAAATGGTAACTCCACGTTTCTTTTAAAAAATAATAGTTATGAAAAATTTTACTCTTCTTATTTTAATAACTCTAAATGTTTTTTCCAGCTACTCACAGCAGTCAAAATTAAATGCTGGTGCCAAAAAATACGACACCTACGCTTATATTGATGTCATTAAAACCTATGAACGAGTAGCCGCAAAAGGATACAAGTCTGAGGATTTATTCAGAAAACTGGGCGATTCTTATTACTTCAATTCTAACTTTGAAGGAGCTGCCAAATGGTATGATGAATTATTCGGCATGAATACCTCTCCCGAAGCTGAATATTATTACAGATATGCACAGTCCCTAAAAGCAACGGGACAAACAGCCAAAGCAAATAGGATTCTGGAGGAATTTAATATAAAATTCAAAAATGATTCAAGAGCTAAGCTTTATAGAGAAAACGTAAATTATCTTGATAAAATTAAAGCAAATTCAGGACGTTATAAAATCGAAAATGCCGGAATTAATTCTAAATATTCTGATTACGGAAGCTTTGTTTATAATAACAAAATATACTTCGCATCTGCAAGAGACACTGGAAATTTCAGTCAGCGAAAACACAAATGGACAGGTGAATATTTTACTAACATTTATGATGCCGACATCGATACTAAAAGTGATTCAGCATCAAAAGTAAATAAAATCAGATCTACCGTAAATACAAGATTTCATGAATCCTCACTTGTTTTTACTAAAGATGGAAATACGGTTTATTTTACTAGAAACAACTTTGTTGATGGCAAAAAAGGAAAAGATGCTAATAAAGTTACTTTATTAAAAATTTATAAAGCCAGCCTTGAAAATGGAAAATGGACAAACGTAACTGCGCTTCCGTTTACGAGCGATAATTATTGCACAGCACATCCGGCATTAAGTCCAGACGAAAAAACATTATATTTTGCTTCAGATATGCCGGGCACAATGGGACAGTCTGATATTTTCAAAGTAAACATTAATGCCAGCGGCGGTTTTAGTTCTCCCGAAAATTTAGGAAAAGGAATTAATACCGAAGGAAAAGAGACATTTCCTTATGTACCCAATGAAAACGAAATTTATTTTGCTTCAGATGGGCATCCCGGACTTGGCGGACTTGATGTTTTTGTAGGCCAAATTGAAACTGATGGTTCTATTGATGATATTCAAAACCTAGGTGCCGATATTAATTCTCCTAAAGATGATTTTGCCTATATTATCGATCCAGTTTCAAGAAGAGGCTATTTTTCGTCTAATAAAGACGGCGGACTTGGTTCTGATGATATTTACAAGTTTTTAGAAACCAAACGCTTAAAATGTGTTCAGGAATTAAGCGGTGTAATTACAGATGCTGCAACCGGAATTATACTTCCGGGAACGAAAGTTACTTTGTATGACGGTATGCAGCGAATAAAAAATTCTACCGTTGCAGATGCTTCCGGACTTTACAGTTTTGGAGTTGAATGCGGAAAAACCTATTATGTACGCGCAGAAAAACCTGAATATGCCACAAAAGAAGTCAGCATAACGATTCCTAAAGAAAGCGGAAAAACAGATCTTCCTATCGCTTTAGAAAAATCGGTTTGTAAAGTTGTTGTTGGAGACGATTTAGGGAAATGTTTTGGTATCAAAAGGATTTATTTTGATTTAGATAAATCTAACATTCGAACCGAAGCCGCTTTAGATTTAGAAAAAATCCTGGATGTTTTAAAACAAAATCCAACAATGAAATTAGATATTCGCTCGCATACAGACAGCAGAGCTTCTCATCAATATAACGAAGCATTATCTAACCGAAGAGCAAAATCAACCATAGAATGGCTTATAAACAACGGAGTTCCTACAAATCGCTTAACCGGAAGAGGTTATGGAGAAACACAACTGGTAAACTTATGTTCTGATGGAGTACAGTGTACGGAAGAAGAGCACCAAATGAACAGACGAAGCGAGTTTATTATTACCGGATTATAAATTGTAAAAACCAAACCAGCCAATAATTAAAAAGCTGTCTATTATTCATAGACAGCTTTTTTAAAAAAACAACGCTGCATCCTCAAGAAATGCAACGAAAACTAACCAACCAGTTCAAATGTTCTCTTTTAAATTTTAGCAAATATATTGGTATAATATTTTCTTCCGGCAGCATCTGTAGTAATCGAAATACCAAAATGAGTATAATTTCCTTCGATATTTTCTCTATGACCCTGGCTTTCCAGCCATGATTTCACTGCTGCTGCAGATGTTTTATAGTTGTAAGCAACATTCTCACCCACTTTTTTGGCACCAAGAACGCTCATAATATTGTTAGAACGAGACACAAAATCATTATGATTAACAACATTATTGTCGATCATATATTTGTTGTGCTCTTCGCACTTATAAGAAATGTGATTGATTTTTTCCAATGCATTTAAACCGATACTTACTCTGTAATCGTTTATTAACTGCATTGTTTCCAATTCAGATGCATTATAGCTGTAGTCAGTAATTACCTGTTCTGTAGAAGTACTACTTTCATTCCCTTCGGCGACATCGGCAGAGCATGAGTTCATTGTGATAGACATCACAATGAACACCATGGCGCACATAATTTTTTTCATAATCTGTAGTAGTTTAATGCTTTAAAGTAAATGTTGGGGCAAATTCTTTAAAATTATTATGTGACAATTTTCTCTGTTTTATTGTCCAAACGTATTTAATTTGTCGGTAAACTACAAAAATAATCGACGAAATGCATTAAAATTTTTTAAAATAATATAAAAATCTTACAATTATGATGATAAACGGTCAATCTTCCATGAAAAATCAGACTGACTTGTATAACGAATTCTGTCATGCAGCCTGTTTGGTCTTCCCTGCCAAAATTCTACTTGCAGCGGCGTTACAATAAATCCGCCCCAATTCTCAGGTCTTGGAATTGGTTTTCCTTCAAATTCAGCTTCCAGTTTCTTTAAATTATCTTCTAAAAAAGTTCTCGACGGAATAACTTCACTTTGATGCGAAACAATCGCACCAAGCTTACTTCCGTCTGGTCGTGAATCAAAATAGTTATCAGAAATAATTTCAGAAGTTTTCTGTGCAATCCCTTTTATAATAACCTGACGTTCCATTTCCTGCCAAAAAAACGACAAACAAACGTTTGGGTTTGCTGTAATGGCTTTTCCTTTTTCTGAATCATAATTCGTATAAAATATAAATCCTTCTTCAGAAAATTTCTTTAATAAAACCACACGAGACTTTGGAAATCCATCCAAACCAATCGTCGAAACTGTCATTGCGTTTACTTCGCCGCTTCCGCCAAAATCCTCCACTTCATGAAACCAGCGGTTAAAAAGATTAATCGGATCTTCGGGAATATTAGTTTCTAATAATTCACTCTTTTCGTAAGATTTTCTATAATTGCTTAAATCACTCATAATTGTTGATTTTAGATATTAGATTGTAGATTTTAGATTTTTTTGTTTCAGGTTTCAAGTTTCAGGTTTGTCAGGCTGAGCGAAGTCGAAGCCCTCGTGCTACAAAAGCCCTTCGACTTCGCTCAGGTTGACATCCATCATTCATCTTCATGAACTTAGCATCTTAGTACCTCAGCCCCTTAGAACCTTAGATTAAAATTCAAAGCTAAGTCCATCATCTCCCAAAATAACATTTGGGAAAATTTCTTCGGCTTCTTCTTTAAAACGTTCAATTCCGTCGTAACGTGTTGAATAATGACCTAAAACCAAATGCTTTACATTTGCTTTTAAAGCAATTCTAGCCGCTTCTTTCGCTGTTGAATGCAGTGTTTTTTGTGCCAAAGGAGCTTCAGATTCTAAAAAAGTAGATTCATGATACAAAACATCGGCATTTTCAATAATTGGAATCACTTCTTCATTATAAACCGTATCCGAACAAAAAGCATAACTCATTGCCGGAATTGGGTCAAAAGATAATTTTTCGTTCTCAATTACAGTTCCGTCATCCAGCGTAACATTTCCTCCGTTTTTTATTTTTTGATAATAAGCCGTATGAATATTATAATGCTGAGCCGCTTCGACATTTAACTTTCTTTCTCCCGGTTTTTCCTGAAATAAATAACCATTGGTATAAACACGATGTTTCAACGGAATCGTTTTTACAATAACACGATTATCTTCAAAAATAACCTCACTTTCCTTCGACTCTAATTCATGGAAAAACAAATTATACGTTGTCCAGGATTCTGTCAATTTTAATTGAAGCAGAATAAGTTCCTTAATTCCTTTTGGCCCATAAATATGCAAATCGGTCGTTCTTCCCAAAAGAGAAAAAGTCGAAATGGTACCAATTAATCCGAAAAGATGATCTCCGTGAAGATGTGAAATAAAAATGTGATTAATTTTTGAGAACTTAATCTTATTTTTTCGAAGCTGAACCTGAGTTCCTTCTCCGCAATCAATTAAAAACAAACGATTTTTAATTTCTAAAACCTGCGAAGTCGGATTAGTAAGCGTTCTGGGAGTTGCGGCGTAACAGCCAAGTATAGTTAGCTTCATTGTTGATTTTAGATTTTAGATTGTTGATTTTAGATTAATACAAATCACTTTATATTCAGTTTTAAAAAAATCTAATATCTAAAATCAGAAATCTAAAATTAAAACTCATTCAGTATTCAAAATCTAAAATCTGAACTCTAAAATCTAAAATTAAAACCCTAAGTCTCTTTCAATTTCTTCCATTTCGATAATGTCATGTGCTTCTAAAAGAGAAGGAACAACAACTAATTTATGTGAAATAGCATTAAAATCAAGATCAGAAGCTACAATTACAAACGATTTTTTTGCCTTTTTTTGAAGCTTAACCAGCGGTAAAAAAAGTTTTAAATCATTTTCTGTCAATTCAGAATCTGACGACAAATCGATTATAATATTTTGTTTTTCAAAGGTTTTAAACTGCTGCGTTACTTTTTCTACAAAGCCATTAAAATCGCCTTGCGTATCTTTTATAGTAACGGTATGTCCTTTTTGATCTACTTTCATTTTATGATTTGTGGGGCTAATATAAAAATTGATTTTTCAGAGCGCTAAGGTACGAAGTTTTTTGTTTGTTGTTTCAAGTTTTAGGTTTCAGGTTTGTCAGGCTGAGCGAAGTCGAAGCCAGCACTTATTTCAATAAGGAATTTGTTCTATTATTAAAAATTTGAATAAACTCATCTAATTTTCCTGCACCAGAACAAGTAAAGCAAAAGTTTAAGATCGTTACCTTTTTTCTCTTTATCGTTTCTGTATAAACATTTACATCTGGACATCCATCATAACCACCAACTTTTCTTATCAAGATTGGTTTTCCTTCTAAATAAAATGCCAAAGCAATTTGGTCAATTTGTTTATTGAGCCAGTTAATCTCAGTTCCATTAAATTTTAAATCATCCTGAAACTGATAAACACTTCTTAATCCTCCGATACTATTCAAATCCAATGTAAAAAATCTATTATTTGGTTTCGAAATTTCGTCTACTTTAAAATTTTTAGGTGTTCGGCTATATAAATTATTATAGACAGTATCTATTTTTGCTTCATCAGCATTCTGAGCTTTACATATAAAACCAATTAGTAGAAATATTATTTTAATCGTATTTCTCAAAATGAAATGCAACTACTGTATTTTAGAAGCTAAAAGATAAATAACCGCCATTCTAATCGCAACACCATTCTCCACCTGATTTAAGATTACAGAATGATCAGAATCAGCAACTTCAGAGGTAATCTCAACTCCTCTATTGATTGGTCCCGGGTGCATGATTACAATTTCTTTTCCAAGAGAATCTAAAAGTGGTTTATCAACTCCGTATTGTTGTGCATATTCACGTGTAGATGGAAAGAAGTTTACATCCATACGCTCGTTTTGTACACGAAGCATGTTCGCAACATCACACCATTCTAAAGCTTTGCGTAAATTGGGTTCAACCGTAACACCAAGCGATTCAATATATCTCGGAATCAGAGTTTTTGGTCCGCAGACTTTTACTTCAGCACCTTGCATCTGCAAAGCATATATATTAGATAAGGCAACTCTCGAATGCAGAATATCACCTACAATAACTACTTTTTTTCCGGCAACATCACCTAGTTTTTCTCTGATAGAATAACTGTCTAACAAAGCCTGAGTTGGGTGTTCGTGCGCTCCGTCTCCGGCGTTTACGATACTGGCTTTGACATTTTTAGATAAAAAATAAGCCGCTCCGGGATTAGAGTGGCGCATTACAACCATATCAACTTTCATTGAAAGGATATTATTTACAGTATCAATCAGGGTTTCTCCTTTTTTAACTGATGACTGCGCTGCAGAAAAACTGATCACATCTGCAGATAAACGTTTCTGCGCTAATTCAAAGGAAAGTTTGGTTCTCGTACTGTTTTCGAAGAAAATATTGGCAATGGTAATATCTCGTAATGAAGGAACTTTTTTAATTGGTCGGTTAATGACTTCTTTAAAATGATCTGCCGTTTCAAAAATCAGGTTAATATCATTCTCATTGATGTATTTTATTCCTAATAAATGATTTACGCTTAATTCTTTCATCTTTAATGTTTAATTGTTTTTTCTGTTGAATCGTTAATTTGTTGAATCGTTTAATCGTTCCTTCCGATTAAACAATTAACCGGTTAACCGATTAAACTTAATTTGTCACTAGGTGAACCACATCTTCACCATCATTTTCTTTCCAGCTCACTTTTACTTTTTCGCCATTAATTGCATCCACCTGACGGCCTCTGTAATCGGGTTGAATTGGTAAATTACGGCTGAAACGTCTGTCGATTAACACTAACAGTTCAATTTCAGAAGGTCTTCCAAAAGATTGAATCGCAGTTAAGGCAGAACGAATGCTTCGTCCGGTAAACAAAACGTCATCAATAAAAATGACTTTTTTGTCTTCGACTATAAAATTTATCTGAGTTTTATTGGCTTCAAGCGGTTTATCTGTTCTGCGGAAATCATCTCTAAAAAAAGTAATATCCAAATAGCCCAGTGAAATTTCAGGAGTTTGGTATTCGTTCTCTAAAATTTGTTTTAAACGCTCAGCCAAATAAACACCTCTCGGCTGAATCCCGATTAAAATTGTATCAGAGAAATCAAGATGTTTTTCGATTAACTGACAAGCCAAACGATGGAGTATGATAGTAACTTCTTTTGAATTAAGTAATACTTTTTGGCTCATAAGTAATTGTAATGTTTGGTTCGGCAAATATACAAAATCAGAATTTATTTGTTGGGGTCTTATAAATACAAAAATTTAATTTTATTTAATGCTAAAATATGATTACTTCAATGAATATTAAATATTATATTTCTAAAGAGCAGAATCTTACTTTTCAGAATCAGTTTTATTATAAAAATTATATTTTAGCATATATAATTATCGCATTAAAAATAAATAAACAATCATCTTCAAATCTAACCAATATAAGCTTTTTCAAAAGATTATTTACAAGTAAAAAAGAATCAAACGGTACAAAAACAAAAATTAACCAAGTATATTCTACGACATATTTTGACAATAGATATACGGAAGAGGGTATCGAACCTACAATACTAGATGGATGCTTAAAAATGATCGAAAGTTATTTTATAGACAATAAAATTGAAAGAAAAATTGAGAGTCCAATTAATCATCCAGCAAACTTAGATCAGGTTGATCAAGATGGTTTTGGCTTCTTATTATATTGTAATGCTTTTCAAATCGAAGAATTTCAAGCCACAATGTTTTTGGCTTATGCTTTTTCTGATTTTTTAATGAATAGATATGGATTCAAATTATATAGTGACTCAAAACCAGAATATCCATTACGAAGTATGACTCTAAAGTATGAAAAAGATGAAGTATTTTTATCACTTTATCCATTCGAATACACATCAAAAGTTTTAAAAGGAAATGCAACATTTTCTGATTTAGCAGAAAAAATAAGTTCTCAAATTGAAGAAATGCCAAATATTGAAGACCTAATTAAGAATTCAAATAACGCAAATGAAAAAAAACTATAAATGAAGAAACTATTACTTTTATTTTTATTAATTTCTTTTAATACATACTCTCAGGACAGTTTGAGAGTTGACCAAGTATATTTTGAAAAGGGATTATGTTACAAGTTTGAAACAGATCAATTGTTTACTGGAAAAAAACAAAACTACAAACACAAGAACCATTTAGTATATGAAGAAACTTTCGTGAATGGTGAACTAACAAAATATACTATATATTTCAATGGTAAAAAAAGGAAAGTAAGCGAAGAGGGCTTTTATAATATTAATGAAGGTTTTAAAGAAAAAAGAATTAGATATGAATATTCGATTGACTTCAAATGGATTACCTATTATAATGACAAAAAAGAAAAGACTTTAGAAGAAGACTATAAAGATGGGATATTAGTTTACAGATGCGAATATCTTAATAATAAGAAAAATGGAATCGTATTTTCAATAAATGATAAAGGCAAAAAAACAGAATGTAAATATGAAAATGGAAAATTTATAAAATGATACAAATACAGAAAGCACCAAAGAAGTAATAATGATTATTGAATTAAACAAAGAATACAAAATAGAATTTAAACAAGATCTTGAAGGCAATTGGTTTGGTAATTTATTGATAAATGAACAAGATCATGAATTTACTTTTGATGACGTAGGAAATATTGATTGGGTAGAAATAAAAAATAGGTTATTGTATTTTATTAATCATCATAATGAAATAATTAAAATGACTAATAATGGAATAAAAAACTACTTAAATATCAGTCTTGGATGGAAACAAATTGAGACATACGATTTAGAATGTGTAATTATTCCTCTTAACAATGATCGAAAAGATGATTTTATTATTCATCCTATTTTTATTCTAGACCCTTATGCTCATTGGTACGCTTATATTTATGATAATGAAGGTCCTAAATTGCGAAAAGTAATAAGGGAATGATTAATACTTTGACACTATTGCTTTGACAACTCAGATCCAATAATAATTGACATTGAATAAAAAGATGGATAAATACCAAGAAACTTTTGAAACGTGGAATAAAATTGCAAATCTCTATGAAGATAAGTTTATGAATTTAAGCTTGTACGACGAGACTTACGACTTCTTTTGTGGCACTTTAAAACAAGAGCAAATAAACATATTTGAAATTGGCTGCGGGCCAGGAAACATTACAAAATATTTGTTATCCAAAAATCCCAGCTTAAAAATTACTGGTATTGACATCGCTCCAAAAATGATTGAATTGGCAAAAGCAAATAATCCTTCTGCCAACTTTGAAGTAATGGATACAAGAGAACTTAGTTCCTTAAATCAAAAATTTGATGCCATTATGTGTGGCTTTTGTTTACCTTATTTATCTGAAGAAGATTGTTCTCAATTAATAATCGATTCAGAGAAAATACTTTCTAACAATGGAGTTTTATATTTAAGTTTTGTTCAGGGAAAACCTTCCGAATCTGGTTTTATTTCTGGAAGTACTGGCGATCGCACTTATTTCTATTACCATTCTTTAGAAGATATAAGCAATCAACTTTTAATACATAATTTTGAAATAATTAAACTATTCAACGTAAATTATCCAAAAGCTGATAATGTAGAAATTCATACCATAATAATTGCTAAGAAAACAAGATAATCAATTCAGAAAGTAATTATTCATATAATTATACTATAATCTATATAACTTTAAATGATCAACATAATTCAGAAATTAAAAGATTTAAAAGTAACAGGAGGTATTATATGGCTCTTAGAATTAATTCACGGAAAAAATCATTTAACTCCAAAACTAAATCATTTAAGAACTTTACAACATGGAACTGTTGGGCGAGAAGTTGCTAAAATGCTAGACAGTAAACAATATAGATTAATTCCGAAATTTGAAAATCATGATCTAAAACATATCGTTTTAGAATATGAAATGACAATGAAAGATGAAATTAGAATGCAAGCTTATTTAATTGGCAATGGCAATTTAACTTTTCCTTGTCTAATGTTTTTTTCTTTAGGTATATTTTATCCAACAATATGGAAAAGCTTATTAAAAGAATACTTAGACGGGAAAAATACAAAATCCATTCATTTTCTAACTTTAGATAATTGTATGGAATTAGAATTAAAAGATATAAAAAATGAATATGGACGGAGAAAAATGACAAATTAAATGAAAGAAAGTATCCTACAATTTATAGCAAAACCAAAAAACATTTTTCTAATAGATGCTGTTGGAGCATTAATCACATTTATATTGCTTTTTCTCGTTCTTAGAACTTTCAATACCTTTTTTGGTTTATCAAAAACCACTTTAGAATATCTTTCTTTAATTGCATTTATCTTTTCAATTTATTCTTTCGCCTGCTTTTTTCTAATAAAAAATAATTGGAAATTATACTTAAAAATAATCTGTACCGCTAACGTACTTTATTCTGTTTTGACATTTGGCATTTTGCTATATAATTATAAAAGCATTTCTGTTTTCGGTATCGCTTACTTTTTAGGAGAAATCATTGTTATAGCTGGGCTTGTATTTTTGGAAATCAAAACGATTAAAAAAAAATTCATATAAATATAAAACCCTTTTAAATTCCATAGGAGTGAATTGTTTTTTTTTTGTAAAAAATTGTAATTCATTGCATTATGAGCCAAATTATAAAAAATACTCAACTTGGTTATTTTTTTCTTCCTACTTTATAAACCAGATTTAAATCCGGTTCTTACAAATTTTAACAATTTGGAAATTAAAAACAAACAATTGATTATAATTGAATTTTAAATGTTAATATTTTCACCAATGTAGTATTTTTCATTCATGAATTAATCGCTAAATAACAAATTAAGCTCGATAAAGTGAAATACTTACCTTACAAATAATTATTTAACAATTGTTTAAATAAATTAGCGACGGTTTTTCTTACTAACCAAAATTAAACTAATTTATTTTTAACCAAAAACAAATTATCTATGCAAGTATCTAAAATTCTGGAAATACTAATTGCGTTAGGTTTATTTTACTTTCTCTTTAGTACTCTCGTTTCGTTACTCTTTGAATGGTACTCCTTCAAAACCCAAAAAAGAGGCCGATTTCTTTACGAAACAATTCTTAAACTATTAAACGATCCTGTAAACAAAAGTTACGGTGCCAGCTTATACAGCCACTTTAGCATCGATCAGCTTAAAAAGAACAGAGATTCTTATCCGCAATACATTTCGTCTGATATGTTTGCTGATGCCTTGATTGATATTATTGGGAGTCAATCTGAAACCACAAAATTTGAAAATATTTTTGATCCAAAAGGATCTACAAATTTAGTAGATGTTAAGTTAGTTGAAGAACGTATTGAAGATCCCTATAAGAGATTTAAAAAAGGACTTGATCAAATGAACTACAGTCCATTAAAAAGTTATTTAAGAGCATTCTATGAAAAAACCGAAGACTATCCTGAATTAAAAACAAAAATCACCAAATGGTTTGATGACTATATGGAAAGAGTAAGCGGCTGGTATAAAACAAAAACGAAAAGAAGTTTACTTATTATAAGTTTCTTAGTTTGCCTGGCGCTGAATGTTGATTCTATTACTCTAATTAAAAAATTAAATACTGATGACAAGTATCGTAAAGATCTTGTATTAATAGCAGAGAAAAAAGTACTTGAAAACAAGATTAATGCTCAAAAAATTGATTCAGTTGATATTGCTAAAAATATAGAAAGCATCAAATCAGTAATTACTGAAATAGAAGATAGCTCTCTTCCAATTGGGTATAATTCTGATTTTTTAAAATCAAAAGAAGAAAAGATTGGTCCAATGCTTTTGTGGTGGATTTGTGGAATTATAATTTCAGCATTTGCCCTCAGCTTTGGAGCGCCTTTTTGGTTTGAAGTTATGGTAAAAGCAATAAATATTAGAAGAGCCGGAATAAAACCATCCTAAAGTTATACAATCATGAACGATATATACAACATACATTCGCACATCTTTACAGGAAAATGTGCCCCAAAAGACTTTTTACAAGTAGCTGCCAAACTTGGAGACGGAGCTTCTACGTTTCTTAAATGGTTAATATTAACCCGCCCAATCTCCTGGTTAATTACAAAATTGGGAAATTTAATTCCAAAAAGAATTTTACAATTTCTAAAAATTGGCGTTATGGCTTCGCAGGAAGAGGTGTTTCTTGACTTGAAAGGAGCTTATGATAATTCTGAATACAGCGGGATAAAAATAGTCGCACTCACAATTGATATGGATTATATGAGTGATCCCAACAAAAAACCTGAAAAAGATTTTAACTCGCAAATACAGGATATTTACAAATTAAAAAAAACTTACCCGAATACATTATTTCCTTTTTATGGCATAGACCCAAGAAATCCCGATATTAAAAATCTTGAAAATCTTAAAAAAGCAATTGAAAGTAAAACCTTTGTTGGAATTAAGTTATATCCTGCAAATGGCTTTTTCCCTTTTGATGCGCGATTAGACAGTCTTTATCAATATGCCGAAAAAAATAATATTCCTGTTATGACTCATTGTACTCGTGGCGGCAGTTACTATTTAGGCAAAAATGTCTGGTCGGTTATTCCTGATAATCCAACATCCGTAAATCCGGCACATCCTTTAATGCCCGTAATTACTGCCCGTATTTCTAAATACAAAAATGCTCCCGACAAATTATTTAGGGAAAATGCACGAGCATGTAATCTTTTTTCGCATCCTGAAAATTATATTCCTGTTTTAGACAAATATCCTAAACTAAAACTCTGCATTGCGCACATGGGAGGAGATATTGAAATATTGGGTGTGAAAAATCCAGATGCAAAAACTGCCAAATTGTTTCAGGCTGCAAAAACCTTGGAAGGTAATCTAACATCATGGTATGACATTATCAAACAAAAAATCCTGATAAAAGAATATCCTAATACGTTTACAGATATTTCTTATTCGTTATGCGATGAAAATTGCATGATACAGTTATCTAGTGATTTGAAAAATGGTCTTATTCTCCCAGAGCGGGTTTTATTTGGAACAGATTATTTTATGGTTGCAAAAGAAAATGCTGAACTAAAAGTCGTTGCTGTTGGTCAAAAGAATTTAAGTGGATATTTTGATCAGTTTATGAGTGCTAATAATAAACGGTATTTGTTTTAAGATCTACAAAGTATAAATCAGAAAAAAATGTTCAAAAAAGAAAATATAATTAAAGAATTAGAAAAAGGAGAAAAGTCTGGATTTGTAAAAAATTTCAATCTCAATTCTTTTATCAAAGAGATGGAGTTGAAACATTCGCAAAAAAAACTGTAAAACTAGAATCCAAATCCTAAAACTTTTTCCAAAAATTGTATAAGACATTTTGCTGATTTCTGAAGTAATTTTAATATAGAAATTTAAAAACTCAGAATCATGCAAAATAAAATTACAAGATTGTTAATGGTATTCGTAATACTATTTTCATTTACAAGCTGCGAAGTTATTGGAGACATTTTTAAAGCCGGAATGGGATTCGGGATATTTATTGTGATTTTTATAATTGCAATTGTTATCTGGATCTTTGCAAAAATGTTCGGCAGTAAATAGCAATAAATAAAAAATTAAAAATCCCAAACTCCAAGTTTAATCTGGAATTTGGGATTTTTAATATTGTAATTTATAGATTAAAGATTGTACATCTTCTTTCTTTGTTCCTGAATTTTTTCATCATCAAGATATTCGTCAAATGTCATGTAACGGTCAATTACTCCGTTTGGTGTCAATTCTACGATTCTGTTACCAACAGTTTGTGCAAACTCGTGGTCATGCGTTGTAAAAATTACAGAACCTTTAAAGTTTTTCAATGAGTTATTGAATGCTGTAATAGACTCCAAATCTAAGTGATTTGTAGGCTCATCAAGCATTAAAACGTTTGCACGCTCCATCATCATTCTAGAAAGCATACAACGTACTTTTTCTCCTCCAGATAAAACTCTAGATGTTTTTAAAGCTTCTTCTCCAGAGAAAATCATTTTCCCTAAGAAACCTCTAATAAATACTTCATCACGTTCTTCTTCTGTTTTAGCGTATTGACGTAACCAATCAACTAAAGTTAAGTCATTTTCGAAAAAAGAATGGTTTTCAGCAGGAAGATACGCTTGGTTTGTTGTAATTCCCCAATCAAAAGTCCCTGAATCAGCTTTTTGATTTCCATTTAAAATTTCGTAGAAAGCAGTTGTAGCACGTGAATCTTTTGAGAAAAGAACGATTTTATCTCCTTTTGCCATATTCAAATGAACATCTTTAAACAATAGTTCACCATCTACAGAAGCAGATAAGTGTTCTACATTTAAAATCTGATCTCCGGCTTCACGATCCTGATCGAAAATAATCGCAGGATAACGACGGCTTGAAGGTTTGATTTCAGAAATATTCAATTTAGAAATCATTTTTTTACGAGAAGTTGCTTGTTTCGATTTCGCAACGTTTGCGCTAAAACGACGAATAAATTCTTCAAGCTCTTGTTTCTTCTCTTCTGCTTTTTTGTTTTGCTGTGCACGTTGTTTTGCCGCTAATTGGCTAGACTCGTACCAGAAAGTATAGTTTCCTGAGTAGTGATTGATTTTTCCGAAATCAATATCAGAAATATGTGTACAAACGGCATCTAAAAAGTGACGGTCGTGAGATACTACAATTACAGTATTTTCATAGTTTGCTAAGAAATTTTCTAACCAAGCGATTGTCTCGAAATCCAAATCGTTGGTAGGCTCATCCATAATCAAAACATCAGGATTTCCAAAAAGCGCCTGCGCCAAAAGCACACGAACTTTCATTTTTCCTTCCATATCTGACATTAAAGTATAATGATCTGCTTCTGAAATTCCTAAGTTAGACAACATCGCAGCAGCATCAGAATCAGCATTCCATCCGTTCATTTCTTCAAACTGAACCTGAAGCTCCCCTATTCTGTCGGCATTTTTATCGTTGTAGTCTAAATAAAGTTCATCCATTTCTTTTTTAACAGCATACAAAACTTTATTTCCCATTAAAACGGTTTCCAAAACAGTATGCTCATCAAACAAGTTATGGTTTTGCGTTAAAACCGACATACGTTTTCCCGGCTCTAAATGAATATGCCCCGAAGTTGGGTCCATATCGCCTGAAATAATTTTTAGAAATGTAGATTTTCCAGCACCATTGGCTCCAATAACGCCGTAAATATTTCCGTGAGTGAATGTGGTATTTACTTCGTCAAACAAAATTCGCTTGCCAAATTGAACTGATAAATTATTGACTGTTAACATGAATGTCTTTTTAATTAATTTGGTGCAAAAGTACGGAAAAAGGTTTAATTTTTTTCACCATGTAAGTGATATAAGTTTATTAAAGCTAAACTTATAATTGAGAGCAATTGATTTCTACTATATAAGTGATATAAGTTCATTTAAATCAAACTTATAATCTGCTAACTTAAATATTCCACCATATAAGTAATATAACTACATTTAAACTAAACTTATAATTTCTTCTTTTTTAAATATAGAGTCAGCATTACTTATAATCTCTCATATGAACTTATATGGTTTCAAAAATCTACAGTTTGCTTTCTTTTGCGAGCGCCACTTCTAAGCTTTCGAAATTGGGCAGGACTTTAGAAATCAATCCTTCTTTATTTAAAATAAAATGTGTTGGAAATGAATTTAGCTGTAACGATTCATTCATGTATTCTTTCATATTTGGGATTACAGCATATGAAAGTGGTTTTCTTGCTAAGAATACTTTTAATTGTTCTGGTGAATCTTCGGCTAAACTTATAAAAAGAATATCTTTTCGGTCTTTGTATTCCTCAGTTAGTTTATTTACCTGCGGAAATTCTCTTATGCATGGCGTACAGTGAATATACCAGCATTTAATGACGATTATTTTTCCTTTCATTGTTTCGTTTGAAACTTCATTTCCATCTAAATCTTTAAATGAAAATGGCGGAAAAGCCGTTCCTTCCATTTTGTAATTTTTAAGAGCGTCAAAACCTATTTGGTTAATCGTTGCTTTTATACTGGTATCTGTTTTGGGCTGAATTTTGAATAGCTTATAATAGTAAACTGCCTCTTCAGTTTTTAATCTAATTGGAATGAAATTTCCGTTTGCTAATTGATCTAAAAAAGTTTCTTTAGAGATTTCTTTTGAAGAAATATCAAGTGCAATAAAATCTCTGGAAAGCATTATTTTTTTGCTTTGATAGGCAGACCAATCTCCAAAAGTTTTTTGGATTTGGGCTGGATTTACTTCCGGATTTCCGAATTTATTTTGAGCGCAAGAAAAAGTAAAAATTAGAAATGTGATTATAATGGCGATTGATTTTTTCATGAAGATTTTATGCAATAATTCCGGAGTCAAAAGTACTGATTTTTTTCATGCAATGTCTTTGCGAGGAACGAAGCAATCTCACATGCTGAATCAATTGTTAGTGCGGTTGCTTCGTTCCTCGCAATGACATACTTTGTGTTTACTTTACTTTTAAGCATAAAAAAACCTGGCAATATAATTGCCAGGTTCATAATGCGATCCTCAAGGAGAAAACCAAATAACAAATCTCCTTAATTCACGGCATTTATTCGAAATAAAAATTAGATTAAAAAATAAATAACCAAACTCAATTTTAACCGTCCCAATACTTTTATTTCTAAATTTTCAATCATTTTATTCTAGTTTAAAAAGTTCATTACTTTAAATGATTTCTTGTTTCCAGATTTGTCTGTTACTACAACTAAAAACAATTGTTTAGTTGAGAAACTATAACTTTGAAGCAATACTTCTTTATTGTTTTGAACATTTCTGTGACTTACTAAATTTTGTCCAACAATGTTGAATACATCAACTTGGGCGATATCTTCGTTTTCATTTGAAACTGATAATGCATTGTTTTTAAAATATGCTATCGTTGCATTACTTTTTGAAGAAATATCATCAAGAGCTAATGTTTTTGCTGCACCTTGTGATGCGAAATAAGCTGCATACGCTTTAGATAATTCAGATGAATTACCACAAGAAGATGCATCCCAGTTTACAGACCAAGTCATTAAACCTCTTAAAGAAGGATATGGTCCGCCTGGCTGCATAGTGTATGTTCTTCCAGAAAAAGTAGTTCCGGTTCTTAAATAATGCATAGCATTTATTCCTTCTTGCGGTGTTAAATAACCGCTGCCTGCTGCACTCGGACAAGCCGGTAATGCAATAAGAACTTTTGAAGCTGGTAAACCATCAAAACGCATTCCTGTTGAAGCAATGTTATACCCTTTTATAACCATATCTGTCAAGGCTGTAACCATATTCGATTTCTTAGCTGAACCGTAATATTGACCATCTAATCCGTTTTCTCCTCCTGTATTGTACAATTGTACCGCTAACAAATCTAATTCATTACGTAAGTTTTGAATGATTGGAAGAAAAGAACCAAATGTATCGGTATAAGTAGAATATCCTCCTTGTACATATTGTGTTTCCGGAGCTGCAGTTAATAAGAATCCTGGGCCATAGTAAGCTTTTAATTCTTTGAAAGCATCTACTACGTTTTTTAATCTTGGATAAGCAGAAATACCCGCATAAGAAATATCTCTTAAATTTCCTGCACTAAAATTCATCGATCCGCCTTCAAAATCAATATCAACTCCATCAAATTGATACTCGTCGATAATTGCTTTTAGACCATTAACAAAAATATTTTTTTGAGTAACATTCTCTAAAACAACATGACCATTTTGACCTCCAATAGAAACAATAACAGGAACGCCACTATCTCTTAATGATTTTATATCATTTTTCAACAATTGCTTATTGAAAACACCATTGGTCAAATATCTATTGTCATTTGTAGTTAATACTGGTGTATAACCATCACGATTAACTGTTTCTACGAAAGAATAGTCAACTACATTAAACTTACTTCCTACCATTTGAGAAAAATATAAAAATGGAGCACCAGCATTTTCCCAAGAATGTGCATATCCTAAAATAATTTTAGATGGAAGCGGAATGAATCTATTTGTGCCCACTTGAGCAATTTTAATGGTATTGTTTAAGGTAGTTACACCAGATTGATTATCTGTTGCTTTGATAACAACTGGATAATCCTGATAAGCAGATGGTGTAAAATTATACGTATAGGTATTATTTGTACCTGCTGTCATGTTAAATGTACCTCCATTTATGGTAATTGTAACACCTGAAACCGATCCGTTACTATCTACAGCTGTAACTGAAATTGGCACAGCCTGGAAAGAATTTTGGTATACAGTAGCAGATGGTGAATTCCAAGTAATTACTGGTAATGAATTAGGACAATTTGAACCTGAACAAGTTAATGTAAAGCTATATGTTTTTGCTTCTGTTGTTCCGTTTGATGCAGTAGCCGTAACAGTTAACGTATGAGAAGCCGAAAACTGATTTGCTGCTGGTGTCCAACTCGCTGTATAAGTTCCTGAAGAATTTGAAGCACTTATAGTTTGTCCGTCTAAACTAAATACAACAGATGAGATTGTAGTAGCATCTGCGGCACTTAATCCAACAGTTGCAACAAAATTAATTGATGATCCTAAATTTATAGCAATCGCCGAAGCTGTTGGCGCTGTAATAGTAACTACTGGCTTAGTCGCAACTACCGCTTGTCTATTAAAATTATAAACCGTTGGAGTTGTTGGAACTGCAAAGTTTGCTAAGTTATTTGGGTAATAAGTTTGTTCCCCATTTTCCCATGTATTTAATTTCAAACTTAAAATTTGTGAATAACCCGCTACAACTGAATTATCGAAAGTATAATTTCCTGATGCATCTGTTGTTGCTAAAACACTTTTCCAGTTATGTGTATTATCTGTCCAAGGTAAAACAATTTCTACTTTTGCACCAGCAACCGGAGTTGTTCCGTTTTTAACTGTTCCGCTAATTAAGTTTGCCTGAACTTGCGCTGCTTTTGCTGTAGAACTTGTATTAAAGTTATAAACTGTTGGGCTTGCAGGAACTGGGAAATTTGCCAGATTATTTGGAAAATAAGCTGTTTCTCCGTTTTCCCAAGAGTTTAATTTCAAACTTAAAATTTGTGTATAACCTGCTACAACTGAATTATCAAAACTGTATTTTCCTTGTGCATCTGTTGTTGCCAAAACGCTTTTCCAGTTGTGTGTGCTGTCTGTCCAAGGTAAAACGATTTCTACTTTTGCACCAGCAACCGGAGTTGTTCCGTTTTTAACTGTTCCGCTGATTTTGCTTGAAGGAACTACAATAACATCTTGTGAGAAGTTTAATGTTTTATTGGCATTTAAGTTAGAGTAAACTGTTGAAGCAGGAGTAAAAGTTTGTCCTGTTAAAGCAGCTGTTACTGTATAATTTCCGCCAGAAGCCAAAGTAAGTGTATAAACTCCGCTTGAATTAGTTGTTGCAGTAACATTTCCTGCTGTAGAAGATGCTGTAACTGTTACACCAGAAACTCCAGTACTTCCGTTAAGAACTGTTCCGCTTACTGTGTAAGTTACAACTACTGGTCCTTGTGCGAAATTCAACGTTTTGTTTGCATCGATTGCATTGTAAACTGTTGAAGCCGGAGTATAAGAGAATCCTGTTTTTGCAGCTGTAACGGTATAATTTAAACCTGCTGTTAAACCTGCAACACTATAAACTCCGCTTGCGTTAGAAACTGCTGTTAATGTTGAACTTCCTGAAACTGCAGAAACTGTTACCCCAGAAACTCCAGTGCTTCCGTTAAGAACTGTTCCGCTTACTGTGTAAGTTGGCTGTGTTCCGTTGATGATAACTCCTGTTTGGTTCACAACAACGTTTGTTAAAGTTACCGGAGTAAAAGTATAAGTCGCTTTTAGTGCTGTAACAGTATAATTTTGTCCAGAAGTTAGGCTGTTGAATGTAAAATTTCCCGTAGCCGAAACTATTGTCTGAATAACTGCATTGCTTGCATTACGCAATTCAACTGTAACATCTGTAACTAAAGCTGATCCGTTTTTTGCAGAACCAGAAATACTTACTGTTCCCGGAACAACACCTCCGAAAGAAGTATCAACTTGATTCAATAATGAATTAGGAATTGAGCCTCTTGTATCCTGAGATAATTCCCAGATCATACCTCCAGCTAAGTTTCTTGATTTTATATACTGTACTTTTAAATCTATCGATTGCTTATCTTCATAAGAAATAAACTCTTTTCTAGTAGCATTATATAAATAAGGAACTTTAGTCGTATTATCAAAATATCTAACCCATCCTGCTGAAGCTGCACTTGGTGTAACCTGCATTGTATTTGGATCTAAATAAGCATGTGAGTTTGTAACCGGATTTCCGACTAAATCGCAAATTTCGATACTTCCTGAACGCTCGCACGCTCCTGAACCATCCCATGTTCCAATAGGGTTTTGCGGATTTGTACATCCTCCCACTATATCTCTTGGAGCTGAAACGAATAATCCATTTGTTGAATTTGTCGCTACATGATCAAATTTCTTTCCGTAGAATGGTAATCCCATGATTAATTTATTTGCCGGGAAACCAATTACATTTAGATATTGATTAGTCAATTCGTCCAATGATTCAGATTGTGTTGCGCCATACAAAGGATCGTTAGGATTTCCACTTGCATATAAAGGAGCATTGTAGCATGTTTTGTCATACCAGTTTCCACCAAAATCATATCCAAAATAAGTGATATAATCGCAATAAGTTGAAATGTCTTCTGTCATTCCGTATTGAGATCTGTTGTTTGGCCCCAAATATTGCTGCGATACTTTTCGAACATTGTTTCCTGCTGCGATTGTAACCAGTTTATTTGGCATTGCCTGGCGCATTGCTTTCAATAAAAGCACTAAATTTTTATTGTCATCAGGGCTGTATTTTTGCGGAGGAACAGGCGAACCATTTACAATTTCTGTACCATCAGTTCCACCAGAAAGAGGGTATTCCCAATCGATATCAAAACCATCAATAAACGGATAAGTAACAATGAAGTTTGCCATATCTGCAGCCAATGCGGCTCTTGCTACAGGACTTGCAGCAATTGGAGATAAATCCTGGCCTTTTGTCCAGCCTCCTACAGAAATTAAGACTTTTAAATGAGGATACTTTTCTTTTAACTTTTTCAAGTCATAAAAGTTTCCTTTTACCGGAGCATCCCACGGGATTCCACCTTCCATATGCTCAAAATCGGCATAGGTATCCAAACATTTTAATTTTGTATTCTCCGGATGTGCCGGATCATACGTTGTGCCATAAAAAGAATAATTCAAATGCGTAATTTTACTTCCATCAATTTTCGGAACGTTGAAATCCCGGGCATAAATAGACCATTGTGCATAATATCCCACTACTTTCTTTCCGTGGGCGGGTTGGGCCAACGCAAGTAAGGGAAACAGTAACAAAAAGAGCAATCTGTAATAATGTTTCATAATTAATAAATATTGGTTAATAGAAAATAAATAATTGGGCCGAAGCAGTTTTTTACTGCTGGGTTTCGCTCAACACAGGTTGGAAGGCTGCGTCGATTGGAAATAACTCAAATTAAATTCTATAGATAAATATTACTATTACTGATTCTTCATAATCAATAGCAAATAGTAGTGATTGATATTTATTTATAATTTTTAAAAAAATTAATATTAAATACAAATGATAAATTTGGGACGACTCATCAATCTATACTCTTTTGTTGTCATGTTTGGGTATTCTTTCTATTTGGTTTTTTAAAATGTTAATACTCAGTTAGTGGTTATTTTTTTTATGCTTTAATTATTAAAGGTGAGAAAGAGATTTGCGAAGTTTAAAATAATTACCTCTACCAGAGGTTACTTCTGGCAGAGATAACTAACACTCAAAACATTAGTGGTAACTTAAACTTACTAAATACTAATTCAAACCAAACCTTAAATTAATTTCTTTAAACTCTCATAAACTGACAGCTCGACGTCAGCATGATCTTTTGTATTGCATTGCTCTATTAAGCTTTTTAAATCTGCAGCTTTTAGAGTCGATTTATTATCTAAAACAAGTAGTAATTCCTGCGATGCATCACTCAATTTTTTTGACAAAGGAAGTATTGGCTGTACTAAAGGCGCATTGGCACTCAACTCAATTAGTCCTTTATTTACGGTAATCCATTTGTTGAAAAATGATGCAACTTTTGCTTTATTCTGTTCTGTTTTATTTGCCAAATATTGTGTTACTGCATCATTAAAAGCTAAAGATTCTTTAGCATCCGGTGTACACGCATCAGCAAAAAGTGTAAGTGGAGAATACATTTGATATTCTGTTCCGCCTTTGTTTCTTGTATATCCTTTTAATGGTTCGCAAACATTAGAAAACTCATTAATCGATTCCAGATTTTGGTTATTTGTGATATTTCTTAGAATAACATCTTTGTTTTTAATATGTGTTAATCCTAATTCTTCTAATCTAAAAGAAACATTTTCAAGACGTTTACGCATACTGGCAAGATCTGTAACTGTTTCAGCAGACCAAAGTCTTTCTGCAATTGCAGCTGTTCTTGGCCAAACTCTTGAATCTATCGTTTCTGGTGTTGTAAGTTCTGTCCACATTGTAGCTTCACCACCTAAAATTCTTGCTTTTTCTTCTGCAGATAAATCAGCTCCTTTTGGCATTGGGTCATTTAAATAATGACTTGCAACCGGATACATTAAGTCTATATAATATCCATTTGATAAAACTGTTTTATAGCCTTTTTTCACTGCGTCAACTAATGACTGCCCTGGTGCAACTCCTTCATTTGGACCTCTCCATGAATGTACAATTGCCTCTTTTGAAAGATCTTTGGTCAAAATTTCTTCCCAGCCCATTAATTGCTTTCCGTGTTTTTTAAGCATCGGAGCCAACTGCATCGTGAAATACGTTTGTAATTCGTGATTTGTTTTTAAATTATGTTTCTTTTTAAATTCCTGAATTTTTGGATTGGCATCCCAATCTTTCCCTTCGTTCTCATCTCCCCCAATATGAAAATAAGCTCCGGGAAATAATGGGCATACCTCATCAAAAAGTTCACTTAAGATTTTATACGTTTTAGGATTTGAAGGATCTAATGTTGGAGTAAAAATTCCCGCATTTCTTTCAATTCCATAGGTACTAATTGCTGTACCTTGAATATTTTTTTCAGAAGTTCCTCCTGTCAGCGTAATCACTTTGCTTCCTATTTCTGGGTAAGCCGTAAGTATTGCAGATCCGTGACCCGGAACATCTATTTCAGGAACTATTAAAATACCGCGCTCATCGGCATATTTTACGATATTTCTAATTTCCTCTTGTGTGTAATACAATCCATCCGAAGCTAATTCGATTAGTTTTGGATGTTTTTTAGTTTCAATTCTCCAGCCTTGATCATCAACCAAATGCCAGTGAAAAACATTCATTTTCATTGCTGCCAATGCATCAATATTTCTTTTGATTACATCTACAGGCTGAAAATGTCTTGCTGCATCGATCATTAAACCTCTCCAGGTAAATCTTGGAAAATCTGAGATTTGAGATACTGGAAAATAAAATGATTTACTATCATTTTGCAACAATTGTAATAACGTTTCTAATCCATGTAAAGCACCTAAATCGCTTGTTGCATTGATTGTTATTTTGTTTGATTTTATATCTAAGCTGTAACTTTCATCTTCGTAAAGGCCAATTTTTCCGTTTTTATCACAGTTAATCTGTAATTCAGCGTTTGGAAATTCGTTTAGTTTAGAAATAAAACCCTGCTCGAAAAATATACCTGTTCTACCATCTAATCGGCGCAAAAAACGAGTTACTCCTCCAAAAATTCTTGGATTTGGATTTCCGGAAATATTAACTTTAAAGTTTTTGCTTAAAGTAAAATTTCTATCGTTTACAACAACATTCTGAGGCCAGGGCATAAGGTTCAACTGCTCCTTTTTAACTTGAGCACCAGCTGTTACACCCGCTAATAGTAATACAAATAAATATTTCATTTTTAATTTTTTTGGTCAGATGCTTTTCTGAAACATCCATTTAAATTAGAAAAAAAACAAAACTCAGAAAGACTTCTGCTTACCTCACTTATCGCTTTGAGGTCCATCTGAATTTTGAAATTTTGATTCGCTCTCACCCGAATCTAAAAAAAACAACTTTAATAATCAAAACGTTTAAAAGCTTCAATAGCTTCGTATTCTGCCAGTCCCAATTCATCATACAGTACAGCTGTATTTTTATTTCGATCTTCCGCTCTTACCCAGAATTCTCGAGAATCGTTTCCTTGAAACATTACCCTGTCTTTTTGAGACTGATGGTATAAAATGGCATGACGTTTTAATAAAACTTCTGACGGAGAAAGCGGTACCGCCATATCTATTTCATGAATATCCCACTCGTGCCAAGCTCCTCTGTAAAGCCATAGCCAGCAGTCGTCCATGTATTTTTCTGGTTTTAATTGTTTCATTGCTGCAAAAATCGCATTCAGACAAACTTCGTGTGTTCCGTGCGGATCTGCCAAATCTCCTGCGGCAAATACCTGATGTGGTTTTATTTTAGCAATAATATCTTTTACAATAGCAATGTCTTCTGGTCCTAACGGATTCTTTTTAACTTGTCCTGTTTCATAAAAAGGAAGGTCTAAAAAGTGTGTGTTTTCATCTTTTAAGCCAATGTATCTTGTTGCTGCGTAAGATTCTCTTCTTCTAATTAACCCTTTTAATTTTCTAACTTCCAGAGAATCGATTTGATTTTCTGATTTGTTATTTAAAAATTCAATTACAGATTTGAAGTTGATGTCTTTTGGAAGATTTCCACCAGTGAAATCATTACAAACCTCAGCAAATTTTAATGCTTCGTCATCTGTAACTGCAATATTTCCAGAGGTTTGATATACTACGTGTACATCGTGACCTTGTTTAATCAATTTTGAAAATGTTCCTCCCATCGAAATCACGTCATCATCTGGATGCGGACTGAAAAGGATAACTCTTTTTTTAGCTGGATTGGCTCTTTCCGGACGATGTGAATCATCTGTATTTGGTTTTCCACCCGGCCATCCAGTAATGGTATGCTGTAATACGTTAAACATATTGATGTTCAAATCGTAAGCAGAACCTTCTTGTGCTAATAAATCAGACATTCCGTTGTTGTTATAATCACGGTCTGTTAATTTTAAAATAGACTGGTTTGTTTTTTGGCAAAGCCAAACAATCGCTTTACTTTTTAATTCTTGTGTCCAAATACATTCTCCAACAAGCCAAGGCGTCTTGAAACGCGTTAACTCTGATGCTGCAGACTGATCTAATACGAAAGTTGCATTTGAATGATTTTGTAAAAATGTCGCAGGAACTTCTGAACTAATATCACCTTGAATTGTTCTTTTGATGATATCGGCTTTGTTTTGTCCCCAAGCCATTAATACAATTCTTTTAGATCTCATAATGGTAGAAACTCCCATTGTGATAGCTCTTTTCGGAACGTTGTCAATTCCATTAAAGTCAGATGAAGCATCTACTCTTGTAATGTGATCCAGTGTAATAATTCTTGTTCCAGAATTGATGTGTGAACCCGGCTCGTTGAAACCAACGTGACCTGTACGTCCAATTCCTAATAACTGAAAGTCTAATCCTCCAGCTTGTTTAATATTCATTTCATAGTCGATACAGTATTGATTTAATTCATCAATAGAAACTGTACCATCAGGAATATTAACATTTTCAGGTTTAATATCAATATGATTAAAAAGATGCTGGTGCATGAAATAATGGTAGCTCTGATTGTTTTCTCTGTTCATTGGATAATATTCATCCAAGTTAAAAGTGATTACATTGCTAAAGCTTAGTCCTTCTTCTCTGTGCATTCTAACTAATTCCTCATATACTTTTATAGGAGAAGATCCTGTTGCCAAACCAAGCACGCAAGATTTATTTTTTTCCTGCTTAGATCTGATTAACTGAGCGATTTCCTGCGCTACAATTACCGATGCTTCAGCAGAACTTTTGAAGATTTCGTTGTGAATTTTTTCAAATCGTGTTTCTTCAAATTTTCCGGCGCTTTTATAGCTGATATCAGGTTTTGTTTCTAAAGCACTTTTCATTTTTTTTCTTTTTTTGGTATGTACAATTTTGGTTTTTGAAACGGTATAAGCAATTTGCATTTCTTATACCGTTTACTAACCAAACTTAAAATCTTAAATCTTTATTTTTGTTAGAAGTTAGGAGCATTTTTATCCCACCAAGTTCTGGTTCCGCCATTATCAGGACCTCCAAGTTTTGCAATACCTGTTTTAAGACCTTCTGGGTTTCCATCTTTTTCAGTCGAAACAAAGTTTATTCTTCTTACGCCAAATTCAGTAGTAATTGCACCGGCACTTTGATTGTTAAGAATTGGCAACAATTTAGGATAACCTGTTCTACGGTGCTCAGCCCAAGCTTCCATACCGTCAGGGAAATTAGCAATCCATTTTTGGGTAATGATTTTTTGCAATTTTACTTCGTTGCTTGCTGCATTATCCCAAGCAACAGTTACTTTATTTACAGCTAAACCACTATTGAATGGAGCAACCGGGTCTACATAATCTTTAGCCATTTTTACATTATCTGCAATATAGTCAGCAACTCCACCTGTAGAAAGCTGTGTAAAAGATGCAGTAATACCAGCTTTATAAAAAGTTTCGGCATCACCCCCCATATTCCATCCTCTTAAAGCTCCTTCTGCTCTTAAAAAGTAAACTTCGGCAGTATTCAACCAAACTACTTGTTTGTCTTCATCTATTATCTTACCAAAATTTGAAAACTTTAAGTGCACTGATTTATCTCCAAGAATTCCACCTGTACGAATTCCTTTGTATTCACCTGGAAATTGTTCAGATGTTTTAAAGTAAACATTCATTCGAGGATCATTGTATCCACCCATAATAGATTCCATATCTGCAGACATACGGCTATCGTTATAGTCGTAAGCAGGTACTCTAAGTGGATGCTGTGCCACATCTTTAGTTACTATAAAACTATCAGCAGCAACTGTCATAACTCCAAATTTTTGACTAATAGCTTTTTCAGCTTCCGCTTTAGCTAAAACAGGATTTGCTTTTACAATACGCATTGCAAGTCTTAAGCGTAAAGAGTTTGCATATCTAACCCATTTTGTATAATCTCCTTTATATGTTGAACGGTCAGTATTTGTAAAAGAACTTTTCTCTCCAGCATCAATCCTTTTTGTTAATTCTGTAACAGCAAAATCTAAATCTTTGAACATTAGTCCATAAGCCTCTTCCTGAGAATCATAGCCAATTGCAGCATCGGTAGTACCTAATTTTGAGTAAACGATTGGTCCCCAAGAATCTGCAGCTTTATGTAAAGTTTGTACTTTAATAATTGTAGCAAGAGCATAAAACTCGTCATATTTACCTTTAGATTCTCTTTCAACTTTTAAGAAGTTTGACATAACCTGTGCATAAATGGCTTCCCATCCCCAAAGGTTCCAGTTATCAGAAAGTGCGTATGAAAGGTTATTAGAGCCGTCAAAACCTGGCGCTGTAGTATAACCTCCCCATGTATTTCCAGATAAATCAATGGCTACTTGATACTTCCAACCCGGAGTATTCACCATTACATTCTCAAACATGTTTTTGAAAGGTCCTTTTATATGATTAAAATCCTGTGTTGTTTCTTCATAAGTAAAACCATCAGGATTACTATTAACCTCATCAAAATTATCTGTACAACCCACTAATGCTAGAAGACCAAAACAGATTAATGATTTTTTTATATTATTTGTTTTCATGATATTTTAATTAGAAAGTTACATTTAAATTAAGACCAATACTTCTTGTTGATGGTAAACCATAAATATCAACTCCTTGTAAGCCTTGACCTGTACTTAAAGCAATGTTTGGATCAAAAGGTGCATCTTTATAAATAAAGAATAAATTTCTTGCTATTAATGATAAAGTTGCTGAATTAACAAATGGTAATGTTTTTTTATTGAAAGTATAACCAAGTGAAACCTCTCTTAAACTTACGTTTGTAGCATCGTATACATATTCAGCAGTAGCTCCATTAAGTCCTCCCACTGTTTCGTAATATTTTTGAGCATCCATTGAAGTTACTTTTGTACCATTAGGCATAACTGCATTTACTGCAACACCACCTGCATTTCTAGCATCTCCACTTCTTTTTGATACTCCATACCAATCATTCATAGATTCTGTGATACTCATTACATCACCTCCAAAACGTCCATCGATTAAGAAGTTAGCTGTAAATGCACCAAATTTGAATGTATTTGACCAGCCTAACATAAAATCTGGGTTTGAATTACCAACTTCATGAAAATCAGCCTCTACAGCTAAATTTCCTGCACCATCTAAAACAATTTCTCCATTAGCATTTTTAACAATACCTTTTCCTTCAATAACCCCAAATGGTCTTCCTTCAGTTAAAGAATATCTGTAGTTAATATTGTTTACAGGAGTCAACGGAATTGAACCTCCTAATTCTTCTGGAATTTCTTTAACTTTATTTTTGTTCTGAGAATAGTTTAACATAGTATCCCATGAAAATTTATCTCCATTAATAACTTTTCCAGAAACAACAACCTCAAAACCTTTATTTTCTATACTACCAGCGTTAATTCCGTAGAAAGTATAACCATAAGGGTTTGTTGCTGGCGCAGGAACTTGAATATATTGGTTTTTAGTTTCTGAATTGTAGTAAGAAACTTCAAAACCTAATCTGTTATTGAACATTCTCCATTCAGTACCAAATTCAAATTCTGATTTTAATTCTGGTTTCAATGATTCACCTGGTCTTGGTCCTACTGTTGGAGGAATAATTAAACCTCCTTGAACTGTTGATTTTGGAGATGTTACAAAAGCTGAAACGTCATTACCAACTTCTGCATAAGTTCCTCTTACTTTTCCAAAGTTAATCCACTCTGGTAAAGTTGTCATTTCACTAATAAGGGCAGTAACCCCTACAGATGGGTAAAAATATGATCCAGTATCTGTATTTACTAATGTAGAAGACCAGTCATTACGTCCAGTAACATCTAAATACAACATATTTTTGTAACCAAAAGTTGCAGATCCAAATACTGACTGAACTTCTCTTGAAGAACCTGTAGCCTGAAGAGTTAAGTTATCGATACCACTCGCACCTGCAAAATTTCCTAAAGTAAACAAGTTAGCATTAACAAGTCCTCCAACAATACCAGAATCTAAAGTAGTAGCATGGTTTGCTAATGTATTATTGATACTTGCTCCTACTATCGCATTAAAACTAAAGTTTTCATTGAAACTAGTATTAATTTTAGCAATTAAATCTCCGTAACGTTGTGTGCTTAATGTAGCAACGTTAATGTATCTACCATTTATGTGAGATAACGAAGTATTTGTAGTAGCGTATATCCTTTTGTCAAAATCGTTTTCAATTCTGTTATAGCTATATCTTGCTCCAATACTCAACCAATTGTTTGCTTTGTAGTCAACAGCAATATTTCCGTTAAAGAAATTGTCTTTATCAACAGATTTGTTTCTATTGATTAACCAATAAGGATTTTGAACATAAATATCTTCTAAAGAATAAAAGTTTTGACCATAAAGATTTCTAGAAGGAATAAATGTTTCGAAATTGTCTTTATAATTGTTAAAATCATTTGCTCTCTGGAACAAATACACTCCTGTTAGAGGATTTGAATAAAGTCCGTTTACAGGTCTGTTATCAATAGTTTGGCTTGTATATTTTGCATCAGCCGAAACAATTAATTTATTATCAAAAAATTTCCCAGTTTGACGAATTCCAAAATTATTTTTCTTTAATCCATTACCTTGTATAACACCTGAAGCAGAAGTATTAGCATAAGATAAGCTTGTAGTAGAAACATCTGTTCCTGTTGTGAACGCAGCAGAAGTAATTTGCGTAACCCCTGTATTAAAAAAGTCATCTACAAAATCATTTGAAGCTACTTTTCCTCCCCAAGATTTCTGTGCATTTAAAGTTCCATATTCATTCTGGAATTTTGGTAAAGAATGTACAGATTCAAAAGTAGTAACAGAAGAAACTGCTAAGTTTGATGTGTTTTCTTTACTCTTTTTAGACGAAAGTAAAATAACACCATTTGCTCCTTGTGATCCGTATAATACAGAAGCTGCTGCACCTTTAAGTACTGTCATTCCTTCATAATCATCAGGATTAATTAAAGAAACTGTATCTCCACCATCACGGTTACCTCCTGCAGTACTACCAAAAGAATCGTTCGGTTGATTTGAACTTCCATTGTACAAAGGAATACCATCAATAACATAAAGCGGCTGGCTGTTCATAATAGAAGAGTTACCACGAATAACTACTTTAGTAGATCCTCCAGTACCCCCAGAACTTTTTGTTACAGCAACACCGGCAACTTTACCGGCAATAGTATTAATAACGTTAGCATCTTTTACACGTGTCAACTCTTCGCCTTTAAGTTCCTGAGCAGCGTACGTTAACGATTTTCTAGTTTTCTTAAGACCTAATGATGTTACTACAACTTCGTTAAGTGCATTTGATGCCGCAACTTGCATTTTTACATTAATTGTAGCAGCATCGCCTACAACTATATTTTGTGTCTCTAGGCCAACATAGCTAAAAACTAATGTTTGTCCTTTTTGAACCTCAATTGAGTACAATCCGTCAAAATCGGTAGTAGCACCTTTTTGACCTCCTTGTACAGCAACAGATGCACCTGGTAACGGCATCCCATCAGAATCTGTAATCACACCTTTAACATTTTTTACTTGTGCAAGCGAAACCTGCGCCGTAAAAACAATCATAAAGATTAAGAAAATTTTTTTCATGTTTATTTATTTTGTTAGTTATGACGTAAAATTATTCTTAAGGGATTGTTAAAAAAAATATATTATACAAACAGCTTCAATTTTTAAACGAACGACATAAAACATTCAATAATCTGTTACCCGAAAACGTATTCGTTTCTATTAAAAGCATATTTTATCCTATTTACGACCATTTTTATTTAAAAAATTTACAATTCATTAAAAAATATTTAAAATAAGCAAATATTTAGAAATCTGGTATTTATATAAAAAAGTTCGCTTCTTTCTAATTTATTCAATTAAAAAGAAGCGAAAAACTTATTAATTTAAAATTCTATAAGAGAGAGTTTTAATTACCACACATACTCGAAGTTTTAAATTTTAAAGAAGAATATTTTCTATGAATAACATCTAACAAAGAATATTCAGTAAATGAATCCTGTGCCAATTCCCAAATCATAATTCCTCCTGTATATTCTGCAGCATATTCTACTTTTCTGGAAATTGTAGGTCTGCCGTTGTAATATATTTTTCCAATTTCATCCTGATCTGCAAACTGAGTTCCTGCTTCGACCATTTGCCCAAATGTTGAACTGGTTACTTCCGTGAAAGTGAAGTTATATCCGTAAAAAGGAACTCCAAGCGTAAGTTTTTCACTTGGAACATTTTGCTGTTTATGCCAAAACTCAATTCCGCTTCTTGCGAATTCATAAGAACTGTGTTGTTCAACTTTAGTCGGACTCCACGGTCCTGTACTATCGTACGCCATTATATTTATAAAATCAAAAGCGTTTAAAGCTGCAGAATTTATATTCACAAATCGTACACTATTAGGTAAAGCTGCCGTTAAAAGTTTTTTTTCATCCGTCAGACTCTTTTTTAATTCAACCACAAAACCGCTGTAACCAGATGTCACTGCATCCCATTCGAGATCAACATCTACACCGTCTAAATTATGGTCTTTTACAAATTTTAGAATATTTTGTATGAATGCCGGACGGTTTTCAGATTTATCAATTAATGTCGACCAGTTTTTTGCCTGCTCTTCTGAAATGACACCACCTGCCAGTGAAATACTTACAATAATATTCGGATTAACTGATTTTGCGTATTTAACTACAGCGTCTATATCTCCTGTAAATACTATGTTTCCATCTTTATCAGGATTTGCAAATGCAATATTTAAATGCGTTAGTTTACAAAACTGAATGGAAGAAATTTTACTAAAACTATCTGTAGATAAATACCCTACAACTCTTGCTGTTTTCATTTTTGAATCTTCCGTATTATGCTCTTTTTCGTTTGTACAGCTGTACATTGAAAAAAGTGAACTTATATAAAAAAGGATGCCTAATAAGGCTTTATTTTTTATCATAATTTTTTAAATTTAATTAGAATGAAAATATGACCTCATTAGGCATAACTTTATATTTTTAGGATTCTATTTAGTTTACATCCCACCAAACTTTACCAGTCCAATCATTCTGACCTCCTAGTCTTGATACAGCTTCTAAATAATTTTTCTCATTTTTCTGCATTTCATCATTAGGATAATACAAACGCGTAGGTGTAACACCGCCTGTTTGAGAATCTGAAGCTGTTATTGGAAGTAAATGAGGATATCCTGTTCTTCTCCAATTAGAATATGCTTCTATACTATTGAATAAATACGTAACCCAAAGCTGTGTCCCAATTTGTTCTTTTTCTGTTCCTGCCATCAAAGGTTTAGCACTCAGGTAAGTATTTATATCAGCCTGACTTGCTGCAGGGGCACCATAAATTTCTAACTGTTTTATACCTGCTTCAACTCCTTTTTTATAATAATCTGCCGCAGAACCTGAAACCCAGCCTCTAAAAGCAGCTTCAGCTAATAACAATTGTGACTCTGAATAACTTACATGTAAAAAAGGAGCTGTAATCACCTTTAGGTAAGGTTGAATTCCGGAAGCTGTATTAGAACCGCCCGTAAGATCCCATCTAAAAGTTCCCGGAGGAACTCCTACATATAAATTTTCTCCCGGAGCAAGGGGTCCACCAGCTGGAGTTGCCGTTTTTGGAGTTGCAATCATCGTTAATCGAGGGTCTCCATTATTTCTTAAATAATCAATTAATAAAGAGCTAAAGTGATCTCCATGCTCATCTCCTATAAAACCGTAAGACAATCCATTTCCTCTAAAATCAAGTTTAGAAGGATCATCATTAAAAGGGAAATTCAAATGATGCATAATACAATTGTCTTCATTACTCGCAAAAACTCCGTTTTGAAAAGCGATCTTTGCTTGTTTTTCAGCTTCTGCAGGGCTTACTTCAGAGATTCTCATTGCCAGACGTAAACGCATAGTATTGGCCAGTTTTTTCCACTTTGAAATGTCTCCATTATAAAACAAATCTCCTTTTACCAAACCTCCATTTGCATTCAACTGGACAAAGGCTTCATTCAATTCACTAAAAAAGGAATTGTAGATATCTTGCTGCTTATCATATTTAGGAGTTACAATTCCTTTAGAGAAGCCCAAACCAGCTTCTGAATAAGGTACATCACCATAAATATCTGTTAAACGCTGTGCAATCATTACTTTCATAATCTTACCTACAGCATTCATATTTACAGCGGCAGGGTCATTACTTGTTTTTTCAATAATATCGACAACACTTTTTATTTCGTTAGAATATACGCTTCGCCATAACGCTGTAGCATACTCATCGTTTTTCTTATACTTGCTGCCATATTCTGTTACAGCCCATGAACCCGAATAATGCTGCACAAAACCTCCGGAATATATTAAATTGGTTCTATGTTGATAAAATCCATTTCCAGACATACATAACTGAGTAAATGTAAGCTGACCTGCAGGATTTGGCGATAACGCCACTGGATCTTTTACCAGGTCGTCAAAGTTTTCTGTACAGCCTACTGCCGTAAATACTGAAAGCAGGACTATAATTATATGTTTAATTTTCATCTTTTACTTTTTTAGAATGTAACTTTAATATTAAAACCGTATGATCTTCTTGATGGAAGTGAGCCATACTCAAAACCTTGTCCGTTTCCTGAAGTATACATCGACTCTGGATCAATGTTTGGCAAATCTTTATTGAATGTTAATAGATTTCTTGCAAATGCAGAAATGTAAATTGAATTTATTTTTGCTCCGCCAAAAACACTATTAGGAATAGTATATCCTAAACTTACCTCTCTTAATTTAACATAAGATGCATCATAAATAAATGGTGCCGGTGTGTTTTCACTAACACTGCTCCAATATGCCTGAGGAT
Organism: Flavobacterium sp. 2755; assembly: GCF_031455715.1. Taxonomy (NCBI): domain Bacteria; kingdom Pseudomonadati; phylum Bacteroidota; class Flavobacteriia; order Flavobacteriales; family Flavobacteriaceae; genus Flavobacterium; species Flavobacterium sp. 2755. Next base: position 168,658 of record NZ_JAVDTG010000001.1, read on the forward strand.
CTACAGGAGTTGTGTTTTTAACATAGTTCGGATTCTGGGCTGTTCCTGTGTTTACAACTCCATTTGCTATATAACCATCTGTAGGAGTCCAGTTTGCAACATTCAAATTCGGATCGTTTGCAACTGCTATTGCTCTTGCAGCATTATAAGCATCTCTTCCTTCTGTAGTAACATCAAGGAGTCCTTTTCCTGCCGCAACAGAGTTTGTCATAGAATATACATCCATACCAAATTTCATATCCAGTAAAAATTGAAGCGTGATCCCTTTATAAGAAAATCTATTCGTTAAACCTGCCGCCCAATCCGGAAGACCTTTTCCTAAAGCAACTTTATTCTCTGTGTATAACGGAAGACCATTTGCACCTACAATCATTTCACCTGATTCTGTTCTTTGAAAATCTTTTCCAATAATAGTTCCGTATTGTCCGCCAACTTGTGCTACAATTGCAGCTCCGGCCCAGCGAGCTTCAGAAATAGTATAAGTATTAATATCTGGATGCAATGAAAGAATCGAGTTTTTATTTTTAGAAAAGTTTAAGTCGATTCCCCATTCAAAACTGTTTGTTTTTATTGGAGTACCAGATAAGAATATCTCAATACCTTCGTTACGTAATTCCCCTGCGTTTACCGAAAGGAATTCATATCCTGATGTTGCAGAAGAAGCTAAATCAAGTGTTTGGTCTGAAGTATCTTCACGATAAACTGTAATGTCAGCTTTTAATCTGTTTTTGAAGAAAGCCGTTTCAACTCCAAACTCAATTCCTGTTTTCGACTGATAAGTTAAATTAGCATTTGGTGCCGATGTATTCTTAATATTTACAACACTTTGTCCATCGTAAGCAGAATAAGTTGTATAATTTAATGCGTTTTTATAAGCCCCAGGTGCATTAGAAACCTGTGCCCACGAAGCTCTTAATTTTCCATAAGAAAAACTGTCGCTCTGAATACCTAATGCATCAGAAAACACGAAACCTAATGAAGCTCCCGGATAAAAAGCATCTTTCTCGATAACACTGAACCAGTCATTTCTTCCTGTAAGTTCAGCATATAAATATCCTTTGTAATCGAACTTCGCAGAACCATAAACTGAATTTGTTCTTGTTCTGGTTTCTGATGGTGCATTTATAGTCTGATTAGAAAAATTACTGATATATTCTGTTCCTGGTTCAATGATACCTGTTCCAAAACTAGAATTTTCTGACCTTCTAAAATCTCTTCTGCTTGTTCCTAAAATTGCTGAGAAATTAAAGTCTTGAGCTAGTTTAATTTCACTAAAAGTGGCAATTATATCTGTATTCATTTCAGAAACTGTAATATCGTTTAATCCAAGATATCCAGTTTCTCTTGCCGGCCACGTACTTCCAGGTGCCATAAAATCTTTAGCACTAAAAACATAAGTATCTAAACCAGTTCTAAAAGTTAAACCAACCCATTTTTTAAGCTGATATGTTCCCGCAACGTTCCCCATAAAACGGTTTTTCTTAGATGAGTTATGGTTTGCATCTACAGTAAAATAAGGGTTTAATTGATAAATATTATTATTCCACTTATAAACTTCACCAGTCTCCGGATTTCCATAATTTTTCAACCATGCCTGATCAAAATTTGGTGCCAGACCAGTTAATGAATAACCAACATTGTTTGGTGAATCTCCCAAACCAGGTCTGTTTTCTGTAGTTTCTACCATATAATTCACATTAGCATTTAAGGTAAATTTATCTGATTTTAAAGTCGCATTCAAACTTGCATCATTTCTTTCCAGACCAGAACCAGGAACAACATCTTCATTTTTTAGGTTATTATACCCAAAACGAACATAAGCATTCTCGCTTCCGCCAGACAATGCAATTCCGTTAGTTGTTGTAACTCCTGTCTTAAAAAAATCCTGAATATTATTATCTACTTTAGCATAAGGTTTCATGGACCCATCAAATATTTTTATTTGTTGTCCTACTGATTCTGAAAATTTTGGTCCCCATGCCATTGTTGTATAGCCATAAATTTCACTAGGTGCTTTCGTAGGATCTGGCAAAAGTCCATGAGTTCCTGAACCATATTCAGTTTGAAAATCATCATATTTGGCATTTACCCTGTCAAAACTAACACCACTTGTAAGTTCTACCTGCAACTTGCCTTTGCTTCCTTTTTTGGTTGTAATCAAAATTACACCATTTAAAGCTCTTGAACCATATAAAGCAGATGCGGCAGCTCCTTTTAATACCGTCAAACTCTCAATATTGTTTGGGTTGATACTAGAAATTCCGTCCCCATTATCTCTACCATCAAACCATTTACTGGATGCTGCACTATCATTAGATAAACCTGTATTATCTATGGGAACACCATCTATAATATAAAGCGGCTGATTATTTTCGCCAATACTCGAAATACCTCTAATAATAACCCTTGTACTTCCTCCTGCACCTGTCGCAGGGATAGATACATCAACACCGGCAATTTTACCAGAAAGTGCTGTTGCAACATTGGTGGTAATCACTTTGTTTAATTGGTCGCCTTTGATATCCTGAACAGCATAACCCAATTCTTTTTTCTGTCTCTTAATCCCTAACGCTGTAACAACAACTTCATTTAAATTTTGTGCATCTTGAGTTAGCACAACATCTACAGTTGCAGAAGATCCAACTGTTACAGTTTTAGTTTTAATACCGATATACGAAAATACAAGAACATCTCCTGTAGATGCCTGAATCGTATATACACCGTCATAATCAGTTTGACTTGCCGTTTTTGTACCTTGAATAAGAATACTCACCCCCGGCAGCGGCAACCCGTTTTGATCGCTTACCAAACCTTTGACTGTTTTTACCTGCGCAACAGACAATTGCGCCGTAAAGACAACCATAAGGATTAACATAATTTGTTTCATTTTTATCATGGTTTTTGATTAGTTAAGCGATAAATTTATTGTTAAGGGACTGTTAAAAAAAATAATTTATACAAACAGCTGCATTTTTTAAACAAACGACATAAAACATTCAACATTATGTTTTACGAAAACGTTATCCTATTTAAATAAAATATTAATTAGCTTTTTTTACAAAATTTTATTCAAAAGAATTGCGATTTAGCCAGTAATTGTGTAAAGTTGCACAGTAATTACAAAGCTTTACAAATAATAACAAAACGTTAAAAAAAGTTGAACGAAATTCGAAAACTAAAATTTGACATAAAACTTCAAAATCATATTTGGTTTTGGGGTTCTTATTTCACTCTCAACTTTTTACGATGGGGCGCTTACTTTAACGACTATCCGTATTCATTTAAATCGAACTTAATTGAGTTTTCACTTCATATACCCTTAGTATATTTCAATCTTTTTGTTTTAGTACCAAAATATGTCCTTAAACAAAAATATATAACCTATACACTAGCACTGCTTCTAAGCCTCTTTGGAATCTATTTATTAAAAACTGCGCTTACCTATTATATAATATCCGAAAATATCTGGCCGGAAGCCAACAGAGAATATCATCCTTTCGAAATCAACCATATTGTAGCTGTTTGTATTGGCGAATTGTACGTTTTGGCAATGGCATCATCAGTATATCTTACTTTAACCTGGCTTAGGGAAAGAGAAAGAAACAGATCGCTGAGAGAAAATCAGTTTAAAATCAAACTGAAATATCTTGAAAATCAAATTCAGCCGCATTTCTTTTTTAATACATTAAATAATCTTTATGCCTTATCTTTAGAATCTTCAGATAAAGTTCCGGATGTAATTATTAAGCTTTCTAATTTGATGGAATATGTGCTGTATGATGTAAAAGGAACCAAGTTTGTACCACTGATAAAAGAGATCGATTATATTCAAAATTATATTGAAATTGAAAAGCTTCGCTTTGATAATGTGGAAGTTACCGTAAATTTAGAATCAAATATTGAAGACATTGTAGTTCCGCCTTTAATATTTATTTCATTGGTCGAAAATGCTTTCAAACATGGCGGAGTCAATAATAATAACTTTAAAATTAAAATCAATTGTAAAGTTATTGACAATAAAATGTTAGACTTTGAAATCTTAAATAATTTTGTAATTTCACAAAATGTTAAGTCAAAAGGTGGCATTGGTTTAGTTAACACAAAGAAGAGACTAAAATTAATTTACAAGAATAATTTCAGTTTAAAAGACAAAATAAAACTGAATTACTATATAATTCGTTTGCAAATACCTATCCATAATGAAAATTAAATGTGTACTGATTGATGATGAACCCTTAGCAATCAAAGTGCTGCAAAATTATTTTAACAATTTTACAGATTTTGAAGTTATCGGCACATTCAATAATTCTTTAGAAGCTCTGGATTTCATAAACAGCACTTCTGTAGATGCCGTTTTTTTAGACATTAATATGCCCATGATGACTGGTTTTGAGTTGATAAGCTTAATCGAAAACAAAACCAAAGTTATCATCACAACCGCTTTTAGAGAATTTGCTGCAGAAAGTTACGATCTTGATGTCTTAGATTACTTAGTAAAACCTATTCCGCTTCCGAGATTTATCAAATGCATTAATAAAATTACAACCGAATTCAATTTAAAAAACAATATTAAAATTGATGTTGCCAAAGGCGACTCACATATTTTTATTAAAGTTGATAAAAAGATGATGAAAATTAATATTGAAGAAATTCTTTTTATCGAAGGAATGAAAGAATACATAAAGGTTGTAACACCTGATAAAACCTATATTACGCATAAATCTTTGACTTCATTATCTGAAGAATTGCCCGCAGATCGCTTCTTACGCATCCATAAATCCTACGTTATTGCCTTAAATAAAGTCAAATCTATTGAAGGAAATCGTATTCAAATTCAGTCTTATACCATTCCAATAGGAAGAAATTATAGTAAAGACGTAAAAAACAGAATTCTCGAATAAAACTTTAACATTTATAACTCTATATAAATTAACACATTGTTGAATAAATAAGGTTGTTCGTTTAAATTTAACATTATTTTCGATCAATAATTTTTTTTTGATTCATGTAACAAATATATTTACGGTCTTCAAAAAACAATTTTATTAAAAAATTAACCTTATTACAATTATGAGTTCAGAAAATGTTCAAACCAAATGGGGACAATTTATCCCACTAGTTATCGTGTTCTTCTTTTGGGGTTTTGTTGCTGCCAGTAACGATATCTTAATTCCTGTATTTAAAACGGCTTTTAATTTATCTCAAGGAGAAAGTCAGTTAGTTTCGTTAGCATTCTATATTGCTTATACAGTAGGATCCTTAATATACATGGGAATTTCAGTATTAATCAAAGAAGATTTAGTCAACAAAATTGGCTACAAAAACGGTCTATCATTAGGATTACTTATTTCTGCAATCGGAACATTATTATTTTACCCTGCAGCAAATACAGGTTCATTTCCTTTAATGCTTTCAGGTTTATTCATAGTAGCTTTAGGATTTTCATTACAGCAAACTGTTGCTAATCCGTTAGCAATTGCTTTAGGACCAATATCTACAGGTTCTCAGCGTTTAACATTAGCTGGTGGAATCAACAACTTAGGAACTACAATTGGACCACTAATCGTAAGTTTTGCGATCTTCGGATCAAGTACAGGATCATCAACTTTAAGTATCGAAAGTGTAAAAATTCCTTATTTAATTTTAGGACTTGCTTTCTTATTAGTTGCTATACTACTTAAATTTTCATCTTTACCAGACAAACCAGCTCTTATCGAAGAAGAAATTGCTGCTGATGGTGCTAATGCAAAAAAATCAGCTTTACAATACCCTCAATTAATAATGGGTATGATTGCGATCTTCCTTTATGTTGGTGTAGAAGTTTCTACAGCTAGTAATTTACCAGCATACATGGAAAGCAAATTAGGATTCTTAACTCAGGAAGTTGCTCCATATATATCTTTATACTGGGCGAGTTTAATGATCGGACGTTGGACAGGTGCAATTGAAGCTTTTACAGATAAAGCAAGCTTACAGCAAATTTTACGTTTCGTAGCTCCTTATTTAGCTTTTGGTGTATTCTTAGCGGTAAATGCAATTGCGAAGCACGACTTAACTCCATTTTATATTTACGGATTAATCATTTTAGTATTAATTGCTGCTGATATTGCAAGTAAAGGAAACCCTGCAAGAATGTTATTAATCTTCTCTTCTTTAGGTATTGTTGCGATCGCTATCGGAATGGCGACAAGTGGAATTGTAAGTGTTTATGCTTTCACAAGTGTTGGTTTATTCTGTAGTACACTATGGCCATGTATCTTTACACTTGCTGTAAGCGGATTAGGAAAAAACACAAGCCAGGGAAGCAGCTTCTTAATCATGATGATTATGGGGGGTGGAGTTATCAGCTGGTTACAAGGTTTTGTATCTGAATTCATTGGTATCCAGGCAAGTTACATTGTTGGTATCGTATGTTTCTCTTACCTTGCATTCTATGCTTGGAGCGTAAGCGGAATCCTTAGAAAACAAGGAATCAATTTCGACAAAAAATTATCTGGAGGTCACTAAAATTTCAGAAATACCCATATAAAAAATCCAAATTCCAATTTTACAATAGGAATTTGGATTTTTTATTTACAAAAGAAAACTCAATATCTCAGTATCTCAGCAACTCAGAACCTAGCAACTTTATTTAGCATTAATAACATTACTCAAGTTCTTCTTAAAAATTTCTCTATTCTGTTCTGATATTTGATAAACAACATCTTTATCTGCATGAACAACAACTTTATCAATATTTTCTGCTGCAAGCGCTTGCGGGTCTTTAATTTTTAAAGTGCAGGCTCCGTCAAAAAAACCATCGTCTTCGATAATTTTTCTTGCATCGATGGTAGTTCCGTTACTTAAAACAGCCGAAATTGTCATTTCTTTATTTAAGGTTTTAGAATAAAATCCGTCCATAACAAGAAGCAGTCGATATGAATTTTTTATTTCAGGGCCTTTAAATTCATGCCTTGTAATATTATACCTAAGTCCTTTGGCTAAAGGCTGAAATGCCAGAGAACAATCTAATTCAAATGTCGCTACATCGCCGGCATCATTTACACTTTTCAATATTTCAGCTATCTGTGCATTTATTGAAATACTAGCAAAAAAAGACAAAATTACCAATATCACTTTCATAATCAACAATTTAAGTTTTATATAAAAGTAAAAAAAATCGCCTTTTCTCGTTAGAAAAAAGACGATTTAATTTTTATAAGTATCTAAGGATTACTTGTTTCCTTTTTCGAAGTCAGCAACAAACTGAGCTAAACCGATATCAGTTAACGGGTGTTTCAACAATCCGTAAATTGCAGAAAGAGGTCCAGTCATAACATCAGCACCAATTTTAGCACAATTTACAATGTGCATTGTGTGACGTACAGATGCAGCTAAGATTTGAGTTTCGTAACCGTAGTTATCGTAAACTTCTCTAATTTCCTGAACTAAGTTTAATCCGTCAGTTGAGACATCATCTAAACGACCTACGAACGGAGAAACATAAGTAGCTCCAGCTTTCGCAGCCAAAAGAGCTTGTCCTACAGAGAAAACAAGAGTTACGTTAGTTTTAATTCCTTTATCAGAAAAATATTTTGCAGCCATAACTCCTTCTTTAGTCATAGGCAGTTTTACAACGATTTGGTCATGTAGTTCAGCTAACTCTTCTCCTTCTTTGATCATTCCATCATAATCAAGAGCGTTTACTTCAGCACTTACATCACCTTCTACAAGGTTGCAAATGTCAACATAATGCTTTAAAATGTTATTTTTTCCTGTAATTCCTTCTTTCGCCATTAATGACGGATTTGTCGTTACACCATCCAAAACACCTAAAGCTTGTGCTTCTTTAATTTGATCTAGGTTAGCTGTGTCAATAAAAAATTTCATAATTTATTTAAGTTTAAATTGTGTTGATTTGTTTTAAGTGGTCTGCTTAAAATTTTTAAATTAAGAATCTTAAGCAAATGCAGCTGCAAAATTACAAAATCAATATCAATAACGATTTCAAAATCAAAACCAATTTGAAATTATATGTTATAAATAAAAAAATATTTGTGTTTTAGAGCTTATAATGATTCATTAACATTTTTTCATACACTTTATCCGGAAGCGCACGTTTTAAAACAATCGAAAATTTCTGCATGAAAACACCCACTTTATAATGAATTTTTGGTTTGTCTTTTTGTATGATTTTAAAAATAGCCTCTGCCATTTCATTTGGGTTACTTCCCGCATCAACATGTTCGTTCATGCTGGCAAGCGTATCTCCATATACTTTTTCGTAAGCAGAACCTTTTAAAACTGGCGCATGATAACGTCCAGATGCAATATTGGTTGCAAAATCACCCGGAGCAACATTTGTAATTTCAACTCCAAATTGCTTTACTTCCATCCTTAAAGCTTCAGTAATTAATTCCAAAGCTCCTTTTGAAGCCGAATAAACACTTCGGTAAGGCAGTCCCATATAAGCGGCAATCGAAGTAATATTAATAATCAAACCAGATTTTTGCTCACGCATTTGTGGCAAAACAGCTTTCATTACTTCAATTGGGCCAAAGAAATTTGTTTCAAAATTGTTTTTGATTTCTTCCATAGGAATTTCTTCCAAAGGTCCGGTAATCCCAACTCCGGCGTTGTTAATTACAATATCTAATCTTCCAGAAGTTTCAATAATTTTGGCAACAGCTGTTTTAATGGAATCAGCATTTCGAACATCTAAAGCAACTAATGGAAAAACTGAATTTAAAACTTTTTCAGGATTTCTGCTCGTTCCGTAAACAACGAAACCTTTTGCATGCAAAAATTCTCCAATAGATTTTCCAATTCCCGATGATCCTCCTGTAATTAAAACGACTTTATTCATTTTGAGTTTTGAGTTATAAATTATGAGTTATGAGTTTGATGCAGAGAAATCTTTTTACTTCTAACATTTAACTTCTAACACTACGAAAGGTCCAAAAATAAAAAAATCCTCCCGAAGGAAGACTACTTTTATACAAATTCTAAAAAATAAAAAGTGGCAAGCGACCTACATCGCACCGCTCAACCACGTACCCTTGCTATGTTCCCATCCTGGGGGAGTCTGCAGGAGCTGGTCGTGTAGGACTTGCCGGTGCAAATATACAATCTTTTTATATTTTTGCAAGAGCTTTGCTGCTATAAAAATATCGTTGTATATTGGCTTATTCAAATTTTAAACTATGAAAAAATATAACTTCCTAACTGTCATTTTATTAGGAATTACATTAATTGGATGTAACGGTACAAAAAAAGGTGAAAATTCTTTATTTACTATCGATGATTCTGCTTTTCCAGCGCATTTTCTGCCAAAAGAAGCGGTTTCAATTGGAATTTTAAACCCAAATTCGAAAGAAATCGACAGCATTGTCTACTTTGTTAATGACAAAAAAGTAGGAACTACAAAAGGTGCTGAAAAATTTAAATTTGAGTTAAAAGATCAAAAATTAGGTTACCAATACTTAAAAGCAACTGCTTATTTCGGAAGTGATTCATCTGATGCGACAAAAAGAATTGAAGTTGTTTCTGATGTTCAGCCAAAAGCATTAAAATTTAAAATAGTAAATACTTTTCCACACGATCCAGAAGCTTTTACTGAAGGTTTAGAATTTCATGATGGTGTTTTATTTGAAAGTACAGGTCAAAAAGAAGATTCATACTTTAGATCTGTTGATTATAAAACCGGAAAAGTAATTAAGCAGGTTGATCTTCCTAAAGAATATTTTGGAGAAGGAATTACTTTTATCAATGGCAAATTATTTCAATTAAGCTGGCAGGAAAAAACTGGTTTCATTTATGATGCTAAAACTTTCAAGTTAGAGAAAACTTTCAAATACGATAAAGATATTGAAGGATGGGGAATGACGCATGATGATAAATATATCTATCATTCTGATGGTACTGAGAAAATCTGGAAAATGGATCCAAATACTCAAAAATTAATTGATTACATCAATGTGTATTCTGGTTCTTCAAAAATTAAAGCTATTAACGAATTAGAATTAATCGATGGGAAATTCTATGTAAACGTTTGGCAAAAAGATGCAATTGCGGTTGTAAATCCAACATCTGGTGCAGTTGAAGGAATATTAAACCTTTCTGATTTGCGTAAATTTATTAAAGCTCCAAAAGCAGAAGTTTTAAACGGAATTGCTTATAATCCTCAAACTAAAACAATTTTTGTAACAGGTAAATACTGGGAAAAAATGTTTGAAATCACAGTTTCAGAATAAAGAAACATTAAAAATAAAAAACACGAATTTCACAGATTTCACGGATTAGTTCGTGATAATTTGTGAAATTTGTGTTTTATAACATTCTCAAAATACTAAATCTATATAATGATTACTTTAATTAAAAACATAAAAGAACTGCTTCAAGTCCGTGAAACTTCTGTTTCTAAAGTTTCGGGAGCTGAGATGGCAGAACTTCCTACGATTAAAAATGCTTTCTTAATTATAAAAGACAATCTAATTGCTGATTTTGGTTCGATGGAAAATTTACCCGAAATCAAAGTTGATAAAGTTATTAATGCTGAAGGTCGCATTGTTCTTCCTACTTGGTGCGACAGCCACACGCATATTGTATATGCAGGAAATCGTGAGCAGGAATTTGTAGACCGCATTAACGGATTTACGTATGAAGAAATCGCCAATCGCGGCGGCGGTATTTTAAATTCGGCTAAAAAATTAAACGAAACTTCGGAAGAAGAAATTTATGAACAGTCAAAACTTCGTCTTGAAGAAGTGATGCATTTAGGAACCGGAGCCGTAGAAATAAAATCCGGTTATGGATTAACTATTGAAGGCGAATTAAAAATGCTTCGTGTAATTAAAAAACTGGCCGAAAATTATCCAATTTCTATAAAAGCAACTTTTCTTGGTGCACACGCTTTTCCAACACATTATAAAGAAAACAAAGCTGGTTATATTGACGAAATTATAACCAAAATGCTTCCAGAAATTGCTAAAAATAAATTAGCAGATTATGTCGATGTTTTCTGCGAAAGCGGTTATTTCTCCGTAGAAGAAACAGAAAAAATTATGCAGGCCGGAATAGAATTCGGCTTAAAGCCAAAAATTCATGTGAATCAGTTTAATTCTATTGGCGGAATTCAGGCTGGCGTTAAATTTAGCGCACTTTCTGTCGATCATCTGGAAATAATGAATCCAGAAGATATTGAAGCTTTAAAAGGCACAGAAACGATGCCGGTTGCTTTACCGTCTTGTTCTTATTTTTTAAGTATTCCGTATACGCCAGCACGTGAAATGATAAAAGCAGGTTTACCTTTGGCATTAGCAACAGATTTTAACCCTGGTTCTACTCCATCCGGAAATATGAATTTTGTTGTGGCAACGGCATGTATTAAAATGAAAATGACTCCGGAAGAAGCTATAAATGCCGCAACAATAAACGGCGCTTACGCAATGGGGCTTTCTGATACACACGGAAGTATTACAAAAGGCAAAAAAGCCAATTTAATTGTAACAAAACCAATTTCATCTTACTATCAAATTCCTTATGCTTTTGGAAGCAATTTGATTGAAGATGTCATTATTGATGGAGAAATCATATAATATAACATTTTCAAACATTTCCCGTGGTTTCAACCATGGGAAATGTATCGCAAAACACGCTTTCAGCCAAACACAAGAAAACTTAAGACATAAAAAAAGGTCTGTGAAGAAAATCACAGACCTTTAATATCTTAAGTGGTATTTTTACTTAAACGACGATGAGAATTTATCTCAAGCTGAAACTAGTTTTAGAAACTAATTCATCATTATCAAAAACATTGATAAAGTAAGTTCCTTTAGCAAAATCTTTTCCTGGTAAATCTTCTGTAACGTTTACAGTTTTGTTTTCATACTTTACAGTAGTTTTAAAGCTGTATGTTAAAGAGTTGTCACCGAAGCTCTCTGTTTTTTTCTCGCCTAAAACATTGTTTTTTGCATCTATAACCTGAACATAATATGTTTTATCTCCAGATTTTGCAATTTGGTTTTCAGCAATTGTAAAACTTATTTTTAAAACATCTGCACGGCTTGCTTTGTCTGTTTCAATTTGTTTTCCAGAGCTTCTTAATTTATAAGCTGCAGTTTTAGTGTTCGTAATAGATAATTTAGAACCTCTTTCAACTGTTTTTGCAAGCTCTTCATTTTGACCTACAAGTACTTCGTTATATTTTTTAGACTCTCCTAAAACTGTAATCGTACTATCTCTTTGAACTGTTAAAACACCATTTTGTTTTTTCAATTCGTCATTTTCAGCAACAAGTGTTTTCATTTTGCCCTGCATCGCCTGAACTTGAGATCTGTATTTAGAAACGTCACCTTTAGATTTATTTAAATCTGCCATTAAAGCGACAACTTTATCTCTTTCCTGAATTAATTCATCAGACATTGAAGTATTTTCAGCAATTGCAGCATCGTAAGTTGCTTTCAATTCCTGTAAATCTTTCATAACAGATTCTTTTTCTGTCATTGATGTTGTTAATTCTGTTTTAACCACTTCAGTATCAGAAGAAAGTTTAAAGATATACACTAAGCTACCAATTAGTAGGACTGCTAAAACCGCTATAACCGCTTTTAGACTTGAATTGTTGTTGTTCGTTGGGTTTTCCATATTGAATAATTTTCTTTAATAACAAATTTAAGAATTAATATATCTTAATAACGTAAGTTGTTACAATTATATTATTTTTGGAAAATAAATTTTTTTCATGGAGAAATTAGTTCCTTTTACTGTCAATGATTTGGCAAAAGTCACAAATCATCGTAGTGGTGAAATAAAATTCGGAGAAAAAATGATTGTGCTTCCAAAAGGAGCAGACAAAATCAAGTTTTTGCAAGAATCGGAGGCGAAGTATGTGTTGTTAGGAATTCCTGAAGATATTGGTGTGCGAGCGAACTATGGAAGACCTGGCGCAGCATCGGCATGGGAAAGTGCTATTAAAAGTATTGCAAATATTCAGCATAACAGATTTTCTAAAGGAAGTCAGATTATTATTTTAGGACATTTAGATGTTTCTGAGGAAATGCGTGATGTCGAAAAATTAGATTTTAATGATATCGACGATCGTTCTAAACTAAGTCAGTTAGTAGAGAAAATCGACAAAGAAGTTTCGCATATCATATTTACTATAATTAAAGCAGGGAAAACTCCAATTATTATTGGAGGCGGTCATAATAACGCTTACGGAAATATTAAAGGTTCGGCTTTAGCCAAAGGAAAACCTATTAACGCCATTAATTTTGATGCTCATTCTGATTTTAGAATTTTAGAAGGCCGTCACAGCGGAAATGGTTTTTCTTATGCGTATGAAGAAGGTTTTCTTAAAAAATATTTCATTTTCGGACTTCACGAAAATTACACTTCAAAAAGCGTTTTAGATATTATTAAAAAACTCGAAGATCGTGTTCGTTATAATACATATGACAGCGTAAATATTCGCAAAGAAAAAGATTTCGAGAGAGAAATGGCCCTGGCGCTTGAATTTATCAAAACAGATTCATTTGGAATTGAAATTGATTTAGACGCAATTCCTAATATCGCCAGCAGTGCTATGACCATAAGCGGTTTTTCGGTAGAAGAATTACGACGGTTTATTTCGTTTTTTGCACAGCACAGAAATGCGACTTATTTGCATATTTGCGAAGGTGCGCCAGATCTTGCTGATTCTCCTAATAATAATTTAATTGGAAAATTAATTGGTTATTTAGTTACTGATTTTATAAAAGCGAATAACGAAAAAGATAAAATTAACTGAAGAGCAAGCGGTCTGCAGCCACATATTTCCCAAATAATAGCAGATTCAAATCAACGGTTAACCGAATAAACCTATCTTTGCACAGAATTTAGTACTTAAAACTAAAGTTCTTAATTAGTAAGATATGTTATTCGAAGATTTATCACTTTCAAAAAGTATACAAAAAGCCGTATTTGAAGAAGGCTACCTAAACCCCACTCCAATTCAGGAAAAATCGATTCCGATTGTTTTAGCCGGAAGGGATTTAATTGGCTGTGCGCAAACGGGAACGGGAAAAACTGCTGCATTTGCTATTCCAATTATACATCAACTGCACCGAATTGTAGGCTCATCAAAAAAAGCCAAACAAATTCGTGCGCTTATAGTTACCCCAACTCGTGAATTAGCGGTTCAAATTGGGCAAAGTTTTGACACTTATGCCAAATATACCAATTTAACTCAGCTGACTATTTTTGGCGGGGTTTCCCAAAATCCACAGGTTGATGCCTTAAAAAATGGTATTGATATTTTAGTTGCGACTCCGGGTCGTTTATTAGATTTACAAAAACAAGGTTTTCTTGATTTGAATCATTTACATACTTTAGTTTTAGATGAGGCCGATCAAATGCTGGATATGGGTTTTATAAACGATGTGAAAAAGATTGTAAAACTGACGCCTAAAAACAGACAGACTTTACTTTTTTCTGCAACAATGCCTCTTGCGATTCGTGAATTGGCAGAAATGTTTTTACAAGATCCAGAAAAAGTAGAAGTTTCTCCGGTTTCATCAACTGCTGAAAATGTGGAACAGCGTATTTATTTTGTTGACAAAACAGAAAAAAGAAACTTATTATATCATTTGATTAAAAATGAAAATTTATCCAATGTACTTGTGTTTTCAAGAACAAAACATGGTGCGGATAATGTTGTAAAAGCACTTCGCAAAAAAGATATTCCGGCAGAAGCAATTCACGGAGATAAATCGCAAAACGCAAGACAACGTGTTTTAGATGCTTTTAAAAACAAAGAAGTTGGTGTTCTGGTTGCTACAGATATTGCAGCGAGAGGAATTGACATTGACCAATTGCCGTATGTAATCAACTTTGATTTACCTAATATTCCGGAAACGTATGTTCATAGAATTGGTCGTACGGGACGTGCAGGAAATGGCGGAATTGCGATTTCATTTTGCGGTAAAGACGAAGAGCCGTACTGGAAGGATATTAAGAAATTAATAAAAGTAGATGTAAAAATTATTACAGATCATCCTTATCCTTGGCATGCGGGAAGTCCTGAAGCCGGCGAAAAACCTAAAAATTCAAACCGAAGCGGCGGTGCTCACAAATCTAGAAAATCGAGTGCTTCAAAACAAAATAAAAAACGCTGGTATTAACCAGCGTTTTTTGATTCATTTATGAGGTAATTTAAAATCTTAAAGAGTTTAACAGGCTCAAAAGGTTTCACGATAATATCATTCATTCCTGATGAAACTGCTTCATCTGTAATTTCATCTTTATCAAAAGCAGTTAACGCTACAACCGGAGTTTTAATACCAAGCTGACGAATTCTTTTTGTGGTTTCAAATCCGTTCATTAACGGCATATTAATATCCATTAAAATAAGATCAAATTCTTCTTTATCCAATATTGAAAGAGCACCAAAACCATCATCAACTACTTTGCAGACAAAATTATTTTTTTCGATAATTTTCTTGGTCACTAATTGATTAATCAAATTATCTTCGACAATAAGAATTTTATATATATCACTTGAAGTTAAATCGACTTCTATATTTTCAATAATTTTCTTTGTTTTAAGAGGATCATGTTCAAAAGGTATAGAAAATGAAAATGAAGTTCCCGCACCAAGATCACTTTCTAAAGTAATTGAACTTCCAAAAAGCCCTAATAAGCGTTTTACAATGCTTAAACCTAGTCCTGTTCCTTGATAATCTTCTTCTTTTCTTCCTACCTGAACAAATTTTTCGAATATTTTATTTTGATCTACAGCAGCAATTCCAACGCCATTATCTTTTATTAAAAAATCCAGATAATAAAATTTTCCTTCTATCCTGTCCAGCTTAACTCTAATTTCAACTTCACCATCTTTAGTAAATTTTAAAGCATTACTAACAAGGTTCATTAAAATTTGCGCCAGACGCAGTTTATCTCCAATCAAATATTCAGGGATTGCATGATCAATTTCAACATTAATTTTATTGTTATTTTTTTGAGATAAAAAAGAAAGTGAATTTTTGATCACCGTTATCTCATCTGAAATATTAAAAGTTAAACTTTCCAGAACTACTTTATTCTCTTCAATTTTATTGATTTGCAGAATATCGTTTACAAGAGACAATAAATATCTCGCAGAAAATTTTAAAGCGCTTAAGTGTTCACTTTGAGACAATTCTTTGTGTTCTTCTAAAAGCATATTGGTTATACCGACAACTCCATATAACGGAGTACGTAATTCGTGGCTTATAGTAGAAATAAATTGAGTTTTGAGTACAGAGGCTTCTTCTGCCATTTCTTTTGCTTTTAGAAGCTCTAAATTATGTTTTTTCTTAAGCCCGATATTTTTAATTAAGGTTACAATTAAAAAAAGCAGAATCAACGAAATAAGAATAAACAGAATTACAATAATTCGGGATTTTTTAAGACTTTGCAATTGAGATGTTTTTTCATTTTCAATTTTCTCAATCTGTCTTTTGTATTCGTCCAGTTCTAAGTTTAAACCTGCTATAGAAGCTTTTTTAAGCTTTTCCTGGCTATAAAGTTCGCCTGTAATTTTATTATATATAACCAGATTATTATAAGCCTCTTTGTGTTTTCCTATCTTGCTTAAAAATTTTGAATACTCTAAATGTGCATATGCTAAATCCGGTTTTTCATCTTTAGACTTACCAAAAGAAATTGCTTTTATAAAATAGGCATTTGCTTTATCATTTTCATTTTCACTGGCCCAATACATTCCGTTTAAGAAATTCAAAGCAATATCATTCGATTTTCCTTTTAAATCATTTTGATGTATGTTGATATATTGTAAATAAGGCAGTCCTTCTTTATAATTTCCTATTTTGAAATACGACCAGACAATATTAAGATTAGTTATGGCAACTTCTTTCTGATATTTTTGCTGTCTTCCAAATTTTAATGACTCTTTATAATACGTAATTCCGTCATTATACATTCTTTTTTCAAAAAAATATAAATTACCTAAATTACTGGTTATCATCATTCTTAGGCTAACAATATTAGATCGTTCTGCGTAGAATAATGCCTTCTTATAAAAAAATACTGCTTTATTGATTTCTCCCAAATCGTGAAAATTAATTCCGATTATGTTGTAATTCCTCGAAATCAGTGTATCATTTTTTAGGTCAAATGCATACTGCAGGGCAATTCCGGATTTCTTTAAGGATTTTTCGTAATTAGTTTCGTCTAAATAATCACAAGCTTCTTGAGTTATGTCTTTAACTTTTATAAGAGATACAGCATGGTTTTGAGCTGGCGACTCAAGACAAAGTATGTTTAAAAAAGTAAAAATTAAAAAACAAAATCTATAATGAAGCATAATTTGGGATATGTTTATTCAAATATACATTATTATCATAATACACAGTAACAGTATTGCCTTAATAACCTAAAGATTCAACAATCATTCTACTATTTTTAGCTCCTAAAAATACTTAAAAAGACATTTAAATATTTATTGAACTTAAAGTTTATACGTTTAAGTTACTGTTCTTAATAAAAACCTTTTCAAAGATTTAAAATATTACAAGACAAGATCTTTACTTTTAAAATGCTTTTTGTTGTAAAATATTTAATAAAAATATTATAACAATGAAAAATAATGTTATTTTTAACAAAATTAAAAAACACAAGCCCCAAGTGTTTTAGAAGATTGGAGCAACTAAAAATTAAAAAACTATGTTAGAAAACTTTTTAAAATTTGCAGAAACAGAAAAATTGACTAAAACACAACAAAAAGCAATCACTGGTGGTGAGACTGAAGCTCCAGAGTCGGAAGAATCTAGAAAAGGTAAAGTTGCAGCAAAATAATTTATTAGTTGACTCTATTCAACTTTTATAAAAATCAAAAACCGTAACAAACAAAAGTCTGTTACGGTTTTTTTTTATGTTTTTAAAGAATATCTTAATTCTCTTCTGCAATATCTAAATTATCTTCTTTACCATCTTCCCATTTTCCAACAACCGAAGTTGCCAATGCGTTTCCAAGTACATTTGTTGCACTTCTAAACATATCACAGAAATGGTCAATTGGTAAAATCAAGGCAATACCTTCAACCGGAATTTTAAACATTCCACAAGTCGCCGCAACAATTACTAAACTCGCTCTTGGTACACCAGCAATACCTTTACTTGTTAACATTAAAACCAAAAGCATAGCCATTTGTGTACCTAAATCTAAATGAACTCCATAAAACTGAGCGATAAAGATACTGGCAAAAGTCATGTACATCATACTTCCGTCAAGGTTAAACGAATAACCCAGCGGTAACATGAAGGCTACAATTTTATTTTTAACCCCAAAATCTTCTAATTCTTCTGTTAATTTAGGAAAAACAGCCTCGCTGCTCGTAGTTCCAAAAGCAATCGCTAATGGTCCTGTAATACGTTTTAATAATTCGGTCATTCTTCCTTTTAAGAAAATATAACCTACTACAACCAAAACTACCCATAAAGTCCCGATACCTACTAAAAATGATCCGAAGAATTTAAAATAAGTGATAATTAATTCTTCTGCATCTCTAATAGCAAATACTCCTGCAATGGCACCAAAAACTCCAATTGGAGCAAAGTTCATTACATAGTTTACCATTTTTAAAACAATATGCGAAGCTTTATCAAATGCATTTATAATTGGCTTTACAGTACTTCCTAATGATGCAGCTGCTAATCCAAAAAAGATAGAAAATATTACAATTTGCAAAATTTCATTAGTTGCCATTGCTTCAAAAATACTTTTAGGAACAATATGCTCAACAAAATTCTCTACAGATAATATTTTTGTTTTAGTTGTAACTTCACTAGCCGCAGCCATATCAACGTGGTCTAGTTTTAAACCTACACCCGGTTCTAAAATATTTACAAAAAATAATCCGATTAACAAGGATATAAAAGAAGCTGTAAAAAACCAGCCAAGTGCTTTTCCTCCAATTCTTCCAACAGTTTTGATATCACCTAACTTTGCAATTCCTACTACTAAAGTGGTAAAAACTAAAGGAGCAATAATCATTTGCACTAATCTGATGAAGATCGTAGCCAGCATTTTTATTTTATTACTAAACGATACTGCCGCTTCCTGTGAAATTGAATTATGAATAATAATTCCCAAAGCTGCTCCAAGCACCATTGCAATTATAATTTGCCCCGTTAATCCTGAAAAAAATGATTTCTTTTTAGTTTCTGTAATTTGCATTAATTTACTTTTAAATTATTAAAATATAAGACCCTCACTGTCTTACTTTTATTAATATGTTTTGTTGATTAAATAAAAATCAGCCAAAACAATCGCAGCCATCGCCTCAACGATTGGTACTGCACGAGGCACCACACACGGATCATGACGTCCTTTTCCGGTCATTGGTGTAATATTTCCTTTATTATCCAGAGAATCCTGAGTCTGCATGATAGTCGCAACAGGTTTAAAAGCTACTCTAAAATAAATATCCATTCCGTTGCTTATTCCACCCTGGATTCCACCAGAAAGATTTGTTTTTGTCGTTCCATCAGGATTATATAAATCGTTGTGTTCACTTCCTTTCATTTCAGAACCAGAGAAACCGCTTCCGTACTCAAAACCTTTTACAGCATTGATTGAAAGCATTGCTTTTCCTAATTCAGCATGTAATTTATCAAAAACAGGCTCGCCTAAACCAACCGGAACATTTTGAATTACACATGAAACTACACCACCAACAGTATCTCCCTGCTTTCGGATATCACGAATATATTCTTCCATAATAGCTGCCGATTTTTCATCTGGACAGCGAACCGGGTTGCTTTCAATTTTAGAGAAATCTAATTCCTGATATGGTGTATCTAAATGAATTGGTCCAACAGAAGAAACGTAAGCATTAATTTTAATTTCAGGAAGCATTTGTTTTGCAATTGCTCCTGCTACTACTCTGCTTGCGGTTTCACGTGCAGAACTTCTTCCGCCGCCGCGGTAATCACGAAAACCATATTTTTGATCATATACATAATCAGCATGACTTGGTCTGTAATTATCTTTTATATGTGAATAATCGTCTGATTTTTGATTGGTATTTGGGATAATAAAACCAATTGGCGTTCCGGTCGTTTTTCCTTCAAATATTCCAGATAAAAACTGAACCGCATCTGGTTCTTTTCTTTGTGTTACGATAGCCGACTGCCCCGGTTTTCTGCGAGACATTTCAACTTCAATCGCTTCAAAATCAAGTTGTATTCCTGATGGACAACCGTCTATAATTCCGCCTAAAGCTTCACCATGAGATTCTCCAAATGTTGTAACTTTATATAGGGTGCCGTAGCTATTTCCTGCCATTGTAAATTGTTTTGAGCAAATGTAAGTTTTATGAATTAAATTAAAAAATTAAAAATTGGTAATATTAATTAAAGATTAAACACTTTAAAAATCACAATTTATTAAAATTGCCTTCGAATTAGTAACCTTTTGATAAAATAAATGGAGTAGGATTTTCTTTTATTTGTGGAACTTCAAATTAAGAAAAATTGAAAAAACGAAATGTCGAATTGGTCATTATTTCTGATGTCCATTTGGGAACTTACGGAAGTCACGCTAAAGAACTAAACAACTATTTATCAAGCATTAAACCTAAAACTTTAGTTTTAAATGGTGATATAATTGATGCCTGGCAGTTTAGAAAATCTTATTTTCCTAAAGCGCATTTAAGAGTCATTCAGCGCATTATCGGGATGGCTTCTAAAGGCACAAAAGTGTATTACATTACCGGAAATCACGACGAGATTCTTCGAAAATTCAGCGACATGAACATGGGAAATTTTTCTTTGGTCGATAAATTAGTTTTAGAATTAGACGACAAAAAAGCCTGGATTTTTCACGGAGACGTTTTTGATGCTTCTGTACAGCATTCTAAATGGATTGCAAAACTAGGCGGATTAGGTTATGATTATCTAATTTTAATGAATCGTTTTGCTAACTGGTGCCTGGCAAAATTAGGCCGCGAACCTTACTCTTTTTCTAAAAAAATAAAAGCGAGCGTAAAAAAGGCTGTGAAATTTATTTCGGATTTTGAAACTACAGCAACCGATCTGGCTATCGAAAAAAATTACGATTATGTAATCTGCGGACATATTCATGAACCCAAAATCCTTACTAAAGAAAACAAACACGGTTCTACTTTATACTTAAATTCCGGCGACTGGGTCGAAAATTTAACAGCTCTTGAATATCATAAAAAGCGTTGGAAATTATACTCCTACACGCATACAAACTTTACAGAAGAGGAAAATCTTTTTGAAATGGAAGATATTTTAACCTCTCAAATGTTATCTAATATTATTCTGAAAAAGTAAAATATAGCAGTATTTACAGATGCTCCCGAAGGTTAATTAGTTTTAATTTATGTGATTTTCATTTACAAAATGTGAATTATATAACAATTTCTAAAAATGTTATACGTTCTTAGATAGAGAACGATTATACATTTGAAAAAAATTAATTAACCATTTTATGAAAAAGATTATTTTATCTGCCATTATGCTCTTGGGGTTAGCATTTACGGCTCAATCTCAAGAAATTTCAAAACACGCTTTAGGATTACGTTTAGGAGACAATAACGGATTTGGAGGTGAAGTATCGTATCAGCTGGGATTGAACCAAAAAAACAGACTTGAGTTTGATTTAGGCTGGAGAAACAGCAGCGATGTAGACGCAATTAAAGGAGTTGCTCTTTACCAATGGGTTTGGAACATCGATGGAGGATTTAACTGGTACGCTGGTGTAGGTGGTGGAATTGCCGCTTGGGATCACGATTATTACAACAATAATTTCAGATATAATGACAGCGGAACTTATGTTTTTGCGGCCGGAGATATTGGTATCGAATATAGATTTAAAGAAGTGCCTATCACACTGTCACTAGATGCAAGACCTGAAATTGGTTCTGGATACTATGACGATGACAATTTTGGATTTGACGTTGGTTTAGGTGTCAAATTCAGATTCTAATTAAAAATAAAAAATAATTGTAAGAAGAAACCTGTCGTTGTAATGCGACAGGTTTTTTTTATGTTTTGAAAATGAATGTGACGTAAAAGGGCTTCGACTTCGCTCAGCCTGACAATTTCACATCTAACTTTTTTTATTTAACTACTAAAATAATTAAACAATTGTCACCCTGAGCGAAGTCGAAGGCTTACAAAGCAAAAAAGGGGCTTCGACTTCGCTCAGCCTGACATTTTACCTCTAACTTATAACTATTTATTTAATAATAATCTCCTTCTTAGAATGTATTTTTACAACTGTATAAGGATAAGTTATAGCCTGCGTTACCATTGCATCCGGAGCAGGATTTTTTTCTTTTACGGTAATGATGATATTCTTATCCGTTTCTTCAACCTTTTCAATTTCAATAGAATATCCTCCAGTGTTTTTTTCACCCATGTTGAGAATAACATAATTAGAATTGGCAATATCAGTCTGCTTCATTTTAGCAGCTAAAAGCGGATCATTTTCAAGCATTTTGATCTCGTTAGGTTCTGTCAAAATTTCGAAAAATTTAATATTTCCACCGCCATCAGACTGTTCAGTTAAAACTTCGTATAAAGCCGTTGAACTTGTTGATTTTTTAGCTCCACAGGAAATCAAAACAAAAATTACTAAAACCGAAATTACTTTTTTCATTACGTTCAAATTTTTTAAATTAATGTTTCTATTCTTTATAATCGTCAATTGCTCTTTGGTACAAAGCTTCATATTTAGGCAGAATGTTTTTGATATCAAAATTCTTAGCTACTTCTAAGGCATTGATTTTAAACTTATTCAGAGTTTCATTATCTTTTAAAATTCTGATCGCATTCGCCGCCATTTCATCGACATTTCCAACATCACTTAAATATCCTGAAACGCCATCAAAATTAACTTCCGGTAAACCTCCCGAATTACTTGAAATTACTGGAACACCGCAAGCCATTGCTTCTAAGGCTGCTAAACCAAAACTTTCTGTTTCTGACGGAAGTAAAAACAAATCGGTCATACATAAAATCTTATCGATTTCATTACTGTTACCAAAGAAAATTACCTTATCGTAAATTCCCAGTTCCATACATAAAACCTCTGCTCTTTCTTTTTCCGGTCCATCGCCCACCATCATTAATTTAGCCGGCATTACTTTCTGGATATTATAAAAAATCTTAATAATATCCGGAATACGTTTCACCTTTCGAAAGTTACTAATGTGCGTTACGATTCGTTCATTTTCCTTTGCCATAACATATCGGTGGCAAGGTTCCGTTGGATCTTTTCTAACTTTATCCAATTCAATAAAATTCGGGATTACCTTAATTTTATTCTTGATTTTGAACAATTTCAGCGTATCATCTTTCAAACTCTGTGAAACCGAAGTCACATAATCAGACTTATTGATGCTAAAAGTTACCGCAGGTTTATAAAACGGATGGTTTCCAACAAGCGTTATATCAGTTCCGTGAAGCGTCGTAATCATCGGAAGATTAATTCCTTCATTCTTAAGCATTTGTTTCGCCATATAACCCGCATAAGCGTGCGGAATAGCGTAATGCACATGTAAAACTTCTATTTTATATAATTTCACCATATCGACCAATTTACTTGATAAAGCCAACTCATACGGCTGATAATGGAATAAAGGATATTCGGGAACGTTTACTTCGTGATAATGAACATTTGGATTTAAAAGTGCTAATCTTACTGGCTGACTGTAAGTTATAAAATGTATTTCGTGTCCGCGTCTGGCTAATTCGAGACCTAGTTCTGTAGCAACTACACCACTACCGCCAAATGTCGGATAACAAACTATTGCTATTTTCATGTATTAAATTTAATTCTACGAAAGTACTCAAAAATCACGTTTAATTAGGCTTTTAAATTGTTAGATTTTCGACAAAATTAGATTAAATCTGGTTGATAAATATTTTTAGAAGCAGCACAATATCTGCAAAAAAGACCAGTAGTCCCGCTGTTCGCTATATCTTTTCCTTGCTAAAGAAGCAAGAAAAAGGATACCGCTTCCATCGGGGCTAGATTAGACGTTTTTGTTTTTATAAGAACATTTTATTTTGATACTTTTAATTTCAAGCCTCATTAATAAAAGCTAATTCATTAAAGTTTGGGATTTTATCTATCATGCCATCGTTCCTGCTCGTAAAGACAAAATTCTCAACTTCCTGAAGATTACTAATTAGAATATCTGTCTCTTTTATAAAAGCCAAAACTCCTGTATAACCTAGAATTGTTGCATTTGTATCCATATGTGATGCACAAAACCCGTTTATCCTAATAGTCCAGAAATCGGAACTGTGTGAAAGCGCAAATTCAAGTCCATTTCTCAATCCGGTTTTCCAAGTATTGAAACCTTCATGCCTGACATCCAACAAATCGCTAGAATATTTGTAACCCGAATAATCTTCTATAATTTCATTTCCCTTTTCATTCTTTTGAATATATAAGTTTACAATCGCAAAATGTAATAACCCATTTTTAACCTTCTGCCATCTAAAATTTTGATCAGAGTTTATCATTATTAATACTATTTAGCTGTTTATTTTATAAACTAGGTTTTATTTATACTTAAATTGATATTTCTTTATTTCGCAAACTTTGTCAAAGTTTCACGCTGTATTGTCATTCCGAGGAACGAGGAATCGCACAAGTAATTCCGCAACAGTAAGTCGTCAATCTTTGTCGATTCTCTAGTGCGATTCCTCGTTCCTCGGAATGACAAACTTTGGCGAAACCTGAAACCTAGAACTTGAAACAATTAAAACCAAAAAAGGCACAAAATCTAAAATTTCATGCCTTTTAAATATATTATAAATTTCTCTTAGAAAAATCTGCTGTGCCAGCTGTCGGCAGCAGGAACTTCCCAGGATTCGTTGAATTCTTCGATATTGTTTACCAGATTATTGAAAACAATTGTATTCTCAGAAACTGATTTATCTTTAACCATTTTCTTGAAATCAATTAATGGTTTGTGTGCAATATGTTCTCCAAGTTTAAAAGTAACGTTCATTTTGTCTAACAAATCGACATTATACTTTTTCTCTAAACCTTGAATAAATTCTACCGAACTATCAATAGAACAGCCTGTAGCAGCCTGAACATCCTGATTTACGGCTAATATTATAAAGCGATTGTATTTAAGCAAAAATGAAGCTTCAAGACTTGTTCCGTGAGCAGCCCATTCTTCTACAAAAGCTTTTAAATCTGTTTCGATTTCAGAAAACTCTTCCTCAGAAAATTTTCTGTTCGATTGGTAAATCCAAACTCTTGATTCACCAGGTAAATTTTCAAAAGGTATATACATTTTTTAATTTTAGATTTTAGATTGTTGATTTTAGATTTCTTGAATTGTTTCAGGTTTAAGGTTTCAAGTTAAAAAACTTAGAATCTCAGCAGCTTAGAACCTTAGCAGCTTTCTCTATAAATCCTGCGCATTCGCAATTAACTCGGCAACGTCCATTACTTTTACCTCACCCTCTTTATGAGCATGTTTTATTCCATCGGTTAACATCGTGTTACAGAAAGGACATCCGGCAGCGATAATATCCGGCTGAACTTCTAATGCATCTTCTGTACGAAGAACGTTTACTTCTTTGTTTCCAGGTTCAGCATCTTTAAACATCTGTGCTCCACCTGCTCCGCAGCATAATCCGTTTGCTTTAGAACGCTTCATTTCAACTAATTCAACGTCTAATTTCTGAATTAAATCTCTTGGTGCTTCATATACTTTATTGGCTCTTCCTAAATAACAAGGATCGTGAAAAGTAATTTTCTTTCCTTTAAATTGTCCGCCTTCAACCGTAAGTCTTCCATCATCAATTAATGATTTCAGGAATTCTGTATGATGAATAACTTCATAGTTCCCTCCTAATTCAGGATATTCATTTTTTAAGGTATTAAAACAATGCGGACAAGCTGTAACGATTTTTTTTGCTTCATAAGCATTTAAAACCTCGATATTCATCATGGCCTGCATTTGGAACAAAAATTCATTTCCGGCTCTTTTTGCAGGATCTCCAGTACAACTCTCTTCTGTACCTAAAACTGCAAAAGAAACATTGGTACGATTTAAAATACGTACAAATGCTTTTGTGATTTTTTTTGCTCTATCATCAAAACTCCCTGCGCAACCTACCCAAAATAAAACTTCTGGCTGTGTTCCTTGGGCTAGCATTTCTGCCATTGTTGGCACTACTAAACTTTCTGACATCTTCTTTTGTTGTTAAATCGGTTAATTGTTTATTTGGTTATTGCTCTCTTTCATAACCATACTAAAAACCTTTATTTTTAATCACTTAAACGGTTAAACAAATAACCGATTAAACTCTTTTCTAATTCTCGTTTTTCCAATTCAATCGGTCCTGCTGGCTGTACTGCCATGGCGCACCATTATTTTCGATATTGGTCATCATTGCATTCAATGACATTGGTGCAGCACTCTGCTCCATCACTAAATAACGACGCATATCCATAATAATAGACAACGGACTAATATTAACCGGACATTCTTCTACACAAGCATTACAAGACGTACAAGCCCATAATTCTTCTGGTGTGATATAATCGTTTAATAATGTTTTATTATCCGGAACAAAAACACCTTTATTGGCATCTATATTTTTTCCAACTTCGGTTAAACGGTCTCTTGTGTCCATCATAATTTTACGTGGAGACAATTTTTTTCCTGTTTGGTTCGCCGGACATGAAGACGTACAACGTCCGCATTCTGTACACGTATAAGCATTTAATAACTGCACCCAGTTTAAATCCTGAACATCACTTGCACCAAATTTAGACGGAGCTGCATTTTGATCAACCGGAGCTGCCGCAAAAGGATCAGCATTTGGATCCATCATCAGCTTCACTTCTTTTGTTACTGATTCTAAATTATCAAACTGTCCTTCTGGTTTTAAATTCGCAAAGTATGTATTTGGGAACGCTAAAAGTATATGTAAGTGTTTTGAGAAATATAAATAGTTCATAAATATCAAAATACCAACAATATGCAGCCACCAAAATGCTTCAAACAATAATACAACCAATTCGTTTGAAAGTCCATTAAAAATTGGAGCAATAAACTGACTTACCGGAAAAGTTCCTGCTTTATGAAAAACAGCTCCGGGAACATTTTGCAAATGCAGGTCAGAAGCGTTCATTAATAAAAACAAGATCATTAAAACGGTCTCAAAATACAAAATGTAATTTGCATCGCTTTTAGGGAATCCATTTAAATCCGGATTTATAAAACGTTTTAATTTTATAACATTTCTTCTGATCCAGAAAACGGTAACAGAAAAAATTACAAGTATAGCTAATATTTCAAATGAAGCAATTAAAACATCATAAACTACGCCTAAATAAGGCGCAAAAATTCTATGAGTTCCTGCTAATCCATCGATTATAATTTCAAGTAATTCAATATTAATAATTACGAAACCTACATATACTAAAATATGAAGTATTCCGGCAACAGGGCGTCTCACCATTTTTGACTGCCCAAGAGCAATCAAAGCCATATTTTTCCAACGAGCTTTAGGATTATCTTTTCTATCTACGTCAACTCCTAAATTAATGTTGCGGATGATTTTTTTTACGCTCGCTGCAAAAAAACCAAAACCTACGACAAGAAGTATGGCGAATAAAATATTATCTAAATAACTCATTACAATTATTTTTTATCAGTTGAATTTGTTTCTCCGGCAGGTGCTACATAAGGTTTGTTTTTCTTTCCAAAAAGAGAAACGTTTACGTAACGTGTTGGATAAAGTCGAACATCTTGTAATAACAATTCAAGTTCTTTTGAAGTTTTTGCAAGATTGTTATAAAGCGCATCGTCGCTTAACAATTTACCTGCTGTACCTTTTCCAGAATTCAAATTAGCCATAATACCATCTACTTTTGCTAAAGTCTGGTTTAGGTTACGAACTGTTTTTCCAAGATCGGCTTTATTTAAAGAATCAGATATTTTATTGAAGTTGCTTGACATTTTATTAAAGTTTGTCACAACTCCGTTGATCTGGCCTTTGTTAGTATCTAAGATATTGTTGATACTTCCTGAAGCTCTATGAAACTGCTCCATTGTCTGGCTCAATTCTGCTAAAGTTTTCTTTAAATCCTGTTGTGTTTTTTGATCTAAAACATTGTTTAATCCAGTAACCAGATTATCAATATTTAAGAGCATCTTATCCAATTTAATTGTAATTGGTTCGATTTTTCCACCTAAAGATTCCGTTAATCCCAGTTTAACAACAGACTCAAGTGTCTGTCCGTCTTCTGCAAGTTCTTTATCTGCTAAATTTGGAATGATCGCGATTTGCTTTCCTCCAATTAAGCTTCCGGAATATAAAGATGCTTTACTTGTTTTAGAAATTGGAAAATCTGTTTTTAATTGAAGCTCAACTAATAATTTTCCTGTTGTTTCACTGATTGTAATTTTAGTTACCTTACCTACTACTAGTCCGTTTATAGTAACCGGCGCTGATTGTGCCAATTCTTCAACATTGTCATATTCAGCATAATATGTTTTATAATTAGTAAAAAGGTCTTTTCCTTTTAAAAAACTGTAGCCCCAGATAAATAATAAAATAGACGCTATGACTAATACAGCCGTTTTAATTTCTCTTGTTAGTTTCAAAATTCTAAGTGTTTTGTTACAAAATTAGTATAAATATTCGAACTTGTGACGATTATTTAACCGCATCCTGAATACTGATTTTTTCTCCGTCTTTAGTTGCTATCAAATATGCTGCGCCATATCCTTTATTCTTAGCTTCTTCCAGATATTTTTTCGCAGCTTCATAATCGGAAGTTTC
Organism: Flavobacterium sp. 2755; assembly: GCF_031455715.1. NCBI lineage: Bacteria > Pseudomonadati > Bacteroidota > Flavobacteriia > Flavobacteriales > Flavobacteriaceae > Flavobacterium > Flavobacterium sp. 2755. The sequence continues at coordinate 197,473 of NZ_JAVDTG010000001.1, forward strand.
CTGATAGAAATATTTATAAATATTGTTTTCGTAGATCATTGTTACATTTTTTAGTCCTTTAAAGTTTTTAGGTTCTAAAGGTGTTTTTTTAATACTTGCAATAAGTTGTACTTTAAAGAATGTTCCTTTTGGAGCTGCAGGCGCAGGTGTTTGTACTACTTTTTTTGGAGTCGAAGTATCTTTTACAGGCTTGGCTTCAACTGCTTCTGAAATTCCTGAACCAAAATATTCTCTTTTGTAACTCAAAATAGCTTCTGCAATTGCTTTTGCGATATCATCCTGTCCTTCTTCAGAATTTAGAATATTTCCTTCTGTTGGGTTAGATACAAATCCTGTTTCAACTAAAACTCTTGGCATATACGCTTTGTGAAGTACCATAAATGGTGCTTGTTTTACACCACCTTGTCTGATTTTTTTTCCAAGTCTCTCAAAATTATCTTCAATTTTACTTGCTAACGAAATACTATTTTCAAGATATTCTTCCTGCATTAAAGTAATTCCAACCATTTGTTCTGGAGAATTTGGGTCAAAACCATCGTATTTACGTTTATAATCTTTCTCTAAAGTAATTACCGAGTTCTCTTTTTTCGCCGCTTCAAGATTTGATGCCACTTTACTTAAACCCATTACATATGTTTCGGTACCATCTGCTGCAGTATTTTTATTTGCATTACAATGTATAGAAACAAAAATATTCGAATTGGCTCTGTTTGCGATATTGGCTCTTTCGACCAAATCAATAAAAACATCTGTTTTACGTGTATAGATTACATTGATATTTGGATTAAGCTCTAAAATTTTCCCCACTTTCAGAACAATAGCTAAGGCAATATTTTTTTCAATCCGCCCGCTGTAAACTGCACCAAAGTCGTGATCTCCGTGTCCGGCATCAAGTGTTACTTTAAAAACATTTGACTGACTATATGTGCAAAATGACGCTATTGTTAGAAAAAAGGTAAAGATTACCTTAATTTTATTTAATCTATTCATAAATCTTAAAGTTAATTTTAATAAAACGCAGCTGTTATAATTTTTACAATTGATTATTTTTGCCAAAAAATTATATGTAAGTTTGACATGTCAAAAAACAAGCCATAATTTTACAAAAATAGCATTTAAACCTTTGCAGACAAACTTATTTAATATCGTTTTAATATCATTTTTCCTAACAATGGGATGTGGTAATTTATATTCGCAAGAGATAAAATCTAAAAAAAAGCCTTTACCAGCTGCAAAACAAACAGATAAGCCTCAAATAACTCAAAATGACACTATAAAATTAGATACTGTCAGACCAACCAAGACTTTTCTGGATGGTAAGGTTAGATACAAGGCAAAAGATTACGCAAAAATCGATCAGAAGAAAAAACTGATTACTTTATACAATGAAGCTGAATTATACTACAAAGATGTTGAACTAAAATCTGGTATAATTGTTTTAAATTATGAAAAGGATGAAGTTTATGCCGGAAGAATTAAAGATTCTGCCGGAGTTTTAGTGCAGTACCCGAACTTTAAACAAGGTGAGAGTGAAGTGCAGCCCGATTCTATCCGTTTTAATTTTAAGACAAAAAAGGCATTAATTTATAATTCGAGAACCAAACAAGGTGAATTAAATATTAAGGCTGCGGTTACCAAAAAAGAAAATGACTCTGTTTATTATCTAAAAGAGGCTCGTATTACAACAGCTCAGGATATTGACAATCCGGAATACTACTTTAGAACGAGCAAAATAAAATTTGTTCCCGGAAAAAAAATTGTTACCGGTTTAACCCAGATGGTTATTGCTGATGTACCTACTCCGCTGGCATTGCCTTATGGTTATTTCCCTTTGAGTCAGGAAAAAAGTGTTTCCGGTATTATTATCCCTAGTTATAATGATTCGAATACCAGAGGTTTCTCTTTACAAAATGGAGGATATTATTTTGCTTTAAGCGATAATTACGACTTAACTGTTTTAGGAGATTATTATACGAATGGTAGTTACGCCATGCGTTTTGAATCGGCGTATGCAACCCGATATAAATATAGAGGAAACGTTAATATTCGATTTGAGAATTTAATTAGCAGCGAAAGAGGTTATCCTGATTATTCAAAACAAAACATTTACAATATTCAGTGGTCACATTCAAAAGACACGAAATCTAATCCTAACTCAAGTTTTAGTGCTTCTGTAAACATGGGTAGTAGTAAGTACTTTAAACAGTCTATTAATCAGGCTAACGTTGGGTCTAATCTGAATAATACATTGAGTTCGTCTATTTCATATAACAAAACTTTTAATACGATTCCGGGTTCTCGTATTTCGTTATCTGCTACACATCAGCAAAATACACAGACAGAGCAAATCCAGATGAGTCTTCCTAATCTTCAGGGAAGTATTGATCGTATTTATCCTTTTGTTGGAAAAGACGGGGTTAAAAAGGGGTTTATTAAAAACATCAACTTACAGTATAACGTAACAGGTAAAAACAACATCACTACTTATGATTCCTTGTTTTTTAAGCCTCAAATGTTTAGAGATGCACAAATTGGTATGCAGCACTCTATTCCTATTAGTACCAACTTTAAAATATTCAAATATTTTAGTGCTGGAGCATCTACAAATTATCAGGAAACATGGGTAACTAAAACTATTAAAAAAGGTTTTGACGACACTGCAGGAAAAGTGGATGATAAAACAGTAAATGGTTTTGACTCATACAGAACATATAATTTAAGTACTAATTTAGGAACTACTATTTATGGTACATTTAATTTTGGTGAAGACAAAAGAATTCAGTCTATACGCCACGTTATGAGGCCGAGTCTTACGTATTCCTATACGCCAAGTTTTGATCAATATTATGAACATTATACGGTTGATGCGTCTGGTAAAATTTCAACCGATGAATACTCGCGGTTCGCAAATGGTATTTACGGCGCACCAGGACAAAGTAATTCAAACATTGTAGGGTTTTCATTAAGCAACACGTTTGAAGCCAAAGTAAGAGATAAAGACAGCACAAAAACAGAACCTAAGAAAATAATGCTGCTGAACAATTTAAACTTCAACACAAGTTATAATTTTAGCGCAGACGGAAAAAAGACTTTAGCCTGGCAGCCAATTGTTGTAAGCGGGGGAACGCAGTTTTTTGACAATAAAATGAATGTCAATTTTGGAGCTGTTTTAAATCCTTATGCTATCGACAATGCAGGAAATGTTATAAACAAGTATAATATTGATAATGGCGGAAGTTTGTTTAGAATGACCAGCGCCAACCTTACCATGAACTATTCTTTCTCGAATAAAGGAACCGGAAAAGAAAAAAATACGCAAAGCCAGCGAAATGGTGGTCGTAATGACGACTTATTTGGAACAAACACAGACTTAAATGACAGCCGAAATAGTCAGTTTGCGAATGAACCGGAACGTGACGAAGATGTTGTAAGCGAGTTTTTCAGCTCAAAAATTCCTTGGGATATGACAATGGCGTATTCACTTACTTATTCAAATACTGCCAGAGAAAATAAAATATCCGGAAACTCTATTATGATTTCTGCAAATATGGATATCACGCCAAAATGGAAAGGCGGGGTTTCTACCGGTTATGATTTTGTTCAAAAAGGGGTTACTTTTACTCAATTCCGTTTTGAAAGAGATTTGTTAAGCTGGAGAATGGCATTTAACTGGAATCCGATGGGACCAAACGCTAACTGGAACTTCTTTATTGGAATTAAATCTGGTATGCTGAGTGACATTAAATGGAACAAACGCAGTACTTCTAATCGATAATTTGTCGACTTAAAATAATTTATCATGAAAAAAATAATCTTTACAGAAAAGGCTCCGGCTCCTATTGGGCCGTATAATCAAGCGGTATTATCAGGAAATACACTTTATGCTTCTGGGCAAATTGCTATAAATCCGGCTTCAGGAGAACTTGTAACTGACAATATCAATGACGAGACAAAACAAGTAATGGAGAATATTGCGGCTATTTTAGAAGCGGCAAATATGACTTTTGAAAATGTTGTAAAAGCAACGATCTTCATTATGGATATGAACAATTTTGGTGCTATTAACACTATTTACGGTTCTTATTTTAACGAAAAAACCGCTCCAGCACGTGAAACGGTTCAAGTGGCATGTCTGCCAAAAAATGTAAATGTTGAGATCTCTATAATTGCAGTGCAATAGCATCTAATAATAATTGTGCCGTTGCTTCATTTGTTGCCAGCGGCACATTATGCACATCGCAAACACGAATTAACATATTAATATCAGCTTCATGCGGATGACTTGATAATGGGTCTTTAAAAAAGAAAACCATTTGTGTAATTCCTTCCGCTACTCTGCCTGCAATCTGCGCATCACCTCCTAAAGGTCCGGAAAGCATTCTTTGGGTTTTAAATCCCGCTGCTTCGGCTTTTCCTCCAGTTGTTCCGGTACCAATAAGTCTGATTTTTTCATTATGAAGAACTGCTTCATTCTTAATCAAAAAATCAATCAAATCTGCTTTTTTACCGTCGTGCGCAATAATTGCAATTTCCATAAATCCAGAACTATTGGTTAGCAACATGGTAAGCAATTAAACCATCAATTGGTCTTCTTAACACATTCCCTAATTTAAGCTCGTATTTATCGAAAGTTTCTTGTAATTCATCTTTTAGATAAAAAGCAATAGAACCTACAAAATGCACAGGAACTTCTTTACAGTTATCAAACTGTTTGATGTAGTTTTTAACGAAAGATTTCATTCCTTTGAAAATGATTTTTCTGCAGAATTCTGTGTCTTTATGTTTGATTAAAAACTTAGCAAAAGTTGCTAAATAAGCATTTGGGTTTGGTTCTTTATATAATTTGTTTTTAATAAAGTCCGGATCAACGTCGTATTCTTTTTCAAGCTCAACCGCTAATTCCTTAGGCATTTTATTAAAATAGTATTTTCTAATTAATTCTTTTCCAAAAACGTTTCCGCTGCAGTCATCCATTACGATATATCCTAATGACTGAACTTTTTGGTGCAATACTTTTCCATCAAAATAACTGCAGTTTGATCCAGTTCCTAAGATAGATACGATTGCTTCTTCTCCTTTTGGAGTTGTAGCATAAACAGCCGCATAAGTATCTTCCTGAACGTCAACAATAGCGTTAGTAAAATACTCCTGAAAGATCTGCTTTAACCATTCTTTCATTCTGTCTGTTCCACAACCTGCTCCGTAAAAGAACAAATGTGTTGCATTTTTTTTATTTTGTAAAATATCAAAACGGTCATTCAATCTTGAAATGATTTCCGGTCCGTCAAGAATTTCAGGATTTAATCCTAAGGTTTGTGTCGTGAATAATACTTTTCCATTATCATCAATTGCAATCCAATCGGCTTTAGTAGATCCACTATCAACTATTAATTTCATTTTTTTTGTTTTTTGAATTAGTTTTTCTTCAAATAAGTGTGTTTTTTACATTAATTAAAGACAGAACAAAATAAGAAAATCCCGTTACTTGGTGATAACGGGATTTTGTAAAAATATATAATATTATTTTAAACCTGCAATATGTACAGATAAATCGATCAATTTGCTTGAGTATCCGTACTCATTATCATACCAAGATACTAATTTGAAGAAAGTTGAATTTAAACCAATTCCTGCAGTAGAATCAATGATTGAAGTTCTTTTATCAGAAATGAAATCCTGAGATACAACTGCATCTTCAGTAAATCCTAAGATACCTTTTAAATCAGTTTCAGAAGATTTTTTCAAAACTGCCATAATTTCTTCATAAGAAGTTTCTTTAGCAACTTTTACAGTTAAATCAACTACAGAAACGTCAGCTGTAGGTACACGGAAAGACATTCCAGTTAATTTTCCATTCAAAGATGGAATTACTTTTCCAACCGCTTTTGCAGCTCCAGTTGAAGAAGGAATGATGTTAATTGCAGCTGCACGTCCACCTCTCCAGTCTTTTCTAGAAGGTCCGTCAGCAGTCATTTGAGTTGAAGTAGTTGCGTGAACAGTAGTCATTAAACCTTCAACGATTTCAAAATTATCGTGGATAACTTTAGCTAATGGAGCTAAACAGTTTGTAGTACAAGAAGCGTTAGAAACTACTAAATCAGAAGCTTTTGCAGTTTCGTGGTTAACTCCCATTACAAACATTGGAGCATCTGCAGATGGAGCAGAAATGATAACTTTTTTAGCACCACCTTTAATGTGCTCATTTGCAGTTTCGATAGTTGTGAAGATACCAGTACATTCTGCTACTACATCAACATCAACTTCATTCCATTTTAAGTCAGCAGGATTTCTTTCTGCAGTGATACGGATATTTCTTCCGTTTACATACAATTTTCCTTCTTTTACTTCTACAGTTCCGTTGAAACGACCGTGAACTGAATCATATTTTAATAAGTAAGCTAAGTGATCTACGTCTAATAAATCGTTGATTGCTACAACTTCTACATTATCTCTATTGAAAGACTCTCTAAAAACGATTCTTCCGATACGTCCAAATCCGTTTATTCCTAATTTTACTTTTGACATTTTACTAAATTTTTGCTTTTGTTTTTATTATACTAATTCAAAGTCTAATTTCCTCACAATAAACTTCTTCTCTTTTAAACTTTATTATATATAATTATGTCGACATGATGTCTGACACTCTCAATAATTCTCTATCAATTTCAGATTTACCTTTAATTGCCTGCTCAAGCGGAGTTAAAATAACTTTATCTTCCTTAAGACCAACCATATAATTTGATTTCCCTTCAATTAAAGATTCTACAGCTTTAACACCAAGACGGCTTGCTAAAACACGGTCAAAACAAGATGGTGAACCACCACGCTGCATGTGTCCTAAAACAGATACTCTTACGTCATACTCAGGAAGATTAGCTTCAACGTAATCTTTTAATTCGAATACGTTTTTACCAATTTTATCTCCTTCGGCAATAACAACTATGCTTGATGATTTTCCTGAAGCTTTACTTTTTTGAAGAGAGTCTAATAATCTGTCAAGACCTAAATCTTCTTCAGGAATAAGGATTTCTTCTGCACCTGCACCAATTCCGGCGTTAAGTGCAATGTGACCTGCATCTCTACCCATAACCTCTACAAAGAATAAACGGTTATGTGAACTTGCAGTATCTCTGATTTTATCAATACAGTCGACAACAGTATTTAAAGCAGTATCGTAACCTAAAGTAAAACTTGTACCATAAATATCATTATCGATTGTACCTGGAATTCCCATTACCGGGAAATTATACTCTGAATTAAAAATTAAACCTCCGGTAAAACTTCCATCGCCGCCAATAACTACTAAAGCATCAATTCCGGCTTTCAAAAGGTTTTCGTGCGCTTTTTTTCTTCCTTCCGGTGTTCTAAAATCAACAGAACGAGCTGATTTTAAGATCGTTCCTCCTTTATTTACAATATTATTCACGCTTCGAGGGCCCATTTCTTTAAAATCGCCTTCTATCATTCCTTGATACCCTCTATAAATTCCTATGCATTCTATATTATGATAAGCACATGTTCGAACAACAGATCGTATTGCAGCATTCATTCCTGGTGAGTCTCCTCCTGAGGTAAGAACACCTACTTTTTTTATTGTTTTTGACATTATTTAAGTATTAAAGTTGTAAATTTAGCAAACATTCAGCACTTTTCGGGTTATGTTTATAATAAATTAGTAAAATATGTTAAATTCAAACGTTTTCGTTAATAAGTTTTTTGATACCAAAAATTTCATTTAAAATAATAAATACCCCATTTTTTAATTAATTCTTTAAAAATAACAATACCTAAATGAAGTGTTATAAAAATATAAAGAACAGCACTTTAGCAAAAAATTACTAAAAGCGCTAAAGTTAGGCATAAAAAAACCATTCGTTGCGGCGAATGGTTTTTTTATACTCTTTTTTAACAATCTGTTAGAAATCATTGTCAGGAATCAGACCTTCATTATTGTTCTGAGGTTTTGGTTTACTCTCCTCCTCTTTTTCTTTTTCTGATTTCTTTTTATTCTTTTCAGCTTCTTTTTTATTGTTGTTGAAATTAACAAAGTCCGGATTTAAATTAGAATCCTGAAAATCATCTGAATTTTTTATGGCTTTTTCCAGTTTATGGCTTTTGAATAGTTTATTGACCAGTTCGCTAAAAGTATCAAAATCGACTTCATACGAAATACCAACTCCCTGCGTATAACCAATTCCTTGTCCTATATAATTAATATCATTTTCTTTATTAAACAAACGAAGGTTCATTGATCCATCTTCATTTACTCGGTATAAAATCTCAATATCTCCAACAATAGCAGATTCGTTTACTCCACCAACAGGAACACCTACTTTTCCGTTTATCGAAATTCGTTCATTAATCTGCGATGAAATATTGGCTACAAACTGTCCGTCGGCTTCCTGCCCTATTCTTCTGTCTGCCGATATAAAATTCAAGTCTATATTAATAAGGTCATTATCTGATTTTATAATGCCGCCTAATAAACTTGCCGCCGTCTCTGCAAATGTTCCGGATAAATCGCTTTGATTAAATCCGTCCTGACTCATAAAGGAACCTGTCGATAATAAATACAAGGCTTGCGTTTGGCGCACGTCTTTATCATCTAACTTATATTGTATCTCTGATTTTAAAACATTACTTACGGATGGAAACTGAATATCAAAATTAGGTTCAGGGCTTGTTAAATCTCCTCTTAAACCAATTACAACTTCAACAGGAACTTTTTTATTGAAAGATGAATTGTCTAATAATACCGCAGGATTTGCCGATGTCCTGTAAACAGCTTCTAAATTCAGCTGGGCTTTCATTGGATTTCCTTCCCAAATAATCGAACCACCTTTTTTAACCGCAAACTTTTTATCGATTAAACCTCCGTATTTAAAGTTATATGTTCCTTCGTATGCCTGGAAATCCCCCCACATATTGAATTTACCCAACGTATTGATTTTAAACAATAACGATCCGTATCCTTTTCCTTTCATACCGTGGCCGGAATTTCTGTCGAGAATTACTTCAACTTCGGCATCTGGCGTAATATCAAAATCAAACTCTAATTCAAGTCCGTTATAATTTCTGGTTTTCTCAACAATGCCTTTGGCTAAATTGTATTTCTCTTTTGGCGTTACAAAATGAATCCAGTTGCTTTCGCTGGAATTTTGCACGTTACTGATAGGAATTTTAACTTCTGTTCCTTTTTCAGATTTTGCATCAACCTTAATAAACAAACTTTCTGTTGGACCTTTTATACTTGCCGTTCCGTTTATAAATGCCGTTCCAAAATAGGCCGCATCTTCGCTGTCTTTTGTATCAAGCGCTAGTAAGCGTTTTGAAGTTATGGTTAAATCTAATTTCCAGTCTCCAAAATTATGATGTTCAATCGTTCCGTTCAGCAATCCTTTTGTTCCGAATTTTGTATCGGTTAACTGATTATTTCTAAACAGGAATTTTTCATCGGTTAAATCAATAACTGTTCTGTCGCTTAATGCATAATCAACATTTAGGTACGGAATTGTCATTCCGGCTTTCTCCACATACAAACGTCCGTTGATTTCCGGTTTTTTCAAATTCCCCACAACAGCCGCATTTCCTGAAACAGAACCTCTTACATTTGATAATACATCGCCGCCGACAGTTCCTAAAGTTGCCAGATTAAATCCTTCCAGCTTTAAATTTAAATCTAAAAATGTCTCTTTATTTTCGACTGCAATAGTTCCGTTTGCCCTAAACGACTCTGCAAAGCCATTTACAATCGAAGAATTTATAGTAAACTTTTTAAAACTCTGATCTCCGGAAATATCAAAATTCAAAGTTCCCAGATCGACTTTATTCAAATTAAGATGATCTACCACAATACTCGCCGTGGGCTGAAAGACATCTTTATTCTGCTTATAATTTATATTTCCGTTTAAGTTTCCGTTGAAAACAAACTTGGAATTAAAAGGCGTAATTTTATTGATATCAACATCTTCAAAATTGAGGACGATATCTTTATAATCTTTTCCTTTAATGACACCGTTTAAATCAATTTTCTGGTTTTCATGCGACAATACAATATTATCAATCGTGAAGTTTTTAAAATACTGATCAAAAACAATCTGATTATCTTTCTTTGCATCTTCATTTAAATACCATAAATAGTCTTTAAACTTCATTTCAGATTTCTTGATCCCGACTATGTTATTTTTGTTTTTATCAATGGTATGAAACAAATCGAGATTGAAATAATCCTGCCCTTTGTCGCCGCCCTTAAACTCAGAACGAACAAACAAAGTATCTTTTGCTGTTACATTGATTAAATTGAAATCTCGTATTTTATAATACGGCGTTTTGATACTATCTAACTCAATGAAAGCATTATAAAGCGGATTTTTATTATCAATGCTTATTCTGATATTATCAAAAGTATTTTTGGCCGCGCTGATTTGTTTTGATCTAAATCCGAATTTAAATTCCTGTAAGTCAGAATCGATTTTTCCGCGAACTACTGTACTCGAATCGATTTTCATTTCGGGATACAGCATTTCGACAACCTTATTATATACATGAAAGTTGAAACGCAGAAACTGCCCTTTTTTAACTTTAAAAGGTTTATAATTGGTATAAAGACTTCCAACAGAATTCATCACCAATTTATCTAATTGTGCAAACTGAAATTTACCCACAATTTTACCTTCAACAATATCCGATGAATTAACAGTTATAGTACGAAGTCTGTCTGCATCAAAATTCGAGCTTACAGTAACTTCATCAAAAGCATACGTTGCTTTTGGGTTTTGATACACAGCATCTTTAATATAAATATTTCCCTGAAGATTCTCGATCGAATTTCCTGTTAACTGTACAACAGCATCTCCTTTAAAATGGGAAATTGAATCACTTATGAATTTCAGTTTTCGCAAATCAGAGTTTTCGACATTGATATGAAAATCGTAACGGCTTTCTTTTTTACTTAAATCAACCAAACCATCAAATGTCAAATTAAGGTTTGGATCATTTACAGAGATTTGTCCTTTATAATAAGGAAGCTTGAAATTACCATTTACAACAATGTTACTATACGTATATTTATTATAATCTAATTTAGCAATATCTCCTTTTACAATAGTGTTCAGGTATTTTTCTGTAAAACCAACACCGTCAACATCAACATCTAAAGTTGTTCTCCCAATATCTTTTCGATCTAATAAAGCACCAACATTAAAATTATCCAGAACTATATTTCCTGCATAAGAAGCCTTATCGATAAAATCCATATTATTCATATGAAGATTAACTTTACCGTTTCCTAAATCAGTTGCCATTTTAAAATCGGCTTCTAAATCTGTTGTCGAAACTTTTGCCTTTCCAACAATATTAAATTTCCCAATTCTTTTTAATTCTTTCGGAAGTTTTTTACCTAAAATACCCGGCAGTAAAACTACCAGATCATCATAACTTGAAATCAATTTATCAAACTTTCCGTCCATAGAAAACTTTTGCTCTTTTGAGCCTAAAAGGTTTCTAAAATTAATTGTTCCAAAAATTTTCGAACCGTTTGTATCGGTAAGCCTAAGGCGGTTTAAATTCAGGTTATTTAAAGTTCCTTTTATTTTAGTTCTAATTTTAAAATGCTGGTTTTTACCTAAACCGTCATAAAAATAACGAATATCATTTGAAGCAATTGAAGACGAATCCAGCGCAACATTAAACTGTACTTTATCTGTAAACTCCAGAAAATCCCCGGGCTTATAATTTAAAATAGCTTTTCCGTAAAGCGAAGATCTTTTGGTTTTAATCGCTAAATTGTCGACCTGAATTCTTTTTTTGGTATAACTAAATTTCCCTGTAAAATTAGAAACATACAAACCACGGTGATCCTGAAAAGAAAACCTGTGAATTATAGTGTTTACATCTGGGCCATATAATTTAAAATCGCTTATGTAAGCGTTTAGTTTCTTGAAATCTAAAAACTGAGGCGTCCTTTTATTTTCGTCTACAACAGAAAAATTTCCATTTTCGATATAAGCGTTTTTAGCTGTAAAGAGAAAATGTTTACCCGATTGTTTCTTTTCTTCTTTGGTTTCAAACAATTTAATAAACTTATTAATATTGTTTTCATCCTCGTTTTTATACGTTTTTATATTAAAAATCAAGCCCGTTAAACGAATGTCTCCAAAAAGTAAATCGCCGTCGATAAGCCTTTTTATACTTAAGATATCAGTACTAATAATATCAGAATAAATCAACGTTTTTTTATGATGATCTAAAATCAGGACTTTTTTAAGTTTTACACCGCCAAAAATATTAATAGCAACTTTATCAACACTAATGTTTGTTTTGAAATCAGTATTTAAAGTTTCGGTAAGATATTTTGCGATTTTTGTCTGTACGACAGGCAGAGAAAGAGTGATAGCAAGTATCAGCAAAAGTAAAATTAAGCCAATCAGGGTTCTGGATACTATTTTCTTAACTCTTTTGATAACTGGTAATATTATTGTGTTTTTGTTTAAATTTAATTTGAACAGACAAAGGTCGGCTGTTTTGATAAAAATTCTTTAATTTTGGGGCTCTGCTTCAAATCAAAAAAATTCAAAATTTGATTTGTCAAATATAATTCAAAATTCGTGCCTTTATATGCAAAATTCAGAGGTTTTTATTCTAGCCATCGAAAGTTCATGCGATGATACTGCTGCCGCAGTTTTACATAACGATAAAGTTCTCTCAAATGTTGTGGCTAATCAATTAATTCACAATCAATATGGCGGTGTAGTTCCTGAATTAGCTTCGAGAGCACATCAGCAAAATATAGTTCCTGTTATCGACGCAGCGCTTCGTAAAGCAAATGTACAAAAAGAACAGTTAACTGCCATTGCCTTTACACAAGGTCCGGGATTAATGGGGTCCTTGCTAGTAGGAAGTTCTTTCAGTAAATCATTATCATTAGCATTAAACATTCCGTTAATTGCTGTAAATCATATGCATGCCCATATTTTAGCACATTTTATTGATGAAGAAGGCTATGATAAACCTGAGTTTCCTTTTTTGGCTTTAACCATAAGCGGAGGACATACGCAGATTGTAAAAGTGAACAGCTTTTTTGATATGGAAATTATTGGTGAAACGACTGATGATGCCGTTGGAGAAGCTTTTGACAAGAGTGCAAAAATTTTAGGACTTCCTTATCCGGGCGGGCCTTTGATTGACAAATATGCTAAAGAAGGAAATCCAAAAGCTTTTACTTTTACAAAACCGAAAGTACCTGGGTTGGATTTTAGTTTTTCGGGATTGAAAACAGCAATTCTATATTTTATACAGAAGAATAAACTGGAGAATCCAAATTTTGTGGATGAAAACCTAAACGATATCTGCGCTTCTATTCAGCATACAATTATCGAAATCTTGATGGACAAACTAAAACTGGCTGTTAAAGAAACCGGAATTAAGCAAATTGCTATTGGCGGAGGAGTTTCGGCAAATTCAGGAATCAGAACTACTTTGAAGGAAAGTGAAGCCAAATACGGATGGAAAACTTTTATTCCGAAATTTGAATATACTACAGATAATGCCGCAATGATTGGAATTGTGGGCTATCAAAAATATTTATCAAGTCGTTTTGAAACTTCTGCTGTAGTTTCTAAAGCGCGAATTCAATTTTAATTATGCAGTTATTTTACAATCCGGATATTGACGAAACAACCGAAAGTTTTTCTTTTGATAAAGAAGAAAGCAAACATATTATAAAAGTTTTACGAAAGAAAGATTCAGATATTCTGCATGTTACAAACGGTTTAGGTGTATTGTTTGAAACTGAAATAACTTTGGCTTCAGACAATAAATGTATTGTTGCCGTTCGCTCAATAACAAAATCTCCCGAACCAAAATTCCGTCTGCATTTAGCGGTTGCACCAACCAAAATGAACGATCGTTTTGAATGGTTTTTAGAAAAGGCTACAGAAATTGGAATTCAGGAAATTACGCCTATTATCTGCGATCGTTCTGAAAGAAAAGTGATTAATTTAGAGCGTTTTGAAAAGATTATTTTATCGGCAATGAAACAATCAAATGAAATGTTTCTTCCAAAATTAAACGATGCCATTTCGTTTAAAGAATTTGTGAAACAAAAAAATCAAGGCTTACAATTTATTGCTCATTGTGAAGAAACCGACAAAAAATCTTTGAAGGAAACTTTAAAGCCAAATGAAAATGTAACTTTATTAATTGGTCCTGAAGGGGATTTCTCTGAAAAAGAAATAGCTTTGGCCATTGAAAATAAATATCAGCCGGTAACTTTAGGAAATACACGTTTGCGAACAGAAACTGCTGCAGTTGTGGCTTGTCATAGTGTTGTATTTTTTAATGAAGTGCCTAATTAAAGACAATCTTGTCATCCTGAGGAACGAAGGATCGCACTAGTTGATCGACACAGATTGGCGACTTTCTGTGCGGAGTTTCTTGTGCGATCCTTCGTTCCTCAGGATGACAAAAAAGCCAAATAACAGGCAATTTAAAATTATTATGAAAAAAATATTTTACTTATTATTACTTTTTTCAATCTCATCCTTTTCTCAGGAAATTGCTTTGCTTAAATACAGCGGCGGCGGCGATTGGTATGCAAACCCAACATCGTTGCCTAACTTAATCCGTTTTTGCAATTCGACAATCAATACCAGAATAAAAGCAAAACCTTCAACAGTTGAGCCAAGTAATCCTGATTTGCTTTCGTATCCGTTTGTACATATGACTGGGCACGGAAATGTTGTTTTTAGCGATTCTGACATAACCAATCTTAGAAATTATTTATACGGAGGCGGTTTTCTTCATATCGATGATAATTACGGAATGGATCAATATATTCGAAAAGAAATCAAAAAAATATTTCCGAATAATAATTTAGTTGAAATTCCGGCAAATCATCCTATTTTTCAAAAACCATTTCCGTTCCCAAACGGATTGCCTAAAATTCACGAACACGACGGAACCCGTCCGCAGGCGTTTGGAATTTTTGTAGAGAATAAATTGGTTTTATTGTATACTTACGAGTGCGATTTAGGCGACGGCTGGGAAGATCCTGAAGTTCATAATGATCCGGCAAATGTTCGAGACAAGGCTCTAAAAATGGGCGCTAACATTATCAATTATATTTTTACTAATTAGTGACTAGTCTAAAGTGATTAGTAACTAGTAATTCATCAATTTTAAAAAAACAACGTCACCTCTCAACACTATCACTTTTTACTAATTATTTTTTACTAACAAAAATGCAGCTTACTCACGAAGAAAATCAATTTGAGCGAAAAACATTTCCTATAACTCTGGTTTGCGATCATATTTATTTTCAGCAAAACATAGGTTCGCTCTTTAGAATTTCTGAGGCTTTTGGTGTCGAAAATATTATTTTTCTTGGGAAAGACATTCCGCTTACGCCAAGAAAAATCAACAAAACTTCTCGCAGTACACATCTTCATGTACCGCATCAAATTATTGAAGAAACTTCTGAATTAATCGAATATTTGCAACAAAACAATTTCGAAGTTATTGCGTTAGAAATTACAAGCAACAGCAAGCCTCTAAGAGAAGTTGTGATTCCAAGCAAAAAAATTGCACTTATAATTGGAAGTGAAATTGATGGTATTTCAGATGAACTTTTAAAAATCTGCGATCAAATTGTGCATATCAATATGTTTGGAAAAAATTCCAGTATGAATGTTGTGCAAGCTGCCAGTATTGCACTCTATGAGATTACTTCTTTCCCTCTTTAACATAAAAAAACACTTTTTTAAAAAACGTAGAAATACGTAGGAAAAACGTTAAAATTTAGATAAACGTTTTAGTAAAAGGTTAAATTTCAATCTAATTATAGTTTTTTTACTCCTAAAATATTCATAAATAAGAATTTACATCACAAAAATAACTTTAACATTTTTGTAAGAACTAGACTATACAAGGGATCGTGAAATTTCTCAAAAATTATTTCATATAAAAATTTGGCTACAAAATGATTTTGTTATAAAATTGCGATCTGGTTAACCAAAACTAATATTTTATAACAAAAAACCCCGTTATTATGAAAAAAGTTATTATTACTGCATTTACAGCACTAGTGCTGTTTTCTTGTCAAAACGATCAATCTGCTGATTCAAGCGGATCTGAAGCTGCTGTAGCAAAAGCAACTCTTCGCTCTTGCGCAACTCAGGATGTTTTAGAAGCTCAATTAAAAGCTGATCCTACATTAGCGATCAGAATGAACGAAATTGAAGCTTTTACAAACAAAACTTTACTTTCAGGGAAACTTGTAAATGGTAAAATTCAGATTCCTGTTGTAGTAAATGTTTTGTACAGAACAACTGCAGAGAATATCTCAAATGCTCAAATTCAATCTCAAATTGATGTTCTAAACAAAGATTTCAACGCACAAAACTCTGATTATAACAGCGTACCGGCACTTTTTGCAGGTGTTAAAGCTAATGTTGGAATTTCATTTGTTTTAGATCAGGTTATTAGAAAATCTACAACTAAAACTTCTTGGGGAACAAATGATGCTATGAAAAAAACAGCTCAGGGCGGTTTAGCACCAACTTCTCCAACTACAAAGCTTAATTTATGGGCTTGTACTATTGGTGGTGGAATTTTAGGTTATGCACAATTTCCTGGAGGATCTTCTTCTACAGACGGAGTTGTAATTGATTCTAAATATTTCGGATTGTCTGGTTCTGCAAATGCTCCTTATAACTTAGGAAGAACTGGTACTCACGAAGTTGGACACTGGATGAACTTACGTCACATTTGGGGAGATGCAACTTGCGGAAGCGATTTAGTTTCAGATACACCTACTCACAACACTGCAAACTATGGCGTTCCTGCTTACCCACACTACAGTACTTGTTCTGGTACTCCGGTAGAAATGACAATGAACTACATGGATTACACTGATGATGCTGGAATGTATATGTTCTCTAACGGACAGAAAAACAGAATGGCTGCTATCTTCGTAAGCGGAGGTGCAAGATTTTCTTTTGGACAGCCATAATTTAAATAGTCTTAAAATACCCTATAAAAGCGAGATGGAAACATCTCGCTTTTTTATTTTAAAGCTAGAATATTAAAAGGTTTTTCCTATTTTTATAGTCTAAAATTTAAATATGATAACGTCAAAAACTATTTCTAACGGAATCTTAAGAGCATTAGCTACAATATTAATAATTGGTATTGTTTTATACTTTCTGTACGAAATACAAACTGTAATTGTTTACTTGTGTATTTCTTTGATATTGTGCCTAATATCAAATCCGCTGGTTTTGTTTTTAAAGAATAAATTAAAATTCAAAGATTCGCTTGCTGCAACGACCGCCATTGTAATTTTTATATTATTAATGGTTGGCTTTATCTTTTTGTTTGTTCCGTTAATCATTTCTCAGGCTAATAATTTATCGTTGCTGGATACCAACCAATTGCAGACACAATTTATGGAAACAGAGCAGAGTATTGAAACCTATTTTAATATTCAGCATTTTGATTTAAATAAAGTGCTGAGAGATTCTAAAGTCACTTCGATGTTGAATTTCAGTTATTTTACCGGTTTTATCAATTCGATTTTGAACTTTATGGCCGATATGGGAATGGGATTAGTTTCGGTATTTTTTATTACCTTTTTCTTTATTAAAGATCAGGATCAGTTTAAATCTACAGCACGAAAATTACTTCCGGATTCAAATGAAGATAAAATCATAAATTCTATCACTAAGATAAATCATATGTTAACCCGCTATTTTATTGGGCTTTTACTTCAATTAACGGTTGTATTTATTCTTTATCTGATTGTATTGGTCATTTTTGGAAACAAAAATGCATTTGTTATTGCGTTTTTATGTGCTGTCTTAAATATCATCCCGTACATCGGGCCGATTATTGGAACTATTTTAGCAGCTCTTTTAACCATGATCAGCTTAATTGGTCAGGATTTTAGATCTGAAATTTTACCAACTACTATTTATGTTGTGATCGGATTTTTACTGGTTCAGGCCATTGATAATAATATCAGCCAGCCTATAATTTCATCAAAAAGCGTAAATTCGCACCCGCTGGAAATATTCCTGATTACTTTAATTAGCGGCATTACCTTTGGAATTGTGGGAATGATTATCGCAGTTCCGCTTTTTACGATGATAAAAGTAATTTTAAAAGAATTTTTTCCGGATAACAAAATTATATCTGTTTTAACCGAAAGAATTTAGCTTTGAACACTTCTATTTTAAGTAAAAATATTCAAGATTTTATAACGCTGAATAGCAGTGAATCCATTACAAAATTAGCACTTCAAAAAAATCCTTTTCCTGAGGTGGAATGGATTTTAATTTTAAACCAAATTGAAGCGAAGTCAAAAGCAAAAGACAAATTACCAACTTGGTTTGCAACGGAAAACATCATTTATCCGAGTAAAATTTCTGTAGAGCAGACTTCTTCTGAAAAAACGGCGGCTTACAAAGCTTCTTTAATTTCGGGAGAAAGTTTAATTGATCTTACCGGAGGTTTTGGCGTTGATGATTATTATTTTTCTAAACAATTTAAAACTATTGCCCATTGCGAAATAAACGAAGATTTATCTGCAATTGTAAAACATAACTTCAAGCAATTAGGCGTTGAAAACTGCAGCTTTTATGCCGATGATTCTGCCAATGTTTTAAATAATTCAAACCAGAAATGGGATTGGATTTATATTGACCCTTCCAGAAGAAATGATGCAAAAGGCAAAGTTTTTATGCTGAAGGACTGTCTGCCAAATGTTCCCGAATCTTTAGATCTCTATTTTGAAAAGGCTGATTCTATTTTAATTAAAACCGCACCTTTATTGGATATTTCCGCAGGTTTATCTGAATTGAAATTTGTAAAAAACATTCATATCATCGCGCTCGAAAATGAAGTTAAGGAATTGCTTTTTGAAATTCATAAAAATTATTCAGGCAATATAACTTTAAAAACGGCCAATATTTTAAAAGATAAAGTTGAAACATTTGAATTTGTTTTAGGCGATGATATTCCATTTCCAACTTACCATCTTCCTCAAAAATATCTTTACGAACCAAATTCGGCAATTATGAAGTCGGGCGGGTTTGATGAAGTAAGCACGATATTCCAAATCAATAAACTGCATAAACATTCCCATTTATATACTTCTGACGATTTAATTGATTTTCCCGGACGCCGTTTTGAGATAGAGAAAGTAATTTCATACAGCAAAAATGAGATGAAAACAGAACTTTTAAATCAGCAGGCAAACGTTACAACCCGCAACTTTCCTGAAACTGTAGAAAACATTCGGAAGAAATGGAAAATAAAAAATGGAGGAAATATTTATTGTTTTTTTACAACAGATAAAAATGAAAGCAAAATAGTTTTAATTTGCAGAAAAATAATCTAAATCTAAAAATGAAACAACTAATTACTCTAACTCTTTTTTTATTAACCTTTACCGCATTTGCTCAAAAACCTTGTGAATACAGTGCCAATGTAACGGACTCGATTGGAACTTATAAAGTAACTAATGAATATTTGATAAGTGAGAAAAACTTTGGCGGTACTTTTAGTTATGTTTTCTTTTCGCTTGCGCAGACAGACGGTTTACCTACTTTAAATTTACAGCTTATTCAAAAAAGCAAAGACTTTATAAAAGCGAATTGTTTTGATAAAAATTCTAAAGTTTATTTACAATTAGAAAACGGAAAAATTGTTACACTCCTTCATATTAATCAGGAAAACTGCGGAACTTTAATTCGCGACGACAAAGGTTTTGATAACCGTGTAAACACAGGGATTTTTATGTTTATGAAAGATAATTATGAAGATTTAAAAACTTCACCTGTTTTGATTATGCGAATTAAGTATCTTACGGATACAGAAGATTATATTGTAAAAAGAGAATTAGTTTCTGAAATGAATAACAAAACGTATCAGCCCAATACGTATTTCATGCAGAATATCAAATGCGTTGAGTAATTATTCGCAATTCCATTTTTGATTCGCAACCGGGTCTTTTAATCCGGTTTTTAAATTATAATGCCACCACTCTGAATCAAACGAATTGAAACCGTTCTGGATCATTATTTTTTTAAGGAATTTTCGATTTGCTAAAACTTCTTTAGAAAGTTTAGTGTAATTGTGGCCTGCTTCCGGACCAAAAAAGTCAAAAGCAGTTCCCATTTCAATTTCTTTTCCGTTTGCATCGACTAACGAAATATCTACGGCTCCTCCTCTATTGTGGATGGAGCCTTTTTTTGGATCTGCCACATACTCCGGATTCGAAACAATTTTCCACATTTTCTGCTGAATCGATAAAGGTCTGTAGCAATCGTACAGCTTTATTTTATATCCTTTTTTTATAAAATCTTTATTGGCCGCCACTAAAGCTTTTACGGTTTTTAATCGCAGGAAACATTCTGCACAATCATATACTTTTGCCTTCAGGAAATTATCTTCTGTGGCATATTTCATATCATAAATAAAATCTTTGCTGTAATCCTTAAGATTTACAAAGGTTGTATCCTCAATTTTATTTTCTACAGGTTCTGCATACGCTTCATTTTGTGCTTTCGCAGAAATTATCCAGCAAAAGCATATTAAAAAAAATGAAGATTTGATATATTGTAACATGAAGTTATAATTTTGAGTCTTTATTAAGTAAATATATAAATTTATAATTAAATTCGTTTAACTAAAAAACTTACAAATGATGAATAATAAAGCATTGTTTTTATTTCTGAGTTTAATTTTTACAATCTGCGGGCTTTCTGCCCAACAGACAAAAGCCACAAAATTAGCAAGTAACGAAAGTGATTACGATATTCAGGACAGTGTTTCGATTACAACGCGAGACGGTGCGATATTATCTGCAATGGTTGCCCGAAAAAAGAGTGATAACGATGCTAAACCTGTAATTCTTCAATACACGATTTATGTTCGTGACAAAGGCAGGGATCTTAAAACCATAAAAGAATCTGTTGATAACGGTTATATAGGTGTTATTGTATATTCTCGCGGAAAGCGTTTCAGTCCAAACGAAATCGATCCGTATGAAAATGAAGCTAACGATGCTTATGATGCAATTGACTGGATCAGCAAACAAAAATGGTGTAACGGAAGCGTTGGAATGTATGGCGGAAGTTATAACGGTTTTACGCAATGGGCGGCTTGTAAAAAGATGCATCCGGCGCTTAAAACAATTGTTCCTTATGTTGCCAACAGACCCGGAATGGGATTACCAATGGAAAATAATGTTTTTATAAACCCCAATTACGAATGGGCTTTTTATGTGGGAAACAATAAATATCTTGATACGGTTACGAATAATAACCGACCTCGCTTTAGAGGATTAAAGTTTAGATGGTGGGAATCCGGAGCAGCTTATAAAACATTAGACAGTATTGACGGCGAGCCTAACAGATGGTTTCAAAAATGGATAAAACATCCATCATTTGATGATTACTGGCAGAAAATGGCGCCTTATAAAAATGATTTTTCGCAGATTAATATTCCGGTTTTAGCTTTTGATGGTTATTATAATGATTCTCAAAACTCTAGCTTATATTATTTGAAAGAACTTCAAAAGTACAGTCCGAAAACACCTTTTTACCTTGTAATTGGTCCTTATGGCCATTTTGGAACCCAGATTGGCGGTGAAGCCATTTTAAATGAATATAAAGTTGACTCCAATGCTTTAATCGATATTAAAAAAATTACGTATCAATGGTTTGATTTTATTTTGAAAAACGGCACGAAACCTGAAATTCTAAAAGATAAAATCAATTACGAAGTTATGGGTGTGAATGAATGGAAAAGTGCTTCTTCATTTGAAAAAATGCACAATAGTTTCCTGACTTTTTATTTAACAGCAAATAAATCCGGAGATTTCCATTTAGCCGATTCTCAAAAACCTAAGAAAAAAGAATTCCTATCGCAGGAAGTTGATTTTACAGACCGACAAACAAGCAATAACAATTATTATCCCAATCCGATTATTCAAAAAGAAGTCAGTAAATATGACGGTTATTTTTTTATAAGCGAGCCATTAAAAGAAGCTTTGATTGTAAACGGATCATTTTTGGGAGAAATCAAATGCAGCATCAACAAAAAAGATATGGATTTGGGTGTAACACTTTATGAGGTTACGCCAACTGGTGAATACTTTCATTTATCGTATTACATAGGCCGCGCCAGTTATGCAAAAGATATTGAAAAAAGACAGCTTTTAGAACCTAATAAAATGGAAACAATCTCTTTTACTAATACGCATTTTGTGAGTAAACAACTAAGCAAAGGAAGCCGTTTACTGATTTCTGTTAATGTAAATAAAAACCCGTTTTCGCAGTTAAATTACGGAACCGGAAAAGAAGTAAGCGATGAAACTATTCTGGATGCAAAAGTGCCTTTGCAGATAAAATGGTATAATGATAGTTTTGTGAAAATTCCGGTTTTGAAATGAGTGTAATTTTAAAATCATTCCTTTTTTAAGGCATACCAGCCAAAAGCACGTAATCTTACTTTAAAAAAGGAATCTGGCAGGAGTTTATCCAATTTTTCCCATGCGGCTTCTACAAGTTCATCGGCTTCTTGTCTACAGGCTTCGATGGCTCCGCAATCTTGCAATAAATGAATTACAGAAGCTATTACTGCCCTGTCCGTTGGCAGCGTCTGAATGGTTTCCCATACATATTCGCGCTGATTTAAAGGCATTAAACCCATCGCTTTTGCCACCGGCATGGTTATTTTTCCGGCTGTAATATCTTCACCTTTATCTTTAAGATTATTTTCATAACCTTGTAAATTCAGTACATCATCCATTATTTGATACGCCACACCAATTGCTTCTAAAAAACTGCTTAATGCCTCAATTTCTTCAGGTTTTCCACCTCCTATTAATCCTCCCAGCTTGGCTAATGTACAGGCGGGCGTTGCAGTTTTTAATCTGTGTATAGTGTAAATTCTATTCTCAAGCGTTGAACTATTTCCCTTGTAAACAGCCTCTGGCATAAGATCATGAAGTCCGCTGATATCCATTGCCTGGCCTGCATGTGCTGCACGCATCATTTCAAAATAAAGTTCATAAACTTTTATCCGAATATCATCCGGAAGTTTAGGTTCATGCATAAATAATTCCGAAATAAAATAACTGGCATTACCGGCATTAATTGCAAGTGTTTCTCCGTAAAGAAGATGCAGCGCTGAGCCTCCTCTGCGCGTGTCAGATCTGTCCTGAACATCATCTACAATTAATGATCCTGTATGTATAAACTCCGGCATGGCAAGCCAGTCAATAAAAGGCTGAGAGTTTCCACCAACACTATCTATACAAGCCAAAAATATATATGAACGCCAGGCTTTTTTACTTCTGTCTACGATTTCCCTTATAGGTTTTATTACAGACGAAACATATTGTTCTTTATCAGCAGCGCTCAAAAAGGAAACTCCCAACGGACTATTAACCAACTTGTAAAATTGATCGTCACTAGGATTTAAAGGCATTAAAGATTCAACCGATTTTTGTGTAGTGTCGCCTACTGCTTTTAAGAAGCTTTCGATATTTGTTTTGGTACTAAATCCGTTTCTTTCGATGTAGCCCTGACCGGAAACTTGTGTATCCATAAATTTTCCTTCGGCACTTACACTGCCTTCCCAAAATGCGGGCGCAGAAAGAATAGTAATAAATTCCTGTTCGGGAAAATCTGCGGTTATAGAAAGATAAATATTAAGCAGTGGTATTTCTATTTTCCAAGAAACAGGATAGGAAATAAAAGTTCGGGCGCTTGTCCAATATTTTTCAGGTAAAAATGAGTAATCCTCTGTGCTTATTCTTTCTCCATCAGGATTAATGATAATGATGGTTCCTCCCGCATGTTCGCCATTTTTTGTATTATCAAAAAGATCGTAACCTGATAACTGATACCCATTATCTAACTGAAGTGCAATCCAGTTCCAATCCATTTCTTGCTTAAATTCAAATGTTGAAGTTTCATCCGCCGGTCTGCTAAATTCATGATCGTACCAGCCGCTTCCTTCTACTTCATAAACCGTATTACCAATTTGAATTTCTCCACTTACTTCGCACTTTGGAATAAAATAATAAAACATTTCTTCTTTTCTAATTCCGCTTACCACACCATCAATTCCATGACGTATCGGTTTTGTTAATGGAGTAAATGAAAGTTTACATACAATTTCATTTAGCGGATTTTCGAGCTTTAAATGATAATTGCCGTGTTCGTCTTTTTTAAAAGAGTTTTCATCATATTCAAGAGAAAGATTATTTATACCAATATTTGCGGGCAGTTTAAGAAGTCTGTCTGGCAGCGGTGTATTTCCTTTTTCATATACCTCTTTTAGTGCACGGCGAATCCATCTGCTTCCTTCGTTTTTTTCTTCGTTCTTTTTAATCGCTTTTAATACTTGTGCCGGTGTAGTTGGATCTACAAGAGCATCCCTATAATATTTCTGTTCGGTTTTATCTGATAAAGACCATATTACAGAATGTGTATAATTCAAATTTCCTGTTGTCTCTTCTTTTACTGCCACTCTAAAAAAAGAAGCAAATAAAGACAGCTGTTTTCCATCTTTAGATCTGAGATGACAATTTTGATACCACCACTCGATTAGTGACTCATGATGCGGGAGGTCATGAATATTTAAATCAATTGGCCCATCAGCAGGCCAAGTCGAAGGAAAATGATATTCAATATCGATCAGGTTTGGTTGTTGTGCATTAGTTTCTTTTTTCATAGTGTTAGATATATTCGTTATTAAAAACAATATTCCATCTCGCTTTTCGAATTTGCATCGATAACGAAAACAGTATTAAAAATTGAATGCTGTACCACAACTCAAAACAGGAACGCTACTTACTTTTACTAAGCTGCAATAAAAAATCATCGCTATTTAGTAAAGCGTTAATTTTGTAAGAATAAAGTTAATATAATTAAATGAAGTACTGACAGGTATATTTACGTATTTTACTGAATAACAGAAAATTAACAATAAACAAACATTCACTGATTGATTATTAATCTCTGTAAGTAAGAAGTAATCGAGACTTTTAAATCTCCCCCGTCATTAAAATATTCTCTTTAACACCTTTGTTTTTAAGCATCCTGAAATGCGAACGTATGGCATGATAAAAAGGATATGAGGTATATGGAAGATCATATTCTTCGGCATATTTTATTATTATTGGCGTAATGTAGGGATAATACGTATGGCCAACACCCGGAAAAAGATGATGCGCTACATGATGTGTAAAACCTCCGTATAAAAAATTAGCCAGTTTGCTGTTGGTACTAAAATCTTTGGTTACAATCATTTGATGTAAAGCCCAGGTTGCAGATAAATTTCCGTCTTCATCTGTTCCGGGAAAATTGGCGTCTTCATCGACATGCGTAGAAACTAAGGCTACAACTCCTAAAACGCTTCCGAATAAATGCATCGAAAACCAGCCTGCCAAAACTAAATACCAAGGCTGATTGAGTAACAGCATTGGAATAAAAAGGATGTAAAACAGGTTTAAAATTTTTGCTGTAAATAAGATAAATATTTGCTTTCGCGGAATAGTTTTAACAATTTTCTTTACGTAGTTATTTTTTGTTCCAAAAAAATCTTTAAAATCCCGAATATAGATCCAGTTTAAACTGTAAAACGGATAAATAAACCACATATAAATGTGCTGGTATTTATGATATTTAAGCACGGGACTATTTGGAAAAATCCTAATGATATTGCTTTGCTTGATATCAATATCCCAATCGGGAACGTTTGGGTAAGCATGATGCAGGTTGATGTGACGGCGCATCCAGAGCCAGTGATTGCTTCCAAAGAGTTCTAAAACATACAAGAACCATTCGTTGTGTTTTGCTCTTTTAAATAAAGCGCCGTGTGCAGCATCATGAAAGGCATTTATAAAAAGTACAATCATGGTAAAACCACACAGAATATAAAAAAGGAAAAGTAAAGGTATGCTGTTTCCAAAAAATAAAATACAGCCATAAAATAAAAAAAACAAAACCAAAAGACCTAAAGACTTTATAACATTTAAAAGGTACAATGATGAATTTTGCAATACCGTTTCGGTGACTTCGTTGCGCATTTTTCTAAAAAAATCATCAGTACCAGCTCTAAGATAAACCGGGCGTTTTAATTTTTCCATAATCACTATTGCTAGAAATTGTCATATCAAATTTAATAAAAAAAAGTTAAAACTCACTATTTCAAAACATTACACACAAAATAAATAATTAAAACTTTTCAAAAAGAAATTGTTTCTGAATTTTTGTTTTGCAATAAAAAGCACATCAAATACACATCATTTTTATCTTGATTTTACTTACAATCGCAGTAAAAATAAGTTCCTATAGTTATTTCTGATTTTTTAATGAAATTTAGAAGAACAGAAAAGCAGTATAAATTTTCACTTTTTTGTAATTTGCTTTATAAAAAATAAACTATGCTAAAACTCCGTCAGCAATTTATATATCTCATAATAGTGCTGTTTCTTTCTGTTATGGCTTACAGTAAACCTATTATCTATGTAAATCAGGTTGGTTTTGATCCGAAAAGCCCCAAAATAGCCATTATAGCGTATCCAACTAATATTCGTGAAAATGCATCTTTTGATGTTGTTGATACTCAAACGCATAAAACTGTATTTACAGCATTAATAGGAAAACCGCAAAATGTGGATGACTGGAAGCTTGGTGAAAAATTTTATAAAGCTGATTTCTCTTCTTTTCAAAAACCCGGAACGTATAAAATTACTTTTAAAGTTGCAGATCAGATTTATACTTCGGTTAGTTTTTCGATTGAAGAAAATATACTGGCAAAACGAGTTATTTCATCCATAGTTCATTATTACAATAAACAAAGAGCCAATACTCCCGAAGAACTCGAAGCCGACAAAAACATAATTTTATACGGCAGTACAAAAACAGCAGATGTTCGCGGCGGATGGTGCGACGCCTCTGGCGATGTGAGTAAATATTTTTCGCATTTGGCTTATGCTAATTTTGTATCTCCGCAGCAAACGCCTTTGGTAACGTGGTCGTTAATTAATACCTCAGAAACAATTCCGAAACAGTTAACGCAATGGAAAATAAAAGATTCTCTTGATAATGAAGCTATTTGGGGAGCTGATTATATGATGCGCTGTTTATCAAATGAAGATTATTTTTATATGATCGTTTTCAGCTATTTTGATAAAAATCCTGCTGCGAGAAGAATTGTAGGTTTAAAGGCAAATAGTGTAACAACAGACGAATATCAAAGTGCTTTTCGCGAAGGTGCAGGAATGGCAATTGCTTCATTAGCCCGAATTTCGCAATGGAAGAAAAATGGTGATTTTACCTCACAGCAATATTTAGACGGGGCAAAACGTGCTTATGCGCATCTTTTAGTAAATAACACTAAATATGATGATGACGGAAAAGAAAATATTATTGATGATTATTGTGCTTTAATGGCGGCGACGGAGTTATGGATTGCTACCAACGATAATTTCTATAAAGACGAAGCGAGAAAATGGGCACACAATCTCGAAAACCGAATGACAGATCAGGGCTGGTTTAGAAGCAATGATGGAAATCGTCCGTTTTGGCATGCTGCCGATGCAGGTTTACCAATAGTTTCTTTGACAAGATATTTGAAAAAAGAAAACGACAGCAACGAAATAAAGAATGCCAAAAATGTGATTAAAAAGGCATTAGAATATAATTTAGCCGTTACCAATAATGTAGAAAATCCGTTTGGTTATGCACGCCAAAGTTTCTTGTTTAACGGTAAAGTACAAGATGGTTTTTTTATTCCGCATGATAATGAAACCGGCTGGTGGTGGCAGGGAGAAAACGCCCGATTAGCATCGCTGGCTACAGCGGCAATTGAAGGCGGAAAAGTAGTTGCTGTAAAAAATAACGGTGCAGAGAAAAAACCGCTTGATTTATATGCTTCTCAGCAATTATCCTGGATTTTAGGCTGTAATCCGTATTCAGTATGTTTTTTATATGAATTTGGAGAAACCAATGTACCGTATATGCATTCTAATTACGGTCACGGTTCTGAAAAGGGCGGTATTTCTAACGGAATTACGGGTAAAGAAGGAAACGGAGATGGCTCTGGAATCGATTTTAAAATGGATGTTGACGGCAATGACGAATGGCGCTGGACAGAACAATGGATTCCGCATTCAGCTTGGTTTTTACAAGCCATTACAGCTTTGGCAGACAAATAAAATTTAGATAAAAACTTCAATTATTAGATGAAAAAATTTCTATTTATATTCCTGACAATCTTCGTTTTTCAGGTAGATTGTACCGCTCAGAAATCAAAAAAATCAAAGTTTAAAGTTTTGGTTTTGTATGAAAACGGCGGACATCATCTGGAGTTTTCTAAAGCAGCAAAACCGTGGCTAAACAAACTTGCAGCAGACAGTGGTTTTACGATTGATTATATTGAAAACACAGCAAAAATTAACGACGCTTTTTTAAAACAATATAAGGTTTTTATTCAGCTGGATTATCCTCCATATACCTGGAGCGAAGAATCTATGAAAGCATTTGAGAAATACATGAACGATGGCAATGGCGGATGGATTGGTTTACATCACGCTACTTTATTGGGCGAATTTGACGGTTATCCAATGTGGAAATGGTTTTCTGATTTTATGGGCGGAATACGTTTTGAAAATTACATTGCCACTTTTGCGAATGCGAAGGTGAATATTGAAGACAAATCGCATCCCGTAACCAAAGGAATTTCACCTGAATTTTTGATCAAAAAAGAAGAATGGTATACTTACAATAAAAGTCCGCGAGCGAATGTTCATGTATTAGCTTCTGTAGATGAAACTACGTATGAACCTAATTCAGACATAAAAATGGGCGATCATCCTGTGGTTTGGACAAACGATCATTTTAAATCCCGAAACGTTTATATTTTCATGGGACATTCTCCTGAATTGTTTGAGAATGAAGCTTACACTACTCTTTTAAGAAATTCTATTTTTTGGGCAGCTAGTAAAAAATGATTTTTCTGCTTCTTTAAAAAATTCCCATATTTTCAGGTTTAATCGTAAATCCTAAACGTACCATACTTTTGTGTTCCTGATAATCGATTAAACTTTCGGTATAACCCACAAACCATTGCAACGTGAGATAATAATTTTCATGCTTAAATGGTTTCCAGTTTACCTGTGTCTGCAAAGATCCGTAATTGATAAGTCCGCTGCCTTTTCTAAACAGAATATCGGCACTCCAGCGTCCGGGTTGAATTTGATACGTTGCGCTGGCTTCACCGTAACCTACATATTTGGTCAATTCAGGATTATCTTCTTTATCTACCAGCGGAATCCATCCTCTGATTCCCACAGTCCATCGAGGAGAAACCTGCGATTTTAAGGAAAAAGCAAGCATGTTCCAGGTTCTGGAATAAATAGAATCCCTTCCGTTTGATTCGTGTTCCAAGGAAATTGTCCCGTAAGTAAGCCTTCCGCCTTTTAAATAAAACGGACGTACAACGGCAAAACCGGGATTAAAATTGATTTCTGAAAATGGTTTTGAGTTGGCGTAAATGTCCCAAAATGCTTTTTGGGTATACATTAAATAAGGGAAAAAACCGCCCACCCAAGGTTTTGAAGTCAATCGCAGTTTAAAACTGATCTGGTATTTTACGTCGGCAGAGTTTCGGGTAATCGCTTCATTTACGGGCACACCTGTCAAAAAATAATTGTCTCTGTGAACAGAAAAACTGGATTCTTTTAATAATGAATCTGCGGCGCGGAAATTCTTTTTTTCTTCTACAATTTGTGAATTTGCAGTTATCGAAAACAAAACGATACAAGTCAATAGGTATTTAAAGTACATTCTTATAATTTAAGCTGATTATAATTAAATGTACATTCCTCAAATGAATGATATTAACGCAATCAAAACAAGAGTTAACTCAATAACTTTCGATTAAAAACTATTCCAAACTTCTTACATATTCTTAAAATTATCCTCTTTTGTGACTGATAATTTCCGCTTGGTGTCATTTTTTCCTAATGCCTCTTATGTCTCCAGTAATTTCGATTGAAATCAATCATCTAAATACCCGCGATGCTGAAAACGGGAAAAAAGAGTAAGCAAAATCCAAAAACAAAAATCTATTATGCAAACCGTGAACCCATTAACCATGTATGTTCCTATTTATCAAACTGATGAAGCACAGGCAACAGCACAGGCAGCTTATCAAAACTTTAATAATCCTTTGACTAAAGCTGCTTTAGATAAAATGGCAATTGTGCATTATGCAAGAATTGCTCTTGTTCCTAATACTGACGGAAAAGGTATCGCCGGAATTTTAGTTATTACAGAATTTGACGGAAATATGAATTCTTACTTAGAGGCTTTTTACAATAACTCGCCTACTATTAAGGCTGCGTTCCTTGGCGTTATTAGTCTTTGGGCTAACAAACCTGCAGATTTTCCAACTGACCCTAAAGATATTACGTATACGATTTTCTCAAATTTCATTAACGAGCGTAATGTAAGTCAGGTTAAAGATCTTTATTATGCTTATCCACAATCGGTAAAGCAAATTGTGGCGAAATTTTCTAAAAAATAAGAAATAAGAAAAAGTATAAATACTAATAGCTGTGTCATTTGATTCGGCTGTTTTTTCTTTAATTAAAAACTTAATCTTATGAATTATACACAAACACCTCAGGCTGCAACACCCGAATTAAGCGATATACAAGGGCTTATTATAAATGGTTATACGCATCCGTGTTCTGTACATATGCTTTTTAAATTTGATCAGAGCGTTTCTAATTTGAAGTATATTCAGGGATTTTTTAAGGATTTGCTTCCGTATCTGCAAAGTGCAGAAGACTGGGGCGCCTTAAAGCCGGAAATCATGCTGAATATTGGTCTTAGTGCTGACGGAATTGGCATTGTAAAACCAGATCTCGATGTTCCAAACTCCAGCTTTCCATCTACATTTAAAACCGGACCCTGGGATGTAAATAGTGCGCAGTTATCACTGGGAGATGTGGGCATTAAGGGTGGTGATCCTAGCGAATGGTGGAATCAAAAGTTTTGCAATGATGATATACATTGTGTGGTGCATGTTTATGCCATGAACCCAACTGCACAGGAAAAAATCGTAGGCATTGTAAATGATGCCGCCCTGAAAAGTAACGGAATGGTTACAGAGTTAAAACCGTTAAATTCTGAAAGCGGGAGATTAGAGCAATATTTGTTAGTACCGTCAGATTATATTCATTTTAGTTATCGAGATTCAATTGATGAACCTAATTTGAATGATAATCCTGCGGGAAAAGATCAGCAAGACCTCAACAACTTTTTAATAGGTTATAGTACGCTTCCTAACCCAATTCCGGGACCACTTTCAGGGCCGGAAGCTGCGTTTGCTAAAAACGGCTGTTATAATGCGTTTCGAATTTTGTATCAGGATGTTGAAGCTTTTAATACCTTTCTTGATGCACAGGCAGAATCGATTGCACCGCAAATTAAAAACACGAAGGATTATGCAGAAGAATGGCTTGCTGCGAAAATGTGCGGAAGATGGAGAAATGGCTCTCCACTGGTACTTTCGCCAGACAAACCGGAGCACGATACTTCTAAAGCTACTGATTTTGGTTATTTAAAAGATGATATGCAAGGGCTTAAATGTCCGTTTTCTGCACATACAAGAGTATCAAATCCACGTGATGAAGGTGTTGAAGTGGCAGGTTCAGATACGGTGCCGCGTATTATAAGACGAGGAATGCCGTATGGTCCGCCTTTATCAATTGATCCTAAAGCAGACCGCGGATTGATTGGTTTATTTCTTTGCGGAGATTTAAGCAGTCAGTTTGAAACGCTTTACGGATGGATTAACCTGAATAATTTCAGCAATGTTTTTGACCCTGCCGAAAATACGCCGCAAGATCCTTTGGTTGCGAATCGTATTGTACCGCTACCGGGCAATATCGATCCTAATTTTACGATTCCTATGGAAGATGGAAACAACATTGTTATTGATGGGCCTCTGCCTCAGTTTGTTGTAACCCGCGGAACGGCTTATTTGCTTCTTCCTTCTATTTCGGCAATTACTGCAATAGCAAATGGCGAAGCGTAAATAATTAGTTAAAAATTGTTGTTAGAAAAAATAAAAAAACCATCTGCGCTGGCGGATGGTTTTTAGCTTTTAGTGTTTTTTATTTACATCATAAAATACAGCGCTCTTTGCAGTATTTCGAGTTGTTTTTCAATCATGCTGGATATTACAAATTTCTTATCCGGTAATTTTGGAATGTGGCTTGAGGATTTCTTAAAATTGAATTTTAAATCCTGCAAAACTTCTATTTTGGTTTTTGAGGCATCTATTAAAAATAATCCTTTGATTTCACCTATCAGCGACATGCTGTTGTAAAGGTGTTTACTAAACAGGCAAACTATAAAATTTGCTTTTATACTTTCTAATTTGAAAAATTCTACGAGTTCCGAATACTCATAGATTACAAATACAGAATAATCGTATTGGTTTGATTTACTCTCGTTTTTCAATAAAAAAGAGTCTTCAGAAAATTCAAAGTCATTTTTAAATTTTCTTTTAAACATTTTTAAAAAAATCCCTTTATTGTCCCTAACTAAAACTCTTTTTTTTCTGATCATCTCTTAAGAATTAGCATTTAACTTTTCTTATAAATAAATTATATTTTAATAATACAGTGATAGAAAATTTCTTTGGAATATAAAATCAGAGCCACTTTTATATCATGAAATTTAAAAGATAAAGGATATTTAAAACAAGAAATTAAAGAGTGTCTAAAGGTAGTACAACAATGAGGATTAAGATAAATGTAAAA
The DNA here is from genome assembly GCF_031455715.1 of Flavobacterium sp. 2755. Classification (NCBI taxonomy): domain Bacteria; kingdom Pseudomonadati; phylum Bacteroidota; class Flavobacteriia; order Flavobacteriales; family Flavobacteriaceae; genus Flavobacterium; species Flavobacterium sp. 2755. The sequence continues at coordinate 230,327 of NZ_JAVDTG010000001.1, forward strand.
GGAAATGAGCTCAATAAATATCGAGCTCATTTTTATCTTATTTGGTTATAAATCGTGTAAACTTTTGAGTGCAGTTTATTTGTAGGTGTTCTTGGTGAAAATATTAGTAAAGAATCAAAAAAATCAACGCTGTAGTTTTTATGAAAAAAAACAGTCTTGTTGTTTTCTTTTTATGCTGTAAGTAAGTGTTTGAGTTTAAATTGTAAATTAGAAAAAATCTTAAATACCAGCGTTAAGCTTTGGTGTCTCTCCGGTACTTAAGCTTTTTAGCTTTTTTATTTTATCATTCAATTTTAAAACCCGGTCGAGTTGTTTTTGCTGAATGGTGTATTTAGTATAATATTTATACCATTCTTTTCCAATAAAAAAGGTTGTCACAGAAACTCCTGTGAGTACACCTATAAAGTAATTAGTAATATCCATAATTTCTATTTTTTAAGTTAAAAAGCATTTTTATCTCCTTTCAGAGTCACAATAACGGTTAATAGGCAAATTTTAATATCTGTAATTAAACTCCAGCGCTGCAGGTATTGTATGTCTGTAGTAACGCGGCGTTTCATGTCGACTACTCTTTTGGTTTCTCCCCTAAGTCCGGAAACCTGAGCTAATCCTGTAATTCCTGGTTTAACAAAATGACGAACCATGAAATTATTGATATGACAATTGTAATCTGTTGTATGTTTGATCATATGCGGGCGCGGCCCAACAATGCTCATATTTCCCATCAAAACATTAAAAAACTGAGGCATTTCGTCTAAGCTTGTCCTTCGCAGGAATTTTCCAATTGGCGTAACTCTCGAATCTCCTTTTCTGGCCTGCTGGCTTTCGTCGCCGGAATTCATATACATGCTTCGAAACTTATAACACCAAAAGGGTTCATTTTTTTTACCTGTTCGCATTTGTCTAAATAAAACAGGGCCTTTACTTTGTCTTTTAATCAAAATGGCCAGTAAAGGATAAAGCCAGGACATAATGAAAATAATGACCATAAGGCTGAAAATAATATCAAATATTCTTTTAATCAATCTATTATAGGCATTTTGTAACGGCTCAAAACGGGGCTTAATGACATGAAAATTGTTTAAATGACTGGAATTAAAATGTTTTTTTGATATGGATGAAAAGTCAGGGACAAACTTTAAACGCATACAATATTTATCACCCAGCTCAAAAAAATAGTTTAAATCTGAAATAAAATCAGGCTTCGATACAATGTACAATTCGTTAATATGATCTCTGGATGCGTTATGAATGGCTTCAGAAAGCGCTTCGCTAAATTCTTCATTGCTTTTGTAATCTGCAGTCGAATTTTCGTTAAGAATGCCTAAAAATTGAATAAAAAACGAATTGGTTTCCAGATGAGAAGCTAACTCAATACTCGTTTTATTAAAACCCCATATGGCAACTGTATATTGTTTAAAAACCCATCCTTTAATTTCTCCAATTACCAGCGTAAATAAAATTCTGGACAGCAGAAAATAGAACAGTAAAAAACTCAGTTGAAACAGGTTTGCCCGGCTTCCGAAAAAATAAAGAACGTTATCCTGAAAAATAAAAATATAACTATGCCACAAGATTCTCTGTGTAAAGAAAGCGCGCCAGCTGTTGCGAAAAAAGTATTCTAAACTAAATAGAACATCGATTCTATACAATTGAAAATAGGTTACAGAAAATAACCAGCTTAAAATTGTAATAGGAATCATCTTATCCAGAAACAAAGCATTCCAGCCAATCTTTTCTTCATTTGCAAAATTCAAAAACACTATAGTACCAAGTATCATAGCGATCATGTCTGCAATTGCACAGCAAATTATGAAGGTAAATTTATGTCTGTTTCGCATTTTTTAATTTTTTTGAATAAATTGTAAAACAATCCCCCTGCTACACTTCCTATAATTCCATAAAAAACATCCATTATATCGGGATTTCTTTTTTGAACTATAAACTGTCCTCCTTCGGCTATACAAACAATTATGGCTGCTATGCCTATATTTTGTATAAAGTTTAAATTTTTGCTTTGATTTATTTCATTCGGGCTCTTTTGCTGTACATATGCTTCCAGCAGAAAACCAACGGCTAAAAAAGGGACAGCAGTGCGTAGATTGTAATAATGATTACTCCAGTTTAAAAGCCATCTTGGTAAATAACTTTCTGTTCTTAAACTAGGATCGGGCAGCCAGGAAAAATAGAAAACAACACCAATAACGAAAAGCAATATCAATAGAACTATTTTTTGAAACATTGTTCACTATTTAATTTTTTTAATAAATGTGCTTTTAGTATTTGGGGTGAATTTGCGGCGGGAAAAATATAAACTTAGGCTTCTTTTATTTTAAGGCTTTTTTTGTACCAGGGTCTTTTCATTTTTATTTCCTGATACTGATAACCATAGCTGCGGCCATAACCATATCCGTATGCCGTTTTCATATTGACTGCATTAATGAGAATACCAACATTTTTTAATTGCTCTTTTTTAATAAAATTACTTACCTGAACTAAATTACTCTTATCTGTATAATCGTATTTTACAACAAATACAGTAACATCTGCCAAATGACTAAAATTGAGAGTGTCTGATACTATTTGTACCGGAGCCGTATCTAATATTATAAAGTCATAGAGATCTTTTGCTTCTTCAATTAATACTTCAAAATTAGAATTGGTTATTAATTGAGAAGGATTTGGAGGTACTTCACCCGCGAGCAGGATATCAAGGTTTTTAGAATAATTAGTATCTTTTTGCAGGAATTCTTTCCAGTCATCATTTTTATTTGCCAGGTAATTGGTAAGACCTGATACGTTTTTATTGATATTGAAATATTCATGCAATTGAGGATTTCTTAAATCAACACCAATAAGTAATACTTTTTTGTTAAGGTTACTAATGGTTACCGCATTATGAAAGGCACAAAAGGATTTTCCTTCTCCCTGAATACAAGACGTAAACAGGATTATATTTCCTTTGTCTTCCTTTTTTTTGTGCAGCAAATAGCGAATATTTGAAACCAAAGTACGCGTTGCTTCTGCAATTAACGAATGAGAAGTTGCTGTGTTTTCTAACTTTTCAGTCGTATTTATTTTAGGAATGTGTCCTAAAATAGGAATATTGGTAATTACTTTTTGAATGTCTTCTTCGTTATGTATTTTGGTATCCAGATATAAACGAACGTATATTATTCCAAAAGGAAGCAATAAACCAAACAGAAATGCGCCCAGCATAAAGGATTTAGGCTGAGGAAAAATGGCTGAATAATTTGTTTCTGGTGCGTTTAAGGTTTTTAAGTTGGATTCCAGAATTGCCCCGTTCAAAACTGCTTCTTCCTTTTTTTGCAATAATGCTACATAGGTTTCTTCCTTCATACTAAGATTGCTATTGATGTTACCCAATATTTTATCTTGTGTAGGTATGTTTTTGATTTTTGAAGCCGCAATAGTTTCCTGAGTTTTATTGACAATATTATTTTGATTCAGAAAGTTTAAATAGCCTTCTAAAGAATTCAATATTTCTTGTTTTGAAACTCTTAACTGGGTCATTAAAGTAATATAAGCCGGATTGTTTTTTTGTGCTCTCTGCAGGATTAATTCACTATCCATGAGCTTTGTATTATAATTTAAAAGCATTTGATTGACAATCGATGATTCTAAATTATAATTGGTGCCTAAAGTTTGTCCGGGTTCTCTTTTTCTGATATCGTTAATGGCATAATTGGCAAGTGAAATTTGTTTTTCGTTGAGTAAAGAACTTTCCGTTTTCTGACTTCTATCAGCTGTTTTTTCGGCAATATAATTGTCCATTACCGCTATTTCATTGTTTTGCAGGTATCTTTCTTTTACACTTTCAATCGAATCTTTTTCTTTAGTGAAACTTTTTATTCTTTGATTTAAATAGGTAACAGTATTGGTAAACGTTTTTTGTTTGTTGATTACAATGCTTTTATCCAGCAAAACGATAATTTCATTTAATATTTTTCGTGAACGCACAGGATCAGAACTAATATGGTTTAGTTCGATTGTTCCTTTTGATTTTTCATCGGATAAAACGATAAGTGATGATTTTAATTCTTTTAAAGCTGCATCTGTTGGTTCAAGATTTACTTTATATTCTTTATCAAAATAATACGATGCATTTTTCTTTGCTTTTGAGGCTAATCTAATTTTAAATGGCAGACCGTTGACTGCTTCTTTTCCGTCATATCCATTCACACGGAATTTTTTTTCTGCAGCAACATCAGTTATAATAAAGCCGCCTTTATCTACTTTAATTTCATACGAAACCTGCGGTAAAGAATCTTTAGAAACCGTTAGTTTTAAAACAAAGGGAACCTCATTTACATTATTATTTTGTGTGGTATATACTTTTTCAAAATAACTCACATTTAGATTCAAATTCTTTACTACACCCAGCAAAAACTCATTGGATGTAATCAATCTGATTTCGTCGTCTAAATTATCTTCGTTATTTTTTTGATCTGTACTAATGGTTATTATTTTCGTTTTGTCTTCTTGTTTTTTATCCAGAAAAATCAAAGCCGAAGTCTGGTAAGTTGGCGGCACTATTTTGATAAAAATGAATGCTGCACCAACGCATAAAATTAAACTAAGCAGGAACCAAGGCCAAAACTTGAGATACTTTAAAAATTCTTTTTTAAAATCCATAATTATTCAATTAATTACACAACAGTATTCATAACACATAATTTTAGGCTGTTCTTTACTTTATCACTGTGCAATAAGTAAAACGACCGCTAAAAGAGAAGCTGTTATACCCAAAACCTGTATAGGATCTTTGATTAAACCGCCGCTGTTTGCTTTTAGTTTATTGGGTTCTACCACAATAACATCGTTCTGCCTGATTCTGTAATTTGGGTTATTCATCCAGGAAGCTGTGGTCAGGTCAATATGAAAAACCAAACGTTTTCCGTCCACTTCCCTAATCAGTTTTATATCTTTTCGAACGGCTGAATAGGTTAAATCTTTTGCCAGTCCTATGGCGTCGAGCAGGCTGATAGATTCTTCACTAAAAGGGATTACGCCGGGTGAATTTACTTCTCCCAAAATGGTAAATTTATTATTGAGAACTCTAACCTGCACGGTAGGATTTACTAAATAACCTTCACCTATTAAGCGTTCTTTTATTTTTTGTTCTACATTAGTTGGCGTTAAACCGCCTACTTTCACTTCATTTAAAATAGGCATCATGATATTTCCCTGCGGAGTCACTAAATAACCGGTTAATTTCATCATTTCTACTGATGTTTGCCCGTTGGTAGTTCCCACATTCATATTAAAAGGTGCGGCTACCACAGGATTAAGATCTCCTACATCAATTTTTAAAATATCATTGGGCTGTATTTTTGTCGATGTATAAACTAAAGTCGAATTTGCATAGCTGTCTAAATCTTGTAAATACAGCATTTCTTTCTTTGTGGTACAAGACTGAAGCATTAATAAAAGCAATAAAAATATCGGAAGTAAAATTTTCTTCATGTTCATCGTAGTATATTTTAGTGTTTTTTAATTACTCTAAATTCTATTGAAATAAATCTGCTTAAGACCTATGTTCACAATGATGAAGAAAATACTGACCGATCAATATTTATCCTTATATTAATGAACTATATACTGCCTCAAAGCGATGCTTTTTTTTAGAAAAACAACAGATATTGCTGCCAATCCATGAAATTTATAAATCTTATAATCTTCGTATAAAACCTCAAAAGCACGTTTTAAACTGGTACTCATGCCGCCCATTCTCATTTTCACGATATAGGCATCGATGTAACTCATATTAATTTTGTGCTTGTACAAATAGCGGAGCAAAAACTCGGTATCTGATGCTATTTTAAAATCAAGGTTGTACAAACCATGTTTATTAATTACAGCTTTCTTTAAATAAACCGTTGGATGCAGGGGCAGCCATCCTTTTTTTACTCTTTTGAGACTGAAAACGCCTCCTATTCTATCGCGAATTAAACGTTCTTCTTTATCATTTGAAACATAAATTCCGTCGCCGTAAACGCCTTCTATATTGGAATCGTATTCAAAACGAGCCGCAACTCTTGAAATTGCTTTTCGATCATAAAACTCATCATCAGAATGCATCAAACCAATTACATCTCCTGTTGCCAGTTGAAAACCTTTATTAATGGCATCGTACATACCTTTATCAGGTTCTGAAATATATTTGGAAATTCGATCTTTATAAGATTCTATAATCTCCTGTGTTCCATCTTTAGAATTACCATCGATAATGATGTATTCGATATTTGGGTAATTTTGTGAAAGTACACTTTGAATTGCTTTTTCAATTGTGGCTTTACGATTGTAACACACTGTAATTATGGTAATTTTCATAATAATTATACTTTAAAATAAAAATGTTACATAATTTCCATATAAAACTAAAACAAAAGATTTCTATTAAAAAAAGTTCTCGATGAACCGCCTCAATTGTCGTTAAAACCCTTAAAAACCAAAGTTTTAACTTAAAAATCTTTGCATTAGTTTCCTTAATAAGGAAATTGAGAAAAAGAAGGCTTTGCCTGACTCAGCAATAATTGGTCAAAATAGCTGATTGTTGAAACCAATCCTTCGCGCAATTCTATTTTGGGTTTCCACCCGTTTAGTTTATTATGCGCCAAAGAAATATCCGGTTGTCTTTGTTTGGGATCATCCTGTGGTAAACCAAGATGAATAATTTTTGAAGTTGATCCTGTCAGTTCAATAATGGCCTGCGCAAGTTCGAGCATGGTAAACTCGTTTGGGTTTCCCAGATTTACGGGGCCTAAAAAATCACGATCTGAACCCATCATTCTAATCATTCCTTCGACTAAATCATCAACATATTGAAACGAACGGGTTTGTAAACCGTCTCCAAAAATGGTAATATCTTTTCCCTGTAAAGCCTGAACAATAAAATTCGAAACCACTCTTCCATCTGCCGGATTCATGTTTGGGCCGTAGGTATTGAAAATTCTAATGATTTTAATAGCCACTTTATTCTGATTGTGATAATCCATAAACAAAGTCTCGGCGCAGCGTTTTCCTTCATCATAACAAGAGCGAATTCCTATTGGGTTTACATGTCCCCAATAACTTTCGGTTTGCGGATGTACAAGTGGATCACCGTAAACTTCACTCGTGCTGGCCTGCAAAACTTTTGCCTTAACACGTTTGGCTAATCCCAGTACATTTATTGCGCCCATAACCGATGTTTTTATGGTCTTTATTGGATTATACTGGTAATGTACCGGAGATGCCGGACAAGCCAAATTGTAAATCTCATCGACCTCAGCATAATAAGGTTCTGTTATGTCGTGACGCACCATTTCAAAATACGGATTATCGATTAAATCAATAATATTTGATTTGGTTCCGGTAAAGTAATTATCGAGACAAATTACTTCGTTTCCTTCATTCAATAATCTTTTACATAAATGTGAACCTACAAATCCGGCTCCTCCCGTTATCAATATTCTTTTCATATTAATTCTTGTTTTTGATTAAATCAATTTTTGTTTGAATTTGAAAAAAGTAATGTGACTTAAAACGTGCCAGATAAAATCCTTCTTTTCCATCTAAAAAACCCAGCTTTAAAAAGTAAGCACCAAAAAAATAAACCGCAGGAAGCAATCCTGTATTAAGAAGTCCGTATTTAATTTTTTGGTTTAAAGATAAAAGTGTGTTATTCGATTTCCTGATTTGTAAATATCTCTGGGCTTCCCAACTAGAATAAGCATTGTGTTTGTCTATATAATGTTCCAGATTTTTAAAATCTTTATGCACTACTTTTGCTTTGATAATGCCTACTTTGCCTTCGATAATAGGATGTTCGTGTACTTCCATATCCAAATGGCTCCACAAATCCTCCTCGATTTTTTCGTAAGCTCCTTTTGATTTCTTAAAAAGTGCCGATTTTTGAAATCCGTACCCGTATTTGAGTTTTCTTCCCATAAAATAGTTTTCAAAACGAATCGTAAAACCGTTATATGTTGGGTCCTGAATTTTATGTTCTATTTCGTTGACAAATTCATCGGTAACAAATTCATCGGCGTCGAGAAACAAAATCCATTCGTTGAGAAGATTTGCGTTCTGCAGTGCCCAATTACGTTTTTTAGGGAATTTACCATTCCATTGAAATTGCAATACTTCGGCTCCCATAGCTTTTGCTATAATTATGGTATCATCAGTACTGCCTGAATCGACCACAATTAGTTGGGAAAATCGCTTTAATTTATCCAGACATGAGGGTAAATTCTGCGCTTCGTTTTTGACAGAAACGATTACGGAAATTGGAATTTTATTCAAGGCTTCTAAATTTTATTAATTTGGAAGGATTTCCTCCTACTATGGAATTTTCCTCAACATCTTTAATAACTACAGAACGAGCGGCTACAACAGAATAATTTTCTACAGAAACTCCCGGTGCAATAAAAGCATCGGCAGCAATCCATACGCCGTTTCCTATTGTGATTGGTTTTAATATTAAAGGAAAATCTTTTTTAGTATAATCATGTGTAGAGGCACATAAATAGGCTTTTTGCGATATTATGGTATTATCACCAATGCTTATTTTTCCCTGATTATAACAATCGACTTTAGGGCCTAAACTGGAATTTTTGCCCAATTCTAAATTCCACGGAGCCCATACTTTTACGGAAGCATACACATGCGCCGACCAATCTATTTTTGCACCAAAACATTTTAGTACCAAAACTCTCCATGTTTTAAATAAACGCGAAGCAAATGGGCGAAATATAATCAGCCGTGCAAAATTCCAGATCAATCTTGAAATTTTGTTTTTTAAGCTGAAAGAATGACTATAAGTAGATAAATCCAAAACTGTAATTAATTAAGTATTTTTTTATACAAGTCGTTCATTTGGTTGGCAACAGCTTTAATTTCATATTTTTCTGCTACAAGTCTTCGTCCTTTTCTGCCCATACTTTCTAGTTCGTAAGCTGCTGTATTCAATACTTGCGTAATGATTTTTTCAAGGTTTGGAACTGATAAGTTTATCCACCAGCCGCATTCGTGTATTTCAAGATCTTCCCACGGCGTGCCCTGTGTTGTGATTACCGGAACTCCAAGAGCCAGCGCTTCAGCAATTACAATTCCGAAATTTTCGCTATGCGTTGGCAGTACCATAACATCGGCAGATCGTAAAAAATCCCATTTTTCGTTACCGTATTTTGCACCTACAAAATTTACATTTTTGAGATCTCTGGCACTGTTACTTAAATGGGCTATATAATTTTTATCGCCATTTCCTGCAATTTCAAGATTCCATCCATCAGTCTTGCAATGACGCCAGGCTTCAAGCAGTAATTCAATTCCTTTTTTGGGATGAATTCTGGATATAAAAACCATTTTTTTTGTTCCATAACATTCTTTAATTCCTTTAATATCGTTCAAATCAATGCCATTTGGAATGATAGAAATAGGCGGTTTAAATCCTAAATACTGAATATTGAGTGCTTCCATTTCGGCAGTTGTATGTAAAAATGCAACATCCTGAATGGCTTTTTTTTGATATAAAAACAATCCTAATCTTTTCTTCCACGGATTGTTAGCCATGATCCACGGTTCTAACATTCCGTGTGGAGACAGGATTACTTTTATTCCTATTTCCTGCGCTACTTTTTGAAAACCCCAGTTTTGCGGACTCCAGATTCCGTTAATATGAACTATATCCGGTTTTTCGGCCATTAAAAAGATTCTAAAGTCTTCAAGCATATCAAACCATCTCAAAATGCCGCCTTTAAAAAATTTAATTCTTACGCCCGGAATATCTATAGGATGAGCCGTTTTTTTTGTTGCTACCACTATTTCCATATGTTTTGATAAAGCCGTGCTTAATAATCGCATATATTCTGTAGTTCCTCCGCCTACCTTGTCAATCCCCGCAATAAAATGGATTACTTTCATACAATTTGATTTATTTCTTTGTAAATAACTTCGACAGCATCAAGGAAATATTCTGTTGTAAATTTTTGCGACTGGGTAAAAGATCTTTCAATTGTTTCCGTTTGCTGAGGCCGGCTTAATTTCAATACTTTTTCGATTGTTTTTGCGCCTTCCTCTTTCCATTGCTGCCATTGTGCAGGATCTGCTGGTTTTTTCTCAATGTAAAAAGCGGCCATTCCGCCTACTTCATTCATTGGAGCTTTATTGGTCGTGATTACCGGACATCCAGAAGCCATTGCTTCAATAATAGGCCAGCCAAAACCTTCATCTAATGACGGAAACAATAAACAAATTGCTCCGGAATAGGCATTATTAACATGTTCATCTGATAGGTTTGTGATGAAATGAATATCGTTTTTGAATGGTGATTTTTTGTGCAGAAGATTTAATTCTTCTGATGGTTCTTCACCAATCAAAACCAAGGGTATATTTGTATGGTATAGGTTTCTCCAGGTTTCGTAAATCTCCAAAACACCTTGTCGGTTTTTATAATATTGATTCCCTCCAATGTGCATGATGTAACCCTGAGATAAAAGTATATTAAATTTTGCTTCTAATAAATCCCTTGAAGATTCTCTTGGCAGAGAAAAAAACGGACGGCTTAATCCGTTGTAACATACTTTTGAATTGGCGATTTCTCCCAAATGCAATTGGTGTAAATCTTGTCGTGTTTTTTTTGAAATGGAAATGAAATTTTTTCCTTTTGAAAAACCTCTTCTAATATAAATTTGATACAGCTTTCCTGTAAAAGATGTCGGATTTTCAGGCACCATTCCCAATGCCGATTTTAAGGCTAAAAAGTCATGGCAGTGTACAACGTGTTTTCTGTTTTTTACCAATGGAACCCACGGACCAAGCGCCTGATCTGCAAATACAAAAAGAGTGTCTTCTGATGAATTGCGTAATTTTATTTTTACTTCTAATGGAAATACAAAATATTGATCCAGATAACCCAGCCATTTTTTAAAGGATTTCGTTGTAGGCAGTTTATAAAATCTCGCTTTCGGGCTCCAGACTGCTACTTCGTGTCCTCTTTCTTTCATTCCGTTCAGGAGCATATTGGCATAGCGCGGCATGCTTTGATGACCTGTAAAGGAAGGATGCGTAAAAAGGACAATTTTCATCATTCTGTTTTCAAATTGATATTCATACCGGCCAATAATAAACCTGTGGCAAGCACGGCGCAGCCCAGCATACTTGGCTGAGCCCATTGGCCTTGCGTGATTAAAAATAAAGCCGTTCCGCAAAATGTTAAAGGCAATAATTTATAGTTTCCCGGTAATTTTATAGAACTAAAAAAAAGTCCAAAGGCTAAAACTAATCTCAAAACGACAAGACCGCCGCCTAAAATAAGTCCCTGCTCGCCGCCCACACGATTTAATTCGCCTTCTGAAACTAAAAATTTTCTTTGGCCAGTTAACAGCTGTGCGCCCGCATTTGTTCCCATTCCTAAATTGCCTTCAAATAAAGGTGCTTTTAATAATGTTGTGATGGGTTCTGTAAATCCGTTTATGGTTCGCATTACAATAGATCCTCCTTCTTGGCCTTTTGCCGTATCGACACGGCTCATAAAAACCTGAGTTCCTAAATTAAAAATGGAGGTTGTTTTTTGTAAAACCATAAATAAAACCACAATGACTAAAACAGTTGATATTAATCGTATTAATGATTTTACACTGGTTGTTGATCCTGCAAAAGCAAAAAAACCAACTAATAAAACACCTAAAACTGCGGTTCTGCTCACCGTTAATGGCAGAGCAATTATTAAGGCAACTGTGCTGGAAATAAGTAAAAGTTTAGAGCAGGCTTCTTTTGAAAGCCAGAAATAAAACACAAATACAGAAACCAAAATATAGTAAGCCGATAATCCTGTGGTAAACGAAAATGTTCCCGATGGCCTGAAATATCCCATTGCGCCATCAAAACCTGCGCTTCCTTCTCCGCCCAAACCTGTATTGATATAAGCAGTCTGTGGACTTGTAAACTGAAGATAAATAATGATGGTCATTAAAATATTGGTAGCCAGCATGACACGTCCCATTTTAAGAACATCTTCTTTTTTAAATACAGCTCCAATTATAAAAATCAGCGGAAAATGAATCAGCATAATTCTTGCTCCGTAAAGTCCGACAAATAGATTTCCGTGTCCGAAAGTAAGCGTAATCGCTAAACCTAATAAGGTAAAAATGGCGCTTAAAACTACATAGCCATTTATAAATTTTACATCAAGATAAAAAGCTCTTATGATGATAAAAATAGCAATTGGGTCACGCACAATTAAAAGCGGCGTAGCCAGACTTGGCAGAATCCATTTACGGAGAGCGCCTTCAAAAACCCAAAGTAAAAAATACAGCCAAATGGCTATTTTTAAGGTTTTATAAGATTGTTCTAAATCTTGTTCTTTTGGGGTGTACATTTTTCTAATTGTTTACAAAATCTTTTAATGAAGAAAGTGCATCGGCCATTTCTTTACCATAAACTGACCACGGTCTGGTTTGTGCTTTGTTTTGAGCGGCAAATCCAAATTGTTCCAATATTTCCGGTTTTTCGAGTATTTGAGTAATGACTTCTTTTATGGCTTTTGAAGATCCGGCGGGAACAATCCATCCGTCTTTTCCGTGTTCTATTAAATCCGGGCCTGCGGTACGATTGGTTGTAATAACCGGAATTCCCTGCGACATGGCTTCGGTAATAACCAAACCAAAACCTTCAAAAAGAGAAGGAAAAACAAATACGTCATGTTCATACATACACTCTAAAACCTCATCGTGAGATAATGACGGAATCCAGTTGTGTTTTTCTAAAGCCTGATTTAATGCCTCGCAATTAGATACTGCTTTATGTCCTACAATGGTCAACTCTATTTTGTCTTCCATTTTTTCGACTGCGTCAAATAAATAGGATATTCCTTTTCGCTGCGATAAACCGCCTATGAATAAAATTTTAAGCTTTCGATCTAAAAGAGGCTCGTAGTATTTTTTTCTGGTAACTGTCGGAAAACCATATGGAATTACTTTTATTTCGGGCAGGTTTCCTTTATAATTTTCTAATGTTTTTTTGGTAAAACTGCTGGCGACAAAAATTACATCGGCCAAAGCTAATTCTTCATCTTTTTTGCTCAGTTTTCCTAGTGAATCATTGAAACCTGTAAGCGTATCTGACCAAGCCGGGTTAATGTCAAATTCTTTCTGCATTAATAAACGGGCACTTTTCCAATACCCAATTGGTAAATCGTAAATGCAGTAAAGTCCTAATTGTTTTGCTGCTTTAAATGTTGATAAAGCTCCGTCTTCGTATGCATAAACTCCTAAAAGCCCTTGGTTTTTTAATTCGGATAAATTATCAGCAACCCATTTATCATGTTTTTGATAGACTTTGTCAATACAGAAAAATCCTTTTTCGTGTGTGATTAAAAAATCTAATTTGAATTTTGAAGTCAGTAAACGTCCAAATTCAAAAAAGGATCTTGATCGTGTGTATGGCTGCCAGGTTTCGTCTAAACTTCTTCTTTTTAAATCTTTTAGTTTCGGATTATTTCCAAGTTTAAACAATAACTGTCCGGGAAATATAGCAATTGAAGTAAACAGTTTAAAAAGCTGCTGTTCTTTCAATAAACCGGTTACCAGATTTTTTGAATTTGCGTTTAAAGTTGGATGTGAAACCAATAATTTCATACTGCCGAAATTGAATTGATAAACTGCGCAGCAATAGCGTTTAAGTCTGAAACCTCAACGTTTTGCTGCGTTATATTCAGATTGTTTTTTTCGTATTTAATAATCTGCGGAATCACATACTGCCCTTTTGTTGGAGTCCAATTTCTGGAAACACAAATCGTATTGATTTGATGTTCTTTGTACGCAGCAAAAACGCCGCTTTTTTCTGTTTGAAAATACGGAGTTGTTGATATTCCAAAATCGCTGTCTCTCAAAACCTGTGATATTACTTTTTCAGATTGTACGCCAAGAATTTCATAAGCAATATTATAATTGTCCAATATTGCAGTGTACTTAATTAATTCCGGTCCATTTTTACCGATAAAAACAAATTTTATAGGTTTCTCAAACTTAGCTGCATTACTGCTTAAATCTTTGATAAAATCCTCAAAAGGAGCTCCGTTATGAATGGTGCCAAACAAAACAAACTGGGCAAACTCTATTGGTTCTTTTTTCTCTGCTGTTAACGGAATATTGCCGCAAATGGGCAAAACTTCTGCTTTGATATTTTGAGATTGAAGAAAGAACTGGTATAATTTATTTTGGGTATTTATGGAATGTGTTTTTGTATTGTGCACTATTTTTTTAGCGATTACCTGCTGCAACTTTCCAATGCATTTGTGTTTGATGGAAGATTCGGTATCAATTCCCAGCCACAATTCATGAAACATGATATGCCATTTATGATTTCCTCTAATTTTTTTTAAATATGAAGGAAGCCAAAATGGCAATCCTTTTGGATTGAAACTATATGGAACGTATTGCAGCGAAATCCAGTCGGGTTCAAAATCTTTCAGGATTTTTTGGAGCCAAATTAATCGCTGATCGTTTGGTGCAGCAACCGGAATTCGATGTACGATTACGGGAGTTTCCTCTGCAACCTGAGTTTCGCTGGTAAAGGAAACGGCTTCGTGATCGCATAAAGATAAAATCTGTGCATCGTGGCCGGATTTTATAAGTTTTCCACATAAGCGGCGGGTATAATCGCCTACACCATCGTTGCCAATTTCTGCAGAGCCGCATATGAAGAGTATTTCCATTTCGTGATTTAATTATTGAATTTTATAGGGAGGTTTTTTAATTTTTCGTCAATCAAATGGATGAGTGCTTTGTAATGATTGTTTTGAGGTATTTTGATGTACGATAGGTTTTTTTAACGCTTTTATCAATAAAATTGACGACGGGAAATAATCTGGGGTAATGGTTCCGGACTAAATGCAGGAATTTTTCAATGCCTTTTTTTCCGCGCCAACTGCCATTTATTAAATGAATTGCATAGGATCTTCTGTCTAAATAAATAGAATTTCCTACCAGAATATTCGCCGGAAGAATCAGCATATTTTCTCTTAAAATCTGTTCTTTATTTTGATAGGTATAGCCATATTTTTCGGCAACCGGAGTTATTACAGAACCTATTATGACTTTTTTTAAATTCATGGTTCCGTCCTCACCAAATAGCTGCAGGTTTTTATATTGTTCTAAACAATCTTTGATATACGGATGATTGGGCACCGAGGCAAAAATTGCTCCCTGAACTGCAAAACCGGTAATTGTTTCGCCGTTTACAGGCAGATAGGAAGCATTTAACTGTTTAAGTCCGCCTGCATCTTCAAACAAGCCGGGATGTATTTCGTGTGCGCTGAAAAAGTCATAATCAAACCAGGTTTCCTTAAATGGTTTCAGTATTTTAACATCAGAATCCAGATATAAACCGCCTTCGGTATATAAGGCATATAGGCGAACGTAATCAGCTGCAAAGGCCCATTTCTTTGCCTGAAAGGCTTCTTTTACAAAAGGAATTGAATCAAAATCAAAACTATCTTTATTCCATATTCGTATTTCAAATTCAGGCAGGTGAATTTTCCAGGTAGCCATACATTCTTTTATAAATGGAGTATAATCTTCACCACTAAACCAGCAAATATGAATTGTTTTTGGAATCATAATTTTTTATCCGTTTTAAAAAAATTTACACTTTATAGAATCTTCCAATAACTTTGGCTATTTTAATGCCTATTAATTTTCGTGTAATTTCCCATTTAGAATGTGCTAATATGGGTTCACTGCAATATTTCCAATAAATAACATCTAAATTTCTAGGGATTTTTCCCTGAGCGGCCCTCAATAAATGGTTTGCTTTCCAGGGTTTTGGACTTCCCATTCCGTGGGACATTGTTGAATCACCTTCAGAAAAACCCATTCCTTCTTTTCCAATATAACTTACAGGATCATTATAAACTTCAATCGCCACATTTAAAGCATCCTGATCCGGTTTATCAAAAATCTGGAATCCTTCTCTTTTTAAAACCGTTGAATTGTAGGATTGATTCAAAAAAATAGAATTCTCCAAACCTCCAATTGCAGGTCCCATAAGTTCCTGCATCTGAACCCATAAATTTAAAAAGGAACTGTTTTTTTTAAGAAGTCCAACAAAACCGGCGTTTACATAAATCGCATTTTTAAAGTGTAAATCAATGTGGTAGTGTTTGTAATAGTTTTTCCAGCCTTGCCGCCGGGGATGAAATTCCTGCAAAGGTGAATTAACATCTTCACAAAGTGCAACGCCGCAGTTTATCCATTGTTCGTAACACGCCCATGAATCGTTTATTACAATATCGGGGTCAAAATAAAACATGGCGTCTGCTTCTTTTGCCGGGCCTTCCCAAAGTTCCAGCATAAAATCAGGCTTGTAGTTTGCCATATTATAGTTGGTCACAATTGGCAGAAAAATCAGTTTTATTTCCTGCACGGGAGTTAGGACGATGGCTTCTTTCCATTTACCAATTGTTTCCTTTTCACCTTTTAAAACCCATTTGGGTAATCTGCCTCGATAACCTACATAAATATTGCCTCTAAATCCGTTTTGATATAGTGAATTAGAAAGTGCAGCTACTCCAAAATGGTAGTGACCCTCGAAAATAGTGCAAACTGCTGCATTCATCATATTGTATTATAAATTTAAGATGCGTTTAAGTCTTCTTGTAACTCGTTTTGATTGATGTTTGATATAGGTAATGCAAAATAAATCAGAGCTTTGCACTTTGTATAAACTCATCATTCGCTCTTTATCCGTCTGGCTGGAATACATTAATTCGTCGATTGATTCTGCTCCAATACGGCCTCTTCCGGAATAATGTAAATGACTGATTGGTACATTTAAAGCGCGAAAAGAAGATTGTTTATTGACCACTATTTTAGATTCTTCAGACAATTGAGAATACCAAATTTTGTATGAGTCTGTGTTTTGTTTGTATCCGCCCTGAATGGCATGAATTAAATCTAAACTATTGGTATAATCTCCAGACCATGAACTGAGCCAGTTGTATGGAGGCTTGCATAAATTGAGTAATTTCCAATCTCCCAATAATGAAGCGATATGTAATAAGGATTGGTCGTGTTTTTTTGGAATTTCTGGATGTTGTTTGAACCATTCTACAGCAGCATTCATATCTTCAATGATTTTTGAACTTTTTCTTACCAATATGTGTCCGGCTGTAATGGCTGAATTTAAACTGTCTTTTCCGAAATTTTCTTTTACTTTTTCAGGAAGCAGATAATTGTGTATGCCGCAGGTTGTGTATTCTGTATCGGCGTGAACTAAATCGTGTCCGTTTGCAAACTCAAACAAACGTTCCCAATTCATTAGTGCCACGATATCATTATCTGTATAAATAAATTCGTCCCAATCTGAAAAGAATGCTAAAAAACGATATAAAAATCCCATTGGACATTCTGTTAAAACACTTCTCAGGTTTTTTATAAAACTTCTGGCTTCTTCTGAAAAATCTTCTACGGTTAAAAATTCAACTTCGTTTAAGATATACTTTGAAGTTACTTTTTCTCCTCCAAAATGAATTAACCGAATTGGCAATGTACAGCCACTTTTTCTAATGGAATAAATTAGGTTTTCGCTGTACCACTGACTTTTTAAATTGGCCACTAAAACAATACCTTTTTTCATCTATATCGGTTTATAGGCTTAAATGCCATTTGTAATTTTTCTGCCACATTTTATGACGAACGGGCCCTGTATAATGCCGAACTGCCATTTGTTTTGGAGTAAATAAATACGAAAAATCAAATTGATCGCCTGAGTCTAAAATGAAGGTTTTAGGTGTTAAAGGCATATAGGAATTATTTTTTAGCAAATGATGGTAAACGGTTTGTTCGCTAAAATATTCGTAGGTGAAATTATAGGTTTTAAAAAAGTCTAAGGATTCTTTTATGTTCTTAAAAGCTTCATTGGCAAAAATAAAACCGGAGTTTACCTGATATATTTGTTCAGAGTTTAAGGCTTTATAACGACTGTCTAAACATCCCCAGCTTACATCTGGCATATACCAGCCGTTTGCTTTGGGTTTTTCTGTTAGTATTAGTTTTAAAACATTGGCGTGTTCATAAAATAGAATATCTGAATCTATGAATAGTGTTGGTTTTTCGATTGGATGATTTAAATAGTAAAACAGTTTTTTGCCTAATGGATATTTTTTAGCATAATCGATTAAGTAATCTTCATAAGGTTCTAATTCTTCTTTACATAAACCTTTTAAGGATTCTATTTCGCTCCAGTCGAGTCCTTCGGCTACTTTGAGGAAATCAAAATTACTTTCGAGTTGGTTTATTTGTGCCTGAGTATGTGTTCCGTCTGAATAAAGTGTCCATTTAATTGGTTTTCCTACGTAGCGAATAAAGGATAAAACAGACAAGACCTGCTCGTGAAAATCATTGAATGAGGAGAAACTGGCGACCTCCATTTCAATAGTTTTTTTTTTACTGACTTGGTTTACCAAATGATATAATCCTATTGCTACTTGTCTGGCAAACTTTTTACGGTTTACCCTTCCTTTTGCTATGGTTATTTTTTTGGTAAGTCCGCCTTGACCTGGTAATTTATTCATGTTTTTTTGCTCTAATTATTACTAAAAAACTAAATATATAATTTACTATTAATGAAAGACATTGGTTAAAAATGCTGTAGTACAAAATGCCTCGAAGCTTTGTTAAATCCCAAATAAAATAAGCTAGTATAACGGTTCCTAAATTGAGTGCAATTACAAAAATTGGGTTTAAAAAATGTCCTCTGCTGCCTATTAAATTACCGCTCATTGCAGCAATTAATCCGATACAGCTGGATAACATAATCAAAAAAAGTTCAGATGATAATGAACTGTAAGAGGCTCCTAAAAGCCATAACATTTGAGCAGGAAATAAAAATACGATCAACATTATAAAGCCTGCTGCCAAAAAAAGGATCAACTGAAAAAATAAAAAATATCTTAAAAGGATTTCTTTATCATCTGCTAATCTCGAAAATCGGGGTAAAAATAAAGTACCTGATATCGTGGTAAAAAAAGCCATGAGTGCCGCAAATCTGCCCAACGCTCCTATACTTGCCAAATCAGTAGAGTTGCCAAAAACAGATAATATCCAAATTACGATTTGTCCTGATAGCGCATAAAATATAATATTGGGCAGGATGCGGGTTACAATTTTGAGTATCTCTTTACGAATTACGGGATCTGGTTTTTGGTGACTGTCGACAAACTTTTTATTAATTATTTTGAGTTTGGAATTGCCGTATATCTGCGGAATTCCTGAAGCCAAAATAAGGACGAATGTCCAGGGAAAAATAAAAATTGTTAGGATTACTAATAGCAATCGTCCAAATCCAACTCGTAATTGATTTTTTTGTAAACTCGAAATATCCTGATGTAACTTGGGTGTTATTTCTAGTAAAGAATCTGATAAGGCGGCATAAAAAGCGGGAATCAAGGACAGAAAAATTAAAACTGCCGATAACCAGCTTGCATTGTTTTTTAATAATAAATAAATGATTATGGGTGTAGAAACTGTTAAGGCTATAAATGCAAATTTCTTTCTTAAATCTAAACCTGTAGCCAGCACTTCGCCCAGTTTTTTAGGGTCTTTCCATACTTTGCCGCTCAGCGCCATGACCCCGTTTGAAATACCGGAATCTGTAAACATTACTAAAGTTCCTAACATAGTATTAGCGAGCGTGTATAGAGCGTATTCCTGAACAGGCAGCATTCTGACAATTAATATCCCGGAAACAAATCCGATTAATTTTAGGATTACTTCTGTACTTCCTACAATCGAAATTAATTTTATAAAATTTAGACTTTTATCGAAATGCTGGTGCTGTCTTATTTTATCTAATGACCAGTTCATTTTCTACTTTTAATTTAGCACTAAAAGAATTATTTTTTCCAATTCCTTTTACCTGAAAACCTATTGCAGCTAATTTTTTAAAATCGAGAATATTACGGCCGTCAAATACAAAAGCGGGTTTGTACATGTTGTTGTAAATACTTTCCCAATCGTAGGTTTTAAATTCATCCCATTCTGTTAATATGGCAGCTGCATGAGCTTCATCAAGTGCTTCTATCGCTGTTTTGTAAACGAAAATCTGATTTAATTTTGATTTGATTTTTTCTTCAGAAAGTCCTTTTAATTCCCATAAATAGCGCATATCGGATTTAATTTTTTCTTCGGAAACTTTGGGATCGTAAACATGAATTTCTGCTCCGTCTTCGATTAAATGTTCGGCTACATAAATTGCCGCAGATTCTCTGGTATCGTTGGTATCTTTTTTGAAAGCCCAGCCTAAAAAGGTTATTTTTTTTCCGCTTACGGTATTAAAAAGGGAGCAGATAATGTTTTTAGCGAAACGGTATTTTTGATAATCATTGAGAATAATAATTTGTTCCCAATAATTAGCAACTTCTGGCAGATTAAAATAACGGCACAAATACACTAGGTTTAAAATGTCTTTTTGAAAACAAGATCCTCCAAACCCAACCGAAGCTTTAAGAAACTTTGAGCCAATTCTGCTATCTGTTCCAATGGCTGCGGCAACCTCATCAACATCGGCTTCAGTAGCTTCGCATAAAGCAGATAATGCATTAATGGATGAAATTCTCTGCGCTAAAAATGCGTTGGCTGTGAGTTTTGATAATTCTGAAGACCAAACATTTGTGGTTAAAATTTGTTTCGGCGAAAGCCAATGTGCATAAATATCAACCAAAGACTGAATGGCTTTTTGACCGCTTTCGGTTTGATTTCCTCCAATTAAAACTCGATCAGCATTAAATAAATCTTCGATGGCAGTTCCTTCAGCTAAAAACTCAGGATTCGAAAGTACTTCAAATTTTACTCCGTTGCCGGTATGATCTAAAATAGTCTGTAAAGTTTGCGCTGTTCGAACAGGAAGCGTTGATTTTTCGACTATAATTTTATCATTTTTAGCTATTCTGGCTATTTGTCTGGCGCATAATTCTACAAATTTTAAATCGGCTGCCATTCCTTTTCCTTCACCGTATGTTTTTGTTGGCGTATTTACGGCTATAAAAATCATATCTGCGGCTTCAATTGCAGCATCAACATCGGTTGAAAAAAACAAATTACGGCCTCTCGCTTCGCGAACGACATCGGCAAGTCCGGGTTCGTAAACAGGAAGTTTATCTAAATTTTCTTCATTCCATGCCGAAATACGATCTGTATTTAAATCTACAACTGTTACTTTAATTTCGGGACATTTCAATGCTATTACAGACATTGTTGGTCCTCCAACGTAACCGGCTCCTAGGCAGCAAATATTTTTGATTTTCATTTAGTTCGTTTTTTTGGGAAGTGTTTTTTTAAACACATAGAGACATAGTTTTTCGGAATCTTTAAAAAGGCGTTTCACTTGCATTAACAAACATAGACAGCACAATCTTGTCATTCCGAGGAACGAGGAATCGCATTAGAGAATTGAAAAAGATTGGCGACTTGCTGTTGCGGAGTTGCTTGTGCGATTCCTCGTTCCTCGGAATGACAAACATTGGGAACTTATGTGTTTAAATTAATTTTCAGTATTCGTTATTCGAAATAATTTAAGATCGTATAACCACATTCTTTTAAATGCTGTTCTTTCTCCATCAGTTTTAAATCAGACTGCATCATTTCTTTTACCAATGATTCTAAATCGTATTTGCATTTCCAGCCGAGTTTAGTTCTGGCTTTTGTGGGATCACCAACTAATAAATCTACTTCTGTTGGTCTAAAATAATTGGCATCAACTTCTAATACTTCTTTACCAATCGGAATTTGATAATCTGGATTGCTGCAATATTTTACAAGAGCTTTTTCGTTTATTCCTTTTCCTTTAAATTCCAGTTCAATACCAACTTCAGCAAAACTCATTCGTACAAATTCACGAACTGTTGTGGTTTTTCCGGTTGCAATTACCCAGTCTTCCGGTTCATCTGCCTGTAGAATCATCCACATCATTTGTACATAATCTTTGGCGTGTCCCCAGTCGCGCTGTGCGTCGAGATTTCCTAAGTATAATTTATCCTGAAGTCCTAAAGCGATTCTTGCCGTTGCTCTGGTAATTTTGCGTGTTACAAAAGTTTCGCCTCGAATGGGTGATTCATGATTAAATAATATCCCATTGCAGGCATACATTCCGTAAGCTTCTCTGTAATTTACCGTAATCCAATAGGCATACATTTTGGCTACTGCATAAGGCGAACGCGGATAAAACGGCGTTGTTTCAGACTGCGGAACTTCCTGTACTTTTCCATACAATTCTGAAGTTGATGCCTGATAAATTCGTGTCTTTTTTTCTAATCCAAGCAAACGAACAGCGTCCAAAAGTCTTAAAGTTCCTAAACCATCTGCATTTCCTGTATATTCGGGAGTTTCAAATGAAACAGCTACGTGGCTCATGGCGGCCAGATTATAGATTTCATCGGGTTGAATTTCCTGAATGATTCGGGTTAAATTAGTGCTGTCTGTCATATCTCCGTAATGCAGAATAAAATTTCTGTTTTCTACATAAGGATCCTGGTATAAATGATCAATTCGGTCTGTATTAAATAAAGAAGTACGTCTTTTTAATCCGTGTACGATATAGCCTTTTTCTAATAAAAATTCACTTAAATAGGCTCCGTCTTGTCCTGTAACTCCTGTAATTAGGGCTGTTTTTTTCAATGGATTCATAATCTGATTGTAAGGCACAAAGGCATTATGCTGCAAAGTCGCAAATTTTATAAAGTCGTAACGATAAAGGGGTTTGGGGTAATTTGAAGGGCAAAAGGTCAGTAAACCTTTTGTTTGAAATTTTCGATGTTTTCTAAAAACCAAGTGTAGGTTTTTTGTATTCCTTCTTCGAGTTCAATTTGGTGTTTCCAGCCCATGCTGTGCATTTTAGAAACATCCATTAATTTTCGTGGTGTACCGTCGGGTTTTGTATCGTCCCAAAGGATATCTCCAGTATGGCCTACAATTTTTTGTACCAATGCGGCCAGTTCGTTTATGGTTAAATCTTTTCCAGTTCCAATGTTATACAAATGTTCCGGAAGCTCATTTTCTAAAGCAAAAACTACTGCTTCTGCCATATCATCTACAAATAGAAATTCACGCATGGGTGTTCCCGTTCCCCACAAAATTACTACGGCATTATTGCTTTCTTTGGCTTCATGAAACTTGCGGATCATGGCGGGTAAAACATGCGAACTGTTTAAATCAAAATTGTCGTGAGTGCCGTATAAGTTGGTTGGCATCATGCTGACAAAATCTTTTTGGTATTGTCTGCGGATGGCTTCACATAATTTTACTCCGGAGATTTTGGCCAGAGCATACCATTCGTTAGTGGATTCTAAAGGAGCTGTGAGCAGATATTCTTCTTTTAAGGGCTGCGGTGCAAATTTTGGATAAATACAGGAACTTCCTAAAAAAATGAATTTATCTACCGCTAAACGGTGCGCTTCGTTAATAAGGTTGTTCTGTATCAGCATGTTTTCCATCAAAAAATCATAAGGAAAATCATTATTTGCCTGGATTCCTCCCACTTTTGCAGCGGCATCGATAATTACATCGGGTTTTGTTTTTCTGATAAAATCCCGAACTGCTTTTTGCTTTCTTAAGTCTAATTCTTTGCTCGAAGCGCCAATAAGATTTATATAGCCTTTTGCAGTCAGCGTTCTCCAAATAGCGCTTCCTACCATTCCGTTATGTCCGGCAATATATATTATGGATTTTTTATTGATCATAGCGTAAATTTTATTTTACAGCAGCGGAGAAGCAATCGATTCTAACTGCTGATAAACTTGTTTTACTTCCTGAGAATTTTCTTTTTGCAAAACCATCAAAGCATCGGCGGTGTAAATCAAAATGCAATTTTTAACGCCGATAAAAGTGGTATGCAATGAAGTTCCTATAACAATATTTCTGTTGGCATCAATGGGATGTCCTTTTTGAACCAAATAATCATAAACCGATTCGAAAGAACCTAAATCAGACCAGCCAAAATGAGCGGGAACCACTTTAATGTCTTTACTTCGTTCCATAACCGCATAATCAATGCTTATAGACGGAATTTTTATCGACAATTCGTAGTTCAAAAAGCCATTTGTATTGTTTTCCCAGGCTATTTTTGAAGCTTTAAAAACTTCGGGTTCCTGTTTTTCGAGTTCAGATAAAAACTTTCCGGCTTTGAAACAAAAAAGTCCGCTGTTCCAGAAATAATTTTTCTTTTTAAGATACGTCATCGCCGTTTCAAAATCAGGTTTTTCATGAAATGCGATTACATTTTCATCCTCAAATTCGATATAACCGTAACCTGTTTCCGGTTTAGTTGGTTCTATACCAAAGGTTACCAAATAATCCTGATTGGCTAATACAATGGCGTGCCATAAAGCGTTATTGTATAAATCGCTGCCATCTATAATATGGTCTGAGGGGGTTATCAATAAAATATCGTCTGGTTTTGATGCAAATGCGGCAAAGGCAATTGCTGCGGCTGTATTGCGGGGGACGGCTTCTACAATATGAGTAAAATGCTTATTTAGTTTTGACATAATCGCATTCGTCATTTTGTAGTTTTCAATATTTCCAACAACTATCATTTTTGTTGAAACATTTTCGTTACGAGCCACTGTTTTTTCAAAAAGTGATTGTCCGTCAAAAAGTTCAAGATATTGTTTTGGAAGTGTTTTTCTGGAAAGAGGCCATAATCTGCTGCCAATTCCGCCGGTTAAAACTACATGAGTAATTGTAGTGCTAATTGCCATTAGAATGTATTAAAATTTCTTTTTGATATACTTCATGACGAAGATTCGTACTCGAAAAACGATGGTCTCTGGTATTAAAATACAACTCGATTCCTTTTTCTTCGCAATAAGCTCTTCCGGTAAAGTCTTTCTCTTTATATTCATCTCCTAACACACGCATATCAATTGTAAAAGATTTCAAAATATCTTCTAAATCCTGCTCTGTTGCATAAGGAACAATTTCATCAACAAATTTACACGCTTTTAACTGTATGTATCTTTCGACAACAGTCTGCGTTGGTTTATTTTTTGTTGGACGGTCTAACGTTGGGTCAGTCTGCAGGCCAACAATTAAATAATCACAATTTTGTTTCGCTTCTTCAAGCATTTTTACGTGTCCCGCATGTAGCAAGTCAAAGGCGCTAAAGGTTATTCCAATTTTCATCTTTTTAACGTTTTAAATTAAATAATCAGTTTATGAATGGAGTAATGATTTGTGAAAAATATTGTGAACCTGTTTACTGGGGTTTCGGCGCTATTTTTTAAAATTTAAAAAATGGGTTCCCCGTGAATAGTTACAATTCGTACTACTCAAAAAAGAAAAAATTAAGGGTATAAAATCTAAAAAAATTGTGTTTTTTGACTGTTTTAAAAAGATTAAATCCTGTTATGGAAAACAGAAAATTAAAATCCATAATTTCAATCTGAATACAACAATAATTTAAGATAAAATTATGATAATGAAGCTTATAAGAAATTACTTTTTTGTAACTAAATGTCCTAAATAAGGAAAAATTAGCATGAAAACCGTAAATAATTTTCGCTCCTCAGAATTAAATTTACATCCTATATTTATACTGAAACAGTGCTTCAAAACACATTAATCTTTTAGCGATTATTAACAGTTTTTAAGGAAGAACTTTTTCAGAAAAATATAAATACCAATACAGCTTACCTTACTTTAAACTGATTTACAATTACTATAAATAAATTAAGAATTATGAAGTGGTATGTAGTCTATACAAAACCCAAATGGGAAAAAAGAGCAGCAGAACAATTAACAAAGTATAACATTAATTGTTACTGCCCTCTGATTAAAAAAACACAGCAAAGATCTGACAGAAAAATAAAGGTAGAAGTGCCGTTATTTAACAACTACATCTTTGTGCAAATACCAGAAAAAGATAGAAATATGGTGTTTTATTCTCCCGGTGTAGTTCGTTATTTATTTTGGTTGGGAAGACATGCAATTGTAAAAGACCAGGAAATCGAGACGATAAAAGAATGGCTTAATTGTGGTGATACTGCTAAAGAAATATCAGTTATGCAGTACCAAATAGGAGATAAAATACATTTGAATTCCGGGCCTTTTTGTGATCAGAATGCCGTAATAAAAGACATTACAAAAACGCATTATGTTTTAATTTTAGAATCTTTGGGGTATGTTTTAAAAGTAAAACATAAGTAAAACCTAAATAAAAATAGAGTTCTTATAGGAACTCTTCTTTTTCAAAAAAATATTAATTGCTCAATCTGAAAATTTCACTTTTTTTGATTCCTAAAATTTTAACCAGTTTATCCAGTTTTGACAACTTTAGATCAATCATTCCATTTTCAATTTTTTCATATTTTTTTACACTTATTTCCATCTGAATAGCAACATATTCAGGAGTATGATTATTTTGCAACCGATACTCTTTTATTCTTAAGTAGTAATTTTCCATAACCTTCATTTTTAATTATTTATTTTATCTATTTAAGCTTCTTTTCTATTTTCCAGATATTTTATCTGGTTGTATCATTAAAAAAAATCGAAACATCGAATTTAAATATGAACTCAATTGAGACTTCTAAAACTTTTGAAATTTCAATTAATTTAGACACTGTCAAATCAACATCACCTCTTTCAATTTTGCCATAACCACTGGTACTCATTTTTAGTTCGGCCGCCACATATTCTCTGGTTAGATTTTTTAATTCTCTTATTTTTCTAATATTTTCGTATACACTGTATTTCATAAAACAAAAAATATAAATAATCCTTATTTTGAGATTACTATTGTATCTTAAAAAATACAATAGGTTGATAATTTGTTTTTCACTATACTTTGTAAAAAAATTACTATTTTACAATAACTGTTTAATTATTAATAAAGAATAAAGCTAAATGACTGTTTTTATTTAGTATTCTTTTTAATTCGTGGTTAAAAATATATATTGTTTTCAGTTTATAATAATAAATCTGTTCAACGGATTTTAAAATCCGATAAAATACAATTTGCAGCCTTTTACAGCTATCATATTGAGGTAAAAATGGCTGAAAAACTTCTTTAAAAATTACTTAAACCAGCATTATCAGCCGCTTTAAAACCTTGATTATGTAAGATTTATAATAAGATTTTGATGTTTTTCGAAGTAATTAAAAAATATTCCTGTTAATCAGAAATTGAAGAATAAAAAAAGGTTCAGATTAAATAATCTGAACCTCTAATTGTATTTTATTTCTGTTTTTTTATTGCGTCACCAAAAACTGCGGATACGGATTTGGTGTTGTATTAATTATTACTGTCGGCACGCCTACTTTTACATTTACTAATAATTTACTTAATGTAGGATTTGCTGATAATGTAGAGTTCACATAAATCGCAGACGAATCATAATATAAGTTCGACGGTTTTGCAACTACTACATTTCCTGCAACTGTTGAATTTAAAATGTAATGAAAAGTCGAATTGTACACTACAGGCGCAAACATATTAGAACTGTCTGAGAATTTACATCCTTCAATATAAGTAATCATAGCATTTAAAGTTGCTGCTGATGAAGTGTTATTGAAAAAGTTAGAACTGTATATCGAAATAGAGTTACTGTTAATTACGCTTGCTCCGGTATAATTACTAAAATCACAATTGGCAATTACAGGATAATTTTGTGCTCCCATGTCTAAAGCAGTCTGACCTCTGTCGAACTTACAGTCTACCCAGGCATTTAAGTTATTTGGTCGGGTTGCCTTCATTGACATTGCCGTAGTACAATTTATAAACTGACTTTTGTAATACATGGTTTTGTCAACATAACTCGATGTGTTATAATCTCCTGCGTATGGTAATAACGGTTCCTGGAAAAAACCTCTGGTACAATTTACAAAACCTAAATATTCAAAAAAGTTATTATCAAGCCCCATAATTTGATACAGATGAATTCCGTTAGTCTGATCTCTAAAAGTAATAAACCTTAAATTTGCATAAGCAATCTGACCAATTCCCACACCATTTCTTTTACCTGCATATATACCTGTGCTCCCGCCTTGCAGTGTTAAATAGGCTAGAACAAAATTAGTATCAGTTCCTGTGTCTAATGTAATTAAAGGGAAATCATCTTTTAAACCTACAATTACTGTTTTTCCGGTTCCTTTTCCTATTATACCGTGATTTCCGTCAAGATGAACATTTAAAGTACCACCTATATAGAATATTCCTTCTGGCAATTCTGCAATTCCTTTTGTATCAATAAGATTTTGAATATACGCTCTTTGATCTGCTTTTCCGGTTCTTTCTGTTTTCCAGTTTGGTCCCAGCGGATCTGGCAGTGTTTCCCAGGCAGTTCTTGCCCAAGGTGTATATTTTGTACCTAAAATAGTATTGCTGATAGCAGATACAACTGCTGTATTTGTAATCGTGCTGGTTTGCTCTGTTCCGTTATATTTTATGGCATTGCTTTTGTCTAAATTCCCAAGTAAATCAAAACCTGTTACAGTTCCGCTTCCTCTTTTGTATGCTCCTTCTCCATCAATTAAAAACATATTGGTTCTTGCCGATATTATATCGTTTGACGTACGCAGGTATTTATTTAAGAAGAATACATTTTGAGCATCAATATCATAAGATCCTGTTTGAACTGCAGAATAAGCATTTCCGCCTCCAAAATCAGTAATCTTTAAATTACCCATATTTTTAGCCGTAAACATTGCTTTTGTTCCCTGTCCGTTTAAGTTCCATCCTTCACTGTCAACCCCAACAAAAGTAGCCGATTGTAATCCGGCGATATCTGTTGCATCGCCCGCAGGAGTTAAGTAATTAGAATGCAGATTTACGTTTCCATAACTTGGCGTTGTGGTATTTCCTTTCATTATTAATTGATTGGAAATAGACTGCGCCTGATGTTTGATAATCTTATTATTTCTGAAATAACCTGATGCACTGCAGTCAAACTTAATTTGTCCGCCAATATTGATCAGCTCATTATTAACTAATTGTGCTCCGCTTCCATTGATGTAAACGTATCTTAAAGTTTTAAGAACGCAATTTGTTATAGGCGCGCCCAGTTCAAAAGTAACCGTACGGTCTACAAATGAAAGTTGCTCAATATGTACATTGGTACTTCCGGCGGCGATTTTAATATTCGATACTTTAGATAATGTTGGATGTCCATATAATCTTTGATTACTCTTCATCACAAGATCTACTCCAGAATAATCACCTTTTTCTAAACGTACAGAACCGTATTGATCTAAAGCAGCCTGAAGCGTTCCTTTTTGCGCAAGCGGCAGTAAATGAGCTTCAAAATATTTAATTTCTTCTATTTGATTGTTTACGCCTGTTGGTGGTTCCGGTACGGTAACCGGAGCTTCTTCAAGAGCATATTGATAGTTTTGTGAAAAAACTGCTGTTGAAAAGAGTAAAAAAAATAGTAACTTTTTCATTGTCCCGATATAATATAGGAATTTGCGCCTGTTTTTCTAAGAAATCCAAATCTTACGTTCCCGGCAGCGCTTGTAAACTTTGCACTTCCGCTTGCCGTATAGTTTATTGTTACTCCAGAAGATGCCTGAATGGTTAATACCGCACCATTATGAGCTTCTAAATTAATAGTATCACCTGTTAGCATACTCGTAAAATTAGAGGTTAATGTTAATGTAGATGTTGCGGTACATTCTATTGTATTATTTACATCTGTAGTAGTAATGTTTCTGGAAGAGGTAAACGGAATAATTGCCGCTCTTGGCGTTGTAGTAGCTGTACCTACTAGTCTTTCAGCTGTTTTTGCATGTAATGCATAAGGAACACTCAAAAGCTGTGTAGTTCCCATAATGTTATAATTAGCTCCTCCGCTTACATCAACTTGTGTCTCTATAAAGTATGGGCCTTTTTCCCATGCAATTGCACTAAAAGTACCTGTAGTAATATTTCCTGTTCCTATTTCAAGGGAAACCAAACCATTGTTATTGGTAGTCGCAGAATGTGTTTCCTGATACACAATAGTTCCCGCTGCACTGCCTTGATGTACAATAACTCTCAGGCTTATTCGCGAGTTCGCAACCAAGTCATTATTCTGTGATCGAATAATAGCCTGATAACTCATTTTTTCTGGTGATTGTGCATATAACTTAAGCGTAACAGTCACAAATAATAATAGTATGGTAAGCGCAGATTTCATTGTCTTATTCTTTATTTTTTTAATATTTTAAATGATTCCAAAATTTTGCCGTCTACATATACCACAAGTATATAAAGAGAAGGTGTCAGGTTATTTAAATTAACCTGAGTTTCAGTTTGATTAATTTTGTTTTGTTTTAATAGTCTGCCCTGAATGTCATAAAGTCTATACGATCGGTCTTTACTTTCTAACTCGGGTGCTTTCATGCTTACATTAACAAAATCTGCTGCCGGATTTGGGAAAACTAATATGGATACTACAGGCACCTCAACTTCCGGATTATCCAGAGTTTCATCTGATTCTTGCTGTTGTATTCCCTGTGCTACGTTATAACCTGTTCCAATGTAGGTATAGAATACTTGTCCTATTGAATATGTTACAGAACCTGAACTTCCGGTTGCGTTGCTCCCGGATGGAATTATAGTTTCCATCGTGTCATTTGCCTGCGTTTGGCTAAGCCCTTTAAAAGGGATAAACGCCATCATAATTATGAGTAGGTTTAGGTTTTTTATATTTAAATACTTCACAGTTCTATAAGCCTTATAATTTATGCTGCAAAAATATTTAATAGCAAAATAAAATCGATATAACGAATTTTATTTCCGATAAACTACACAAAATGTAGTATTTTAATGACTATTTACCTACATCAAAAAAATGTTTTTCTATAAATTACTACGATTATTTTAAAAAAATAGCTGCCGATATAACTTAAATAATAGTTCTAAAAATTAAATATTTAACGCTAGTATAAACTGGTTGATACTTAATTACAACGGCAATTTATTTGACTAAATTATATCACTAAATCCTTTTTATTTAATCTTTAATTATGGGGTGCATTTATAAAAAAATCCATATTAAATTAACAGTTATCTTATTGAATACAAGATATTTACAAACAACAAAGCTAAATATTTTTCTACTACAAACAAGTACCAAAATAAAGTTTTTCCTTACAAAGGAAAAAATGGTCTGAATAAGGAATTATTGACTTTTAAAAATATGTCCGAAGATAATTTTGACTGTAATTTTATCTCAAAAAAAGTTCCCATTTTTTGATAAAAAAACTGCTGACCTAAAATTCATTTAAAAGTGAAGGTCAATTTTAAAAAAATGTCCCAAATAATTCAAAATATGCAATTCATCGAGAATAATGGCTTTATACAGAAAATGCAAGTATTAGTAAAAAAAAATTACTTTTTTTGATTAACATATTGATTACTAGGACATAATTATAATTTCAATAAATGCCAAATCAATGATTAAAAACTACTTATAACCTCTCATTTATTTATTAACAAAGCAGACCATTGTAAATAAAAAATGCAGTCATTTTTATAATGAGCTGTAACCCCGGATGTAAGTCGCGTTTTTCTTTAGTTTCCCATTAATTGAATCTTATTATTTGTTCCACTTTAATTTTAATACCATTAAAATGAAAAGAGCTAACAACAATGATTTAGCCAACAATAGAAGTTGGACCAAAATGGCGTATCCTAAAAATACGTTACCGGAGATTTTTGCAGAACAGGCTGCTTTATCTTCAAATTCAACAGCGCTTGAATCTGGAGAAGAACAGGTTACCTATGAAGCATTAGTAAAAATGACCAACCAGCTGGCGAATTATTTTTTGGCGCAGGGTTTATCTTCCGGACAAATTGTTGCTGTATCAATGGAGCGAACTCCTAATTTAGTGGCTTCACTTTTAGCTATTTTACAGTGCGGAGCTGCCTATTTACCATTAGATCCAAAATTTCCGGCGGCACGTTTAGAATTTATGCTTGAAGATTCCGGGGCTGGTTTTTTACTTACTACAAAATCACTTGTCGCTTCGCTGCCTAATTATTCCAAAACTATTGTAATTGAAGACATTTTAGCTGCACTCGATCAATATCCATCAGTACCTGTTTCAACTTCTGTTTCTTACGATACGGCGGCGTATATAATGTACACTTCCGGATCTACCGGAAAACCTAAAGGCGTAACTGTTACGCATAAAAATCTAATAAACTTCCTGTTCAGTATGACAATTGAACCGGGTATACATATTGAAGACAGATTATTATCCATCACCACAATTTCTTTTGATATTGCAGGTCTTGAATTATTTCTGCCGCTAATTAAAGGTGCAGCAGTAGTTTTTGCCGATTATGAAACGACTCGTGACGGTCATCTTTTACTTGATCTTTTACAGAAAAAAGAAATTACCATATTACAAGCCACACCTACCACATGGCAGTCATTGCTTGATTCCGGATGGGAAACACCGTTACATTTAAAAGCCTTATGCGGCGGAGAAGCTATGCCTTTAAACTTAGCTCGTCAATTAACTTCAAAATGCGATTCACTTTGGAATATGTATGGGCCGACAGAAACAACGATTTGGTCGGCAGTAAAACAAATTCAGGCAGATGATGAACTAATAACAATTGGTTTTCCAATTGCGAATACACAAATTTATTTATTAGACGAAGAAAGAAAAGCCGTTGAACCCGGAACAATTGGAGAAATCGTAATTGGCGGAGACGGAGTCGCAAAAGGGTACTGGAATCGTCCCGAACTTACTGCCGAAAAATTTATTCCAGATCCGTTTTCTACAGAACCAAATGCTATTTTGTATCGCACCGGAGACTTGGGAAAATTACTGCCAAATGGAGAATTTCAATGTTTAGGCCGTATCGATCATCAGGTAAAAATAAGAGGGCATCGCATTGAATTAGGCGAAATTGAAGCCGCATTAAATAGTATTCCTGAAATAAAACAATCTGCCGTAATCGTTAGTAATTATTTTGGTAATGAAGATAAACTCGTGGCTTATTTAAAATCTGGTACTGAATTACAAGATGAAAAACCCATTCATGAAGCACTTTCAAAAGTGTTGCCCGAAATATTATTACCGTCTAAATACATTTGGGTAGACGAATTTCCGATTACACCAAATGGAAAAGTGGATAAAAAAAACCTTCCTGTTCCTGAACATAACAGACCTGATTCTGCACCGCCTTTCAAGAAACCGAATACGCAATTAGAAAAAGACATTGTAAAAATTTGGAGCGAAGAATTGCAAATAGCAAGTATTGGTATCGATGATGATTTTTTTGATATGGGCGGAAGTTCCGTATTGGCACAAAAAGTAACGTCGTTAATGAGACAGCAATTAGAACTGGATATCTCTGTTTCAAAAATCTATATTCATCCTACCATTAGAGAACTTGCCAGTACTTTAGAAGAAAACAATACCAAAGAAGATTCATTTGCCTTTAAACAAACAGACAAACAAAACTCTAACGGAGATATTGCCGTAATCGGAATGGCCGGAAGATTTCCGGGTTCTGATACTACAGAAGAATTATGGGAAAATCTAAAAGAGGGAAAAGAAACCATTTCTTTATTTACTAAAGAAGAATTAGATCCAAGTTTGCCCGAAAGTCTTCGTAAAGATCCATTTTATATAGGCGCAAGAGGAATTTTACCTTCGGCTAAAACATTCGACGCTCATTTCTTCGGACTAAATCCGCAGCTTGCCGCCGCTATGGATCCACAAATACGTGTGTTTATGGAAATTTCGTTTGAAGCTTTGGAACAAGCAGGACATCTTCCAAAACATTATAAAGGAAGCATCGCCGTATATTCTGGAAGTGAAATCAATACGTATTATGAAAATAATATATTCAACAACAAAGAGCTAAAAAGTTCTGTAGGCGAATTACAAATTTATACTGTAAACGGAAAAGACTTTATTGCGCCGCGTACTTCTTATCATTTAAATCTAAAAGGGCCTTCGGTTAGCGTGCATTCTGCCTGCTCTACTTCATTATTGGCTGTAGCCGAAGCTGTAAAAGCCATAAGAACCGGCATGTGCGATATAGCGCTTGCAGGAGGATCCAGCGTAACTTGTCCTATAAATAGCGGACATCTTTATGATGACGGATTTATCAAAAGCCCTGACGGATCGACAAGATCATTTGATGCATCTGGAAAAGGTACAGTTTTTAGTGACGGCGCCGGAGTTGTTGTGCTAAAAAGACTGGAAGAAGCAGAAAAAGATGGCGATATTATATACGGCGTCATTAAAGGCGTTGGCGTAAATAATGACGGCGGTGACAAAGGCAGTTTTATGGCGCCAAGTCCGCGAGGTCAGGCCGGAGCAATTATAAATGCTTTTAACGATGCCCAAATACCCCCTTCATCAATCAGTTATATGGAAGCGCACGGAACCGCAACTCCCGTGGGAGATCCAATAGAAATTGAAGGACTTAAAATAGCCTATGGCAAACAGGAAAAAAACAATTATTGCGCTTTAGGTTCTATAAAAAGTAATATGGGACATACCACAGCGGCTGCCGGAGTTGCGGGTTTAATGAAAGTATTATTAGCCATGCGTCACAAGCAGATTCCGCCAATGGTTAATTTTAATGAACCAAATCCAAATATAGATTTTGCGAACAGTCCTTTTTACATCAATAATAAATTAATTGAATGGAAATCTGACAGCGTACGAAGAGCGGGTGTAAGTTCTTTTGGAATTGGCAGCACAAATGTTCATGCCATCGTCGAAGAATATACTGCAGAGCCTTTGCCTTCTTCAGCTGGACGTCCGCTTCAATTATTAATGTGGTCTGCAAAAAGCCAAAACAGTTTGTTAGGTTATGAAAACGCATTGGGTCATTTTATTGATAAATCAAGAAACATTCCTTTAGCAGACATTGCTTATTCGTTGAATATTACGAGAGATGATTTTAACCAACGCAGCTTTTTGGTAACAAATTCTTCAGATGATGCAGTCGAAAAATTAATTTCCTTAAAAGCAAAAAGTACTAAATCTTCCATATTAAAAAGTGTTCCTAGTGAAATGGGATTTCTGTTTCCGGGACAAGGCGCTCAGTATCTGCAAATGGGAAAAACGCTTTATGATAACGAAAAAGTATATCGTGAAGCCGTAGACAAATGTGCAGCATTATTAATGGAAGATTTAAAATTAGATATCCGCGAAATTCTTTATCCGAAAACGAATTCTCCTGAGGCCGAAGCACGCTTAAAAGATACCCGCTTAACGCAGCCTAGTTTATTTGTTACAGAATATGCACTAGCTCAGTTATGGATGAGTTGGGGAATTAAACCCACTTTTCTTTGCGGTCATAGTATTGGCGAATTTGCAGCAGCACATTTAGCTGGAATTATGAGTTTAAAAGATGCTTTACATATCGTTGCCATTAGAGGAAAATTGATAAGCGAACTTCCCGGCGGATCAATGTTAGCGGTACGTGTTCCGGTAGAAAAATTATACGAATTGATTCCTGATACACTTTCTGTAGCAGCCATAAATTCAAGTCAGTTTTGTGTGGCTTCGGGTACGAAAGAAGATATTGCCTTATTTAATCAGGCACTTGATGCCCAGGATATTCCAAACAAACTGCTTCTTACAAGTCATGCTTTTCACTCTTTTATGATGGAACCTATTTTAGATTCTTTTAAAGATGAAATAGA
This sequence comes from Flavobacterium sp. 2755, assembly GCF_031455715.1. Lineage (NCBI taxonomy): Bacteria > Pseudomonadati > Bacteroidota > Flavobacteriia > Flavobacteriales > Flavobacteriaceae > Flavobacterium > Flavobacterium sp. 2755. The sequence continues at coordinate 265,989 of NZ_JAVDTG010000001.1, forward strand.
AAAAATAAAATTAAGTATTCCGAGGCTTCCTATTATTTCAACAGCAACTGGAACCTGGCTTACAGATACAGAAGCCACAAGTCCAACTTATTGGGTTAGCCATTTAAAAAATACAGTACGCTTTGCCGATGCAATGGATACGGCATTTGAATTAGAAGATTATATTCTATTAGAAGTTGGTCCGGGTCAAACCCTTATTACACTGGCACGTCAGCAGGCGGCTGGTAAAGTTATACCTGTTTTTTCCAGCATCAATTTTCCTAAAGAAGAACACGATAATGAATATTCGACTTTATTAAATACTGTTGGTGAATTATGGTCCAAAGGAATAAGTCCTGATTGGAAATCTTTCTACAACGAACAGCAAAGACAAAAAATAGAATTACCGGGTTATGTTTTTGATCGAAAACCATGCTGGATTGAGCCATTAAATGTTATTGAAACCATAGTTCAAAAAAGTACAGTTTCTGAAATAGTTACGAACATTTCAGTAGAAACTGAAAGCATTTCTTCTGCATCAAAAGAATCAAGAAAGGAATCTATATCAGTTAGAATTTCAGAAATTATAAGAGAAGCTTCGGGCATAACTTATGATCCTGATTCGGCTTCCAATACTTTCTTAGAATTAGGATTGGATTCTTTATCGCTCACTCAATTATCAGGAAGACTGAAAAAAGAATTTGATCTGCCTATCACTTTTAGACAACTCAATGAAGGATATCCTACTCCATTGCTTTTGGCAGATTATATTGATTTAAATTTTCCTGAAGAAAGTGAAGCTGAAATTAAAGAGACCGAAATTGTTTCTAACCAAACTGTTCAGCCTTCTGTTTTAACAAATGAAGCTCCATTATCAGTAAATCACAATCAAACTTCATTGGAACAAATTATCCAGCAAATTCAGCTTTTGAGTCAAAAAGTAGATCAATTGCAAGGTTTTCAAAGTTCATCTGCAAACGGAAGTACTTCATTCGTCAATTTAAAAGTAAAACATTTTGATGCCCTTACATTTAATCCTGAAAATCGAGTCGGTACAAACGGATCGAATGGCGTTCATAAAAAAGAAAAAGCTTTTGACCTTTCCAAAATAAACGGACAGCTCTTTCTTGAAACTAATTCTGAAGAAAAGAAATATACCATAATGGCAAACGAACCTCCTATTCATGGCAGTAAATTAGGGCGGGACGAAAACGGAAATCCGGCATGGTTTATTGAAGATCCTGTACACAAAGGGAAATTTAATAAAACGATGTTATTAGAGTCAGATAAACATAATTAATAATTCAGATTGTCAATTTAAAAAACTGTGCAATTACTTTTAAAAATAGAATTATGATAACAATGAAAAATAAATCTCAAATAAAAACTGAAACTGAAGTTCAATTTAATCCGTTTTTACCTGAAATTGAAAGAGTAATTCAAACCACAAATTCACAGCAGGAAATATGGTCAGATTGTATTTTTGGAGGCAGTGATGCTAATAAGGCGTACAACCTGTCTGTTTCTATTAAATTTAAAGGCAACTTAATAATAGACACATTTGAACAGGCCATAAAAACTTTAGTGCAGCGTCATGAATGCTTGAGAGCCGTTTTTAGTCCAGACGGACACTATATGTGTATTTACAGCGATATTGATTTTAAAATTTCACATAATAATTTTTCAGACCTAAATACAGCTGAAAAAGAACTTTCGATAGAAGCTTTAGTTAAAGAAGAAGTAAATGCACTTTTTGATCTTGTTAACGGCCCATTATTCAAAGTTAATTTGGTTAAAATCGACGAATTTGAATATCTGGTAACTTTAACCATTCATCATATTGTTGGAGACGGACTGAGCGTCGATATCATATTAGAAGAACTTGGTATTCTTTATTTTGCCTCTGTAGAAAACAAAAAACCAAACCTTCCAAATCCGGAACGCTTTAGTGAATATGCCGAAAAAGCGAATTCCTTTATGGAAACGAATGAACACAAACAGCAGGAAAATTTTTGGCTTACTATTTATAAAGAATCGACTCCTACAATCGAATTACCGCTGGATTACCCAAGACCTTCTTTGCGAACTTATAATAGCAATCGTATTGATTTTCCTTTTGATAATACCATGACCGATTCCTTAAAAAATATAGGCATAAGTGTTAACTGCAGTTTAGTTACCACTTTACTTGCCGCATTTGAAGTTTTTTTATGCAAAATTACCGGGCAGAATGATTTAGTTGTTGGGTTTCCTTCATCGGGAAATACATTATATGGCATGAAACAATTGATTGGGGATTGTGCAAACCTGCTTCCTTTACGCAGTAAAATTAATTCCGATGTTACTTTCTTAGAATACTTAAAACAAAGAAATTCACAGTTATTTGATGCCTACGAACATCAGCAGGTAAGTTTTGGTCATCTTCTTAAAAGTTTGGCTATTGCCAGAGATTCTTCCAGAATTCCTTTGGTGCCAGCTGTATTAACAGTCGATATGAATCGGGATATAGAAAGCGATTTTTCATTTGCGGGACTTTCCCATGAATTTAAGGTTAACCCGAGAGAATATGCAACTTTTGAAATTCAGCTTCATATTTTTAGAACCAAAAAAGGACCAATATTTCAATGGTCTTATAATACTACTTTATTCAAGCCGGAAACGATCAATCAAATGATGCAAACCTTTGAAAATATCATCCATAAATTAATATCTGATGCAGATAAGCCTTTATCAGAAATCCTTGGAAGTCATTATTTAGCTGATTATGAAGCTCTGAATAATACTGAAGTATCTTATCCGGATGTTTCCTTAACCGAGTTATTAAAAAAACAAGCCGAACTTACGCCAAACAACATAGCTTTAGAATTTCATGAAACAAAAACTACTTATCAGGAGTTACACCAAAAAGTAAATCAATTAGCCCATTATTTAAAAGCACAAGGCGTTCAGTCTGGAGATATTATTGCTGTTTCTGTTTCACGCAGTCCGGAACTGCTTTATACCTTGTTAGCCATAATGCAGTGTGGTGCGGCTTATCTTCCCCTCGATCCTGAATATCCAAAAGGTCGTTTAGAATTTATGCTGAATGATTCTGGAGCAAAAGTTTTGTTGACCAGCAAAACATTATTTGCATCCTTGCCATCATGGCCGATTACTCTTTTTATAGAAGATGCTATGGAATCATTAAATCATTATGATGCATCACCGCTTTCTTTTGTTGTGAGCCCTGATAGTATGGCTTATATACTTTACACATCCGGATCAACGGGAAATCCAAAAGGTGTTCCTATTACTAATAAAAACTTAGTTAATTTACTTTGCAGTATGGCTTTAGAACCCGGTATTAGTGAAAACGACAGATTGCTGTCAATTACTACTATCTCTTTTGACATTGCGGGTCTGGAACTGTATTTACCACTCCTTAAAGGTGCAACTTTAATACTGGCTGATCAGGAAACAGCCAGAGATGGCCGACTTTTACTCGAGTTGGTAAAAAAGGGAAATATCAGTTTTCTGCAAGCGACTCCTACAACGTGGTCGATGCTTTTGGATTCTGGCTGGGATGAACCTTTACCACTTAAAGCTTTATGCGGCGGTGAAGCAATGCCTGCAGATCTTGCCAGAGAACTTACAAGGAAATGTAATACGCTGTGGAATGTTTATGGACCAACGGAAACCACGATATATTCGGCTGTAAAACAGGTAAAAGCTGATGATACTTTAATAACTATTGGTAAGCCTATTGCCAATACGCAGCTTTATATCATTGATGAACAAGGACAGCTTGTGGCTCCAGGGAAAATTGGTGAAATTGCCATTGGGGGTGATGGTGTTGCAAAAGGCTATTGGAACAGACCTGAACTTACATTAGAAAAATTTATTAAAAACAGTTTTTCTGCTAATAAAAACGACATCATTTATCGTACAGGTGATTTAGGACGATTACTTCCAACCAATGAAATAGAATGTTTAGGGCGTCTGGATCAACAAGTTAAAATTAGAGGGCAGCGTATTGAACCCGGTGAGGTAGAACACGCATTGCTGCAGCTTGACGGTATAAAATATGCTGTTGTATTGGCTAATGAAAACTTTCTTATAGCTCATGTTGTACCAGAATCCAGTATAGAAAGTGCCGAAACTCAAATTCCTTTATGGCGCGAAACTTTGGCTGCACGCCTGCCTGCACAATTAATGCCGCATGATTTTAATTTATTAGATAAAATACCAACAACGCTAAACGGCAAAATAGATCGTAAAGCATTATCTCAATATAAAACAAGCAAAATAATTGAATATACTGCTCCTCGCACAGAAGAAGAAAGTATTGTCGCTGCTATTTGGAAAGAAAGTCTTGGTTTAGAGAATATCGATATTTTCAGTGATTTCTTCGAAATGGGCGGGCATTCTATTAAGGGAGTAAAAGTCATGATTGAAATAGAGAAATATACCGGTAAACGAATTCCGCTATCAGCATTATTTAAATATTCTACTGTCGAGAAATTTGCAAAACTGCTGAATACGGGTACCGAAATTTATTCTGATTGTTTAGTTCCAATAAGCCCAAGCGGAAATAAAGTGCCACTTTTTATCATTCACGGAGCAGGACTTAATGTTTTAAATTTTATTAATTTGAGTAAACACTTTGATGAAGATCAGCCTATTTATGCCATTCAGGGTATTAAACCTAAAGGTTTTGATGGTTGGTACGAATCAATTGAAGCTATGGCTGCGCATTATATTGATGCTATTATAAAAGTAAATCCAAAAGGACCTTATGCTTTGGCTGGTTTTTCTTTTGGCGGAATTGTGGCTTTCGAAATGACGCGTCAATTAAAGGAACAAGGACGAAAAGTAAGCTTAACGGCATTACTGGATTCGTATGTTGACTCTTCTTATTATTATGGAAGTTACAGACGTAAACAACTCGTTAGATACTTCGATATTACGCATAGAAGATTAGATTTTTTAAAAGAAATGCTATTGAGCTGGAAAGCCTTTAAAATGCGTATTAACGGAAAAAAAGAATATATCCTGAAAAGACATTTTGGTAAAAAGGATGAAATGACCGAACAAGAAGCACTGGCGCTTAAGGAATTTATAGAAGCTGACAGCATGGTTAAGAAAATTGTGGATCGTTATCATCTTAAACCGCAAAACTTTGAAGTAGATTTATTTCGATCTAAAGATGACATTAATTACAGACTTGACCCAACGCATCTTGGCTGGAAAAAAGCTGCGCTTGGGGGCGTAACCATTCATAATATCTCTGGGAATCATTTAGACATTGTAGCTCCGCCAAATGATATATTTTTAGCGAGACTACTTCAAGACATCTTAGATGAAAAAAATGAAAACATCTAAGCTCTTTATCTCTTTTTCGGATATAAAGGGCGTTACATTGGTTTCTGGTAAAGAATATTCTTTAGATACTAATGATATAATCATTTATAGTATTTATCTGCCCGGATTCATTGAACTTAAAACTAATTTATCGCAGTTTCTAAATTCTCCTGAACTCAAAAAAGCAAAACGCTTTTATAAGGAAATTGACCGGGACCGATTCATTATATACAGATCGATTTTAAAACTTATTTTAGGAGCTTACACTAAATCCGATATAAAAAATATTCATCTTGATTATGACTTTAATAAAAAACCATATCTAGCCTCACACCCGTGGCTGCACTTCAATATCTCGCATTCGGAAGATTATGCGGCGATAGCGGTTTCACATAAAAAAGTGGGGCTGGATATTGAATTTTTATCTAACGATTTTAAATTCACAAACCTTCTTCCGGATATCTTTGATGATCACGAAAGGTTACTAATTCAGAATGCTGATGATAAAAAAACTACTTTTTATACGTTATGGACACGCAAAGAAGCTTTTGTAAAAGCATTGGGAAAAGGAATTGATGAAGATTTTAAATATATCCCCTGCACAGACGGACAGCACAATTTAGAGTTTAAACTAGTGAAAAATACCCTAAACTGGCAGGTGTATAGTTTTGATTTTGCCGAGCATTATTTAGGTGCCGTTTCCTATGAAGGACTTCCAACAACTTCAGACAATTTGTTATTGTATATAATTCCGGATAGTATGGAAAACTTACTGGAAATGACCCAAAAAAGAAATTACTAATATTCCGTTTTAATATTCTCCGCAGCATTACAGGATTTAAAAAACTTATAAGCTCTTTTCTCTGCATAAGAATAGGTTGAATCACGCAGTGGAAAAGCACAGTGTCCCCCATATTTTGGCGTTTCCAGATAAACATATTCGCTTTCTTGCGCTATTGCTCTTGGATAACATCTTTCACCTAAAAAAGGATCATCCAAAGAATTAATAATTAAAACCGGAGTAGTAATATTTTTAAGGGAAAATTCAGGAGAAACCTGCTGATAATAATCGTCACGGCTTGCAAAACCATGCAGCGGTGCTGTAAAATACTGATCAACCTCATCAAAAGAAGATATTTTATCAATTTGATCACGGTTTATAAAATCAGGAAATTGAGCCGCTTTATATTTTAGCTTTTTCTTAATATCAATTGTAAAATTCTTTAAATAAACTCTGTTAAAGCCTTGTTTAAGAATCTCAGCACTTGTTGCAATATGTGTTGGCACAGAAATAGAAACTCCTGCTTTTATACGCTTATCAATTTTTGTCCATCCAAAATAATTCAGAAGCTGAACACCTCCCATTGAATATCCAATCATATAAACATCTTCGAAGCCTTTTCGCAAAACAAACTGAACTACCTCATCCAGATCATCAACTGCACCGTGGTGGTACAATCTCGGCAAACGGTTCATTTCTCCTCCGCAGGTACGATTATTCCATGCGAAAACAGAAAAACCTTTCTGCTGAAAATAAGCCGCACAGCTGTTATTGTAAGTTCTTCGGGAATCTCCTTCTAAGCCATGACACAGGATTACTGCTTTTTTTGGATCATTTATAATAAAATCAATGTTGATAAAATCTCCGTCCTTCAACTCCAGTTTTTCTCTTGTGTATCCTGGAACATCAAACTTTTTAAACAACGCAGCATAAATAGTCGAAACGTGCCTGTTGCGATGAATAATAGAAGGAAAATTATATTCTGATTGTTCAATTACCGGCATGATTAAAAGTTTTTGAGTGGTTATACAAATCTAAGAAATGTATCAATATGTAATTTAAAACTGTCATTTTTATTTTCATCTTAAATACAAATTAATTGGAATGAACATTAATATTCTTTTAGTAATTGTTCTTTTCAACAAACAAAATTTGACACGCCTAACAAAGTTTGAACTTTTTTATCAGTCTATATTTGTTTCCTTATAAAAGTTCAAAATAGTATCTTTACGTTTCTACGATTAATTTCAATTTAAGATGGCACAACAGCAAAGTAATAAATATGCCAAATTTGTCCATATGGTGACAGAAGAAAATCTTTTCAAGGATGAAATCATGCTTGATTTCCACTCTTTTGTGCATATAATTTCGGGCGAAATGCTAGTTGTACAATCTGATAAATCATATACTTTTGGAGCTGATCAAACAATGCTCTTTCCGCGAAATCAGTTATCCTCTGTAATAAAAAGGCCAAAAGACGGAAGGCCTTATAAAGCAATAGTTTTAACGCTGACAACCAATCATCTGGAACAATATTATACTAAAAACACCTTTAAAATTACCCAAAGCCCTATTCTTAAAACAAGGTTATTTAGCAAACATCCTCTTTTAGACAGCTTCTTCGCATCTTTAAAACCTTATTTTGATCTTACGGAAGAACTGCCGGACAAGTTGGATCTTATGAAAATTGACGAAGCGATTACGATTATTCGTTCTATTGATCCTGAAATCGATAACCTTTTAGCAGATTTTTCCATACCGGGAAAAATTAATCTGCCCGATTTCATGGAAAAGCATTTCATGTTTAATATGCCGATGGAAAAATTTGGGTATCTTACCGGAAGAAGTCTTTCTACTTTTAATCGTGATTTCAAAAGAGCTTTTAAAACTACTCCCAGAGAATGGTTGATGCAGAAACGCCTGGAATTAGCACATTACCAACTTGCTGAGAAAAAACGAAAACCTGTTGATGTATACTTAGAAACCGGATTTGAAAACTTATCCCACTTTTCTTTTGTATTTAAAAAGCATTTCGGGTACGCTCCTACTTCACTAAAAAACCAGTTGTAGTAGATTTTAATTTGACTTGTACAACAAAGTAAAAACGACTTTTACAGCAAAGTTCTACAGAACAGTCACTTATACCTTTGCTTCATAAAAATATAATAAAATGAAAGCAATAGTATTAAAAGAAATCGGTGCGCCCGAAAATCTTATCCTTACAGAAATCCCTATACCATCCATTCAGGAAGATGAAGTTCTCGTACAAGTAAAAGCAATTGGAGTAAATCCTGTAGATGCCTTCGTAAGAAGAACAAAAGAAGCCCTTGACTGGGTATATCAATACAAAGGAACAGAAGAAAATATTATCCTTGGCTGGGATGTAGCCGGAATTGTAACTCAGGTTGGGAAATCTGTAACAAGATTAAGCGTTGGAGATGAGGTTTTTGGAAATTTTAAATTTATTGGTCAGGCAAATGCTTACGCTGAATTTGTCGCCGCACCCGAAAAAGAAATGATCCTGAAACCATCCAATATTTCGTTTGAAGAAGCAGCCGGAGCAACAATGGCGGCGCTTACGGCATGGGTTTCTGTGGTAGACCACGGAAAAGTTAAAAAAGGAGACAAAGTTATTATTCATGGAGCATCTGGTGGTGTTGGACATTATGCCATTCAGTTTGCCAAACATTTTGGTGCTCATGTTATTGCAGTAGCTTCTGAAGCAAACAGAGATTTTGTTTTAGGATTAGGTGCTGACGAATTTATTGACTATAAAACTCAAAATTTTGAAGAAATCATAACTGATGCCGATATCGTTCATGATGCAGTTTGGGGTGACGATGTCAATCATATCGAGCGATCACTTAAAGCGTTGAAACCGGGAGGAAAATTATTAAGTCTTATTGTTTATCCTGACGCAGAATTCATAGAAAAAGCAAAAGCAGAAAAGAATGTTGAGGTAATAAGAGTAAATGTTCGTTATCCCGAAGAAAACTATTTTGAGGATATGCAGGCTATTGCAAAGCTGCTTGGTTCAGGTGCAGTTAAAACTCATATTTCTCAGATTTTTCCTTTAGAAGATATGGACAAAGCCCATACCGCTATCCAGTCAAAAAATACGGTTGGGAAAATTATAGTAAAACCATAATCATGTCAAAATTATCCATAATAAGGCTTCACGCCTCAGTTTCAATTAAACCTCATAATTGGGATAAATTTCGACAAATGGTTTCTGAAGTAAAAAGTATTGTTGCATCAGAAGAACCTGGTAATGTACTAACACACGAAACTTATTATCAAGAAAATAGTTTTGATTGTTTGATTATCGAAGCGTATGCAAATGAAAACGCATTTTTAGAACATCTGCAAAAAATACAACCGCTGATGAATAAGTACAATATAAACTGGAATGTAAAACGTATGGAATTATGTGGTTTGCTTTCTGCGGAAACGGTATCGATTCTTAAGGAAAGCGTAAAAGACGGTGAATTTATTTTTTACAATAAAATATTTTGACCCATTATTGAATTTTGCCCCAAATTCATTTTCAATAAAAGCTGCCTCTTGGCAGCTTTTATTTTTTTTACGAAATGAATATTTATTTTGAGCAACTTAAAATAAACGATCGTAAATCATCGCTAAATAATTTTCCGGTATTTCCTAAATACAACATATGACCCGATTCGTATTCTTTAAAAATAACTCTGTCTGCTGCAAAGTTTGCTTTTTCGGTCGTTTTTTTAGCATAACCTACCGGAGTAGCTAAATCATAACTTCCGCACGCTATAAATACTTTTAAATTTGGAGTTCTGCGTAAAACAACATTCAAATCGTCGGTAAAATCAGGACCTTCTTTGGTTTCTTTTCGTGCCCATTGCCATTGAAATGAAATATTTTTCCAATCAATAGTTTTATACGGATCTTGGATATCAATGTCTAATTTTGAAGTCAACAATTCTCTAAATGCAGCTGTATATCCGGGAACGTATCTTCCCATTGCCGGATCGTCTGCAACCGGATCATTACCAGAATGCTCCAGCGGAAGATTGTATCTTGTATCGTATAATCCAATTTGTAGATTTTCTTTCGACAAAAGGCTGTCTGCGAAAACTTTGGGAGCTATTTCAAGTGTTGATGAAAAAAAATCTTTTGACAATCCTGTGTACTTACAAAGTTTGTCAATTATAACACTCCTTTCTGTTACCGACAGTTTTTGCTGATTGTCTAGTAAAAGTGCATTCAAATACTCTTTTTCTGCAAATGCTGAAACTTCTTTTTTAAACTCTCCGTAAGATACAGTTTTATCTATTTTATTATAATACCAGGCAGTTTTTGCTAAAGTAGGAAGTAATGATACTGCTCTTTCTAATTTTGCATCTGTTGTTAACTTTTTTAAAGGCGATTCCAATGTAGTTCCCAGCATAATAATACCGTTTAATGTAATGCCTCTCATTACACCAGAATACGTTACTCCGCCCATAAGTGCTCTGGGAAGAACTGAAACGCGTTGACTTCCATAGCTTTCTCCAATAAGAAACTTTGGAGAATTCCATCTGTTATTCTTATTTAACCACTTTTCTATAAACTGCGCCATTGATTCAGCATCCTGATCTACACCATAAAAATCTTGCGGCGTACCGGGAGAAATAATACGGCTAAAACCAGTTCCGACAGGATCTATAAAAACTAAATCTGCTACATCAAGCAGACAATCTGTATTATTTTCTAATCCAAATGGAGGTATGTTCGAAGAATTAATTTCCGGAGTTAATTTTACTTTCCACGGTGCAATACTGCTTAGATGCAGCCAAATAGAGGACGATCCCGGACCGCCATTGAATACAAAAATGACAGGTCTGTTTTCTTTATTTTTATTTTGTTTTATATAAGAAAAACTAAATACACTGGCTATAATTTTATTCTCATCATTTTTAAGAAATATTTCATCTGCTATTGCGGTAAAATTTAAAGGCTTTCCTTTAATATCGATAGTATGTTTTGTACTGAAGAAAAGCGGTTTTTTAATCATTTCCTCCTTTGCATTTTCCTGACTAAAAAGAGACAATGACACCAAAGAAAAAAAAGTGATTAGAAAAAATCTTGCAATATTTAGCATGAAATAATTGTTTTAAATGAGTAACAAAAATGGTTTATTTTTTTGAAAATTCCCGTCTAATTCTACTTAATGATGTATCGGTAACATTTAGGTAAGAAGCGATTTGTTTGAGCTGGGCAAATTGAAATACTTCTTTATTGGTCGTAATAAGATTTTCATATCGGGCTTCACCACTAAGATTAATTAATTCCAGCGCACGTTTTTTAAACATCATATATTCTTTAGCGAGCATTTTTACCCCATAAGCCCTAAACTCCGGAACAGTATGCAGCAATGAATTTAATTGATCATAACTAATGGCAAAACCTCTGCAATCTGTAACCGCTTGTATATTCTCAGATGATTTGGTTTTTAAATAAAAAGATGACACTTCAAATACCACACTATCCTTTTGATAGAAATTTGTAGTGATTTCATTTCCATCAATATCATGCGTAAACGCTCTCATAAAACCGCTCTGCAAAAAGAAATAATGCTCATTTATTTTTCCTTCTCTAAGAAAAAATTCATTTTTTTCAATAGTAATTTCTTCAAAAAACTCTACCACCTCATCTAAAGTGCGGTCTGGAAATGGTAAATTTTTTATGATGTAATTTTTTAATCCTTGTTTGTCCATTGGTTTCTTAGTTAATATTATACTCAACAGCTTCTTTACAAGACCGTTGCAGGTCAAAAATAATCAATTACCTAATAATTAGATAAAACACAATCTCAAATCACCTGAAAAAAAGGACACTATTAAGGGACAAATGAGAGACATTTTTTCTAAATATTTGAGAGATAAGAGTATAAAGTTATATCATTAGGAAGTTTTATCTTCGAAATAATTCTCTCTTTTCTTTTTTTGCTTGCATATATTGTTATACTCAACAAATTTGAAATCTCTTTAGTCGTTAAATTCATATAGATATAAGCAATATAACGCATATCGTTTGAGGTTAATGCCGGATGTAATTTTCGAAGTCTTGCCAGAAAACCGGGATTTACTTCTTCAAAATGAAAAACAAATGTCTCCCATTCATTATCACTTTTTAAATAATCTTTTAAATGTTTAATATGTATATCCAAAGTGGAGATTTTCGAAAGTTTTGGTATACTTTCTATAGACATAATCAAATTATTAATAAGCTGATTTCTACCCGAAAGATATAATGCTCTGGCAGAAAGTTTCCTGTTTCTCAATTCAATTTCTTTATGAAGCAGTTCCCTTTCATTGTTCATTTCATGAATTTGCTTTTCCAGTTCCAGATTTCTCCTTTGGGCTGTCAGCTTTTTTTGCCTTTGAATGAAGATCAGAAGCGTAAAAATGAGCAGGAATATTATATTTATTGAATAACAAAATTTATGTTCTTTTTGCAATTGCATAAACCAATCGTTTATTGTTTTTTTAAAACCGATTACTGCTGCCATTTCTTCTACCATCATCTCAAACAATAGCCCAGCAACCGGTTTTTATTTATAAATTATATACTTCAATTTGATCTTAATTCAATAAGAATGAATTTACCTCCTGAGAAAAATCTTTAGAATATTGAAAAATCCCGCCATGACCTGAATCACTCCAAAGTACAAGTTTTGCATTCGGAATATTCTGAAGCATTACATAAGAATTGATCGAATCAACCATAGTATCTTCACTTCCATTAACAATAAGCACCGGCTGTTTAATAGCTTTAAGCTGTGTGTTACCTTCATCTGTAGATAAACCGTAGTTGATAATCGCTTTAGCTTGACTTGCAATTGTGTCCTGACTTGTTGGTGAATCTCTGTCTACTTTTCTTTCAGATAATCTTTCTAAGAAAGCTTCACCCGCTTTGATACTGCTTGGTGTTTTGCTGAAAAAAAGATTAATTAATACTCTGTCTGGTCCATCAACAAAAGCGTTTTCTAAATGCGACTCCAGTTGCGCAATCGCTTTTCCTCCTATCGACCCTGTGCCTGCCAATATAAGTTTATTCACCAGTTCCGGATAATTTGCAGCTATCTCCTGCCCTATAAAACCACCAAGAGAAAAACCTAAAATATTAACTTTGTTGTAACCCAAAGCACGGATAAAATCTACAGCATCTTTCGCCATATCCGATACATTTTCAGGAGTAGTCCCGTTTGAACTACCAACACCTCTGTTGTTAAATAATATTACCGGATAATTAGTGGCAATTGCATTTGTAACTTCAGGATCCCAATTGTCCATGTTTCCGGTAAAGTGTTGTAAAAAGATAACCGGAATACCTTCTTTCTTTCCAAAAGAGCGGTAAGTAAAATCGGCTCCATTTACGTTTATAGATTTTGTTGGTGCTGTTTTATGAGTGAATTCACCCAATGCTAAAATATTTTCTTGTGTTTCCATTTGTTTTTAGATATTATTTATAATTGAGATAAGAACCACTATTTGCCACTGAAAGCTTAATTCAAGTTTTTTACTGACTAACAATGATTCTTATCTGTGCTATTTAATTTAAACTTAGATTTACTTTGTTTCTACAGCAATGATTTGAGCCAAAACGTGCGGGAACATGATAAAAGGTGTGTGGCTTGACGGAAGAGCATATAATCTTTCGATCCCTGCATCTTTAGTCATTTTTTGCTGAAGCGTATAACCTATTGTATGGTCATTTAGAGTGTAAACGAATACTTTATTAATTTTTCCAAATTTAGCCTCAGTCAAAGTTACCGGAGTAGCTAAAGGAGCTAATGGCTCTGGTTTTAAATTATTGCTTACATAATCAGCAACTTGTTTTGGAGCATCTGCAAGGAAAACATCAGCAATACCTTCTTTTTTGATGCTTGCAATTCCTGCTTTCTCATCTACAATAAGATTTTTTCCAACGTGACTTTCTCCATCAGTTTGTGCAAGAGACAATAAGCTTTCTCCATTTTTTGGTACGTAAGCCGCAATGTAAACTACCTTTTTTATCTGAGGCGCAATGTCTTCTGCAACCTGACTTGCTACAATTCCACCAAAACTATGCGCAACAAGTACAACATTTTGTTTGTTTCCAATTGCCTTTTTCACATCTTCAACATAAAGTTTTAAGCTAATAGTAGAGATTGCTGTATTATCGCTTCCATGTCCCGGAAGATTAACAGAAATAACGGAGTTTCCACCAGCAGTTAAATCTTCTGAAACGTGCTGCCAATCATTTGAAGATGACCATGCACCGTGGATGATTACAATTGTGTTTTCGTTTTTAGCTTTGTTCGTTTGTGATGAAGCTGTAATAGTTGTAAGCAATAGCATTGCTATTAATAAAATTGAATTTTTCATGATATATATTTGTTATTTGTTGATAATTAGTTTGATGCAATTTTTGTTAAGATTGATGATAAATCGTCTGGTTTTGAAAGGAATGGGCTATGTCCTGTATTTATTTCGTATACAGATTCAACTTTGCTGGCTGAAATCATTTTGTTTTGTAAATACGGCGACACAACATGATCCTGTAAAGTTTTGATGTAAACCTTTTTAACTGATCCAAAATTTTTGTCGGTAAGTATTACAGGATTAATGAATGGAGTTAAAGGTTCTGTTCTGTAGTTTTTCAACACAAGGTTTTGAATTTCCGGAGTACCGTCCTGAATAAAAAGATTAACGATCTGATCCTCTTTTACATCTACAATACCCTGATCATAATTAAAAATTAGATTACCAGTTATCCCAAGTTGAGAATCAGGATCCATGTGTGCCAACTGATCTAATGTTTGACCTGAAACCGGTAAATAAGCGGCAACATATACCAGTTTTTCGATTTTCTCAGGCATCGCTTCTGCCACAGAAGAAATTATCATACCGCTCAGACTATGACCTACTAAAATAACTTTCCCGTCTATTGTTGAAAGCGCGTTTATTACTTTTTCTTTATAAACATCCAACGTTATTTGGCTTGGAGGAGTTTGGTCAGCACCGTGGCCCGGTAACTCGACAACAACTACTTTGTTGCCTTGTTTTTCCAGATTAGCTTTAACTGCTTGCCATACAAATGGAGCCTGCCATGCGCCATGAACCAGTACATAATTTTTAGGTTTTTCAGGCTGTGCATCATCATTTGAACAAGATGATAATATTATGACACATACGGCCATGACGAATTGAATCAATTTGATTTTTTTCATGATTGTAATTTTTAAATGTTATTTGTGAAATGTGTTTTATTTAGCTTCTAAGGCTATAATTGAAGAAAGTATTTGAGGAAATACTATAAATGGAGTGTGGCTTGAAGGAAGTGAGTAAGTTCTTAAGATTCCTGCATTTTCAACCATTTTTTGTTGAAGTGAATACCCAATAGTATGGTCATTTTGACTGTGAACATACACCTTAGCAACTTTACCAAAATTAGCATCACTTAATGTGACCGGAGTAGATAATGGAGCTAAAGGTTCAGGTCGAAGATTATTCGTTACATATTCTGCAACTGGTTTTGGTGCATCGGCTAAAAAAACATCTGTAATTGCTTCTTTAGCAATAGAAGCAACTCCCGCTTGCTCATCTACAATAAGATTTTTACCTACATGACTCTCTGAATCCATTTGTGCAAGTGACAATAAACTGTCTCCATTTTGAGGAACAAAAGCGGCTATGTAAATTAGTTTTTTGATTTGCGGAGCAATTAGTTCTGCTACTTCGCTTACCACAATTCCACCAAAACTGTGTCCTACAAGAGTAACATTTGTTGTGCTGCCAATAGCTTTTAAAATCTCGTATACATAAAGTTGTAAACTAATATTCGATACGGGTGTTTGGTCAGTTCCATGACCAGGAAGATTTACAATAATTAGATTGTTTTCAGGAGAGTTAAGATAACCCGCAACATGATGCCAGTCATTAGCAGATGACCATGCTCCATGAACAATTACAATTGTGTTTTTACTGTTTGATAATGAAGGATTTAATTCGTTCTGTGTGTTTGTTTTTTCGATTTCCATAATATTTGTTTGTTTAATACTATGCAAAGAAAGAGCGAATAAAACCTGTGGCACTTGTCTTGTGACAAGTAATGAAATTATGTGTGTTTTTTTATTATGATAAAATGAAGGTTAAGTTATATCAGGTTTTTTGAACCATAAAAAAAGCCTGTAAAGTATTAATTTTACAGGCTTTTTAATTATATTCTGACTTATTTATTCTGATTTAAACAACTCTACTAATTCCTTAATTGATTCGGCAGAAGGTGAAGCAAAATCTTTTATACCGTCAATAGCTTCTTTCCCAAGAACAGCAGCTCTTGATTTCATACGAGATTCATATTCTGAAATTGCAACTTTTAAATCAGGAAATTCTTCGTTGCATAAACATTCACTTAAATCAAAGGCATCAAGCATAGCTGTATTAACACCTTCACCTGATGGAGGCATCAAATGAGCAGCATCTCCAATTAAAGTTACATTTGACTTAGCTTCCCAATCCTGATCTAACGGAAAATAATTTAAAGGTCTTATGACAAATTTTTTACATGCTTTAAACAACGTAAAAAATATTGGATTCCATCCTTCATAGTATTGAACTAAATAAGCATATACTTCATTAGGATCTTTAAAATTTATTCCACTTGTTTCAGCCCAGTTTTCAGGATATAAAGATGCAGCGTAAAAAGTTAAGCCTCCACTAGCCATAGGCTGTGCTGCAATAGTTTTGCCAATATCCATCGCAATAAGATTTGCATTATCTACTAAATTATAAATATCTGGGCATTCTGTTTCAGGGTTTTCAATTTCGCCTTGTATAATAGTTGCACCTGAATATAATGACTGAATATCTGTTACGTACGGACGAACTTTTGAAAGATGCCCGTCTGATCCAATTACGATATCCGCAAAAGCTATGCTTCCATTTTGGAACTTCAATTCCCAGGAATCATTAATCTGGTCCATGCTCACAAAATGACTGTCCCAAATAACCGTATCTAGCAAAAGATTATCTATCAGTAAGTTTCTTAATACTCCCCTGTCAATTTCCGGTCTGAAATTTTCATTAGTAAAATCGTCACCATCTTTATTATCTTCATCAATATAAATATTGGCATTCTTATCAACCATTCGATATTTATCTGCACCACGCATGTAAACGTCTTTAAAAGAATCAAGTAATCCGGCAGCTGCCATTACTTTCAAACCTGAGTCAAAATGCAAATCAACAATTGCTCCCTGTACACGCGATTCTTTACTAAAGTCTCTCTCATACACCTTCACTTCTGCTCCTTTTAATTGTAAAAGGCGAGCCAAAGTCAGTCCGCCCGGACCTCCACCTAATATTGCTACTTTTTTATTCTTTAAAAGATTAACCTTATTTATTCCTTCCATTTTTCTCTATTTTATTCAATGCAAAGGAATAACATATTAAAAGCAGAGACAATGACAATACATAGTAAGTATAGGACTATTCAAGGTTTTTATTTCTAAATGCCAATGGAGTCATTTGTACAATTTTAGAAAATAATCTGGTAAAATAAGAATAATCATCATAGCCTAAATCTGTTGCAATTTCTTTTATGGATTTATCAGAGTGATATAGCAACCGTTTCGCTTCCAGCACAACACGCTGCTGTATATGATAAGAAACAGAATAACCCGTTGCCGTTTTGAGGCATTCATTTAAATAAGGTGTAGATATATTGAGAATATCTGCATAAGCACTTGGACTTTTAATGGTTGTAAAATTAAGCTCAAGAACTTTTTTAAAAGCCTTAGTAACAACCTCAAACCTTGAATACTTTTCAGCAGGCTTAAATTCTGCTAAGTATTGCGAAATCACTAATGTTATTAATGTGTTACAGCTTTCTTTTAAAATAGAAGCGTACATTTTTTCCTCTCTTCTATTTGAAATTTTAATGCATGTTGATGCAGTTTCTTCAATGATAGATAAAACATCTTCTGTTAGTGATAAGATATTTACTGGAGTTAAATCTTCTAATATTTTTAGGTACTCAGGATGAATATTTTCTACAGAAATTATCCAGCTGGTAATCACAGCCTCTTCAAATGAAATCACACGATGTACCTGATTTGGATGAATAAAAATAACTGCCGGTCCTTTTATTTTCTGTTTTCGGAAATCAATTTCGATATTAGTAATTCCTTTTTCCTGAAGAATAAATGTATAACCACCATCCCGATGAGATCTTTCTACTTCTTCAGAATTAGGAGATCCATTAAATGAAGCTCTGCCAATGATTACTGCAGTACTAATTTCTGAAGGCAGGGCGTTTACAGGAATGGATTTTAACTTCATAAACTTATATATTTCATCCGTTAAACAAAGGTAGCTTTTTTGGGAATTTATAAATTTTATTAAAGCAATTAAATAATGTATATTCCAATCTAAATGATTCAGACAAACACTTTTCTCAATTATTATTAAGATTTTAAAAAAGAAGGAAAAGGAAATTGATACAAAACAAAAAAGCCACTCGATATGAGTGGCTTTTCGTGAACGCAGAAGGATTCGAACCTTCGACCGCCTGCTTAGAAGGCAGGTGCTCTATCCAGCTGAGCTATGCGTCCATTTTTTTTAAAACTTTATCGCTTAAAGTTTTAGTCGGGGTGGCAGGATTCGAACCTGCGGCCTCCTGCTCCCAAAGCAGGCGCGATAACCGGGCTACGCTACACCCCGAATTAGACATAGATTCGTATCTGTGGTCTTCCCGATCTCAATCGGGACACGATAACCGGGCTACGCTACACCCCGAGGCAAAAATTAAGCGGAGAGACAGGGACTCGAACCCTGGCGACGGTTACCCGTCGACAGATTAGCAATCTGCTCCATTACCGCTCTGGCACCTCTCCAAGCTCAAGAAACGTGTTCTGTTTTGCGGTTGCAAATGTAAGACAACATTCCATTTCTCACAACTATTTTTTCGCTTTTTTTTAAGTTTTTTTAATCTTTTCTCTAAAACACTTCACAATCAAACGAATAGAATTAACAAAAATTTCATATTCAATTTAAAATCCATTCGAATTGACGCAAAATTTGAATTTATTCAAATAAAGAGTAAATTTGCTACATTAACTAATATTAAACAGAAAATGAACAAAAGAGTTGTTATCGTTTCTGCCGTTAGAACACCTATCGGAAGTTTCATGGGAGGGTTATCTACCGTACCCGCACCAAAATTAGGAGCTGCTGCCATAAAAGGAGCCCTTTCAAAAATTAACCTAGACCCAAAATTAGTTGATGAAGTTTTCATGGGGAACGTAATCCAGGCAGGCGTTGGACAAGCTCCAGCTCGTCAGGCTGCCCTTTTTGCAGGATTATCAAACGAAGTTGCTGCCACAACAGTAAACAAAGTCTGTGCCTCTGGAATGAAAGCTGTAATGTTTGGCGCACAGGCAATCGCTTGCGGTGATGCAGAAATCGTAGTAGCGGGTGGAATGGAAAGCATGAGCTTAATTCCACACTATGTACAAATGCGTGCCGGAAACAAATTTGGCCCTGCAACAATGCTCGACGGAATGCAAAAAGATGGTTTGACAGATGCTTACGATAACAACGCAATGGGAGTTTGCGCTGATTTATGTGCAACTGAATACAACATCAGCCGTGAAGAACAGGATAATTTCGCAATTCAGTCTTATGAAAGAAGTGCAAAAGCCTGGGATGCCGGAAAATTTGACAATGAAGTCGTTCCTGTTGAAGTTCCGCAAAGACGCGGCGAACCAATTATTGTTTCTAAGGACGAAGAATATACCAATGTAAAATTGGATAAAATCCCTTCGTTAAGTGCTGTTTTCACAAAAGACGGAACAGTTACTGCTGCAAACGCGTCGACAATCAACGATGGTGCTGCGGCTTTAGTTTTAATGTCTGAAGAAAAAGCAAATGCTTTAGGTTTAAAACCTTTAGCTTACATAAAAGGTTATGCCGATGCTGCACAAGAACCAAAATGGTTTACTACAAGTCCGGCAAAAGCATTACCAAAAGCTTTAAACAAAGCAGGAATTGCAATTGGAGATGTTGATTTTTTCGAATTCAACGAAGCATTCTCAGTTGTTGGTCTTGCCAATTCAAAAATCTTAAACCTTGATAACGATAAAGTAAACGTAAACGGTGGTGCAGTTTCATTAGGACATCCTCTTGGTTGTTCAGGAGCTCGTATTATTGTAACTTTACTAAACGTTTTAGAACAAAACAATGCAAAAACCGGAGCTGCTGCAATTTGCAATGGCGGCGGCGGCGCATCTGCAATTGTTATCGAAAGAGCTTAAAATAATATTTCATTAGGAGTTATTAGAAATTAATAACTCCTAATTTTTAACTAATACATTATCTAAATGTTCGGAATCTGCAATCTTGCCATAGTACCCGTTCGATCTGAGCCTAGTGACAGAAGTGAAATCGTTACACAGCTTTTGTTTGGCGAACACATCGAAATTTTAGAACGCCAAAATCAATGGGCACGAATAAAAATTCAGTTTGATGATTATATAGGCTGGGTAGATTCTAAACAATATCAGATAATTTCTCAGGAGCAGTACAATCAGTTAAGTAAAGAAGCCATTATTTTGAATGCAGATTTGATTGACTACATCACTGCACCAAACAACCTATTACTTCCAATTCCGCTTGGAGCCTCTTTATCTTTTCTAAACAACAGCGAAATCAATACTTCTAATTTTGATTTTGAAGGAACGAAAACAAGCGGCATAAAACCAAAAAGCGCGTTGATAAATACCGCTTTCATGTATTTAAACGCACCATATTTATGGGGTGGAAAAACACCATTCGGAATCGATTGTTCGGGTTTCACACAAATGGTCTATAAACTAAACGGATATAAAATTCATCGCGACGCATCACAGCAAGCACTCGAAGGAGAATCTTTAAGTTTTATTGAAGAAAGCGAAGTTGGCGATTTAGCCTTTTTTGACAACGACGAAGGCAACATCATCCACGTTGGAATCATTATGGAAAATAATTACATCATTCACGCAAGTGGAAAAGTACGTATTGACCGTTTAGATCACACCGGAATTTACAATCCAGAATTAAACAAACACACTCACAAACTACGCGTGATTAAGAAGATTATTTAAAACACAAATTCCATGAATTAACACAAATTAAAAAATCCTTTTAATCTGTGAATCCCGATAGTTATCGGGAGTGGCTAAAAAAAATTAGTGCAAATTCGTGTAATTCGTGTTTATGCACTAATACGAATCGTCTTTCTAAACTCCGAAGGACTATTCCCTCTCTGTTTCTTAAAGAATTTATTAAAGTGGCTTTCATCCGTAAAACCAAATTCATACGCAATTTCATTAATACGCTTATCGCTGAATTGCAAACGATGTTCAATTAATTTCGTTTTATAATTACTGATATATTGCTGCATCGTTTCGCTGGCATGTTTTTTAAAATAGCGTCCCAAATACGTATTCGAAATTCCAAAATAATCACTAATAGATTCCGCTTTAATCTTCTCAGGATAATAAATATTCGTTTGAATATATTGCAAAATATCCATCGCTCTGGCTTCAGAATTAATATTTACCTGCTCCGGTAAATACTTCGCAATATTTCTTGCCACAATAATAATCAATGTATTAACCAATTGCTGAATCAACTCTTTATTGTAAACATCTTTATCCTGATGTTCCCGAATAATGGCTTCCACCATTACTTTCACCAAACATTTATCAGCATGATTTTTTAAAATACAACCCGGCTGATGATTAGCATTTTGCAGAATATATTCTAAACGCTGAATATTCTCGTTTTGCAGGCTCGAATTCTTCAAATAAATATCATTAAACCTCAAAAAGAAAAACTTCGTTTCGGTTTCAATTGTAAAATTATGACAATCCTCAGGCGTCAATAAAAACATATGTCCCGCATCATATTCAAAAATATTTTTGTTGATGCACTGCGTTCCAGTTCCGCCCAAAATATAAACCAATTCAAAGAAATTATGACGATCTCCAACATCGGGATATTCATTTAATGTTTCAAAAGATACTGTAAACGGTTCGTATAAATTTTCTTTTTTCATAATCTGCAGCAATTAATTCAGGATGCAAATATACCTAAAAAAGACAAATTTATACAATTTAACAGTTAAAAAAATGGTATAATTTTGTCAAATAATTTTAAGACATTAATTTTAAGATCATGGAATATAGAAAATTAGGCAACTCAGAACTTGAATTATCAACTATAACTTACGGTGCATTTGCTATTGGCGGAAACATGTGGGGCGGAAACGAAAAGAAAGACTCAATCGACTCCATTCACGCATCAATCGCTCACGGCGTAACCACAATCGACACCGCTCCTTTTTACGGATTTGGTTTAAGTGAAGAAATGATTGGCGAAGCTTTAAAATCTCAAGATCGTTTAAAAGTACAATTGTTAACCAAATTTGGTTTGGTTTGGGACGGAAGCAATAACGGAAAAGGCGATTTCTTTTTTGATGCCGATGACAACCGAAAAAAATTACCAATCTATAAATACGCTTCAAAAAGCAACATCATAAAAGAAGTTGAAGAAAGCTTAAAACGCCTTCAAACAGATTATATTGACTTATTGCAAATTCACTGGCCGGACTCCACTACTCCAATTCAGGAAACTATGGAAGCTATGGAAATTCTTATTCAACAAGGAAAAATCAGAGCAGCCGGAGTTAGTAATTACAATACTGAACAAATTAAAGAAGCGCAAAAAACAATTCAGTTAGCTTCAAATCAAGTTCCTTTTAGTATGCTGAATCAGGCAATTCAAACTGATTTAGTTCCGCTTACCATTCAGGAAAACATCGGAATCATTGCTTACAGTCCGATGGAAAGAGGTTTGTTAACCGGAAAATATTTCACTGACAGTAAATTAAAAGATAATGATCATAGAAATGGCTATTTCGGTCAATTCGATCTTCAAAAAGTAAAAACTTTAGTTGAAGAATTAAGTTCATTAGCAAACGCAAAACACATTTCAATCTCACAATTAGTTTTACGCTGGACAACTTTACAAAAAGGAATCACAATTGTTTTAGCCGGAGCAAGAAATGCAGAACAAGCAATTTCAAACGCAAAAACAATGGATTTCGATTTATCAGCTTCAGAACTTGATTTTATTAATCAGGCAATTTCGAAACTTCAATAATATTTTAAACACATAGGAACATAGATTTTTCTTTATCGATAAAGGCGTTTCACTTGTTTAAAAAAACATAGCCACACAATCTTGTCATTCCGAGGAACGAGGAATCGCACTCGGGATTCGACAAAGATTGTCGACATTCTTTATAGAGTTTCTAGTGCGATTCCTCGTTCCTCGGAATGACAAACTTTGAGAGCTATGTGTGAGAAACTAGTTTCTTTTTACAACCTTTTTCAAAAGCTAAAAAATCTATGTTTCTATGTGTTTCAAAAAAAAATCTCAAAAAATTAAATAATTAGAATTTGGGCGTGTCCCTTCGGGGCGGGCTTTCGGCTATATCTTTTATTCCGCTATCGCTTCATAAAAGGATACCGCCTCTATCCCTCACGCAACCCAGATTCATCAGAACAAAAAGTAAAATGAAGAAAATATTTATCATCAACGGAAGTCAAAATTTTGCACATTCAGGCGGAAAATTCAATGAAACCGTTACCGATTGGACAATTGAATACTTAAAAAACAGTAACAAATTCGAAATTAGAACAACCGACATCAAACAAAACTTTGATTTAGACGAAGAAGTAGAAAAATTCGTTTGGGCAGATGTTGTAGTATATCACACGCCAGTTTGGTGGTTTCAATTACCAAATCTTTTCAAAAAATACATCGACGACGTTTTCACAGCCGGACACCAAAAAGGAATTTACAAAAGCGATGGAAGAAGCCGAGTAAATCCTGACATCAATTACGGGACAGGCGGACAATTACACGGACGTAAATATATGCTGACTACAAGTTGGAATGCACCGGCAACTGCCTTTACACTTCCGGGAGAATTCTTCGAAGAAACATCTGTAGATCAAGGAGCTATGTTTGGTTTCCATAAAATGAATAAATTTGTAGGTATGGAAAAATTAAACAGTTTCCATTTTCACGACGTTGAAAAAGGTGCAACTGCAGAAAACATTGTCATCTTCAAAGAAAATTACACCAAACATTTAGAAGAAACCTTTAAAAACTTATAATCATGATCTCTATCACTGCAATTATAAAAAGTAAACAAGAAAATATTGAAGAAGTTAAAACCCTGATTCAAAACCTTGTTACACAAACCAGAAAAGAAGAAGCGTGCGTTCGTTACGATCTACACACAACCGATAATGTATTCATTATTTGGGAAGAATGGAAAGATCAGGCCGGACTTGATATCCATAACAATCAACCGCATTTACAAGATTTTATTACTAAAAGCGAAGCATTAACTTCTGCACCAATTCAGGTTTACAAAACAATCCAAATACTTTAATAAATAAAGCTATGAAAGCACTTTTTACCAATACATACGAATCTGAGTTCGTAAAAACTGAAATTGAAAAACCAGCTCCAAAAAAAGGAGAAGTTTTAGTTAAAATACACGCAAGCGGTGTAAACCCAATCGATAACAAAATCCGACTTGGACTTTCACCTTATGCATCGCCTGTTTTACCAGCTGTTTTAGGAACAGATCTTGCCGGAGTAATTGAACAAGTTGGCGAAGACGTAACGGATTTTAAAGTTGGTGACGAAGTTTACGGACTTGCCGGCGGCGTTCTTGGCCTTCAGGGAACTTTGGCAGAATATACTGCTGTCGATGCAGATTTATTGGCAATAAAACCGAAAAACTTAACCATGAAAGAAGCAGCTGGAATTCCGTTAGTTTTACTTACCGCTTGGGAAGGTTTAATTGACAGAGCCAGAGTTCAAAAAGGAGATAAAGTACTTGTTCACGCAGGAGCTGGCGGAGTTGGGCATATGGTTGTACAACTGGCTAAAATTTTTGGTGCAGATGTTTATGCAACGGTTTCTTCTCAAAAAGCAGAAATCGTTAAATCGTATGGAGCAACCGCGATTGATAAAAATACACCCGTTGAAGATTACGTAAATCAATACACAGACGGAAAAGGTTTTGATGTTATTTACGATACCATTGGAGGTCAATCTTTTGATGATTCACTTAAAGCTATTCGTCATTACGGCCAAATTAGCAGCTGTTATGCTTTTGGGACTCATACTTTAGCAATAAGTTCACTTCGTAATGCAAGTATTCATGGCGTTTTTGTTTTACGTCCAATGATTGGTAACGAAGGAAGAAAACATCACGGGCATATTTTAAAAGAAACCACAAAATTTATTGAAGAAGGAAAACTAAAACCATTAATTGATCCAAGAAAATTCAATTTAGACAATGCTATGGAAGCTCACAAAGCTGTTAGTGATAATTCTGCCATTGGAAAAATTGTTGTAGATATCGTTTAATTCTTTCTAGGATATATTTCAAAAAAAACTAAATTGCTTCATAATTAACAATATAAATATGAGCGAATACCATTTAGCAGAAATTAATATTGCCAAAATGAAAGGAGTCGATATCAACGACCCAATCATGAAAGAATTTGTCGACAATTTAGATTTAGTAAATACTTTAGCCGAAAAAAGCGAAGGATTTATCTGGAGATTAAAAGACGATAGTTACAACGCAACAAGTTTAAATCCGTATAATGATGAGCAAATTATCATCAATGTATCGGTTTGGGAAAGTATCGAAACTTTGGAACATTATATGTACAAAACTTTTCACAGCGAGTTTTTAAAACGTAGAAAAGAATGGTTTCAGAAATTCGGAAAAGCACACACTGCCATGTGGTGGATTCCCGCAGGACATATTCCAACAATGGAAGAAGCTGTTGAAAAGCTGGATTATTTACAACAAAACGGAGCATCAGAACTTGTTTTTGACTTAAGAACTAAATTCCCTGCTCCAAAACAAATTGCATAGTTTTTTTGTTTGCCACGAATTACACTAATTTGCACTAATTTTTATTCTCAAAGAAAAATTTAATTCGTGAAAATTAGTGTAATTCGTGGCAAACCTTTTTTATTTAATTCCGCCAAAAGCACCAAAACACATATTCTTGTGTAAAATTTCAACGCTTTTAAAACCAACCCTTTTCATCAAATCCAATTGGTAATTCATTGATCTTGGCGTATCTTCTTTAGCAATATAATCAAATACATTCTGGCGATATTCTGCCCCTCCTATTCCTTCTAAATATTCGCCGTAGCGCTGCCAGGTATATTCATTCAACAAATCAGTATCCTGTGTGATTAAATCTGAAATCATAAAACAACCACCCGGTTTCAATAATTTAAACAACTTTGTAAAAGTAGTTTCCCAATCTTCATCATCTCTTAAATGATGTAAAACCGCACCAGCCAAAATAATATCGAAACTATTTTCTTCTAAATCTACTTCCCTAATATCACCTTGTTTAATTTCAACTTTTCCATTTGTTTCTGCTGAAACCCTTTCAAAAGCTTTATCCAACATTGGCAAACTCAAATCAACCAAAGTGCAGTTTAAATTTGGCAATTTAGACAACATCATTAAAGTGTAATTTCCCGCACCGCAGCCAATATCCAAAACATAAGTCGCATTTGGAACAATTCGTTTTGAAGCTTCCGTAATTAATTCTAACGAAACTTTCGCGTCAATAGTCGACAATTGCCCTGTTTCTAAATTCGAAAATCGTTCAACATCATTATCAAATCGTTCTTTAATTTCAGTAATAGTTGATTTTTTCATAGTCATTGTTTTTTTATTGCCCACGGGTTTTACGGATTAAACGGGTTGACGCAGATATTATTTAATCTTTATATAAAACAAATCAGTGCGAATCTGTTTCATCCGTAAAATCCGTGGTCCATTATTTTTTTTCAAAACTATTCTTTTCATAAATACTTTAAAAATACTATTTTTATCAATTAATAATACTTTTAAAGTATCATGGAATTACGTCATCTAAAATATTTTTTGGCTGTAGCCGAAGAACTGAACTTTACTAAAGCATCAGAGAAACTATTTATTTCGCAGCCGCCATTAAGTCGTCAAATTATCGAATTGGAAGAAGAACTTCAGGCGAAGCTTTTCATTCGGAACAATAAAAAAGTAGAACTTACTGAAGCTGGAAAATATTTCGAAGAAGAAGTCAAAGCACTTTTTCAAAATTTGGAACATATCTCTTTAAAAACAAAAAAGATTGCCGAGAATGTTTCGGGCGAATTTAGTATTGCTTATATCAGTTCTATTTATTCGGCAGTTATTTCAGATTTAATAAAACATCTAAAAATACAATTTCCGTATGTGAATTTCAAGCTTTTTGAAGTTTCTACCACAAAGCAAATTGATGCTTTAGAACAAGGAAAAATCGAAATGGGAATTATACGTTCTCCCATAAAATCTCCTAAAATAAAATCGCATTTATGGTTTCAGGATGGATTTTCAATTGTATTCAATAAAAACAACATTCAGCTAAAATCTGAAAAAGAGATCTTGAATTTAAAAGAGGAAACTTTCGTGTTTTTCAACAAAGATTACGCACCACATTATCATGAAGTTTTATTAGAGCTTTGTGCATTTTATGGCTTTACGCCGAAGATAATTCACGAAGCCAATAATATTAATTCCATCGTACAATTAGTCAAAAACGGATTAGGAATTTCGATTGTTCCTTCGAATATTGCCAAAAATAATCAAGATCCAGAAATAGGCCTTATTGAATTAAAAAAAGTCAATTTACGAACAGATGTTTCGATTATTACATCAAAAGAAGACGAATCTGAGATTACAAAAGCTGCGGTTGAATTTTTATTGCATAAAAGTAGTTCTCGCTAAGATTGCTTTATAATTTAATCTCGCAAAGTCGCAGAGCCGTAAAGTTTTTTTTGAGTTGCGTCCAGCTTTAGCTGGATGGAAAAAAGAATTAAGTTTAAAAGGCTTTAGCCAAATCTAATAGTTGTTTGGCCAAAGCCTTTTCCTATTCATCTTTTGTACCTCCAGCTAAAGCTGGAGGCAATTCAAAAATCCTTTTAATCTTTTTAATCTGTGGCTAAAAAAACTTTGCGACTTCGCGACTTTGCGAGATTAATCAAAACTAATTCGTGAAAATTAGTGTAATTCGTGGCAATCAAAAAAACGTTACAATTTATCACACCAATCTCACCCATAAAAAGAGAACTTTTAAATACCTTAGCAAATTATAATTCTACAAAATAAAATCAATAAAAATGGCTGAACAATCTTCAATTCAGTGCCCAAACTGCGGAACTCCTATCGATGTCAATGATGTTTTAAAACATCAGTTGGAAGATAGTATACGCAAAGAATTTCAACAAAAAGCAACGATCCAAAATAAAGAATTAGAACTTAAAAAAGAGCAGCTCGAAAAAGCCAAAGCCGAATTTGAAGCTAAAAAGAAACAGGAAAACGAACTTTTTGCCGAGCGTTTAGAGCGTGAGAAAAAAACGGCAGAAAAAGAAATTTCTGAAAAAGTAAAAGCCAAACTCGAAGAAGAAAACAAAGATCGTTTGCTTTTAATGGAAAAAGAACTCTCTGAAAAATCAGAAAAAATCAGGGAATTAAATAAAATGGAAGGTGAAATTGCAAAATTACAGCGTGAAAAACTGGAAATGAAAGAAGCAATTGAAGCCGAAGCACAAAAGCAATTAAATGCCACTCTGGTTTTAGAACGTGATAAAATCCGCAAACAGGAAGAAGAGAAAAACGAGCTGAAAATCAAGGAATACCAGAAACAATCTGACGATCAAAAAAAGCTGATCGAAGAAATGAAACGCAAGCAGGAACAAGGCTCTATGCAGTTACAAGGGGAAGTAATGGAATTAGCGATTGAAGAATGGCTGGCAAATAATTTCCCGCTTGATAGTATCGACGAAGTTAAAAAAGGTGCAAATGGTGCTGATTGTCTTCAAATTGTAAACACGCGCGAACTACAAAATTGCGGTTCTATTTATTACGAAAGTAAAAGAACAAAAGCTTTTCAGCCATCTTGGATCGAAAAGTTTAAAAACGATATCAGAACTAAAAGAGCCAATATCGGCGTTTTGGTAACCGAAGTTATGCCGGCCGGAATGGAACGTATGGGAATGCGCGACGGAATCTGGATTTGTACGTATGAAGAATTTAAAGGTTTAAGCGCTGTTTTACGTCAGTCACTAATTCAGGTAAGTCAGGCCGTTCAGGCACAGGAAAACAAAGGCGATAAAATGTCGATGTTGTATGATTTTTTAACAAGCAACGAATTCCGTTTGCAGATTGAAGGAATTGTAGAAGGTTTCACCCAAATGCAAGGCGATCTTGATGCAGAGAAAAGAGCGATGCAGAGAATCTGGAAACAACGTGAAAAACAAATCGAAAAAGTAGTTCACAATACTTTAGGAATGTACGGATCGATTCGTGGAATTGCCGGAAATGCGGTTCAGACTGTACGAGCTTTAGAATTGGATTTTATTGAAGGGGATGATGAAGATCCTAAAGAATTATTGGAATAACAATGCGAGATGGCACGCGGATTAAACGGATTTGCTTACGCGAAAATGCAGATGTGCACAGATTTTTTTTATCTTTTGATGAGAATTAAACATAATATTGTCGTTCCTCGAAATGACAAAATAAAAAAGGCTTCGAAATTAATCGAAGCCTTTCATTTTTAATTAACCTTTTTTAAAGGACATTGTAAGTCCAAACTGATTAGAAAGATAAAGTTTGTTGTTTTCAATAGAATAACCAGAAGTCGTTCTTAATAACTGCATAAATTCACCTTCTTTTTTTGCATCACATTTTTTAGTTTCTGATGTAAGATTAGGAAACTTAAGTTTTCCGGCACCATCAGATTCTAAACTTCCTTTAATACCATTGCATCCTGTTGATCCAGAAAAACTTGATGAAGACATTTCTAATTTTGGAGCGTTGGAAAAATCTTTATCCGTAATTACTTTTCCGTTTAAATTCTCTAAAATCCAGGTTTGTTGTAATTTCTTTTCGATTGCATTTTCGTTAGTCGCAGCTACAGAATTTGTAGTCTTACTTGATTTGCAGCTGTAAGCTAATGACACCGCAATAAACAACATTAAAATCTTTTTCATGTAAAATAAATATTTATAAGTTTTATTTTACAAAAATATTCCAGCTTTAAGTCATTTTTATATTACTATAAGTCATTTTTAAACCATTCTAGGACATTTTTAAAACTCAAAAACATTAATCTACTTTCTTAAAAACCAAAAGTTTACCCGAAGGATTTGATAAAGTCAATCTATTGTTTTCAATACCATAAGTAGTCGTATTTTGAAGCGCTTTTGTAAACTCCCCCTCTTTATTTCCCGGCGCACAAGCCATTAAAGTCGAAATAACTTTAGAGAATCGAAGTAAATTCTTTTCATAAAAAATAGTTCCGCTTATCGCGTTACAGCCTCCGTAACCCATAAATCTATTTTCAGAAGAGTTGATTTCAATTCTTGGCAATTCTCTTTGAAAGTCAGTTACAAAAACTTTAAATCCGTTGAGTTCTTCCAAAACCCAAATATCATGTAAGCGATAATCCGTATTATATTTTCCGCAGCCGCCATTTTTTTTGGTTTCTAATTCTGAATTATTTTTAATTTCTATCGAAACTTTATAAGGTGAAATGGCTCCCGACATTGAATTCTGGCAATCTACCTGCTGAATTGTAATAGTTGCTGTCGAAGTTTCGTTAGCAATTTTATACATCTTAACATTAGCATCCATCTCTTTGATTGCATCAACAGGTGCAAAAACAAGTTTTTCTTTTCCCGGAATTAATGAAGTAAATATAATTTCCTCATTTCCCATCTTTAAACCCCAAAACGGTTCATTTCCGGTTGCTGTAAAATAATATTTCATTTCATCTTCCTGAGAACCATATTCAGAAATAGTTTGTGTATTTGAAGTTTTGTCTGCTGTAGGTTTACAGCCAGTCATTACAGAAAGTAAGAACAAAAGTGAAAGTATATTTTTCATAACGTTTTATTTGAAATAACATCATTTAACAAAATACAAGTAAAATTCTTATGAATTTACGACAATATTTTGAATTTCTTATTTAGAATCTTTTCAAATTTAAAATAATTATCAGTATTCCATTTCATTAAAAACCCGCACTACGTAAAAGATTACGATGAAATACGTATTCTCCAAATACTACATCTACTTAAAAAAATATACTCAATACGTATTTTTATAAGTATTAATACTTATATTTGCGTAGTAATACTTAATTAAAGAAATCATGATTAGAGTAATAGTAGTTGGAAACGGCATGGTTGGTTATAAATTTTGTGAAAAGTTCATTGCAAAATCAGGACAGGAAAAGTATCAAATTACCGTTTTTGGTGAAGAACCAAGGCGCGCTTACGACCGTGTTCATTTAAGTGAATACTTTGGAGGAAAAACGGCCGATGATTTATCATTATCAACAACCGAATGGTATGCTGAAAACAACATTATTCTAAATACATCAGAATTAATTACAGATATAAATCGTACCGAAAAAACAATACATACACATTTAGAAAAAACACATACGTACGATTACTTAGTTTTAGCAACAGGTTCATCAGCTTTTGTTCCGCCAATTGACGGAGTCGAAAAAGAAGGCGTGTTTGTATACAGAACTATCGAAGACTTAGATGCTATTATGGCTTACGCCAAAAAGATAAAACAAAAAGGCGCAACCGAAGCCGCTGTCCTTGGCGGAGGATTATTAGGTCTTGAGGCTGCAAAAGCCGTTAGGGATTTAGGATTGAACCCGCATGTTGTCGAATTTGCTCCGCGTTTAATGCCGAGACAATTAGATAAAGGTGCAAGTGATATGCTTCAATCAAAAATTGAAGAATTAAATATTGGAATTCATCTTAACAAAGCAACACAATATATAGATGGAAAAGAAAGTATAACGGGAATGATGTTTGCTGACGACGAATTGTTAAAAGTAGACATGTTGGTTATATCTGCCGGAATTAAACCTCGCGACGAATTAGCTCGAGTTTCAGGACTTGAAGTGGGTTTACGAGGCGGAATCGTGGTAAACAATCAAATGCAGACATCAGATCCTTCTATTTATGCAATTGGCGAAGCGGCACTTTACAATCAAAACATTTATGGACTTGTTGCTCCGGGTTACGAAATGGCAGATGTCGCTGCAGAGCAAATCTTAAATGGTTCTAAAACCATGAGAGAAACCATCGATATGTCGACACAATTAAAATTAATTGGTGTCGAAGTTGCGAGTTTTGGTGATCCTTTTGTTGAAAATGAAAACGTAACCGCCATTATTTATGAGAATAAATTAAGCGGTGTTTATAAAAGAATCAATGTTACCAAAGATTCTAAAACACTTTTAGGCGGAATTTTGGTTGGAGATTCGAGCGATTATAATTCACTTTTCCAGATTTACAGTAACGAAATGGCATTACCTAAAAATCCGGAAGATTTGATTTTAGGCTCTCGTGACGGTTCTGAAGGTTCAAGTTTAGGAAGCGTAATGGATTTGCCAGATACAGCTGTAATTTGTTCTTGCGAAAATGTTACCAAAGGCGCCATCTGCTGTAAAATTTTAGATGAAAGCTGCGCTAGTTTTTCAGATGTTGTGAAAGCAACTAAAGCTACTTCTGGCTGCGGCGGCTGTAAACCAATGGTTTCAGATTTGGTAAAAGCCACTCAAAAATCACTTGGAAAAGAAGTTAAAGAAGTAATCTGTGAGCATTTTAGTTATACACGTCAGGAATTATTCGATTTGGTAAAAATCAATAAATACGAGAATTTTTATGATGTTTTAGATCATCACGGAAAGGGCGACGGCTGCGAAGTTTGTAAACCAGTTGTAGCCTCTATTTTCTCCAGTATTTATAACGATACGGCAAACAAACATGTTACTACTCAAGATACAAACGACAGATTTTTGGCTAATATTCAACGAAACGGAACGTATTCTGTAGTTCCCAGAGTTGCCGGAGGTGAAATTACTGCCGAGAAATTAATTGTTATTGGCGAAGTAGCCAAACAATTCGATTTATACACCAAAATTACCGGAGCGCAAAGAGTCGATTTATTTGGAGCGCATTTAAGTGATCTGCCTAAAATCTGGAAAATCTTAATTGACAACGGTTTTGAAAGCGGTCATGCTTACGGAAAATCGCTTCGTGCCGTAAAAAGCTGCGTTGGAAATGCCTGGTGTCGCTACGGAATGGACGACAGCGCCGGATTTGCCATCGAACTTGAAAACAGATACAAAGGAATCCGTTCTCCGCATAAATTAAAAGGCGGTGTTTCGGCCTGCATTCGTGAGTGTGCGGAAGCAAGAGGAAAAGATTTCGGATTAATTGCCGTTGAAGGCGGCTGGAATTTATACATCGCCGGAAATGGTGGTGCAAATCCAAAACACGCCGTTTTATTAGCAGAGAAAATTGATAAAGAAACGGTTATCAAATACATGGATAGATTCTTAATGTATTATATCCGTACCGCTGGCCCGCTGATTCGAACTTCGACCTGGTTAGAAAAATTAGACGGAGGTTTAGACTATTTAAAACAAGTTATAATCGAAGACAGCTTAGGAATCTGTGAAACATTAGAAGCCGAAATGCAGACTTTGGTAAACACTTTTGAATGCGAATGGAAACAAGTTCTGGAAAAACCAAGATTATTAAAACGCTTTAATCATTTCGTAAACTCAGACGAGAAAGACGACAATGCTGTTTTTGTTCCGTTAAGAGATCAAAAAGCGCCAAAAGCCTGGTCATAAATTAAAATATACAAAACACATAGAGACATAGATTTTGCAACCCAAAAATGTTTTTCACTTCTCTAGTTTAGAAATGATTTTCTTTTGACAATTCTTTTTTCAATTTTAAGTCTATGTCTCTATGTGTTTCAAAAAATAAAAAATAAGCTCCAAAAAACAAAAAAATATCAATA
The DNA here is from genome assembly GCF_031455715.1 of Flavobacterium sp. 2755. NCBI lineage: Bacteria > Pseudomonadati > Bacteroidota > Flavobacteriia > Flavobacteriales > Flavobacteriaceae > Flavobacterium > Flavobacterium sp. 2755. The sequence goes on from NZ_JAVDTG010000001.1 coordinate 300,118, forward strand.
ACGTTTGCTGTCCTTCTTACCCTCTTTTTTACTGCGCCATCAAAACTCTCTTGATTGTAAAAAGAGGGCTAAGAAACAGGAAATCAAAACTCAATCAAAATGGAAGAAATCTTAAATCAATACGAAACAGTTCATGCGAGCGATGCAACAATTTGGTTTAAAGCGGGCAAAGTTGAAGATTTCCCTACTAATCGCGGCGGCTGCATTAAATACAAAAACAAGCAGATTGCTATTTTCAATTTCACACGCCGTAATGAATGGTACGCCTGCCAAAACGCCTGTCCGCACAAAATGGAAATGGTACTTTCAAGAGGAATGACAGGATCTACAGATGATATTCCAAAAATTGCCTGCCCAATGCATAAAAAAACATTCTCACTAGTAGATGGTTCTAACTTAAATGGAGACGATTTTAAAATTGCAACCTATCCGATTAAAGTAGTTGAAAATGAAGTTTTTGTTGGATTTGTAGATTAATTTTAAAGCCACAGATTTCACAGATTAAAAGGATTAAAATTATTTGCCACGAATTTCACGAATTAGCACGAATTAAATTAGTGGAATTCGTGAAATTCGTGGCAAAAAAACTTAACACCAGATTAAATCCAAAAAATCCTTTAATCTGTGGCAAAAAAACAAAAACAATAATTCGTGCTAATTCGTGAAATTCGTGGCGAAAAAAAACTTAATTCCGTATCTTTGAAATCTATTATCAAACCAAAAAATGACTACACCTTTTCAAAAAGCAAGCGAATGGATTGATGCTGAAAACGCTCAGGATCCAAACCTCGAAACCGACCAAAACAAAGAATATCCAAAAGAATTATTGTATTCAAACAGGATGTACGAAAGACTGATGCAGTTTGAACCCAATGCTTCAGAAGAAATTCAGATTGCGTCAAAAGCACAGCACATCTGCCGATGGAAAGTTGCTCGTGAATCATATCCAATGGATCGTGTGGGTTATTTGAAATGGAGAGAAGAATTGAAGAAATTCCACGCTAAAACTACAGCCGAAATTCTTGAGAAAGCAGGTTACGATCAGGCTTTCATCGATCGTGTTTCATTTCTAATAGAGAAAAAATTACTTAAAAAAGATCACGAAACACAATTATTAGAAGATGTAATTTGTCTCGTTTTTTTAGAATATTACTTAGAACCTTTCGTTCATAAACACGATGAAGAAAAGCTGAAAAACATCATCAAAAAAACCTGGGATAAAATGTCAGACAAAGGACATCAGGAAGCCTTAAAAATCAATTATTCTGAAGAAAATTTAAATCTTATAAAAGCATCTTTAGGATTGTAAACTGACTTTATGAAGAAAAGCAATCAGGAAGAAGATAAAATCACATTCAAAAATTTACGCCGTCTGTATTTTTTTGCACTTCTTACTATTGCTTTAACTATAATTGTCAGTCAGGTTTTAGTTCAATACAATTTAAATCAGCAGTTAAGCGATTCTAAAATTATTAACTTTTCGGGAAAGCAAAGAATGCTGAGCCAGAAAATTGTCAAAGAAGTTCTGATTCTGCATTATGTTTCTGATACTGCTTCTGCTAAACAAATTTCACATTTACAAGATGTTTTATCACTTTGGAAAAAAAACCAAAATGCACTCGAAAATGGCAGTGACAGTTTAGCTTTTCCAAAAGAAAAATCAGAAACACTCAGTAAATTATATCTGGAAATCAATCCAATTTTCAATAAAATTGCACAAACAACCGATTCGTTTTTATTGAATTTAAAGCAGAAAAAACAATCCGCAGAAAATCAAAAACTAGTAAATACAATTTTAGAAAACGAAGGTTATTTCCTTTCAAAAATGAATCAGATTGTAACCCAATACGATCTAGAAGCACACGAAAAAGTTACAGAACAGCGCAAAATAGAATATTGGATTTTTGGTTTTACCTTATTGGTCCTGCTTTTAGAATTCTTCTTCATTTTCAAGCCAACAAATAAAAAGATAGAACGATTAATTACAAGACTTTTATCTTCAGAAAAGAAAGCTTTAAAACTGGCTTACGACACTGAAATCATCAGTGAAATCAAAGAAAATTCGGTTAAAGAATTAAAATCGCTTAACTACGCAATGGAGAATACTTTACTCTATTGCCGAATTGCGCCCGATGGTTCGATCATTCATATTGGAGAAAAATTTGCCAAACTTTTAAACTATACCAAATTTTCATCTAACAAAAAATTCTCAGAAGTTTTAACCGTTGATGAAAAAGAGCAAATCAATATTGACCGACTTATTTTTGAAAAACAAAGAAGCGGCTGGCAGGGCGAAATCAAAATTTTAAACAAAGAAAATCAAACCATTTGGCTGGATTTATCAATGGTTCCCGTAACCATTAAAAAAGACGAACTGGAACTTTTGATTGTTTGTTTCAACATTACCGAACGCAAAAAAGCACAGCGAGAAGTCGAACGTTTAAATCTTGAAAACACAACCGAAAAAATCAATCAGCAAAAGATTATTTCGAGCAAAATTGTTGAAAATCAGGAAAACGAACAAAACCGAATCGCCAAAGAAATTCACGACGGAATTGGACAAATGCTTACTGGTTTAAAATTCAGTCTGGAAAGCATCAATTTAGACGACAAAGAAAAATCAGAACAAAAAATTGAATACCTAAAAAAACTTTCGTTAGATATTATAAAAGGTGTACGAACCGCAACTTTTAATTTAATGCCTCCGGAATTAAGTGATCACGGAATCGTTTCTTCTCTGGCAAAACTAACACAGGAACTTTCAAAACTAACCGGAAAAGAAATCCTTTTCTACAATAAAACCGATTTCGACCAGCGTTTAGATTCCTTAATCGAAATCAATATTTATCGCCTTACACAGGAAGCCATAAACAACGCCATAAAATACGCCGAATCCTCACATATTATCGTGCAGCTTTCACACAGCGAAACACTTTTAAGCGTTATTATCGATGATAACGGCAAAGGTTTCGATATCAATACAGTCGATAAAAAACGAAACAGCGAATCCGGAATGGGACTTTTATTTATGAAAGAAAGAATTCAATACATCAACGGCCGCGTTTTCATCAACTCAATTCCGGGAGAAGGAACAAGGATTACTTTTAATATCCCGATACTTAAATAAGATATAATTTGATAATTAGATAATTTACGTAAACGTCTAATCATCGTTTGTCAGGCTGAGCGAAGTCGAAGCCCGCGCAATCTAAATCGACAATCTTTGTAGAGCTGCTTACGTGGGCTTCGACTTCGCTCAGCCTGACAATACTAAGTACAATTGTATAATTTAGAATTTCCAACATTAGAAATTTTAATGTTAGAAATTAAAATCTAAAAAATTACGTATATTAGCGTCTTCTTTATAGATGAATATACGTAAAATTCCAAAACCAAAATTAAGTAAACTATGAGTAATATCATTCGTGTAGTCCTGGCAGATGATCATGTTTTTGTTAGAGACGGAATCAAATCCCTTTTGGAAAACGAAGCAAACATTGAGGTTGTGGGCGAAGCAATTGATGGAGCCGACGCTCTTGACGTAGTAGCGGAAAGCAAACCCGATTTACTTATAGCCGATATTCGTATGCCAAACTTAACCGGTATCGAACTAGTAGAAAAACTTAGAAGCGAAAATAATAACATAAAAATTATTATGCTTTCGATGCACGAATCGGAAGAATACGTATTGAAATCCATAAAAGCCGGAGCCGATGGTTATTTATTGAAAGGTTCAAGCAAAGAAGAATTTTTAAAAGCACTTCATACGGTTTCTGCCGGAGGAAAATACTTCAGCGGAGACATTTCATCTATCTTAATTGGTCAATTGACAAATCCTTCAAATTCATTAGAACCTAAGCAAAACTTAAGTGACGAAATGATGATTACCAAAAGAGAAAAAGAAATCCTGACTCTTTTATTATCCGGAAAAGGAAACAAAGAAATCGCCGAAGCACTTGACATTAGTAAACGAACTGCAGAAGTACATCGTTTTAACCTGATGAAAAAGTTAAAAGTAAAGAACCTAATGGAACTTTCTAATAAAGCAACTGAGTATTCTTTGATTTAAAAAAATACGTATAAATACGTAATTATTTTGCAAAAACTGCGTTTTAGCATGTTTTAACTAAGTTATAGTACTTATTTTTACAAAAAAATATAAGTGCTATGAAAACTACAAACTCATTATCTCAATCACACAAAATTTTATTTTTGAACACATTGGCTTTTACCGTGTGTTTTGCCTGCTGGACATTAAACGGCGTTTTAGTAACCTTTTTAGTCGATAACGGAATTTTCCACTGGAGCGTTGTTCAGGTGGGATGGCTTTTAGGAATTCCAATTCTAACGGGTTCAATAATGCGTCTACCTATTGGAATCCTGACAGATAAATTTGGTGGAAAATATGTTTTTTCACTTTTACTGCTTCTCAGCTCGATTCCATTGTTTCTTCTTCCCTACGCTGACAGCTTTTTTATGTTTGCTTTGCTAAGTTTCTTCTTCGGAATGGTCGGGACAAGTTTCGCAGTCGGAATTGGTTATACCTCTATTTGGTACCCAAAAGAATGGCAGGGACGCGCTTTGGGAATCTTCGGAATGGGAAATGCCGGCGCAGCCATAACAACTTTTTTAGCTCCTTCCCTATTAAATCATTTTTCGATCGAAGATCTACAAAACGGCTGGAAAATACTTCCTGTTATTTATGCTGTTTCTTTAGTGGTAATTGGAATTGCCTTCTTGATTTTCACACAAAATAAAAAACCAGAAAACAATACAAAAACAGTTTCTCAAATGCTGGTTCCTTTAAAATCAGCCCGAGTTTGGCGTTTTGGAGCGTATTACTTTTTAGTTTTTGGCTGTTTTGTAGCCTATTCACAATGGCTTTTACCAAATTTCATGAACGTTTATCAAACCAGCTTAGTTATGGGTGGTTTATTTGCCACTATGTTCAGTCTTCCTTCTGGCGTAATCAGAGCATTTGGAGGTTATTTATCAGATAAATTCGGTGCCAGAAAAGTGATGTATTGGGTTTTAGGATCTTCAGTAATTTTAAGCGCTTTATTAGCTATTCCGAAAATGGAAATTACAACTACTGGCCCAGGTGTTTTAGCAACCAAAAAAGGAACTATTACCGCTGTTACCAATGACAAAATTAAAATTGGTGAAACAGATTTTGCGGTCGCACAGAAAAAAGAAAACAATGCTGAGAATGCTATTTTTCCAACTTCAACTTCATGGCAGCAAGTTGTTGTTGCAGAAAACCAAGCTGTTAAGAAAAAAGAGCTTTTAGCAAAAGGAATCACAGTTATTAAATTTGATGCCAATATGTGGGTTTTCTTAGTTTTAGTAATTCTAATTGGGATTTCATGGGGAATTGGAAAAGCCGCAGTTTACAAACATATTCCGGAATATTTCCCAAATGAAGTTGGTGTTGTAGGCGGAATGGTTGGAATGATTGGCGGTTTGGGAGGTTTCTTTGGCCCTATTATCTTCGGATATTTATTAACTGCAACCGGAATCTGGTCTAGTTCATGGATTTTTATTCTGCTTTTTTCAACCGGATGTTTGGTCTGGATGCACTATGCCATTACCAAAAGTGTTAGCAAAAAACAAGCTAAAACAGTAAAAACAATTGAAAAACAGCAACTTGTACCAGTTACCAATTAAATAACAAAATAAATGATTTTTATCATTAGCAAAGACTTAATTTTCTTATAATTTTACGCCATCAAAAAATTACCAGTTTTATGAAAAAATTAAAATTAATCGTTCTATTACTTTTAGGCGTAACTGCTGCACAAGCGCAAGAATTAGATGTAAATTTACAAATAAGGCCGCGTTTTGAATATCGAAACGGATACAAATCTCTTTTACCAGAAGGTCAAAAAGGTACATCACAAATCTCACAGCGTTCTCGCTTAAATTTCAATTATAAACAAGAAGATTTAATTGTAAAATTAACGCTGCAAAATACCAGAACCTGGGGAGATGTAGTTCCAGCTGCAACAGCAGATAAAAATGGAGTTGCTGTTTTCGAAGCTTGGGCACAATATAATTTCACCGAAAAATGGAGCGCCAGAATGGGACGTCAGGTACTTTCGTATGATAATCAGCGTATTTTAGGAGAACAAGATTGGGGACAACAGGCACAAAGTCATGATGCACTTACAGTTTCGTTTCATACTGAAAAACAAAAATTAGATTTTGGAGGAGCTTATAACTCTACTGCCGAAAATTTAATTCAGACACCTTATACAGTTGCAAATTATAAAGCTATGCAATATGCTTGGTATCATAACCAATTTAATGAAGCTTTTGGTTTGAGTTTTCTATTACTGAATACTGGTTACGAATATGCTCCTAATCCTAATCCTGATAACAAACTATTAGTAGATTACACACAGACTTTTGGGCCTTATTTAGCTTATAAAAAAGGTAAAATTGATACTAGTTTTTGGGCCTATGGTCAAACTGGGAAAAGCACAGATCAACAAGTAAGCGCTTGGAATGCTGCTGCTAACTTTGGGTACCAAATAACAGAATCTTTTAAAGCTGGTTTAGGATATGAATTCCTTTCTGGAAAAGATACAAACGACGCAAGTACTGTTATTAAATCTTTCAATCCTATTTTTGGAACCAACCATGGTTTTAACGGTTATATGGATTATTTCTATGTTGGAAATCATTTAAAGAATGTTGGTTTACAAGATGCATTTGTAAAATTAAATTACAATGTAAACAAATGGCAGTTTGCTTTGATTCCGCATGTGTTTTTATCTGCTGCTGATGTAGTAACGCCAGCTGAAAAATTAGATTCATATTTAGGAACTGAAATTGATGCAACTTTTGGTTATAACTTCAAAAAAGATATAACAGTTTCAGGAGGTTATTCTCAAATGTTTGGTTCTAAAACTTTAGAATTTATTAAAAATGGAGATGCCGGCCATACTAACAATTGGGCATGGTTAATGATTTCTGTAAATCCTAGAATTTTTAGCTGGAAAAAATAATTTTTCTTCAAAATTCACTTCAATATTTTACCCTTTTCCTATTTCGGAAAAGGGTATTTTTTTTATTTACAAAAAACTTAGTATATCTCGTTTAATTAATTATATTTGAATCGATTACGAACCCCAAATTCTATCCCCCAAATGAAACAATTTTTAAAACTATCAATGTTAACCTTCATTGTTACGCAGCCTGGTATTGGCCAAAAATACAATGATGCTTTAATTTCAAAAAACTCTGAAATTAATTTCGCAAAAACACAAAAAAGAGGCATTAAAAAAGACAACATTATTTATTATGTTGAAAATGATCTGCAAACCATTTCGGCTTACAAAAGAAGTAAACTAAAATGGCAGACCAATGTAATTTCTGTTTGCGGAAAACCAAAAAAAGGAGAACCTGAAATTAGATATGTAGGATATAATGCAAACAAACTGCTTATCGTTATCGGAAAACATAATTTTGCTGAAATTGACATTAATAATGGTGAAACAAAATTTGTTGGTTAAGATTGAAAATACCAAGCACTATTTAATCTAATTTTCTAAAATATACATTTTTAATTTACCCTTTTTCAGTTTTGGAAAAGGGTATTTTTTTGTACAAAGCACAAATACTTTTAATATTAAATTAGGTACATTTGGATAAAGATCATCAAGAAATTAAAGAAGTCTATTTTATGAAATTTAAAAACATACTTATTCTATTGGTTTTCATAATCTTGTTTTTTATAATTGGCTTATTTTATGACACAGAGTACAGAATTTTAACTCGAACCCTTGTATGTCAAATTGCTAATTATGACTTAAGATTTTATGGAGGAAAAGAGTTTAGGTTTTTTATTCCTGATTTTGGTTTTATATTAACGATAATTCCAATTGGTTTTTACATAATCACTATTCTTAAAAAATCCGGAAAAACCAACTTTATTTCGGTTTTAATCTTTATCCCTCTTCTGATATTATATTACTTTTTCTTTTGTTATTTAGAATCTCAAATTATAAAATACACAACTGTAGCTGACAATAAAAACATTTACTATTATCATCACAGCAACGTAAATTATAGATTAATTGCCTTTTCATCCATTGTTACATCTTTAATTTCAGAATACTTTCTTCTGTATATTAGGAAGAATAGAATTCAAACCTAATCAAGAATTTTCAAGTTTAAATATTTTAAATCCGATATAATTTTCTCAAATGAAACTCATAGCTTGGAATTGCAACATGGCATTCAGAAAAAAAGCAGAATTCATTCTAGCCCACAATCCTGATATTGCAGTAATTTCTGAGTGTGAAAATCCTGAAAAATTAAGATTTCCTGCTAATATTCAATTGCCAAACGACATTCTTTGGTACGGAACAAATCCGCATAAAGGACTTGGTGTTTTCTCTTATAGCAATTATCGGTTTCAATTGTTAGATTGCCATAATCCAAACTTTAAAAATATCTTACCAATAGCCGTAACTGGAGGAAAATTAGATTTTATCTTATTTGCAATCTGGGCAAACAATCCTGAAGATAAAGACGGACAATATGTAACCCAAGTTTGGAAAGCAATTAATTATTATGAAGATCTAATTCAAGAAACCAAAACCATATTAATTGGAGATTTCAACAGCAATACCATTTGGGATAAACCACGACGAGAAGGAAATCATACAACGGTTGTAAACAAATTAAGCGACAAAAATATTTTTAGCACGTATCATAAATATTTTAATCAAATTCAGGGTAAAGAAGAGCATCCAACTTTATATCTTTATAGACACGAAAACAAACCGTATCATCTGGATTACTGCTTTGCTTCAAATGATTTTATTGAAACTCTGGAAAGTGTCGAAATAGGAACTTATCAAGACTGGACTGCGCTCAGCGACCACAAACCTTTAATAATTAAATTCAATATATAAACCATGAACAACTGGACTCAGCGATGGGACGACCGTTACAGCAGCGAAGAGTTTGCGTACGGCGAAGACCCCAACAATTATTTAAAAGAACAATTAGAAAAACTAAATCCCGGCGCTATTCTTTTTCCTGCTGAAGGCGAAGGACGAAATGCCATTTTTGCAGCAAAATCAGGCTGGAAAGTTTCTGCTTTTGATATTAGCGAAGAAGGAAAAAACAAAGCTTTAAAACTGGCTGAAGCAAACAATGTTTCAATTGATTATCAAGTCGGCGAATTAGAAACGCTGGATTTTCACGAAGATCAATTTGATGCGATTGCTTTAATTTACGCGCATTTTCCGGCAGAAATTAAATCGGCAATTCACAAACAGCTTGACAAACTATTACGCAAAAATGGTATTATTATTTTTGAGGCTTTCAGCAAAAAACATTTAGAATATCTTGCTGTAAACGAAAAAGTAGGCGGTCCAAAAGATATCGAATCTCTATTTTCTATCGAAGAAATCAAAAGTGATTTTCTGAATTATGAAATCATCGAATTAGAAGAAAAAGAAATCGAACTTAACGAAGGTATATTCCATAACGGAAAAGGTTCTGTAATTCGATTTATTGGCAGAAAAAAATAAATTATACTCGACGTGGAGACGCACTGCGGTGCGTCTCTACAAAAACGCTTTTTTTTCATGGTAAAAAAATCTTTAAAAATATTTATCGGATTGGTCATTATTTTGGTAATCACAATTGCAGTTTTACTAAGCGACTTTAATCCTATTTATAAAAATGAAGAGTTTTTATTTATAACCAAAGAATTAAATAATGCTCAAAAAGAAGATTTTCAAGCTTTCATTTTTACTTACAATAAAATTTATGAAAAAATAAAAGAGCCAAGTTGTCCTTGTCAAAATGCTGCAAATAATATTCGAACCGATATTAGAAATACTTCTTTATTAAAAAGAACTCTTTATTGGTTAAAAATAAAAAAAGAATTTAGTCATGACGAATGTCTTAAATTCGTTTTAATAAACTACGATTTTGGATTTGATAACATTGGAATAAAAGATGCTTCAAAATTTTACTTCAAAAAAGATTTAGAAAAACTCAATGAAAAAGAAATAATAACTTTAGTTGTAATATTTCGAAATTCAGGACTATATAATCCTATCCAAAACAAAAAGAAACTTGATGCTAAAGTTTTATTATTTGAAGAAATACTGCACAACAAATAAGTACTAATACGTAAATAAATTAGAAATATTTATGCTCCATAATTTCAGATCTCAATTCTGAAACTTCCAAAATCCCAATTCGTTTTCCAACCGTTTTAATAAGCGATTCTTTTTTCAAACTCGAAATTACACGTATCGCCTGCTCTTCTGTCGTTCCGGCAAAATCCGCAATTTCTTTTCTCGAAAGATCAATATCAATTAAACCATTGATTTGTCCAAACTTGCGATGAATATAAAGCAATAAATCAATCACACGTTCACGAACATTCATATGCGCAATTTTACGAATATTGTTTTCGCTTTTGTTTAATTCTTCGGCATAAAATAACATTAAAGCATATGTAAATTCAGGAACTTGCTTTAAAATATCTAGCATAGTTTCATTGCTAAAATTGCATAAAACCGTATCTTCCAGCGCATAAGCACCAATCAAATATTTTTTACCAGTTCCAAATCCGCGAAATCCAATTGTATCTCCGTTTTTTGTGAGGCGAACAATTTGTTCACGTCCATTAATTCCGGTTTTTACTGTTTTTACTTTTCCTTTGCAAATAAAGTAAAGTCCTTGCAGCGGCGCACCTTCCGTAATAAATTGATCCGATTTTTTGCAGACAATATTTTGCTTTTTAGAAACAAATTGGCTCATTTGTTCTAAATGCAGATGTTTCTTGATAAAACAATTTTCATTGATACAAGAATAACAAGCGGTTTGTTCTTCTTTCATGAGTCCAAATTTTTATCGGATTAAAAACTAATTTGTTGTTACTCATTTGATTTGATCAAAAATAGAAAAATAAATTTAAAAAATACGTATTTATACGTAAAAATACTTATTTTTGTATAAGTGATTTATCTAAATCCCTGCAGATTCAAGAAATAGTATCTAAAAAAGAACTGTAATGCAAAATACCAAAATCAAAACTACCTGTTCCTATTGTGGCGTTGGCTGCGGCATAATCGTAACCAACGATGCCAAAAACGGCGTAATGGTAGAAGGCGACAAAGATCATCCGGTTAATAAAGGAATGTTATGTTCTAAAGGAATGAATCTGCATTACGTAGTCAACGATACTTCAGACAGAATTTTATATCCGGAAATGCGCGGCAGTAAATCCTATCCGCTGGAACGTGTAAGTTGGGATACCGCACTTGATCGCGCGGCAGCCGTTTTTTCTTCAATAATAAAAAAACACGGACCAGACAGCGTTGGATTTTATATTTCGGGACAATGTTTAACTGAGGAATATTATTTGGTAAACAAACTCGTAAAAGGTTTTTTGAAAACCAATAATATCGATACCAATTCCCGACTTTGCATGAGTTCTGCTGTTGTGGGTTATAAAAAGACTTTTGGAGAAGATTCTGTTCCAATTGCTTACGATGATATCGAACTTGCCGATACACTTTTAATTACAGGTGCAAATCCCGCTTGGTGTCATCCCATTTTATTTCGAAGAATTGAAAAACACAAAGAGAAAAATCCTAAAACAAAAATAATTGTAATCGATCCGAGGCGAACAGACACAGCCGCTTTTGCTGATATCCATTTACAGATTATTCCCGGATCAGACATTATTTTATATCATGCCATCGCCAAACGTATTATCGAAAAAGGCTATGTCGATCATGATTTCGTTAAAAATCACGCAGAAAATTTCAAACAATATAAAGATTTAGTTTTAGGTACTTCTTTAGAAAAAGCTTCCAAACTCTGCGGAATTCCGGTAAACGATATAAAACTCGCTGCCGATACGATTGGAAAAGCAAAAGGTTTCCTTTCGTTTTGGGCAATGGGATTAAACCAAAGTGCTGTTGGCGTTGACAAAAACACCGCTTTGCTTAATTTATCTTTATTAACAGGACAAGTTGGAAAGCCGGGTTCAGGACCTTTTTCTTTAACGGGGCAGCCCAACGCAATGGGTGGACGTGAAGTTGGAGGAATGGCAACACTTTTGGCCGCGCACAAAGATATTGCCAATCCAACGCATAGAAAAGAAGTCGCAGATTTTTGGGGCGTTGATGAACTTTCAGATAAACCGGGATTGACAGCAACAGAAATGTTTGACGCTTTAGAATCTGGAAAAATGAAAGCCGTTTGGATTATCTGTACCAATCCGTTAGTGAGTTTGCCTGATTCCAGAAGAATTGAAAAAGCGCTTCAAAACGCTAAATTCGTAGTCGTTCAGGATATTTCGCATAATGCTGATACCGCAAAATTTGCCGATTTACTTTTGCCTGCCGCCGGATGGTTAGAAAAAGAAGGAACCATGACGAACTCAGAACGTCGTATTTCTTATCTTTCAAAAGGTATAAATGCGCCTGGCGAAGCACTTCCGGATATTGAAATTCTAATTCGTTTTGCAAAAAAAATGAATTTCCACGGATTCAATTTTAATAGTGCCGAAGAAATCTACAAAGAACATTGCGCGCTTACCAAAGGCACCAACATCGATATTTCATTTTTAAATTATCATCGTTTAAAAACCGAAGGCACTTTTCAATGGCCCGTTCCAGATTACGGACATCCGGGAACTCCCCGCCTGTTTACCGATAAAAAATTTTATACGCCGTCACAAAAAGCTATTTTTAACCTTCCGGTTTCAATAGAAAATACATCGGTACAGCCAAATGCTGAATTTCCGTTTATTTTAACAACGGGAAGAATTCGCGATCAATGGCATACCATGACAAAAACCGGAAAAGTATCAAGATTGCTGACTCATATTCCGAGTCCGGTTTTAGAAATAAATCCAATTGATGCTTTTAAAAATGAAATTAAAAATGGTGATATCGTTACCGTTACAAGTAAAAATGGCGAAGTTCGCGTAAAAGCAAAAGTTACGGATTCCATTAAAGAAAAAGTAGTTTTCTTACCCATGCATTGGGGAAAACAACTTGAAAATGATTTAAACCGAACCAACAATTTAACCAATACAGTTGTTGATCCCGTTTCAAAAGAACCTGATTTTAAATTCACAACCGTTTCGATTACAAAATATGTAAAGCCATTTCAAAAAATTGCAATTGTAGGCGCCGGAGCAGCTTCTTTTAGGTTTATTCAAAACTATCGCGAATTCAATACAACCGATGAAATTATTGTTTTTTCGAATGAAATAAATCCATTTTACAATCGTGTTTTACTTCCGGAATATATGACGGGAGAATTCACTTGGGAACAGCTTTTAAAAGTAAAAGATGGCGAGGCTTTAAATAAGCTCAACATTACCATGAAAGCCGGAGTTGCGATTGATAAAATAGATACAGCTAATAAAATTATAAAAGACAGTTTAGGCGAAACGCACACTTTCGACTCACTAATTTTAGCCACCGGAAGTCGTCCTTTTATTCCAGAAAATGCACAGCTTCATCTTCCGGGCCGATTTACTGTACGAAGAAAAGAAGATGCAGATCGTTTAAAAAAACATCTTGACAGCACTAATCTTCCGCCCGAAGAACAACATGTTGTTATTATTGGCGGTGGATTATTAGGATTAGAATTGGCCGCCGCTTTAAAACATAAAAAAGTAAAAACAACCATAATTCAAAGAGCTTCCCGTTTAATGGAACGTCAGCTGGATTTAATTTCCAGTAAACTATTGGCAGAGGAAGTTCAGCTTCGTGATATTCAGATTTATTTTGACAACGAAGTCAGCACTGTTTTTGAAACCGATAATCCAAACGAAATTGAAATCGCACTGAAAAGCGGCAGGATCATTACCGCAAATGCCATCGTTTATACCATCGGAACGATTCCAAATATAGAAATTGCCCGAGAAAGCGGTCTTTCCTGTGGACGCGGCGTGAAAGTAAATCAGTATTTACAAACTTCAAATCCTGATGTTTTTGCGATTGGAGAAATCGCAGAATTCAATAATAAATTATTCGGAATCACTTCGGCTGCCGAAGAACAGGCCGATATTCTGGCTAACTTTTTAGCGGGTGATATCAGCAGTTATTATAAAGGTTCGGTTTTAATGAATATTTTAAAACTCGAAGATTTAAATCTTTGCAGTATTGGTGATATTGAAATTCCGGAAAACGACGATTCATTCGAAGAAATTGTTTTTGCCGATTTGAAAAAACGTTATTATAAAAAATGTATCGTAAAAGACGATTTGCTTGTTGGCGCGATTTTAATGGGCGATAAAAACGAGTTTGCCGAATTCAAAACGATGATCGAAAGCAAAATCGAATTATCAGACAAACGAAATTTATTATTAAGAGGAAGTTCAAGCGCCAAACCTGTTTTAGGAAAATTAGTATGTTCCTGCAGTCAGGTTGGAGCCGGAAACATCGAAGAAACAATTAAAAGCGGTGTCAATAATTTCACCGATTTATGCAAAAACACAGGCGCCGGTTTAGGCTGCGGAAGCTGTAAAACAGAGGTTAAAGAGATATTGGCGAAATGTAAGGTTTAGTTGATTTTGTTAGATTGTGCTGATCTAACCGCAAAGTTTCGCAAAGATTTATATTCTCTGCTTAAGATTATTTTCTAAAGAAAAAAGTTCACAAAGCTATGCGCTAAATCTTTACTTAATACTTTGTGAACTTTGGCAACTTATTAAAGATAAAGTAAAAAACCTTTGCGAAACTTTGCGAAAACCCTTTGCGAACTTTGCGGTAAAATTTATACCCAAAGTAAAGCAACCTGAAACCTGAAACAAAGAAAACCTGAAACAAAGAACAAATGGAGTTAACAAGATTAATAGTAAAAGGAGGCGTTATTTCGCCGGGAGAGTTGAGAGAAGTCGTTAATATGGCTGCAGATCAAGGACTGGATTCCATTTCATTTGGTTCGAGACAAGATATTATTTTCCCAAAAGGTTTTACATCTTTGGACAAAACGGCTTTAGGAAAACATCATTTTGTTTATCCCGATCAAAAAAGCGGTAATAATATTGTTTCGTCTTATGTTTCGACAGATATTTTCAGAAATACAAATTGGCTTACCGGAAATAAATTCCTTTATATATTGGAACTTTTTAAAGAACAGCCTAAACTTAAAGTCAACATCAATGATCCAAAACAGCAATTGGTTCCGTTGTTTACCGGACATCTAAATTTCATTGCTTCAGAACACGAAGATTATTGGTACCTATATATTCGTTTACCAAAATGGGAACGCATGGAAGTTTATCCCGTTTTGATTTACAGTTGGGATATTGCCAAATTTTATTACGAAATCGAAAAAATTACTGCTGAAGAATCTATCGGAATCGATTTGATTTTTAATCTCGTAAGCGAAGCTTTAGATACCAATAACAGAACAATCGACAAACCTTTAAATATTCCGTTTTATCCGTTTCCGTATTACGAAGGAATGAACAGAATGGGAATCGATCAATATTGGTTAGGATTATATTGGCGAAATAATTTATACGATCTCGATTTTCTAAAAGAAATGTGCGATTTATGTTTCGACTGTAAAATCGGGAAAATCTGCATCACGCCCTGGAAATCTTTTATCATAAAAGGAATTCCAAAAGACCGAAAACTCGAATGGGAAAAATTCTTAGGCAAACGCGGAATCAACGTTCGTCATTCGCTGTTGGAACTCAACTGGCATTTACCCGTTGCAATGGAATGGGCATTGAACCTGAAAACATTTTTGGTTCGTACGCTCGATCAATTTGATATTAGTACTTACGGATTGAATTTCGGAATTTCCGAATACAATCGTGACGGGCATTATTTTACTTCTATCGTAATTGAAAAAAATGAACTTCCAGCTGCTTTAGAATCTATTAAAATTCGTGATACTTATAATGTATTGTTTGCGAAGAATTTCGACCCAAATACACGTGAATACATTGTACATTCGCAAGACATTGACAAACTCGAACTGCCAACGATTTTAATTGAATTAAGCCGAAAATATTTCAACGAACTCGGAAATGCAACAACAGAATCCACCGAAAAAACACAGAAAAAAGAAAAACCACAACAAGATATTTATCAATGTCAGGAATGCTTAACGCTTTATAAACCTGAATACGGAGACGAAAGCCAGGGAATTCCAAAAGGCATTTTATTTACAGATTTAGGCGAAGATTATTGCTGTTCGTTATGCGAAGCACCAAAAAGCAATTTCAAAATTCTGGACACAAGCGATAGCGAACTAACGAAGTAAATTGCAGAGAATTAATATCATCATAATAATTAGGAGCTTATTCCTGCTGTCTGCTATATCTTTTATGGTGAACCCCACCATAAAAGGATGCCGCTCCCATCAGGGCTAGGAAACTCGTTTTCAAAAGAAACAACAAGTAAATACATTTTACATCTTACATTCACAATTCACAATTCACAATTCACAATTCACCATTCAAAATTCACATCTAACTTTTAACAATATCAGCATTTATACAGCAAATTCCTCTATTTTTTCATGTAGAATTGTTAAGAAATTTTGATTTTATTTTTTTACTAAAAATGCAATAAATTCACTTTCAAATAGTTAAATTAAAATTTTATCAAAAAACTTAACATTGGGAGAGTTGTTTTATAGTTATCTTTACTTAACTGTAAATTAACAATTTAGTTACATTGTTAATGATAATCCTCATTAAAAGCACTAAAAATATGGAAAACAAGAACGAAGAAGTAACCCCAGAGAAAATTGATTCACCTACAACAGAAAATATTCAGCCAGCAGCAGAAAGTGTAAAAGCTGAAGATAAAACACCTGCAAAAGCACCTGCTCGTAAAACAGCTCCAGTTAAAACTACTGCGGCGGCTAAACCTGCATCAACAACTGCAAAACCTGCTGCAACAACTTTAAAAAAACCAGCAGCTACAACAAAAGCTCCGGCGGCTTCTGTTTCAAAAACAGCTGTAACTACACCAAAACCGGCAGCACGCAGAGCTCCTGCTAAAAAAGTATTGACTCCAACTATTAAACCGGAGGCTGTAAAAACAGTGGTTACAAAAACTGCTGTTACTGATGCTAAAGAAGAAAACACAGGCGGAACAACTACAACTGTAGAAAACGCTAAAAATAAATCTGATAAAAAAGTAAAGAAAGTGCAGGACAAAGAAAAGGACAAAGCGAAAAAGAAATTAGCTAAGAAAAAAGAGAAAGCTAAAAAAGACAAAAAGAAAGAAAAAGCTAAAAAAGCAAAATTAAAAGCTGCAGCTAAGAAAAAAGAAAAAGCGAAAAAAGCAAAGGATAAAGCGAAAGCGAAAAAAATTGCTAAAAAGAAAGCTAAGTCTCAAAAAAAGGCAAAAGCGAAAAAGAAAAAATAATATCTCTAAGAAAGGTTTGACTAAAATAAAGTTGAACCTTTTTTTTATGCAGTCATTGCGAGGGAACGAAGCAACCGCACTAGCAATAAGTAACGTTGTTCATAATAGTGAGATTGCTTCGTTCCTCGCAAGGACATACTGTACGAAGGGCTTCGACTTCGCTCAGCCTGACAATACTTGTGTCACCCTGAGCGAAGTCGAAGGGCTTTTTGCAATGAGCAGACCTCACCAACACTCTGTCATCCTGAGCGAAGTCGAAGGACTACCCTCCAATCGCAATCATACTACGATTATCAAAATGTTTAGCAGGATCATTCATTTCATCAATCGTAACCATTCCGGCGCGGACTTTCTTTTTACTTTGAACAGATTCTGAAATCAAATTTGTAATCGATTCGCCATTTCTAAAAGGCGTTAAAAGATCTGTTTCTGAATTAGAAAAAAGACAATTTTTAATTTTTCCATCTGCCGTTAAACGAATTCGGTTGCAGCTGTCACAAAACGGATTTGTAATCGAACTTATAATTCCGAAATCACCTTGAAAGCCTTTTATTTTATAAGTTCTGGCTGTGAAGTTTTTTTCATCTTCCAGTTTTTGAATTTCATCTTCAGCAAAAGTATTTCCAACCAAAGATAAAATCTCATTTTGCGAAACCATTTTGCTTCTGTCCCACTCGTTTCCGGCAAACGGCATAAATTCAATAAACCGAACTGAAATTGGTAAAAACTGCGTTAGTTTAACGAAATCAACAATTTCGTTATCATTAAACCCTTTCATTAAAACGACATTTACTTTTACGTGAAAATCATTATTCAAAAGCAAATGTAGATTATCTACAACTTTCTCAAACTGATTTCTGAGCGTTATAGAATGAAATTTAGACGAAACCAACGTATCTAAACTCAAATTGATTTTTTTGACTTTAAACTGCTTTAAAGTGTCTATATGACGATCAATTAAAATTCCGTTTGTAGTTATCGAAAGTGAAATATTTAAAGCTGCTAATTTTGCGATTATCTCTGGAAAATCTTTTCTTAAAAGTGGTTCTCCGCCTGTTAATCTTATTTTGTCAACACCATTTTGTACAAAAGTCTGGGCGATACCAAAAATCTCATCAGCCGTCATTAAACTAGCTTTAGGAGAAAGCGCAATTCCGTCAGCCGGCATGCAGTACGTACAACGCAGGTTGCATTTTTCCAGCAGCGAAATACGCAGATAATTGTGTCTGCGCCCAAAAACATCCGTCAAAATTGTGTTAGAGGCTGTCATGATTTTTTCCTTTTAAAATATGAAAGACGTGCATTACATGCGGAAAAACAGCGTCCATCGATTCTCTCGCTCCGTTTGTTGAGCCAGGCAGAGCCAAAACTAAACTTTTACCCAAAGTTCCGGCCACAGTTCTCGAAAGCATTGCATACGGCATTCTTTGCTGTCCATAATCGCGAATTGCTTCTTCGATTCCCGGAATTCTGCTTTCTAAAATTGGCGATAAAGCTTCCGGCGTTACATCTCTTGGAGACAATCCCGTTCCTCCTGTAAAAATCACCAGCTGATTATCTTTTGTGTACGCTTTTGTTCTTTCCTGAATAATATCCAATTCATCAGGAATAATCTCATAATGAGAAGTTTCAACTCCGTATGAATCTAATTTATCCACAATAATTTTCCCGGATCTGTCTTCTTTATCTCCTGCAAAAATCGAATCAGAACAAACAAAAACCGCTGCTTTTATCGCATTCGGAAATTTATTTTTAAAAGAAGATTTTCCACCTTCTTTATTAATCAATTTAATTGTTGAAATTTCGATTTCCTTATCAATTGGTTTCAGCATATCGTACATCGTCAATGCGACAATCGATGCACCGTGCATAGCTTCAACCTCAACTCCGGTTTTATAAACGGTTTTTACATTAAAGATAATCTGAATTTCCAAACCTTCAATTTTATATTCAACCGAAGTAAATTCAATTGGAAGCGGGTGACAATCCGGAATCGATAAATGGGTATTTTTTACCGCAAATAATCCTGCCGTTTTTGCCATTTCGAGCACATTTCCTTTCGGAACTAAATTATTCACCACCGCATCAATTGTTTCTTGTCTGCTGACTCTTACAATTGCTGTTGCGGTTGCTTTTCTTAATGTGCTTATTTTATGCGTAATATCTACCATTCTGTTTTATTAGGTATTTTGTTTCCAGGTGAATGTATCGTTTTCAAACATTTCTTTACCAAAAATTGGTACATCAGTTTTAATCCAGTTTACAATAGCTTCTGTTGCTTCATAAACTTGTTTGCGACGTGTTGCCGAAACAAAAACAAACAAACAAATTTCACCTGCTTTCACAACGCCCAAACTGTGGTAAATGTGCATACAGGTTAAATCAAATTTAGCGAAAGCTTTTTCGCGAATCGTATGTAAAGCTTCGTTTGCCATATCGGTGTAAGCTGAATAATCAATCGCCACGACTGTATTGTCGTGAATTACATCGGCACGAACTTGTCCTAAAAAAATATTGTGCGCTCCAATTGTATGTTTCGATTGGTGTTTCGCAATCGACTCGGCTATAAATTCAGGAGATATTGGCCCTTCTACAAATACATTTTTACTCATTTTTTATGTTTTTTTTGCCACTGATTATATGGATTAAAAAGGATTTTTTCTTTTGCTTTTGTCAGGCTGAGCGAAGTCGAAGCCCACGTCCAATTGGCACGCCCTTCGACTTCGCTCAGGGTGACAATCTAACTTATAATCAATTTAATCTGTGTAATCTGTCGCTATAAATTTATCTCAGTTGCTAATAATTCTTTCATTCCTAAAACACCTCCAGCAATGCTTTTTATATTTCTAAATTGATGCTTTTGAAGCAACTCTGCAGCAACTTTACTTCTTATCCCAGATTGACAGAAAATATAAATCGTTTGGTTTTTATCCAGTTTTTCAATCTCATTTTCTAAATGTGGCAACGGAATCTGGATTTGATTTTTTAAATTGATTTTTGGAAGTTCCTCTTCATTTCTAACATCCAAAAATAGAACCTCATCATTATTTATTTCATCCAAAATCGATTCAAAATTAACTTCTTCAACTTCAGATTTATAGTATTTTTCTTCGAATGATTCTCTGCTGCTTATTGACTTAAAATCACTTTTATCAAAATCATATTTTTGCTGTTCGTTATTGAGAATATTATAAACTAATATTTTACCGCTTAAAACTTCTCCAATTCCGAGAATCATTTTCAGGACTTCATTTGCCTGAAACATTCCGATAATTCCAACTGAAATTCCGATTACTCCGGCATCTTCACAATTTAATGCGTTATTGTTTTCGTCTGGATACAAACATCTGTATGTTGGTCCGTTTTGATAATTGAAAACCGAAACTTGTCCCTGAAATCTAAAAATTGATCCGTAAACCATTGGTTTATTAGTTAACAGACAAGCATCATTTATTAAATATTTAATCGAAATATTATCTGTTGCGTCAACAATAATATCATATCTTTCAAATAACGAAATAGCATTTTTACCTGACAATTTCTCTGCAAAAGCGTTAACTTTTACCAGTGGATTCAATTCTGAAATCATCAATTTAGCTTCTTCAACTTTGGATTTCCCAACAGCAGAACTTTTGTAAATCACCTGACGATGTAAATTCGAAATCTCAATATCATCATCATCTACAATTCCTATTTCTCCAACTCCGGCAGCAGCCAAATAAGGCAGAATCGCCGCGCCCAAACCTCCGGCACCAATAACCAAAACTTTAGCTTTCGATAATTTGTACTGACCATCCTCTCCTATTTCAGGAAGAATCATTTGTCGGTTATATCGGTTTGATGCACTCATAAATTAATTTTTATCCTCCGGCAAACGGTGGCAATAAAGCCACAATATCACTTGTTTGTAAGTTGTAATCTGCTGCTTTTGAAACTATTTTTTGATTTACTGCTACGCTGAAAGAAAGCGATTCGAATTGGTATTTTTCTTTTAAATCCTGCAATAGTTTTTGCAGTGATAATTCTTCGGAAAAAGATAATTTTTCGAACTCACATTTTGTCTTTTCGGCAACAGCTCCAAAATATTTAATCTCGATCATTTTTATAAATTTAAATTCTGAAAAATGAATTCATCTTCAAAGTGTTCCTGAAAATAGGAAATCCAGCTTGAAGTATTTCTAACCACTTCACCAATCACAATAATTGCGGGCGATGATATATTTTTTTCAGCAACCAATTTAGTGATTGTATTGATAGTTCCAATCACTTTTTGTTCTGAATTTTTTGTTCCGTTTTGAATAATTGCGATTGGTAAATCGTCATTTCTGTTTTCTTGATAAATCGAAATTATTTCGTTCAATTTATGCATTCCCATCAAAATAACCACCGTCGCCGCCGATTTTGAAGCTAAAAGAACATCTTTTGATAATTTATGATCGGATGTTGTTCCGGTAATAACCCAAAAACTTTCAGCTACTTTTCGTTGTGTCAAACTAATTCCAACGGAAGCAGGAACGCCCAAAGCAGATGAAATTCCGGGAACAATAGCGGTTTCGATTCCAAATTCTTCTGCGAATTCGATTTCTTCACTTCCTCTTCCAAAAACAAACGGATCGCCGCCTTTTAAACGCACTACATGTCCGTGGCTTTTTGCCATCGAAACAATCAAATCGTTAATTTGGTCTTGTGTGTAGGCGTGACAGCCTAAACGTTTTCCGACAAAAATAATTTCTGCATTTGATGCATATTCTAATAATTCTTCATTTACTAAAGCATCATACAAAACTACATCGGCACTTTTTAAAGCTTTAATCGCTTTCATCGTAATCAATTCAACGTCGCCCGGACCCGCGCCCACAATCGTTAATTTTGGTGTTTTTAAGTTTTGCATAATCTTTAACTTAAATTGATATTCAGATCATTTAATTCGTCGGCAGAATTAATATTTGTCAAATGAAAGTTTTCACTTTCTTCTATATTCAAAATTTGATGCGGCACTTTTGCCAATAAATCCATCATTTTTAATTCATCTGAATCAATGGCACTTTTAATAATTGGAACAATCTTTTTTGAATAAATCCCAATTAATGGATGTGTTTTACTTTCGGAAGCAAAAACGGTTATTCCGGCTTCTTCTGTATGTTTTGAAATTAATTCCTGTAATAATTCAGTTGAAATCAACGGAATATCGCAGCTTAAAATCAAATTAAATTCGGTTTCAGAATGGGATAAAGCGGTATAAATTCCGCCTAAAGGGCCTTTATCTGAAATAATATCCGGTATTTTTTCATACGGCAGATAATCGTATTCTTTTGATGCCGTAATCAGTTTTATTTGTTCTGTAATGGGCAAAATTGCCTTAATTATATGTTCGATAAATGGTTTTTCCTGAAACAGCACTAATCCTTTTTCAGACTGCATTCTGGAGCTTTTTCCACCGCAAAGAATAAATACTGATATATTCATAGTTTCTTTTGTTTCAAATTTCACGTTTCAAGTTTTGCTCGTATTTGTCAGGCTGAGCGAAGTCGAAGCCCACGTTTCAATTGGAGCGCCCTTCGACTTCGCTCAGGGTGACAATTTTTACTTCAAGGTTTTGTCAATCTTTGTCTCCAGCGGTTGAAACCGCTGGCTATGTTTATTTAGCAATTTTTTACATTTGTTTTTCAAATATTGCCTGAGGTTTCAACCTCAGTGACACAATACATATCTTATTTTAATCTCAAGGAAAAATCAATTTGACGCTTGCCATCAAAATAACCGTTCCTAAAACCATTTTTAATGTTCTGTTGGAGAAAGAACCGCTCCCATAAAATCCGCCTAACATTCCTCCTACAACTGCAATCGGAACCAAGTAAAAACTTTCCATCGGGATTGTTTTTCCTCCTAAAAAGAATCCTAACATTCCGGCAGTTGAATTCACAAAAATGAATAAACTCGAAACCGCTGCCGATTCTTTTACCGATGCCCATCCTAAAAACAATAAAATTGGACTTAAAATGATTCCCCCGCCAATTCCTAGCATTCCAGATAATAAACCTATTGAAAAACCAATTACCAATGCAATTGGAAGATTGATTTTTACTTCTTCTTTTTCTTTAAAATTAAATACTCCAAACAATCTCAATGCTGCAAAAACCAATACAATTCCTAAAACTATTTTATAAATCGCATTATCTAAAGTAATAAAACCACCAATAAATGCCGCCGGAATCGAGGCTATCGCAAACGGATAAAAGAGCTTTGGTTTGAAATAATTCTTTCTATAATAAAACAAAAACGAAATACTCGAAACAAACAAATTCAACAACAAAGCCGATGGTTTCATAATCGAAATTGGAAAAGCAAAAATGCTCATCAATGCCAAATACCCCGATGCTCCGCCATGACCAACGCTGGAATATAAAAACGCAATAACGATTAGTGCAAAACTGAATAGTACTATGTTTTCAGAACTTAATAGGTTCATTGTTTTTTGTTTGTTTATTTTGTTTGCTTCGCCAATTCGGCTAAAGGCTCGTGTCAGGTTTCAAATTGTTAAGCTATATGTTTTATATTACACACTGCTTTTCATCCTTAATACCAAAAAATCTATTCTCTATACTCTTTATTCTATTTTCTTTTTCTAAAAATCTAAAATCTGAATTCTAAAATCTAAAATTTCTTAATCTATCGGCAATAACGTTACCAATTGACCTTTTTTATATTCTACAATATCTTCCGGAACAATAAGTAAACTGTTGGCTACGGCAAAAGTGTTGAGCATTGCAGAACTTTGTCCGTCTAGAACTGTAACATTTGTTTCGTCGTATTTTGCTTTTAAGAATAATGTTTTTCCTGTCGTATTCTTAATATCCGAATTTAATTTTCTAACTACTTTTGTTTTATGAATTTCCGAAAATCCTAATTTATTCTTGATTGCGGGCGAAACGTAAATGTAAAAATTCGTCAGAGATGAAGCAGGATTTCCCGGCAAAGCAAAAACTAAAGTTTCATTTTTTGAACCAAAAAACATTGGCTTTCCAGGTCTTTGATTGATTTTATAAAACAATTCCTGAACCCCATTTTGCAATAAAGCTTCTTTTACGAAATCATAATCTCCAACCGAAATTCCGCCAGAAATTAAAACAACATCGTATTTTTTCAGAATACTTTTAAGCGCTTTTTTTGTTGCTTTTAAATTATCTTTTACTCTGTAAACTTTCGTTTTTTTGATTCCGATAGTTTCAAGAGCCGCTTCCAGCATAAATGAATTACTTTCGAAAATCTTTCCTTTTTTTAGTTTTTTTCCCGGTTGTACTAATTCATTTCCGGTAACTAAAATGGCCACTTTCGGTTTTTTGTAAACTTCAACTTCTGTGATTCCTAAACAAGCCAGAAATCCAATTGCTGCGGGCGTGATTAAAGTATTGGCTTCAAAAACTACTTCATCTTTCGCAATTTGCTCTCCTTTTGGACGAACATTTGACAATTTTTCAGGCATTGTGGCAATCAAAATTGAATCTTTATTTGCCATTACATGTTCCTGCATTACAACTGTATCTGCATTATCGGGAACAAAAGCGCCTGTAAATATTCGAATTGCTTCTGTATTTTTTAGCTTTATGTTTGAATGATCCCCAGCCTGCGAAGTTCCAATAATATCGTATTGATGTCGAATACTGTGCGTAAATGCATATCCATCCATTGCCGACTGGCGAAACGGCGGCATGTTGATTGGCGAAATTACTTTTTCTGCCAAAACATATCCTAACGCTTTGCTAACCTGAATTAGCTTTGTGGACATTTTTTTGCTGTTCGCCTCAATAATCGCTATAGCATCTTCTACTTTAATCATTCGTGTTATTTTTATAAGCAAAAAATACTTATTACAAATATAAGTATTTTTACTTAGTTAAATCAATTAAGTACCTAAATTTTTTAAAAATATAAATTTAGCTTAATTCTTTTAAATACCGAGCGAAAAAATCAAATAGCTTTTAAAGTTGAAGAGATTGATTTACTTTCTTTTAAAATTACCTTTTGGAAGATAATATAACCACGCAAAACCAATAAAAAATAGTATTGTAGAAGCTATAAAGGCAGGAATTAATATTTCCTTGTTATTTTCTAATGCATTATTTAGGGATGCATATAAAAGCCAGATTTGAATGCTGACGTTTAAGATCAGAATAAAAATAAGTGTCGAAAGTATATTGTTCAGCTTATTAGGGTTAGCGCGGTTTTGGCTTCTTCTAAAAGTACTCATATCTATAAATTTAAATTATACAGTCTAACTGTCTTTTTTCTCTATCATTGCTTTTACAAAAACAGCATTTTCTTTAAATAGCACTTCTAACTGTGGTAAAGCTCTTGGCGGCGGACCTGCAATTACATCACCTGTCATAGCATCAAAAGAACCTTCATGACAAGGACAATGAATGATTCCGGTTCCGGGTTTATAAAATACGGAACACGAAAGATGCGTACATTTTTGCTCGTAAGCTCTAAATTCACCGCTTTCTAAGTGAATTAATATATACGGAATTGTACTTCCTTCTAAAACAAAACCACGAGTTCCGCCCACTGGAACATCTTCTTTATTACAGATAAAATGTTCGCCTTGTACTTCTTCTTTTGGCAATAAAAAAGCTTTTGCGGTTACAAATCCGCTTCCTACCATTAATCCGCCGGAAACAAAAGTCAGGAATTTAGCAAAATCGCGTCGGCTGACCTGAGTTGATTCCTGTTTTTTTATTGGGAAATCTTTTTTCCAGTTTTGATTTAAATTATCTTCTTTTGACATGATTCTGGTTTAATAAATTCTTAATTCTGTACTGCCTTTTGGCATCATGATATTGACTTTTGTTTTGACTTTTTCCTGTCCAAAAATAAAGTTGTTGACTGGCGTACTATTCGGTCTCATTTCTTCAATTTGTTCTCTTGTTCCGTAAAACAATGCTCCGCTTGGACAAACTGTAGCGCACATTGGTTTTTTACCTACACTAGTTC
Organism: Flavobacterium sp. 2755; assembly: GCF_031455715.1. Classification (NCBI taxonomy): domain Bacteria; kingdom Pseudomonadati; phylum Bacteroidota; class Flavobacteriia; order Flavobacteriales; family Flavobacteriaceae; genus Flavobacterium; species Flavobacterium sp. 2755. Next base: position 326,502 of record NZ_JAVDTG010000001.1, read on the forward strand.
TGTCGTAACACATCGTGCATTTCATCATTAAATCGTATTCTTCAACTTTTTTAGGTACACCAAAAGGACAAGCCATTACGCAGTTTGAACATCCTATACATCTTTCGGTATTTGCTGTATGCACTATACCAAATTCGTCTTGCGAAATTGCATCTGCCGGACAGACATTGGCACAAACCGGATCTTCGCAATGCATACAAACCTGAACTGTTGTCTGGATTGTCGAAGCACGATCTACATAATTTACGCTTATTAAAGTTTGCTGGCCGTTGGTTTCACATTCGGCGCAGGCCATTTCGCAGGCTTTGCAGCCAATGCAGCGCTGCATATCTACAAAAAACTCTTCGTTTGTATTAAAATTGGTCAAATTCATAACTTCATTTTTTTATAGATTAAACACTTGCATACGCTTCAGATTCTTTGGCTGGCGGTGCTATTTTCCCCTGCGGATCTAATAAACAGGCGCAGACTTTAAACTCTGGAATTTTAGAAATTGGATCTAAAGTTCCCGGTGTTAATTGATTGGCAGATTTGTGTCCCGGCCAGTGATACGGAATAAAAACGGTATCTTTTCTAATGGTTTCTACAATATTGGCAGGGAAAGTCCCTTCGCCTCTTCTTGTTGCTACTCTTACTAATTCTCTTTGTTTGATTCCATATTTTGCAGCTAATTCTGGATGAATTTCTAACATTGGTTCCGGAAACTGATCTACTAGTTTTCCAATTCGGCGTGTTTGTGTTCCGCTTAAATATTGTGAAACAACGCGTCCCGTTGTTAAAGTTATTGGGTATTCTTCATCGGTAACTTCGCCCGGAAGTTTATAAGGCGCGGGATTAAAATGTGCTTTTCCGTCTGGCGTTTTAAACTTTTTATCTTCCCAAAGTCTTGGCGTTCCCGGATGATCTTCGGTTGGACAAGGCCAAAAAATGCCCATATTATCTTCTACTTTTTTATAAGTAATTCCGAAATAATCTGCAGTTCCGCCTTTTGAAGCGACACGCAATTCGTTGAAGATTTGTTCGCTATTATCGTAAGTGAATTTATCTTCTTCGCCCAGTCTTTTGGCAATTTCTAATAAAATTGAAGTATCGGTTCTGGCTTCTCCCGGAGGCGTAACCGCTTGTCTGATTCTGATTACTCTTCCTTCAGCAGAAGTTGTTGTTCCTTCTTCTTCTTCCTGTAAAGATCCTGCCAAAACAATATCAGCGTGTCTTGCTGTTTCATTTAAAAAGAAATCAATACAAACGTAAAACTCTAGTTTTTCTAATGCAGAACGTACATAATTATTGTTTGGGAGTGAAACCAACGGATTGAAACAAATTGAAATTAATCCTTTGATTTCGTCTCTGTGAATGGCTTCTATAATTTCATAAGCGGTAAGACCTTTTCCAGGTAAATCTTTTTCGTCGATTCCCCAAACTTCAGATATATATTTTCTGTGTTCCGGATTTTCAATATCTCTGTTTCCGGGCAACTGGTCGCATTTATGACCGTGTTCTCTTCCGCCCTGACCATTTCCTTGACCGGTGATAGTTCCGTAACCGCAATAAGGTTTTCCAATTCTTCCTGTTGCCAAAACAAGATTGATACAGCCTAAAACATTATCAACACCTTTTGAGTGATGTTCGATTCCTCTTGCATGTAATAAAAAGCTTGTTTTTGCTTTTCCCCATAATTCGGCAGCGGCTTTTATTTTTTCTTTGTCAATTCCGGTAACTTCTTCTGCCCATTCTAAAGTATAATCTTTTACAGCATCAATTGTTTCCTGAAATCCTGATGTATAATTATCAATAAAATCGTGATCCAGCATATCATGATCTACTAAATATTTCAGCATTGCGCCGTATAAAGCAGAATCTGTTCCGGGTTTTACATCCAGATGAATATCGGCAGTTCTTGCCAGCGGAATCATTCTTGGATCAATTACAATTAATTTTGCTCCGCGATCTCTGGCTTTCCAAATCCAATGTGTTAGGGTTGGGAAAGTTTCGCTAATGTTTGCTCCAGTTACAATGATAACTTCGGCATATTCTAAGTCCGAATAATTATTTGAAGCTCGGTCTAAACCAAATGCTTTTTTATTTCCGGCTCCGGCGCTTACCATACAAAGTCTTCCGTTGTAATCTAGGTTTCTTGTTTTTAAAGCAACACGGGCAAATTTTCCAACTAAATAACTTTTTTCATTAGTTAATGAAACTCCAGATAACATCGAGAATGCATGTTTTCCGTATTTTTCCTGAATACGTTTTATTTCAGAAATGGTTTTATCCATCGCATCATTCCATGAAACTTTTTCAAAACCTTTTCCTTCTACTCTTTGTATTGGATGTAAAAGTCTATCCGGGTGATTATTTTGAAGATATCTTTGAACCCCTTTTGGACACAAACGCCCTTCATTAAAAGGAAATTCCATCCACGGTTCAAAACCTACTACTTTATTTTCTTTTACTAATAACTGAATTCCACACTGCATTCCGCAAAAACAACAATGCGTTTTTACGACGTCATCTGGTTCATCTCGTCCGTCATAACCATCTACAGGCGCATAGTTTAGATGTGGTCCAAATGCTTCGATTATTTTCTCAGTTGATACGGGTAGTTTTGCCATGTCTAATTTTTGTTTGTTTTGTTTCAAGTTTCAGGTTTCAGGTTCTGTCCGGAACTTGATCCCGAGGCTTCGGAAGAAACCTCAAACTTGAAACTTTTATAATTTTGTTTACTTTGTTTTAGGCTTCACGTTTCACGTTCTGTGCAAAACTTGAAACTTGAAACCTAAAACTTGAAACTATTTTTCTATCCAAATAAATTTCCGCCTTCTAGTCTGGCTTTTAAGTGTGCTTGTGCTAAGCGGGATCTTTTTCCTTCGGGGCTTAAATCGAGGTGAGAAGTTCCGTCTTCGTGGGTGAAATCAAAACCTAGTTCTTTGGTTACGATTTTTAAATCATTGATATGAAGCTGGGTTGCAAATTCTTCTCCGGTATGCGGGCAAACTGCCATTCCTTGTTTGATTCCTTCCTTCTTGTAAATATGTGCGCCAATTTGTGCCGGACGCTGAATGATATGAAAGAATTTCCCAAACGGAATCCAGATCAAAAACATGATTACCGTTACGGCATGAATTACGGCTAAGAAATCATATGCAAAACCTTTCATGAACTGATAGGAATATGTTAGACATAATCCGGTAACTGAAATGGCGATTAATAAAATCAATGGCAATAAATCGCCTTCAAAAGTTTGGGTTGCAATTAATCCGGGATTGGTTAACCTTCTTCTTAAATAATAAACAGAACCTATAATTACTAACCATGAAGACCAGTTTAAAGCATGAAAAATAAGAAAAGCCAAAAATGAGTTTATTTGAAAATCCATCATTTTAAATCCGAAGAAATGTGCTTCGTAAATGGAAATGGAATTTGGTGCCAATGTAAAGTGAATCCATCCAAATGTAAGCGGAATTGTTATGGCAAAAGCCGATAAACATCCGATAGCAATGCAAAAATGGGCAAACCATCGCCACTTGCTTCTTGGATATATAAACTTTTGTACGACAATATTTTGTACGGATTCTTTTCCCAGAAACCATAAATGAGAAATTATTTTTCCGGTAAAAAGAAATTTAAGACTTCTTTTAAAATACATCCACGTTGGAGGTCTTTGCAGCCAAACAGTGTATCGATAGACGATTCCGAAGAAGGCAAAAACGGTTCCGAATAAATAAGTAACTAATGCTGCATCAAAATTTTGTAATTGTCTTGATCCGTAAAACACTAGTATGATTGTAAGTATAGAAACTAGTGTTGCAACAAGTAAGGCTTTGGTATTGTACGTTTTATCTTTCATCCTTAATTTTTAATTTAATGATTACTTTTTAACTTGGTTTCTCACAATTTTTACGATTGTAGAACCACCAATTGATACCTGTAGCTAATATAGTGAAAAAACAAACACCAATAAAGAATTGATTTACAGTACCATTAGCAGAAATATTATTTCCAATTAGTTTAGAAAATATAAAGGGCCCAAATGCAGCAATTGCGGCTGTCCAGCCTATTACGCCTGCTGCCTGACGCTGATTTTCGGCAAAAATAATTGGGTATTGTCTAAAAGTTCCTGCATTTCCAATTCCGGTAAAAAAGAACATTCCCAGAATTACAGCTACAAAAAGAGGAAACTGATCCATACTTGTTGGCGCTACTAATCCTTGTGTTACGAGAATTACGGCTCCTGCCAAAATTCCTAAACCTGTTATAGTAGTTAATATCGCCCCGCCTACTTTATCAGCTACAAAACCAAAAGCAATTCGGCTGGCTGAACCAATTAGCGGGCCGTAAAATGCATATACTAATGGATCTGGTGCGTTTGGAAAATCTCCGTATAAAAATTTAATCATTAAAGGGAAAGCCGCTGAAAGTCCTGCAAACGTTCCAAAAGTCATTACATAAGTTATGGTGCAGTACCAAGTGTGTTTATTTGAAAATATATCCAATTGTTCTATAATTGAGGCTTTCATTGGTATGCTTCTCAAATAAAACCAGCTTACAATGGCTAAAAGAATTAAAAATGGTGCAAACCAAAATGCCGCTGACTGTAAATAAATTGGTGTATTTTTAACTGCTGAATTTTCCGGGCTGATTTGATTTAATATTTTTTCAGCCATTTTTGGATTTGCATTGGCAATTGCTTTGGCTTTTGCTTTTACAGGCAATGAAGTAAAAACAATTGTTTTATCTGTAGAATGTACTGCTGTACTTACAGAATCAACTACGTTTTGTTTTACGTTAGAAAGTATTTTGGTTTGAATTTCTGTATCAAGTGATGCAAAAACTTCTTTTTGTTTTTCTATTGCTGTGTTTTGAAAAACAGTTACGGCTTCTTTAGAATCTATACTTGTAAATACAGTTGATGCGCCATAGATTCCAACACTTATAATAATCGGGGTTACAAACTGTGCAATCGAAACACCAAAATTCCCTATTCCGGCCTGAATTCCCAGTGCTGTTCCTTTTAATCTTTTTGGGAAAAACAGGCTTGTGCTTGGCATGTAAGATGAAAAATCGCCTCCTCCGAAACCTGTTGTAAATGCTAAAACAGCAAATACCCAAAAAGGTGTATTTACATCCATAACGGCAAAACCAATTCCGATTACGGGAATTAATTTAATTGTTGTTGCAAATGAAACTACGTGACGTGTTCCAAATATGGGTAATATAAAAGTGTGAATTATTCGCAGCAATCCTGCCGCTAATCCGGGAATTGCGGTTAGCCAAAAAAGCTGGTCTTTTGAAAAATTAAATCCTAAGCCGGGTAATTTAACGGCTATTACGCTCATCATAAACCAAGAAGCGAATGATAATATTAATGTAAATGTTGTTATTGTTAATGTTCTCCATGCAATTTTACTTCCGCCAGAGTTCCAAAATCCTTCATCTTCCGGTTCCCATTTGTCTAACCAAGTTTTCATTGTTTGTATATGTTTAAATTATTTATCTTCTATTTCTCTTGTAAATTCTGGTGATTTGCTTCTCAAAGCTTTAATAATTGTTCTGTGCATCCATAGCAGACAAAGCACAGAAACTATAAAAATGAATATCCATGAACTCGTCCAAAGTCCTGTGTAGTTGAGAAGATATCCAAAGATTATTGGTCCAAAGAATCCGCCGAGTCCGCCAATTAAACCTACCATTCCGCCAACGACTCCCACTTCATTTGGAAAATATTCGGGAATGTGTTTATAGACGGCGGCTTTTCCAATTCCCCATGAAATACCAATTAGAATTACCAAAACCAGATACACCCAAAGATTGGCGCTGAAATTAATTTGTGTAATTCCTTTCGCCAATAATTCTTTCTTTTTGACTTCCTGATTTTGCTTTACAACAATTTCCTGCCATGATTTTTTTACTGGAAAAACAGATTCGGTACTTACGTCTGAATCTTTCTTAGTATTGATTTGATGTGTTTTGTTGTTTACTATTATTTTATCTGCCGAAACTTCTGTTACAACTCCATTATTCATTGCCAAAACGCCGGGGCCTGCGGTGTAGATCTCCATTTTCGGAAACATCAATAAAAAACTGATGGCTATTGATGATCCTAAAACCCAATACATGACTTTACGAGCTCCGAATTTATCTGAGAGATATCCGCCAAAAGCCCTGATAACTCCAGATGGTAAACTAAAAAGCGTTGCAAACATTCCGCCCATAACTAATGTGGTGCTGTACACATTCATGAAATTGGGAAGAAGCCATTGTGAATACGCCACAAAAAAACCGAAGACTAAAAAGTAGTACGCTCCAAAACGCCAAACTCGGGCGTTTTTAAGCGGAGACATTAATTGTGGGAATGTTTTTGAAACTCCGGGATTGGTTTTATTTTTAGCAAAAACAATAAAAAGAATTCCTATTATTACCAACGTAACGGCATAAATTACGGGAAGCATTTTCCAGCCGTTTATTGGATCTTTTTCAGATAAATAATTCAATAAAGTTGGTGCAATAAAAGTGGTAATTGCGGCTCCGGTATTTCCCATTCCGAAGATTCCTAAAGCTCTTCCCTGCCATTCTTTTGGATACCATATTGAAGTATATCCAATTCCGACTGCGAAACTAGTTCCTACCAATCCGAAGAAAAAACTCAGCAAGGCAAAACTTAAAAACGAACTGGCAAAAGGCAGTAAAAAAAGTGGAATTGAACAAAGTAAAAGTAAAACTGAGAAAACGATTTTACCACCGTATTTGTCTGTTAAAATCCCTATTGGAAGCCGGAAAATTGAACCGGAAAGAATTGGAATCCCTAACAGCCAGCCGGTTTGGACTACTGTAAAATTGAAAATACCTTTATCTGTTAAATAGGTTACTAAAACTCCGTTTAATGTCCAGCAGGCAAAACATATCGTAAAAGCGAGCGTATTTAAAAATAAAATGCGGTGGGATTGAGATAAACTGCTCATAAAACTTTAATCTATTTTGACTTGATGAGGCATAGTTCCTCAATTATCAAAAACAAAATTAAAGCGATACATTCTTACAGAAAATGATATATATCATACAAAAAAGATATTTTTATCTTTAATAGAAATATAACTCAAAACACTGAAAATAAACATCCAAATTTATTCACATAAAAAAAGCTTTTCTCCTTTTGTAAGAGAAAAGCTTTTGTAAATTTTGAGTTATAATTTTTTAATTTTTTCTATCCATATCTTTTGCATATTCCGGTGATTTTTCTTTCATGAGATTTACGACAATGCGGTGCATCCAAATCAAACAAATTAAGGATATCGCTAAAATAAACATCCAGGAACTGGTCCAGAAACCCGTAAAACTTAAAAGATAACCAAAAATGATTGGTCCGAAAAATCCGCCGAGACCGCCAAGAAGACCAACCATTCCGCCAATAACACCTACTTCATTTGGGAAATAATCAGGAATGTGTTTGTAAACCGCAGCGGCGCCAATTCCCCATGCAGCACCAATTAAAATTACCAAAACGAGATAGACCCACATATTGGCTTCAAAATGAATTTGTGTGATTCCTTCGGCCAATAAATCTTTCTTTTGAATCTGCTGATTTTGTTCAACAACAACTTCCTGCCATGATTTTTTAGATGGAAAATATTTATTGTGTACCGCATTTTTATCTTCCTGCGCAATTTCATAAGTTTTGCCTCCTGCAACAACTTCATTTTCTGAAACTTTAGTTACCGTTCCGGCTTTTGAAGCAACAAGCCCTGACCCTGAAGTTGTGATATCCATTTTGGGAAACATTAATAAAAAGCTAAGTACAACCGATGAACTTAAAACCCAATACATTACTTTTCGCGCACCGAATCTATCCGATAAAAATCCACCATACGCTCTGATTACGCCTGACGGAAGACTAAATAAAGCAGCAAAAAGTCCGCCCATTACTAAAGTCGTATGGTATACATTTAAAAAATTAGGAAGCAGCCATTGTGAAAAGGCCACAAAAGAACCAAAAACGAGAAAATAATATAATCCGAATCGCCAGACTCTGGGACTTTGGAGCGGTTTTAATAATTGACCGACAGTTTTAGACTGTGCTTCTATTTTTTTATTTTTTGTGAAAATTAAAAATACGATTCCCATTAAGAGTAATGCACTTCCGTAAATTACGGGAAGCCATTTCCAGCCATTCTCAGGATCGTTTTCTGAAAAATTAGTCAATAATGTCGGGGCAAGAAATGTGGTGAGTGCAGCACCGGAACTTCCCATTCCGAAAATTCCCAAAGCTCTTCCCTGCCATTCCTTTGGATAATAAATAGAAGTGTATCCTACGCCAATTGCGAAACTAGTTCCCACCATTCCGAACAAAAAGCTTAAAATGGCAAATGTCCAGAAACTATCTGCAAATGGTAAGAGAAAAAGCGGAATTGAAGATAAAATCAATAAGCACGAAAAAACGGGTTTTCCGCCAAATTTATCGGTTAGGATTCCCATTGGCAATCGCATAATTGAACCCGTTAAAATTGGAATCCCAAGCAGCCATCCTATCTCGACGACACTCCATTCAAAAATTCCCCTGTCGTTTAAAAAAGTAACTAATACGCCGTTTAACGTCCAGCAGGCAAAACAAACCATAAAGGCTAACGTATTGAAAAAAAGAATGCGGTGTGATTGTGAAAGATCTGCCATAGAAAATACTTTTTAGTAATTAATGATTAAAAACTTATTGTGTATAACTCCGATGTTTTGGCGAATAAAATTTCAGTCTGTTTTTATATGGATATATTAAAATTAAGAAAAAAACCTATTAAAACATTAATTATTAATCTTTTAAACTCTAAAAGTAGTTTTTATAAATCCGAAGTATTTTTCTAATTTTTTGAATTGAAGTGCTTTTCAAGACATTTTTGAGTGTTTTTTAAATGCTTAAAAAGTAATTTAAGACATTAAAAACTAGCAAATTAAATGAAAAATATTACAATTTATTATTACGCAGAAAAATATTTTTAACATTTTCAGAAATAAAAACAAACAATCAAAATACTGATAATCAATATTTTAAAAACAAAAACAAATTGATTCAATACTTTTATCTGTATCATTTTGAAAAAAAGTTTACTAAACTTTTGGTTTTTATTATATTAAAATTAACTTTGTCTATAGGATTAGTAGAGTTATAAAATAATATTCGAAACCAAAAAAGCTATATTTTGAAAACAACCGAAAGCATATCGTATTATATTCTTCCAAAAAATGATACTTATAACAATTGTTGTTATATGTGCTTCTGTTGTTAATTACCAACGCAATCCGTTCGTTATTAGATTAAATTCTAAATCTAAAAAACGAAATCTCAATTTCACCACCAAGATTACTTTTATTGAATTACAATTGTCTAATTGATGCATAAAACTGCAGCAAAAGGATTTTTGAATATACCTATATTTTAAAAAGAAAATAATTAATCAACTAAAAAACAACCAAAATGAAAACAATGCAAACCTGCTGCTGTAAATAAAAAAAGCCATTTCTGCGGCAACAGAAATGGCGAGGCTTAAAGAACATTTATCACTAAATCAAGGACACAATCAGAGTGCTGAAAATTCAGCTCTCAGGGCGCCTTGTTAATTACTTAAACCATTACAAAGAAATGAAAAAAAATATAAACCTCATTTTATGGGTTACAATTTTGTTAACATCCCTGCAATTTCAGGCACAAAATACAACACCGCTTATCCAATCTAAACTCGACGGAACGGTAGTCGATGATATTACAAATCAGCCAATTATAGGTGCATCAGTTACGATTAAAGGTACAACTCACGGTGTACAGACAGATGCTGAAGGAAAATTTTATTTTCAAACGGGTCAGAAATTTCCTTATACCCTAATCGTAAGTTATATAGGATATAAGAAACTAGAAATTATTGTAGAGAAAAATCCGGTAACGATTCATTTAAAAGAGGAAAGACAAGAACTGGACGAATTAGTTGTTGTGGGTTACGGAACTCAAAAGAGAAAAGACATTACAGGTTCTGTAGCTTCTGTTCCAAAAGCCAACTTATCCCAAGTAACTTCATCAGCAGATAACTTATTACGAGGCGCTGTTGCCGGTGTGGTAGTTACACAAAGTTCTGGTCGTCCGGGTGCGTCTTCAAGTGTACGTATTCGTGGAGGAAACTCAATCACAGCGGGTAATGAGCCTTTATATGTGGTAGACGGAATTTTAATTTACAATGACAATAATAACAGTTCTGCCGGAATATCTAACGCCGGAGCGAGTTTAAACGTTTTGTCTACTATAAACCCAGCCGATATTGAATCAATCGAAGTTTTAAAAGATGCTTCTGCAACTGCAATTTACGGTTCACGTGGTGCAAATGGAGTTGTTATTATTACAACTAAAAAAGGAACAAAAGGGCAGGATAATATTTCATACCAAGGTTATTTTGGATTTCAAAATGTTTCAAAAAGACTTCATGTAATGAATGCAAGCCAGTGGGCTAGTTTACGAAATGATGTTCAGGCAAGTATTGGTCAGGCTCCGTCTTTTTCTGCAGCGCAGATCGAAGCTTTTAAAACTTCCGGAAGTTACGACTGGCAGGATGCAGCGTTTAGAACTGCGGCTCCGGTTCAAAACCATCAATTATCATTTTCTGGAGGGGACGAAAGATCAAGATATGCGGTTTCTGCAGGATACTTTGATCAGGAAGGTACTGTTCTGGGATCTGATTTTAGACGTATCTCTCTTCGTATCAATTACGAAAGAAACTATTCTCAAAACTTTAAATTTGGTATTAATGCCAATTACAGTAACTCACTTTCTAATGGTATAGCCAATAACGGAAGCGGAGGAAGAAATCCAAACCCTTTGGTTAGTGTTTTGTTAACTGCTCCTGTAGTCCCTATTAGAAATGAAAACGGAAGTTACAATGTAACTAACAATCCTTATGCAACTTCTGTTAACGGTTTTGTTCCAAACCCTATTAATGATTTGGAAAATACAATTAACGAAACTAAAATCAACAGAATCCTAACCAGTTTATTTGGAGAATATAAAATCACTAAAAAACTGACGGCTAAAGTTGCTGTAAGCGGTGACGTTATCAATACAAAACAAAACTATTATGCCCCTGCAAATACATCAAATGGTGCAGGAACAAAAGGTTCGGCTTCTGTTGGAGACAGATTAGTAAGTTCTGTATTAAATGAAAACACTTTAAACTATAACACTAACTTCGGTGAAAACCATAAATTCTCAGCTTTAGGAGGTTATACACTTCAATATACACAAGGTGAAGTCGTTACAGCTGGAGCTAATACATTTGTAAATGATGCCAATACGTATAATGCACTTCAGGATGGTGTTGCGGTAAAACCGGGCAGTGATGCTTTTGAAAGTGTTTTAAAATCATGGCTGGCAAGAGTTAACTACTCTTATAAAGGAAAATACAACTTTACACTTTCTGCCCGTGCGGATGGTTCTTCAAGATTTGGTTCAGAGTCACTTTGGGGTTATTTCCCTTCAGCAGGTTTCTCATGGAATATTACTGATGAAGAGTTTGCAAACAACATTAAAGGTGTTACTGAAGCTAAACTTAGGCTTACGGCCGGAACAACAGGGAATCAGGAAATTGGGAACTATCTGGCTTTAGCTCAAATGGGTTCTGTAAATTATTCTTTTGGAGGAACATTATACACTGGACTTGCTCCTACCCGATTGGCAAATCCAGATTTGAAATGGGAAAAAACGACACAATATAACGTTGGTTTAGATTTATCATTATTAGAAAGAAAAATCAATTTTGTTTTTGATGTGTATTACAAAAAAACAAACGATTTGTTAATCAGCGTTCCGGTGCCGTTAACTTCAGGATATGCAAGTGTTCTTCAAAATATTGGAGGTGTTGAAAATAAAGGTATCGAGATTGGTTTAACAACTGAAAACCTTAAAACAGAAAATTTCTCATGGAACTCTAATGTAGTTTTCTCTGCTAACAGAAACAAAGTGGTTGCGATAGGAAACGGAGTTAATCAATTCTTTCCTGTAGTACCAAACGGTTCTTTATTACAACAGCAGCCGGTTACCGTAAAAGTGGGATTACCATTAGGAACTTTTTGGGGATACAGAACAAACGGAATTTTCCAAACTCAGGAAGAGGTTAATACACAGCCAAAAATCAACAGTTTAGCGAACACAAAAGTGGGAGACAGAAAATATGTTGACACAAACGGAGACGGTGTAATTACAGCTCTTGACAAAGGAAATTTAGGTTCATCTCAGCCAAAATTTGTTGGAAGTTTCAGCAACACTATTTCTTATAATGATTTTGATTTGAATTTCTCTTTTCAAGGTTCTTACGGCGGAAAAATCTTCAATGCTTTAAACCAGCAGTTAGAAATTTCAACTCTTGGAACAAATGCTAATGTTACGTTAGAAGATCGCTGGACACCAACAAATCCAAGTAATGAAATTCCGAGAGCAACAAGTTCACCGTTAGGAATTGTTTCTGAGCGTTATGTTGAAGATGCTTCTTTCTTACGATTAAAATTAATCACGCTTGGTTATACATTACCTAAAAGCACTTCTAAAAAACTGGGAGCAAAAAGCGTGAAATTCTATGTTTCTGCAGAAAACCTAATTACATGGACAAAATATACTGGTTATGATCCAGAGGTAAGTTCATACGAACAAAACAACTTATATCCGGGAATTGATTTTGGTTCTTATCCAAACTCAAAAACATTCATCTCGGGCTTGAACGTAACTTTCTAAGTAAAAAAAATATATCAAAATGAAAAAGATTATAATAACATTCCTTTTAAGTGCCGGACTATTTGTATCGTGCACGGACCTGGAGGTAACACCAACCTCTTTTGTAACCGAAGATAAATACTTCATCACTCAGGATGATGCTGTTGCGAGTGTAACTGCTGTTTATGCTTCTTTAAGCCTTGATCCGGGAGAGCAGAGTTTATTTGGAAGAAACCTTTATTTCCTTACAGATATGGGTTCTGATTATGCTGCGGCAGGAGTTTCTGCAACAAACCCGCAGGTTAGAGCGATGAGCAGTTTAACACATGATGCAACAAATGACCGTGTACAAGTGGCATGGAGACAAATTTATGCAGGTATCAACAGAGCGAATGTTTCTATTGATAATATCCCAAAAGTTGCGGGATCTGAGATTGTAAAAACAAGATTAATCAACGAAGCAAAGTTTATCCGTGGATTACTTTATTTTCAGGCTGTTCGTATTTGGGGCGGTGTTCCAATTGTTTTACACGAACCAACTTCTATTCAATTAGAAAGTTTAAAATCAAGAAGAGAATCTGTAGATAATGTGTATGCTCAAATTATTTCAGATTTAACCGCTGCCGAAAGTTTACCTGCAACTTATTCTGCTGCAGATGCCGGACGTGCTACTTCTGGAGCTGCAAAAGCTATTTTGGCAAAAGTATATTTAACTAGAAAAGATTATCCAAATGCTATTTTAAAAGCAAGAGAAGTAATTAACGGTGGATACGGTTATGCTTTGTTCGAAAACTTTCAGGACATTTTTACAAAAACAAAAAAGAACGGAAAGGAACATATTTTCTCTGTTCAGTTTGAGCCAAACCAAGCCGGAAACGGATCTAGCGGAAGTACTTTTCAGGCAACATCTTTTACAGGATTTACAGCAACTGAACCTGCTGATATTATTTCAGATGTAGCTTTATTTTATGATATTTATCAACCTGGAGATACTCGCAGAGATGTAAGTTATGCTAAACAATTACTTAACCCAACTACAGGAACGCTTTATACTTTTCCTAAGCCAATTTTCAAAAAATATTTGGATTTAACCAATTTGGCAACGCCATCAAACGTAGCGATCAATTTTCCTTTAATTCGTTATGCAGACATTTTATTGTCTTTGGCGGAAGCCATAAACGAGCAAGGTGCGCCAACTGCAGAAGCCTATGAATTGATTAACCAAGTAAGAAGAAGAGCTTACGGAAAACCAATTGCAACACCAGATGCAACTGTAGATTTAGTTGGATTAAACCAAACCACTTTTAGAGCTGCCATTCAGGAAGAACGTAAAAAAGAATTTGTTCAGGAAGGACAACGCTGGTTTGACCTAGTTCGTTGGGGAACTTTAGTTACTGAAGTTAAAAAAGTTACGGCTAAAAACTCAGTTTCAGAAAGAAACAATTTATATCCGATTCCGCAAAGCGAAAGAAATATTGATCCGGTAGGATTGCCACAAAATCCAGGTTATTAATAAAATGATTAAAAAACTGTTCATCCTTGCCCTATTGGTTGTTGCACAATTTCAGCTATTTGCACAGAAAAAGCAGCCTAACATCATCGTCATTTTGGCGGATGATTTAGGTTTCTCAGATATTGGTGCTTTTGGCTCAGAAATTAAAACGCCAAACTTGGATAAACTTGCTAAAAATGGGCTTATTCTAAACCAGTTTTATAATGCCGGCCGCTGCTGCCCTTCCCGCGCTTCATTGCTCACGGGTTTATATTCTCATCAGGCAGGTGTTGGAGATATGGTTCAGGACAAAGGAGTTCAAGCTTATCAGGGATATTTAAATGAGCATTGCATTACCATTGGACAAGCACTTAAACAGTCAGGTTACAGTACAATTGTTTCAGGAAAATGGCACGTTGGTTTAGTGCCATCAGCCTGGGCGGTTAACAGAGGATTTGATGATTCTTTTACATTACAAAACAACGGGAGCAGTTATTTTAACTCGGAACCTTTATATAACGACGGAAGAAAAGTTACTTTTTTGAAAGGAGATAAAGAAATTATCCGCACGGATACTTCTACTTACCTGACTCAGGAAATTACCAATTTCGCCATTAGTTCTTTAGAAAAACAGCACAATCAGCAAAAACCTTTTTTTCTGTATGTTGCTTATAATGCTCCACATTGGCCCATTCAGGCATTGCCGGAAGATATTGCAAAATACAAAGGTAAATACCTAAAAGGATGGGATAAATTGAGAGCAAGCCGTTTTAAAAAATTAAAAGAACTGGGAATCATTGATAAAAACTGGGACTTATCGAATCGTTTTGAAAAAGTATCCGATTGGGAAAAACTAAGTGTCGAAGAAAAAGATAAATGGGATACCCGAATGGCAATTTACGCTGCCATGATAGACAGAATGGACGCCGGAATTGGAGAAATCCTGCAGAAAGTCAAGGCGTTGGGAGAAGAAGATAATACACTTATTCTTTTTCTTTCGGATAATGGCGGAAGTGCCGATGATGTAAAAAACTGGAATTATGTTACACAAAAAAATGGAACACCAGGATCAGCTGCATCAATTGATAGTTACGAAAGTCCGTGGGGAAATGTGAGTAACACGCCTTTTCAACTATTCAAAAAGAACACTCATGAAGGCGGAATTGCTTCTCCTTTTATTGCTTACTACCCAAAGCATATTAAAGCTGGAACAGTAAGTAATAGAGTGAGTCATGTGATTGATATTTTCCCGACATGTCTGGAATATGCCCATTTTCAATATCCTGATGCTTTTCAAGGAAAAAGTCTCACACCTTTAGAAGGAATCAGCTTAAAAAAGGAATTTGAAGGACAACAATCTAATGCACACGAAGCTTTGTTTTGGGAACATGAAGGCAGTAAAGCAATAAGAAAAGGCCAGTGGAAAGCAGTAGCCGAAAACAATCAGCCTTGGGAATTGTACAATCTTGCTACAGATCGAACGGAAACAAAAAACGTAGCAAAATCAGAACCAAAACTGCTCGAATCCCTGATTGAATTACACCAACAATGGTCAAAAAAAGTAGGCGTCGAAGATTGGAATAAAATAAAATAGCAGAGTTAAACAGTGATTACGAATTAAATAACTAAAAATTTAATCTAATGAAAAAGTTTAAAAATAACATTGCAATCAAAAGTCCGCAAAAAGGGCTTTTGATTACTGCATTACTTCTTGCACAATTGAGTTTTGCGCAAACAAAACCAGAAGAATTTAAAGGAGTTATTGGTAAAACCTTAGCCGAATCTAAAGAATATTGGCCGGAACCGGTTACACCTCCTAAAGGTGCCCCAAATGTCGTTTGGATTATTCTGGACGATGTAGGTTATGGCGCTTCAAGCGCTTTTGGAGGTCAAATCGAAACTCCGGTTTTAGAAAGCTTAGCCAACAACGGATTGCGATATACCAATTTTCATACAACAGCAATTTGCGCTCCTACCCGCTCTGCTTTATTGACCGGAAGTAATTCGCATAAAGTACACGTTGGAGGATTTTCTCATACGATTATGTCGGCAGGATTTCCGGGTTGGGACGGAAGATTACCTTCTAAAAACGGAACCGTTGCAGAGATTTTACGTGACAAAGGATACAATACTTTTGGCGTAGGTAAATATGGAATAACGCCTGACGAAGAAGCAACAGATGCAGGACCGTTTGATCACTGGCCAACCGGAAAAGGATTTGAACATTTCTACGGCTTTTTGGGTTCTGCTACAGATCAGTACAAACCAGATTTAATAGAAGATCAAGCTCATATTACGCCTGACGGAAGACATCTTAGCGAACAAATCACCGATAAAGCAATTAGTTACATTCAGAAACAACAAAAAGCAGCGCCGGGAAAACCATTCTTTTTATACTATTCTCCCGCAGCCGTTCATGCACCTCATCAGGTAGCTCAAAAATGGAGCGATCCTTATAAGGGAAAATTTGATGATGGTTGGGACGCTTACCGCGAAAAAACACTAGCTAATCAAAAGAAATTAGGAGTTATTCCTGCCGATGCTGTTTTACCGGAACGCAATTCACTTATTGCAGACTGGAAAAAATTAACGCCGGATCAAAAGAAAGTATATTCAAAATTCATGGAAGTTTATGCCGGATATTTGACTTATACTGATTATGAAATAGGAAGATTGATTACTTATTTAAAAGAAAGTAATCAACTGGAAAATACTGTTGTTTTTGTTTTGATTGGCGATAATGGAGCCAGTAAAGAAGGCACACTTCAAGGAGCTGTAGACAGACAAACCTATGTAAATGGTGATACAGAAGAAAAAGTATTCCAAAATAACTTAAATAGAATTGGTGAAATCGGAACAGCTCAAACATACACCAATTATCCTTTGGGTTGGGCTCAGGCAACTAATACACCTTTCAAATACTGGAAACAAGATGCTAATTCTGAAGGAGGAACACATAATCCGTTGATTGTTTATTATCCAAAGGCAATCAAAACTCCGGGAATCAGAACGCAATACAGTCACGTAATTGATATTTTACCAACAACTCTTGATATTTTGGGCGTTAAAGCACCGGAATCTATTAGAGAAGTTAAGCAAGACACCATTCAGGGATATTCATTTTACAATTCCTTGAATGATGCAAAAGCTGTTTCCTTACATAAAATTCAACATTATTACATCTTTGGATCAAGAGCCATTTATAATGATGGTTGGAAAGCAGCTGCGGCACATCATCCCAATTCAATTGAAGTAAAAGAAGCTTTGAATAATAAAGTAAATCTTCCACCAAGTGATTTTGACAAAGATGTTTGGGAACTATACAACATCAACGAAGACTTTAACGAAAGAAAAGATTTGGCTAAAAAATACCCTGAAAAAGTAGCCGAATTAAAAAAACTTTTCGATCAGCAAGCCAAGAAAAACAATTTATATCCTTTAATAGACTGGCAGGATGTTTACCTAAGAAAAATACACAAAACGCCGTCTACCGAAGGAAAATCTGCTCAGGAATTATTAACCAAAGCAAACAAGTAAAAAAATTTACTCAAAAACTCTACTAAATCCATAGATAAATAAATATTAAAAAAAGAAATAATGAAAAAATTTGAAATTAACTCAAAAATCAAAAGCTCTGGAAAAGGGCTTTTGATTACGGCATTGCTGGCTGTACAGTTTGGCTTTGCACAAGATACTCAAGAGTTCAAAGGAACAATTGGTAAAACATTAGCCGATTCAAAAGAATATTGGCCAGATCCTGTAAAAGCGCCAAAAGGTGCACCAAATATTGTCTGGATTTTATTAGATGATGTTGGATTTGGAGCTGCAAGTGCTTTTGGAGGTTTAATCCAAACGCCTACTTTTGAAAATCTGGCAAATAACGGTTTACGTTATACCAACTTTCATACAACCGCAATTTGCGCTCCAACGCGTGCTGCATTATTAACCGGAAGAAATTCTGGAAGAGTGCACGAAAGCGGATTTTCACACACTATTTTATCGGCTGGTTTTCCAGGCTGGGACGGAAGAATTCCTTCTGATAAAGGAACAATTGCAGAGATTTTACGCGAAAACGGATACAACACTTTTGCCGTTGGTAAATATGGTGTAACTCCAGATGAAGATGCTACAGATGCAGGACCGTTTGACAGATGGCCAACCGGAAAAGGTTTCGATCATTTCTACGGATTCCTTGGTTCTCAAACAGATCAATACAATCCTGATTTAGTGGAAGATCAGGCGCATGTTAAACCAGACGGACGTCACTTAAATGAATTAATTACAGATAAAGCAATCAGCTATATTCAAAAACAACAAAAAGCGGCACCTGGAAAACCATTCTTTTTATACTATGCGCCAGGAGCTGTTCATGCACCTCATCAGGTTGCTGAAAAATGGATCGAGCCTTACAAAGGAAAATTTGACGAAGGTTACGATGTGTACCGTGAAAAAGTATTAGCAAACCAAAAGAAATTAGGTGTTGTTCCTGCTAATGCGGTATTACCAGAGCGTAATGCTCTTATTACAGATTGGAAAAAATTAACTCCGGATGAAAAGAAAGTATACGCAAGATTCATGGAAGCTTACGCTGGATTCCTGACTTATACAGATGCTGAAATTGGAAGAGTGGTTAATTATTTAAAAGAAAGCGGTCAGCTTGATAACACCTTGATTTTTGTTGCTATTGGAGATAACGGAGCAAGTAAAGAAGGAACTTTACAAGGAACAATTAACCAAAGTTTATTTTCTCAAGGAAAAACAGAAGCAGAAAATCTTCAAAGCAATTTAAATAATATTGGAGAAATTGGAACTGCAAAAGGTTTAAATACAAACTATCCTTTAGGATGGGCACAGGCAACAAACGTTCCTTTTAAAAACTGGAAACAAGATGCACATTCTGAAGGTGGAACGCGTAACCCGTTAATTGTTTTTTATCCAAATGGAATTAAAGACAAAGGCGGAATCAGAAATCAATACAGCCACGTAACCGATTTACTGCCAACAACTTTAGAAATTGCAGGAATCAAAGCACCGGAATATATCAAAGGAATTAAACAAGATATTATTCAGGGTTCATCTTTTCAGGCTTCTTTAGATAATCCAAAAGCTGAGTCATTGCACAAAGTTCAGTACTACTACATCTTTGGAAACAGAGCTATTTATAAAGACGGATGGAAAGCGGCTGCGGCACACTTACCAGATTCATTTGCTGTAAAACAATCATTAGGTAAAAACGAAAAACCAGTTGCAAGCAATTTTGATACTGATGTTTGGGAATTATACAACTTAAACGAAGATTTCAACGAACGTAACAATCTGGCTAAAAAATACCCTGAAAAGTTAGCTGAACTTCAAAAATTATTTGATGAGCAGGCAAAAGAAAACAATGTTTACCCATTGATCGACTGGCAGGATGTTTACAACAGAAGAATCCACAATACAGGAGCTGACAAAGGTAAAACGTTACAAGATTTAGTGAAGCAAGTAACTAAACCTGCAGATACAGAAACTGCAAAATAATCATTTTCACAACCTGCAAGGTTTTCAAAACCTTGTAGGTTTTTCAATAAAAACAGAAGATTCTAACAAATTAGTGAAAAAATAAAAAATAAAACTCGACTATATCCATAGAATTAGAAGTTAAATTATTTATTTTTACATTAACATATTAAAATTCAAAAAGATATGAAACGAGTAGATTATGAAATCATAGGAAAAAAAATTGTCGTTGGGGCAATTGTATTTTTAGTTCCGCTGGTAATTTTAGCCGGAGGATTAGCATTAATTAATCAATTTTTAAAATAAGAAATCATGGCAATAGTTCAAAAAGAAAAACTAACAAGAGATTTAAGTATCAGTTTATTAATTTACAGTTTGCCAGTAGTGGCAATTTTCTTGTATTTTAAATTAACAGGCGGAGCGGTAAGCGAATCGCATATTGCACTTCCTTCATTTTTAGAATTCGCAAAACCGGCATTCGAAAACATCCGCACTTGGGGATTAACCGTTTTCATGGTAGTTTTGGGAATTATAGAATTTGCAGCAGGTCTTTACGATGACGAATGGACAGGCGAAGAACGTAAAGTAGATATCGTTTGTTTCTTAGCTCCAAAATTACTTTTACCTCCTGTAATTGCATTTTTCAGCTTAACAGCTTTACCATATTTATTACCAAATTTAGCTAACACACTTTCATGGGTTCCATTTTGGGGAGGGTTTTTCCTAATCGCAATTGCCGATGATTTAACCCAATATTGGTACCACAGATTACACCATCAAGTTCCGTTTTTATGGCGTTTTCACAGAACACACCACTCTGCTCCATATATGGGAATGGCGATGGCTTCAAGACAAAACTTTATTTACACGGTTTTCTTTTCTCAAATTTATTTGACTGCAACTTTAACCTATTTAGGTTTAGGATTACCGGCTTTATTTGTTTTGGTAATTAAAAGTTTCATCACTTTAGGCGCACATTCAAGCATTGCATGGGACAAACCATTTTACAAATACAGAGTTTTACATCCAATTGCATGGGTTTTAGAAAGACTGATTTCTACTCCGGCAACACACCACGCACATCACGCAGACACTAGCGGCGACGGTGTTGGACACTTTAAAGGAAACTTCGGAAACATGTTTTTCATTTGGGACATGATTTTTGGAACAGGATTAATCACACGTAAATTCCCGGAATCTTACGGAACAAAATCATACAAACAGGAAGAATGGTACGCACAATTTTTGTGGCCAATATTCAAATCTAAAAAAGAAGGAAGTTCTCTTGCCGAAGGCGTATTGGCATTTCCTCTAAAAGCCAAACCTGTAGAAAAAGCAGCAGAAACTGTTGAACAAACTCCGGTTTTAGAACAGGCTTAATTTAAAAAAGCAATAAAAAAATATAAAGTACGGCAGTGTATTCAAATTAACCTTGAATACGCTGCCAGCTTTTATCAAAACTATACTGTTATGAAAAGTAAAATAAATATTATTACACTAATCCTGCTGTTTACAATAGTAGGATTTTCGCAAAATAAAAGTTCAAATACCGTTTCATTAGATGTTTATTACAGTAAAATTCAGGCTGAAAAAAAGCCACAGATAATTGATGCACGCGGTCCAGAAGAATTTGCTTTAAACCATATTAATGGCGCAGTAAACTTCAATTTAGAGTCAAAAGATTATGCCGAACAAGTTGCAAAATTAGACAAATCAAGACCTGTTTTCACTTACTCAATTGGAGCCGGACGAAGCGTTTGGCTAGCAGACGATTTATTAAAAAAAGGTTTTAAAGAAGCCTACAGTTTAGAAGGCGGAATTGCCAACTGGATTGGAAACGGAAAACCTTTTTATGCCAATTCTAAAAGCAAATTAACCTTAGCCGAATACAACAAAATCATTGCCGATAATAAAACTGTTTTGGTTGATATTGGTTCTAAATACTGCGGTGCGTGTATAAAAGTAAAACCAGTTCTGGAAACCATTAGAGCACAATATGGCGAAAATTTAAAAATCGTAGAAATCGAATTAGAAACCAGCCCGCAGGTAATTGCCGATTTAAAAACCGTAAAGGTCTTCCCTACTTTGATCTTATATCAAAATGGTAAAATCGTTTTCAAAAAAGACGGTTTAGGCGATTTGAAAAATGATGTTGATGTGGCTTTGGCTTCGAAATGATAATATAATTTCAGGACAAAGTTTACTACAATCATGTCAGGCTGAGCGAAGACAAATGTCAGGCTGAGCGAAGTCGAAGCCCACCTAAGAAACTCTACAAAGATTGAATTTTCGTGACGGAGCTACTTGTGTGGGCTTCGACTTCGCTCAGCCTGACAAACTGTACCTGAAAAAATTAAACAATGCAAAACCAAAATTCAAAAAATAACTCATCAAAATATGGCAAACTATAAAAAAATAACCAAGATTATTCTACCCATTTTATTAGTGATACTTATTATAGCAGCATTCTTATTATGGCCCATAAATACAGACGGAACATTAATTAAAGCAGATGAAAAACTAGCCGAAGGAAAGGCCGCATTTCTTTCTCAAAAAGATACAACTTCAGAAAAAAAGCCAAACATTATCATTCTTGTTGCCGATGATTTAGGCAAATATGATATTTCTCTTTACGGAGGAAAATCAACACCAACACCTCAAATTGATTCACTTGCAGCATCTGGAGTAACTTTTACCGATGGATATGTTTCGGTATCGATTTGTTCGCCATCGCGCGCGGGATTATTGACGGGACGCTATCAGGAACGTTTTGGGCATGAATATCAGCCGGGAGATCGTTATCCAAAAAATAACTTAGAATATTATGCATTCAAATATTTAATCAACACGAACAGCTGGCGATTAAATGATAAAATTAATTATCCAAACGAAGCCTCAATTGCAACGCAGGGTTTACCAAAATCTGAAATTACCTTTGCTGATTTAGCTAAAAAACAAGGTTATAATACAGCAATTATCGGGAAATGGCATTTGGGGCATAACAAAGGATTTTTTCCTTTAGACAGAGGTTTCGATTACCATTACGGATTTTATCAGGCTTTCTCTCTTTACACGCCCGAAGATGACAATCCAGATATTATAAATCATCATCATAAAGATTTTACCGATAAAATGATTTGGGGAAATGGCCGTGTCGGAATTGGACAAATTCGTCGCGATACTACTATCATAAAAGATAAAAAGTATTTAACCGAAACTTTTGCAGATGAAGCAGAAGCTTTTATCGACAAGAATAAAACCAAACCGTTTTTGTTATACGTTCCGTTTAATGCGCCGCATACGCCATTTCAGGTTCGTAAAAAATATTACGATCGTTTCCCGAATGTAAAAGACGAAAACAAACGTGTCTATTTTGCGATGATCAGCGCACTTGACGATGCCGTTGGAAGAATTAGGGAAAAAGTTAAAAAAGAAGGTTTAGAAGAAAATACTTTAATCTTTTTTATCAGCGATAACGGCGGTGCCGATTATACTTTTGCGACAACAAACGCACCTTTAAAAGGTGGAAAATTTTCTCATTTTGAAGGCGGTATAAATGTTCCCTTTGCACTTTCGTGGAAGGGAAAAATCAAACCGCATACTGTTTATAAAACTCCTGTAAGTTCATTGGATATTTTTAGCACAATTGCAGCCGTTACACATTCTGGTTTACCTAAAGACCGAGTTTATGACGGAATTGATTTAGTTGATGTTGTCAATAACAATAAAGAAGCTCATAAAGATTTATACTGGCGTTCGGGCGATGCAAAAGCCATTCGAAGCGGTGACTGGAAATTAATCATCAGCGGAAAAACGCATGAAAAATGGTTGTATGATTTATCAAAAGACAAATCTGAAACGACAGATCTTGCCGCTAAAAATCCTGAAAAAGTAAAAGAATTACAAACTGCTTTACAAACTTGGGAAAAAGGTTTAATCAAACCACTTTGGCCTAATTTGACTTATTATGAATTTGACTTTGGTAAGCAAAAATACTTTGTTGATTTGTAATTAAAAAGTATACAAACCCGACAGGTTTAAAACCTGTCGGGTTTAACACTCATATTCAAAAATAAATTGCCTCCAGCTTTAGCTGGAGGTTTAAAGTTTGAAGTGCAAAAGGCTTTAGCCAAACTTTTTATTCGGCTAAAGCCTTTTCTATTTTGCAAATCAGTTACCTCCAGCAAAAGCTGGAGGCAATTAATAGCTTTTTTATGTACAAATTCTTTTAAATCCAGCTGAAGCTGGAGGCAATTGAAATAAAATCTTAGAATCAATAATTCTTAGAATAATCAAATCAAAAAATAAATGTCAACTCAACCCAAACAATTTAATATACACGAAGACTGGACAGTCGTAATTTTAGGATTTATAATCATCGGGATTTCCCTTTTTATATTTCTTCCCGAAGTTCCTGTTTTCGGCTGGTCTAATACTACAGATTTATTTACGAAAGTATTTGATTTAGCAAACCTTAAAATCCTTTTAATTCAGTTTTTATATCTCATTTCAATTGGTACAATTGGAGCATTTTTAATTGGAAGATCCGTAAAATATTTTCTATTTACTTTTCCGATAGTCTATCTTTTAACCTTGATTGCACTTATTTTGGCTGGAAATTCTGTTATAAAATCCATCAATTTAGAAGCCGTAATTTTCAGTTTGATAATTGGTTTAGCGATTGGGAATTTCTTCAAACTTCCGGAATGGTTTCGTTCATCACTTTCTACAGAAGTCTTTGTAAAAATCGGATTGGTTTTATTGGGAACCGGAGTAATTTTTTCAGATATATTAAAGGCAGGTTCATTAGGCTTAATTCAGGCATTGGTTGTTGTGATATCCGTCTGGTATTTTGCCTTTTGGCTTTGCCGAAAATTAAAAGTCGACGATGAACTAACGATGATGATTTCGAGTGCCGTTTCTATTTGTGGTGTTTCTGCAGCGATTGCAACTTCAGGCGCAATCAAAGGTGATTCAAAGAAATTATCGTATGTCATTTCTATTGTTTTGGTAACCGCAATTCCCATGATGATTTTCATGCCGATAATCGCCAAATATTTCAATTTTCCCGAAGAAGTAACCGGAGCCTGGCTTGGCGG
Organism: Flavobacterium sp. 2755; assembly: GCF_031455715.1. Lineage (NCBI taxonomy): Bacteria > Pseudomonadati > Bacteroidota > Flavobacteriia > Flavobacteriales > Flavobacteriaceae > Flavobacterium > Flavobacterium sp. 2755. The sequence continues at coordinate 351,319 of NZ_JAVDTG010000001.1, forward strand.
AAGTATCGACACCTCTGGGGCCGTTGTAGCGTCTGGAACTTTGGTTGGCGAAACCGCTTTAAAAATCAGTACAATTGTAAAATTCTCTCAAAATGTTTTGTTAGGATTAGCAGCTTTTGCTATTTCTGTTTATTGGACATATTCACATAATACTTCTTCAGAAGCTCTAGAATCAAAACCAACTTTAAAGGTAATTTGGGAACGTTTTCCAAAATTCGTAATCGGATTTATTGGGGCTTCATTAATTTTCTCTTTTTTAATCACCCCAGAAACCAGAGACGGCGTAAAAGACAGTTTGAAAAACCTTCAGGGAATTTGGTTTGCATTGGCTTTTACAAGCATAGGTTTAGAAACCAATTTTAAAGATTTACTGAGTAATAACAGCCGTAAGCCATTGTATGCCTTTTTAATTGCACAATTATTCAATGTGATTGTTACGTTGATTATTGCGTTTTTGCTTTTTAGTTAATCATTATTTTTTGCCACGACCCGAGCGATAGCGAACGGGCGAAGCAATTACACGAATTAGCACGAATTGATTTGTGTAAATTCGTGTAATTCGTGGCAAAACCATTTAGTATGTCATTGCGAGGAACGAAGCAATCTCATTAGCTAAATCAAACTTTATGTCTAATTGTTAGTGTGGTTGCTTCGTTCCTCGCAATGACTCAAGTATTTTTTTTATTTTTAGACATAAATTTCAAAATGTTAAAAATCAATAAATTACCATCTAAAAACATATCCACGCCCCATAATATCACAACTTTTTTTCAAAAAAATCAAAGATTAATTTGGATATTACAATATTAAATATAACTTTGTCTATAGAATTAGTAGAGTTTAAAATTTAAAACTTACATTTTGAAAACAACAGTCAATAATACGTATCACATTCTTCGTAAAAAAAACACTTATAACGCCTCTTGTTATATGTGCAGCTGTTGTTAATTCTTCTTTATACGTTCGCTTTGAATCGGTTTAAAATTAAAATCGGAAACTATGAATCGAACAGTGTTTATTCCCAAATTTTATTGAAATATTCCTTTGATGCTTTTGCCTCAGAAGATATCACGTTATACTAAATCAAAAATGAAAATGGAGACGACAAACTAACATTCTTTTTGATTACTAAGGGTCATTTCTGCGGCAACAGAAATGACCTGATTTTAAGAACATTTATCACTTACAAAAACAAAAAACAACAGACAAAAAGTACATTGCAATGAATACAAAAATCACAAAACTTCTTTTTTCTATTCTCTTAACCGGAGTTGCAACTTCTCACGAGTTACATGCTCAAACAGAATCAAAACCCAATATTATTTTGATTTTGGTGGACGATATGGGTTATTCGGATTTAGGAAATTATGGTTCCGAAATTAAAACACCAAACTTAGATAAGCTAGCTACAGAAGGTTTACGCTTACGCGAATTTTATAATAACTCGATTTGTGCGCCAACACGCGCTTCCCTCCTAACCGGACAATATCAGCATAAAGCCGGAGTTGGATTTTTTGATGTCAATTTAGGGTTACCGGCTTATCAGGGTTATTTAAATAAAGAATCTTTGACATTGGGAGAAGTTTTCCGTTCTGGCGGTTATAGCACGCTTTTATCGGGAAAATGGCACGTTGGTTCCGAAGATCAGGCGCAATGGCCAAACCAAAGAGGTTTTGATAAGTTTTACGGAATTTTAAAAGGTGCTTCGAATTATTTTGATACAAAACCTTTGCCTTTCGGAAAAACGCCTTATCCGGTAAAATTAATCCGCAATAATGAAGAACTGCATCCAAAAGACGATTCGTATTATTTTACAGATGAAATCGGGAACAATGCCGTGACTTTCTTAGACGAACAAAACAAAGAAAACAAACCTTTCTTTTTATATCTCGCTTTTACTGCGCCGCACTGGCCGCTGCAGGCAAAGCCTGTTGATATTGCCAAATACAGAGGCAAATTTGATGAAGGCTGGGATGTTTTAAGAGAAAAGAGAATCCAGAAACTAAAAGCCAGCGGAATTTTACCTGCCGATCAAACTATTTCGCCAAGAGATCCTGAAGTTCCGGAATGGAATAAGTTAAGCTACGACGAAAAACAATTCTGGAAAGCTAAAATGGAAGTATACGCCGCAATGGTCGACAATATGGATCAAAACGTTGGCAAAGTTCTGGACAAATTAAAAGCGCTTAAAAAAGACAAAAACACGCTTATTGTTTTTATTTCAGACAATGGCGCTCAGGGCGGATTCAATACATATAACCCGCTTGGAAGAGGTTTGGTTCGAAATGACGGACCAGTTGGGACTTCGGGTTCGTTTGATTATCAGGAACAAAACTGGGCTTATTTATCGAATACGCCTCTGCAGCAATATAAAAATAATATGCACGAAGGCGGTTTCAGTTCGCCGTTTATTGCATGGTTTCCATCCAAAATAAAAGCGGGCAGAATCGAAAAAGGAACCGGACATATTATTGACCTCGCTCCTACTTTCTACGAACTAGCCGGAATAGAATACCCAAAAGAATATAATGGTGTGACGACAAACGCTTTGGTTGGAAAAAGTTTGTTGCCTGTTTTATTTAATAATGTTTCTCAGGTCGATAGAGGCGCACCATTATTTTGGGAAAGAGCTGGAAACAGAGCTGTTCGCGACGGAAAATGGAAATTGGTTTCGATTTACCCTTCTTACGAATGGGAATTATACGATCTTGAAAAAGACCGAGGCGAAACTACTAATGTAGCACAGCAAAATCCTGGAATTGTAAACAAACTTTCGGCTTCTTATTTTGAATGGGCAGACAAAACCGGAGTGGTTGAATACAGCAAATTCAAATTAAAACCAGAGACAATGCCGGGCGGTGCGGCGTTAAAAAAATAAAATTATTTTCTAACCATAAAATTAAATCAATATGAATTCATTTTATCAGGAAATTGCAAGACAGCATCAGGAATTATTAATACTTCCTGAAAAGAAATTAATCCATCAGTTTATAGATGAATTGTTTTCGATTTTGTTTTCGAATACTTCAAAATCCTACGGTATTGTGGCGATTATTGAAAATAAATTTGACGGATTAGAAAAACAATTTGATGAGCTGGTTTTAGACTTTGCTCCTAAAAATCAAAATACGAAAAGGCAGACGGAAACCTTTTTTGAAGCCCTGCCCTATTTACATAAAAAAGCGTTGAATGACGCTCAAACTATTTTTGCAAAAGATCCTGCAGCCAAATCTTTAGAAGAAGTATTATATTCGTATCCAGGTTTTTTCGCTATTGCCGTTTATCGATTTTCTCATCAGCTTTGGAAGCAGGATTTAAAATTATTAGCCCGATCAATTTCAGAATACGCGCATATTAAAACCAGCATAGAAATTCATCCGGGTGCCAAAATAGGAAATGATTTTGCGATTGATCACGGCACCGGAATCGTTATTGGCGAAACCACAATTATTGGCAATAATGTTCAAATTTACCAAGGCGTTACGCTTGGTGCTTTGAGCGTTAAAAAAGTGGAAGCTTTTATCAAAAGGCATCCTACAATTGAAGACAATGTTATTATTTACGCCAACAGCACAATTCTTGGCGGACAAACAACTGTAGGCAGAGATTCAATTATTGGAGGAAATGTATGGCTGACGTATTCTGTGCCTTCCAATTCGGTTGTTTACCATAAAAATGAGATGAAGGTTAAGGACAATAATCCTTTTCCCGAACCCATTTTTTATTCTATCTAAAATTGGGTGAATATTTTTAACACATAGAAACATAGATTACAGTGGAGCTTAAAGATGATTATTAGAAAATCATAATTTTTTCACATAGCTATGTTATTTATTTCTAAGTGAAACGACTTTTTAAAGTAACTAAAAGCTATGTTTCTATGTGTTTAAATTACCTCAATTAATTGAAGCATAAAAATATCAAACACATGAAATATCAGAACATTTTAGAAACCATTGGCAATACGCCGCACATCAAGCTCAACAAGCTTTTTAAAACCCACGAAGTATGGATTAAATTAGAAAAAGCAAATCCGGGATCGAGTATCAAAGACAGAATTGCACTGGCAATGATTGAAGATGCGGAGAAAAAAGGACTTTTAAATCCGGATTCTATCATTATTGAACCAACATCCGGAAATACCGGAATTGGACTTTCGCTTGTGGCAGCCGTAAAAGGTTACAAAGTAATTATTGTCATGCCGGAATCGATGAGCGTGGAACGCCGAAAAATTATTGAAGCGTATGGTGCTGAATATGTTTTGACGCCGAGAGAAAAAGGAACTTCCGGAGCGGTTGAAAAAGCAAATGAATTAGCTTCAACAATTAAAAACTCTTTTCTGCCTTCGCAATTTACAAATCGTGCGAATGTTGAAGTTCATGAAAGAACAACGGCACAGGAAATTTTAGCCGATTTTCCGGACGGAATTGATTATCTAATTACTGGAGTTGGAACAGGCGGTCACATTACCGGAGTTTCTAAAATTCTGAAACAGCATTTTCCAAATTTAAAAACGATTGCCGTTGAGCCAGCACTTTCACCGGTTTTAAGCGGTGGAATTCCTGCTCCTCACCCATTACAGGGAATTGGTGCCGGATTTATTCCCGAAGTTTTTAACAGAGAATATATCGATGAAATTGTGACCATCGAAAAAAATGATGCTTTTTCATTCGCAAAAAAATTAACGAAAGAAGAAGGGATTTTTGGAGGAATTTCAACTGGAGCTGCATTGGCTGCAGTTTCAAAAAAACTGAAAAATATTCCCGAAGATGCCGTAATCCTGACTTTTAATTATGATACCGGAGAGCGTTATCTTTCTGTTGAAGAATTATTCGATTTTTTCTCCTAAAAAACAACAAGTCAAAATCTTACAATAAAATAAAACCCGTAATTTTAAGAATTGAATCTTAGAATTGAATAAAAATAAAATAATTAACCGAAAAACCTTAAAACTATGGCAGAATTAGAAAAACAACAGACCGCATTAGGCGATGTTGCAGCAAGACAATTAGCGATCGCAACACGTACCGTTCCTCAAATTGGAACCATTACTCCACGCTGGTTAACGCATTTACTACATTGGGTTCCGGTAGAATCGGGAGTATTTCGTTTGAATAAAGTAAAAAATGCCAACCACATCGAAGTAGATTGTTCGGCACGCGATGAAAGAGTTTTACCGAACACTTTTGTGGATTACATCGATAATCCAAGAGAATACAATCTGGCTGCCGTACAAACAATTGTTGACGTACATACTCGTGTTTCTGATTTATACAGTAAACCATACAATCAGATTTCAGAACAGCTACGTTTAGCTATCGAAACAATTAAAGAGCGTCAGGAAAGCGAATTAATCAATAATAAAGATTACGGATTATTAAGCAACGTTGCGCCATCTCAAATTATAAAAACAAGAACCGGAGCGCCAACTCCAGACGATTTAGATGAACTATTAACAAAAGTGTGGAAAGAACCTGGATTTTTCCTTTTACATCCGTTAGCAATTGCAGCTTTCGGACGCGAATGTACACGTCGTGGAGTTCCGCCGCCAACAACTTCTTTATTTGGATCTCAGTTTTTAACATGGAGAGGAATTCCGCTTATTCCTTCTGATAAATTACCAATCGTAAAAGGAAAATCAAAAATTATTCTTTTAAGAACAGGTGAAAGCCGTCAGGGCGTTATCGGATTAATTCAGCCAGGATTACAAGGCGAACAATCTCCAGGTTTATCAGTTCGTTTTATGGGAATTAACGAAAGAGCCATTGCTTCTTATTTAGTATCTCTTTATTGTTCTTTGGCTATTTTGGTAGATGATGCTATTGCTGTTTTAGAAGATGTAGAAATAGGAAAGTATCATGAGTACAAATATTAACAACAACGGTTTACCAAACATCGACGAGTTGCAGAATTTAGCAAACGAGTTGTTTAAAGCTTTACCGAATGAATTTCCAAAAGAAATCTCATTAAGTCCGGATAAAGCCGAACATCCGCGTGCGACAAAAATTGCAGAAACGATTTTGCATGCCGGAAACGCTGATCAGTTTGGTCAGATTCCCGCGGTAAGTCCGTCGAGTACGGTGCCTTCTCCGCCTGCATTTAGCGGATTTGGAGCTTCTCCATCTGTAATAAATTACGGAAATGGAGCTTCAGCTTTGTATCCAAATGCCGGAGCAGGATTTGATCCGCAAAACAGAAATTCATCTTCAGGAGTTCAGGAAAACCATGATTTAAATATCAATGATCCGCATACCGGATTTCATGATGTTAATTTAAAAAATGGAAATGCGCCGCAGCTGAATGAAGAAAGTCTTTTTTCGGGGTTTTCATTGAATAATCAATATCTGCCATTTCAAACAGAGAATTCATCTTTTGAGATTGAATTACAAGCTGCTTTGGCATCGGTTGATACACAATTTAAGAAACGTGAAGGTTTTCCGTTAAACGGAAATGAAACAACAAATTCGTACTATTTTTTAGATCAGAATCCTTTTGCTTTTGATAAAAGAAGTACAGATATCATTGTTGGAAATTCATTCGAACATAAAGAAATCAATCTTTTTAAAGGACATAATTTTGATGCTGCTTTAGTAAAAAAAGATTTTCCGATTTTAAGAGAAACCGTAAACGGAAAGCCATTAGTTTGGTTTGATAATGCGGCTACAACTCAGAAACCACAATCGGTAATTGATCGAATTACGTATTTCTACGAACATGAAAATTCAAATATTCATCGTGCAGCACATGAATTGGCAGCTCGTGCATCTGACGCTTATGAAGCCGCTCGTGAAAAAGTAAAAGCTTTTTTGAATGCTTCTTCTGTAAATGAAATTGTTTTTGTGAGAGGCGCAACAGAAGGAATAAATCTGGTAGCTGCAACCTGGGGCGAACAGAATTTAAATTCGGGAGATGAAATTATTGTGAGTAATCTGGAACATCATGCGAATATTGTTCCATGGAAACGTCTTGCTGATAAAAAAGGCTTGAAATTAAGGGTAATTCCTGTTGATGACGATGGTCAGATTCTGCTGGATGAATATGCAAAACTGCTGAATTCTAAAACACGTTTGGTTGCTTTTACACAAGTTTCAAATGCATTAGGAACGGTAACTCCGGCGAAAAAAATAGTGGAAATGGCACATGCTGCCGGAGCAAAAGTTTTGATCGACGGCGCACAATCTGTTTCGCACATGAAAGTGGATGTACAGCAATTAAATCCGGATTGGCTGGTTTTCTCAGGACATAAATTATTTGGCCCAACAGGAATTGGAGCTTTATACGGAAAAGAAGATTTACTAAACGAAATGCAGCCGTATCAATCTGGCGGAAACATGATTCAGGACGTAACTTTTGAGGAAATAAAATACCACAAAGCACCGAATCGTTTTGAAGCCGGAACAGGAAATATCGCCGATGCCATTGGCCTTGGTGCCGCAATTGATTATGTAACCAAATTAGGAATTGAAGCTATTGGTCAATACGAGCATTATTTATTAGAATATGCCACAAGACTTTTAAAAGAAATTCCGGGTGTACGATTAATTGGAACTGCAAAAGATAAAGCAAGTGTATTGTCTTTTAATTTACAAGGTTATTCAAACGATCAGGTTGGACAGGCTTTAAATAAAGAAGGCGTTGCGGTAAGAACCGGACATCATTGCGCACAGCCTATTTTACGCCGAATGGGAGTCGAAACAACAGTTCGTCCTTCGTTAGCTTTTTATAATACAACCGAAGATGTCGATACTTTTATTAAAACCATTTGGGAACTTAAAAAAGTTAAATTCTAAAAAAATAGAGAGAATGTATTTGATACATTCTCTCAAAAAAGATAATTGCTTTTTTTGATATTTTAAGTAATTATACCCTGAAAGCGATTGTTTTATAACAGTCGCTTTTTTTATTAAAACTACGTTTTTTGGCGCTAAAAAAACAGCATTTTTTTTAACGAAAATATTCTGCCTTACATTTTTATCAAAAAATCAAACAATTTTCATCAAAAACCAACAAACACGTATATAAAAGTTATCAATATCACAAAACTAGCTGTAATTGTTATTTTTAATGTTAAATTATCATTAAAAATTAACATTAAATTAGGATATTTGAGAGACTAATTTAAACGAAATGAATATGAAAATTAAATTAAAACACTGCTTGTGGTTGTTTTTACTATTTGTACAAATAGCTGCTGCACAAGAATCTATTTCCGGAAAAGTAACAGATAAAAAAGGACTGCCAATTCCCGGAGCAAATATTGTAGTACAGGGAAAAAATATCAGTGCTCAAACTGATTTTGACGGTCTTTTTAAAATCGCCGCTAAAAAAGGCGAAATATTGGTTGTAACCTATGTAAGTTATAAAACTGTAGAAGTTCCTGCCTCAAATAATATTACAATCCAACTGGATGAAGTTCAAAATGAACTTGAAACTGTAGTTGTTGTAGGTTATGGAACACAGTCTAAAAGAAACTTAACAGATAATATCGCTCGTGTAACAGCAAAAGATATTCAGCAGATTCCGGTTTCAAACGTACAGAATGCTTTGGTTGGGAAATTGGCCGGAGTTCAAATTACGCAAACAAACGGTAAGGTTGACGGAGGTATTAATATTCGTGTACGTGGTGCGGCGAGTATTAGTGCGGGAACGCAGCCTTTGTATGTTCTTGATGGGATTCCGTTAATTAATGATGATGAATCGAGCAACGGTGCGCCAACAAACCCATTATTGACTTTAAGTACTAATGAAATTGAATCTATAGACGTTTTAAAAGATGCGTCTTCTGCGGCAATTTACGGTGCGCGTGGAGCTAACGGAGTTGTTTTAATTACGACTAAAAAAGGACGTGAAGGAAAAGGAACTTTCACCGTAAACCTTTCGCAGGGAGTTAGTGAGGCTACACACAAAAGAAAATGGCTTAATGCAAAACAATATGTTGAATTATTGCAGGAAGCCGGAAGAAACGTTAACGATTTAGAATCTGTTGAAGATGAGTTAGAATATCTATCTCAGGGAACAGACTGGAGAAATGGTGAAGTCGATACAAACTGGCAGGATATTGCTTTAAGAACTGGTTATACTACAGACGCTGATTTTTCTGCTTCTGGAGGTGATGAGAAAACAAAGTATTTCTTTTCTGGCGCGTACAATAATACAACGGGTATTGTAGACAGTAATACTTTAGAAAGATTTACAGCCAGAACAAACGTATCGCATAAAGTTACAGATCGTTTAACTTTAGGAATGAACCTTGGTTTTTCGAGATCTTTAATTCACAGGGTTCAGGATGATAATTCATTCTCTTCTCCGCTTCAATCTGTTGCTCAGGCGCCAATTTCGCCGGCAAGATTAGAAGATGGAAGTGCCAACCCTAATACAGAATACTCAAACTACCTTTTGGCAAAAGATAATACGTTTTGGAAAACTATTATGCGCAGGCTGACGGGTAAACTTTTTGCTGAATTTAGAATACTTTCTTCTTTAAAGTTTAATTCTGATTTCTCATACGATCTTTTATCTCAGACAGAAGATTACTGGCAAGGTAAAAACGCTCCTTTTATGGCTACAGACGGAGCTGTATTTGCAACTTCTGTAAATACAGAAAATTATGTTTCAAGTAACTATTTTACATTTGATAAAACATTTGCAGAAAAACATACTTTTAATGTTGTTGCCGGTATGGAATTCAACAAATACAACAGAAGATATCAGGATGTAAACAGTATTTATTTCTCTAGTGATGATTTTCAAACTGTTGACGGTGGTGCTGAAGTAAATGAAGGCCACGGAAGCGAAACTGATTATGCTTTCGTTTCTCAATTTGGAAGATTGAATTATTCTTTCCAGAATAAATATCTTTTAAAAGCCAGTATTCGTCGTGATGGTTCATCTCGTTTTGGTAAAAATGAACGCTTTGGAGTTTTCCCAGCCTTCTCTGCCGGATGGGTTATTTCGCAGGAAGAATTTTTAAAGGATAGTAAAGCTATTTCCAACTTAAAAATAAAAGGAAGCTGGGGTAAATTAGGAAATGCTGAAATCGGGAATTTTGCTTCTCGTCAGCTTTACAGACCAAATCCTTATAATTTGAAATCAGGGCTTACTTTCGATCAGCCTGGTAATGACGATTTGACTTGGGAAAAATCAGCTCAAACAGATTTTGGTTTTGAAATTGGTTTTATAGACCGATTTTCTATTGAAGCAGATTATTACCAAAAAGATACTGACGGATTACTATTTGAAGTTCCGTTACCAATAAGTTCAGGAGCCGCTTCAATCAATAAAAATATTGGAAAAATAAGAAGTAATGGTTTTGAGCTTACTATCAACACTAAAAACATCGACACTGAAAACTTTAAATGGAATACCAGTTTCAATTTGACAACAAATGAATCAAAGGTTAAATCGCTTCCAAACGATAACAGAGACATTATAGTTGGATACAATATAAACAGAGTTGGAGAAAACATTTCTTCTTTCTATTTAGTTGAATATGCTGGTGTTGATCCTGACAATGGAGATGCTTTATTTTACAAAAACACTAAAAAAGCCGATGGTACACTCGACCGTACTACAACAAGAAATTATAGTGAAGCAGAACGTATTATTGCAGGAAACCCATTCCCTACTTTAATGTCTGGTTTAACAAACACTATTCTTTACAAAGGTTTTGATTTTACCTTTACGTTTCAGGGAGAATGGGGTGCGAGTATTTATAATTCAGCAGGGATTTATCAATCAACTGCGGCCGATTATTTTGACAACCAAACAGCAGATCAGTTAAACAGATGGCAAAAACCAGGAGACATAACAGATGTTCCTCAAGCCAGATTTGGAGGTTCAAACGGTACACAAGATTCTTCTCGTTACCTTGACAAAGCCGATTTTGTTCGTTTAAGAAATTTAACTTTAGGATATACACTTCCTAAAGATGTTTTGAAAGATTTAGGAATGAGCAGTTTAAGAATTTACTTTACTGCTGTTAACTTATTGACTTTTACAAACTACGAAGGAAATGATCCTGAAGCAAGAAGAGATGACAGCGGAATTGGAGAAGATTTCTATTCAGCACCTCCGGCGAGAACAACAGCAATTGGTGTAAACTTTAATTTTTAAAAAGAAAAAGATGAAAGCAAATAAACTAATCCTATTTATATTTTTCGCTGCATTTTTTGCAAGCTGCGAAAATGAATTAGACATAGAACCTAAACAGAGAGAAGACGCTAATACAACATTAAGTACTGAAACGGGAGTAACAAACGTACTTACCGGAACTTATGCGCTGGCAGCAAACGGAAACGCTTATGGCGGCAGGGTTTTATTGTATGCCGATTTACTTGGTGTAACGGGAGTATTAAGTACAACAGATTTAAGATGGCGCGGTACTTTTGGCGAATTAAGACAAATGTATAGCAAAAACATGTTGTCTGATAACGTAATTATCGAAGGGACATATGCGAGATTATATGAAATTATAAACGCATCAAACACGGTTATCGAAAATATCGACAAAGTAAAAGATCCGGACAGACAAGCAGTTATGATTGGAGAAGCTAACTTTTTAAGATCATTGGCTTATTTTGATTTGGTTCGCTTTTTCGCAAAACCATACGAAACTGGTCAGCCTAATACTCAGCTTGGAGTTGTAATTAGACCAAACGCTATTTATGATTTTAGCGTAGATTTATCTAAAGAAAGAAGCACGGTTGAAGAAGTGTATAAAGTTATTATAGACGGTTTAAATCTTGCCTACACAAACTTACCTGAAGACAATGGTTTTTATGCCGATAAATATGCTGCACAAGCTTTATTAGCAAGAGTGTATTTGCAGCAAGGCAGATACGATTTAGCCAGAGATGCCGCAAATGACGTTATTGAAAACAGCGGACATGCATTGTCCCAAAACTATGCTGCAGCTTTTAATCATGATACAGATCAGGCAGAAGATGTTTTCTCTATTCAAATCACGAAACAAACAGGTGTAAATGATGCTGTAACTTTTTATGCATCTGAAGGTAACGGAGGACGTGGTGGAGATTTTTCTATTCGTGATGCTTATTTGGAAAAATTCAGTGATCCTGATGACAGAGCTGAGTTTATATATGAAAATGAAGATAATGGCAGAATTTTAACTTCTAAATTTACAGATCAGTTTGCCAATGTTGGAATTATTCGTCTGGCAGAAATGTATTTAATTAGAGCCGAAGGAAATTTTGAAGAAGGAACTGCAATAGGCAACGCTCCTGTTGATGACATCAATATTATCCGCGAAAGAGCTCACGCAGATGATTTAGCTTCGGTTACAATTGATGATATTTTATTAGAAAGAGAATTAGAACTTGGAATGGAAGGATTTTTAATTCACGACATTAAAAGAACTAAACGTTCCATTTTAACTGAAACTCCAGATGGAGATCCGTTGTTATTAACTTATGATGCTGATAAATTAGTATTCCCAATTCCGTTAAAAGAAACAGATGCTAACAAAAAAATCACTCAAAATCCTGGTTATAGAATTTAATCCAAATTAAATATTTTACAAAACAGAAAAAGCCATTCTCCCCACGGAATGGCTTTTTCATTTTAATAACAGATTCTAAGTAATATATAAAAGGTAAATTTTAATCAATAATAATCACAATTAAGCTTCAACCGGTACTTTCATTAATTCCTGAGCAATTGTCAAGGTAACCGGATCTAAATTACCACAATAAAAAGTATCCAGTAATTCCTGAAATATTGGGTTTGCATTTTCTACTTGAGAAAAAAGACTTAAAGACGAACGTAATTTACGTGCATCTAAATCTCCCAAAATAGTTTCAATAGATTTTTTCTTAAAGTTTAAAAGAAGCTGTGCTATCTCAACCAAATGTTTGGCTAAAATTGGGTGATTCAAATAAGCTTGTGCTTCTTCAAGATCAGCAATGGCATAATATTTTGCGATGTCGCTTTTTCCTAAACCTTTTATCTGAGGAAAAATAAACCACATCCAGTGTGTTTCTTTTTTGCCTTTTTTCAATTCAGAATACGCAGTAAGGTAAAGTTTGTTTTGAGCATCTAAAAAGCGCGTTAAATCATTATTCCCGTAAGCCATCTCTAATAATTTTATAAAGTTAAATCAAATCTTTACTGCTTTAATTCGATATCCAAAACTACTCAGGAACTTGATTTATTAATTATATAATTACTATTCGGATTTTATATAATTTAGACCTCATAAAAAAAGCTGCATCACAAATGCAGCTTTCATCAATAACAAATTGTAACCTTTTATAATTTAAATTCATTTAAAGATTTCTCAATAATTTCAAGACATTCCTTAATTTGATCTTCTGTCATAACCAATGGCGGAGCAAATCTAATTTTATTTCCGTGAGTTGGTTTTGCTAATAATCCGTTATCTCTAAATTTTAAGCAGATTTCCCAAGCCAAATCAGAATCTTCACCGCTGTTAATCACAATCGCATTCAAAAGACCTTTACCACGTACAAGCGTAATTAAGTGATTTCTCTCAGCGATTTCGTTTAAACCTTTTCTTAAAATAACACCCAAACGTTCTGCATTTTCAGCTAGTTTTTCTTCCTTCACCACTTCAAGAGCTGCAATCGCAACCGCCGCCGCCACAGGATTTCCACCAAAAGTAGATCCGTGCTGACCCGGTTTGATAACATTCATGATTTCGTTATTACACAAAACTGCCGAAACCGGATAAACACCGCCAGAAATTGCTTTTCCTAAAATCAAAATATCAGGCTGTACATTTTCGTGGTGAACCGCTAATAATTTTCCCGTACGTGCAATTCCCGTTTGAACTTCATCAGCAATAAATAAAACATTATGTTTCTCACACAATGCTTTTGCTTTCGATAAATATCCTTCTGACGGAACATAAACTCCAGCTTCACCCTGAATTGGTTCCACTAAAAATCCCGCTATATTTTTTGATGATTCTAAAGCTTTTTCAAGAGCCTCAAGATTATCATATTCAATTTTTATAAATCCATCTGTAAACGGTCCAAAGTTTTTACGAGCCGTTTCATCATTTGAAAATGAAATGATTGTAGTTGTTCTTCCGTGAAAATTGTTTTCACAAACAATTACCTGCGCTTGGTTTTCAGGAATTCCTTTTACTTCATACGCCCATTTTCTGCACACTTTTAAAGCTGTTTCAACAGCTTCGGCCCCCGTATTCATTGGCAGCACTTTATCAAAACCAAAATACTTCGTGATGTATTCTTCGTAATTTCCTAATTTATCATTGTAAAAAGCACGAGAAGTCAGTGTTAACGTCTGCGCCTGATCAACCATTGCTTTTACAATTTTAGGATGACAGTGTCCTTGGTTTACTGCAGAATAAGCCGATAAAAAATCGTAGTATTTTTTCCCGTCAACATCCCATACATAAACTCCTTCTCCTCTTTCTAAAACCACAGGAAGCGGATGATAATTATGAGCTCCGTATTTATTCTCTTTTTCAATCAAAATTTCTGATTTTGACGAAAGGGTGTTTTCTGTATGTGTCATGATATTTAACTTTAAAAAAGCAAAAGTAATAAATTTTCTAAATCTACAAGCTTAAAAAGTATATTTTGACTCCATATTAACGATTAAAAAGTCAAAACAGCCATTTTTAAAACAATATAGAATCAAATTTAATTTTTAGAAATTTTAACTTTCTAATCTTTTATTAAAAAAAATGGCTACTTTTATGGATATAAAAAGATTACAACTCATTTTAAAACATGGATAATTTAGACGAATTTGACATCAATATAATTAAGGAATTAGAAAAAGACGGAAGAATGGCTTTTTCTGCCATTGCAGCCAATTTGAAAATATCAAATACAATGGTGCATCAGCGAATTAACCGATTAATGGAACAAGGAATAATTGGCGGTATAAAACCTATTATTCAGGAGAAAAAAATTGGTTTTGACTGGGCATCTTTTACCGGAATTACTTTAAACAAAGATTCTGATTCGGATAGAATTATCGAAGAATTAAAAAATATTCCCGAAATTACAGAATGTTATTATGTAACAGGTTCGTTTACACTTTACATCAAAATTGTAGCGAAAAATCACGAACATATGCGAAGAATTCTTTACGAGAAAATCGACAATATTCCCGGAATCGCAAAAACAGATTCTATTATTGAATTAGGCTGCGCTTTTAAAAGAAATATCATTTTATAATTAATTTATCTGGTGAAATATGCATCTACGTATATTGCTTTTATTTACCTTTTTTTGCTGTAAATCTTTGCTGTTTTCGCAGACTGCAGTTTCAAATCCATCCAAAAGTGATTTTACAAGAACACTTTCTATTTTAGCTTCTGACTGGTTGCAAGGACGTGGTGCAACTCAAAAAGGCGGTTATATGGCCTCAGAATATATATCGTCGATGATGGGTTTATATCAGCTGAAACCTTATAGTCCTGACAGGTATTTTCAAAATTTTAAAGTTTTAGAACATACCGTAAAAAAAGCGTCTTTTGAAATCAAAAAAGGAAACAAAACTATTGCACTTTCAAAGAATGATTTTGAATTAACACCAATCTCACAATCTTTACAAAAAAATACTCAAGTCGTTTTTGCTGGTTACGGATTGAGCGTTCCTGAGGAAAATTACGACGACTATAAAAATCAAAATGTAAAAGGCAAAATAGTTGTTGTTTTGAGAGGTTTTCCAAATCATAAAGACACAACTTCGGCCGTATATCAGAAATTTAAAAAATTATTTCCAGAAGAAAATGATTTAGAAGAAATGAAACTGAAAAATGCAATAAATAAAGGCGCTGCTGCTTTAGTTATTATCGATTCTAATCAAAACTTTAGACTAAAAAATTCAAATCAAAATGATGTTTTTCATTCTTTAAAAATTGAATCCAGTGTTTCGATACCGGTTTTCAGATTGAGCAAATCAACAGCTGAAAAACTTTTATCAGGCAATAAAATTTCATTAGAAACATTCGAAAAAAAAGCGCAAAACCTTCAAACGGCTTCTGCTCTATTAAAAAACACAATTATTAATTTCTCAATTGATTTGCAGACTAGAACTTTTTCTGTTCGAAATGTTTTAGGAATGCTTCCCGGAAAAGACACCACAAAAACTATTATTGTTGGTGCGCATTACGATCATTTAGGAATTAAAAATGACTCTATTTATTATGGTGCAGATGACAATGCATCGGGAACTTCTGGAATGCTGGCTTTGGCAAAAAACTGGTCAGAATCTAAAATACAGCCAAAATATAACATCCTTTTTGCAGCGTGGACAGCTGAAGAAATGGGACTTTTAGGAAGTGAATATTTTGTTCAGAATTTGAATTTAAAAGATCAAAAAATCCTTCTCTGCATTAATATGGATATGATTTCTAGAAGTGCTCCAGAAGATAAGGCGCGTAGAATTCTCAGTATTGGAACCCAAAAGGAAACCGAATATTTGAAGAAAATTGCCAGCGAAAGCAATGCTAAACTTCAAAACCCGTTTACTTTAGATTTATGGGAAACCAACGGACATTCTGGAAGTGATTATGCATCGTTTACCGCAAAAGGAATCCCGATAATGACTTTCTTTAGCGGTTTTCACGAAGATTATCATACACCGCGCGATATTGATTCAAAAGTAGATTTAGATAAAATACAGGATGTATTATTTATTGTCAACAATTCTCTTTTAAAATTTATAGAAAACCAGCCAAACTAAACCAGGATAAACCATGAAAAATAAGCTACTTATCAAATCGTTTACAATTCTTTCTTTGCTATTAACGAGCTGTTTTGTTCAGGCACAAAATCCCAAAGGAAAATTATTTATTATTGGTGGCGGAGATCGTTCTGATGATTTAATGAAGCAGGTTTTAAGTGTAGCAGAATTGGGTAAAAAAGATTATATCGTGGTTTTACCCATGTCAAGCGAAGAACCAGACAGTTCGTTTATATTTTTTAAAACACAAATGGTAAAACTCACTTCAAACCCAATTGTGATGCTGAATTTCAATAAGGAAACAGCACAAAATAAAACCCTGACAGATTCGGTTCAAAAAGCAAAATTAATTTTTATAAGCGGCGGCGATCAAACGCGTTTTATGAAAGTCGTTCATGATACTCCCATAAAAACAGCAATTTTAAAAGCGTATGAAAACGGAAGTACAATTTCTGGAACAAGCGCCGGAGCAGCCGTCATGTCTGAAAAAATGATTACCGGAAACCAAAAATTACAAAAAGAATATACGGGAACTTTCTCTGTTATTAAATACGATAATCTCGAAACTGATGAAGGTTTAGGTTTATTAAAAACGGTCGTTATCGATCAGCATTTTTTAAAGAGAAATCGTTACAATCGTTTACTTTCTGCCTTGATTGAATTTCCTGATTTAACTGGAATAGGGATTGACGAAGCAACCGCAATTATTGTGAGAAATAATAAAGTAGAAGTTGCCGGAGAAAGTGAAGTGATTGTTTTCAAAAATCCAAAAGGCATTGTAAAAGCTAAAAAAGACAATTTAATTTCTATCGAAAAATTAGAAATGAGCATTTATACTGCCGGACAAAAATTTAATATCAAATAAACATGTTTCAGTATTCTAAAATCTTAAAAATAACATTTTTAATCTGTTTCAGTTTTCAACTTTCGGCACAAAAAATAAGTACAAAAGAAATTAATCGATTAGAAAAACTGGCTGAAAAAGTTACTATAATCCGCGATAATTGGGGAATTCCACATGTTTATGGAAAAACTGATGCCGACGCTGTTTTTGGTTTATTGTATGCGCAATGCGAAGACGATTTTAAAAGAATCGAAATGAATTATATCGAAAAATTGGGACGTCTTTCTGAAATTAAAGGTGAATCTGTTTTATATAATGATTTAGAAATTAAACTTTTAATTGATGTTGAGGAAGCAAAAACAGATTATAAAAAAGCACCGGACTGGCTTAAAAAACTTTTAAACAGTTATGCCGATGCGATCAACTTTTATCTCTACAAACATCCTGAAGTAAAACCAGCACTTTTAACGCATTTTGAGCCTTGGTTTCCGCTGCTTTGGACTGACGGAAGTATTGGCGCCATTAGCACTGCAGATCTTTCTACCGGAGAATTAAAAGCTTTTTATTCTGGAAATAATGATAAAGTCGCTTACGTAGAAAGAGAAAAATATGTTCAAACAGGTTCAAATGGTTTTGCCTTTGCTCCATCAAAAACAGAAAGCGAAAATTCGATTTTATACATTAATCCGCATACGACTTTTTATTTTAGACCCGAAGTGCAAATTTCAAGTGAAGAAGGTTTAAATGTTTATGGCGCCGTTACTTGGGGACAATTTTTTATTTATCAGGGTTTTAATGAGAATTGCGGATGGATGCATACTTCTTCAAACGTTGATGTTGCCGATATGTACGCCGAAAAAATCACCAATAAAAATGGAAAACTTTTCTACGAATTTGATTCTAAACTTTTACCTGTTATTGAAAAAGAAATCACGATAAAATATCTGGAAAAAGGAAAATTAATTCCGAAGAAATTCAAAACCTACGCTACAAATAACGGCCCAATTATGGCCAAGCGCGACGGAAAATGGATTAGTTTAAAATCAAATAATCGTTCCATGACAAGTTTGATTCAGAGCTGGATACGAACAAAATCGACCAATTTTGACGATTACAAAAAAGCAATGGATTTAAAAGCCAATACTTCTAACAATACGGTTTATGCCGACAACAAAGGAAATATTGCGTATTGGCATGGCAATTTTATTCCAATTCGGGATAAAACTTTAAACTGGGCAAAAGTTATTGATGGCTCGATTTCTTCAACACAATGGAAGGGATTGCATGATGTTAATGAAACTGTTCATTTGTATAATCCAGTAAATGGCTGGCTTCAAAATTGTAACTCTACCCCATTTTCTGTCGCAGGAAATAATAGTCCAAAAAAAGAAAATTATATTCCATATATGGCGCCGGATGGTGAAAATTTTAGAGGTGTAAATGCCGTTAGAATTTTCAGTAACGACGAAAAATATACTTTAGACAAAGTTATCGCGAATGGTTATGACACTAAATTATCCATTTTTGAAATATTAATCCCGAGTTTAATTGAAGTTTTCGAAAAAAACATAAAACCGGAATCTATCGAATATTCAGAATTAGCTGAACCAATTTCAATTCTAAAAAATTGGGATTATTATACCAAAGAAAATTCTGTTGCCACAACTTTAGCCGTTGAATGGGCTTATAAATTAGACCCAATTATTCAGAAAGCGTATATTGATGAAGGAGAATTAGATCAGGTTGAAAACACAAAAAACTTTGCAAAAAATGCCGTAGCATCGCAAATGATTCCGCAGCTGCAAACGGTTATAAAAGAACTAAACTCAAAATGGGGAACCTGGAAAACCACTTGGGGCGAAGTCAATCGTTTTCAGCGTTCAAGCGGCGAAATTGATTTAAAATACGATGATAACAAACCAAGTTTACCAATTGGTTTTGGCCCTGGTTCCTGGGGAAGTTTACCTTCTTTTAAAGCCAATTATCAAAATAATTCTAAAAAACGATACGGTTATAACGGAAACAGTTTTGTGTGCGCTGTTGAATTTGGACCAAAAATAAAAGCAAAATCATTATTGGCTGGTGGGAACAGCGGCGATATCAATTCAAAGCATTTTACAGATCAGGCTGAAATGTATCGAAACGGACAATTTAAAGATGTTTTGTTTTATAAAGAAGACGTTCTGAAAAATGCCGAACGAACCTATCATCCCGGAAAATAATTTTGTTTGATGAAATGTGTTAAATAAACCTCGCGAAATAGCTTCCGAGGTTTTTTTGTAACATAATATTTCTGATATTTGTTAAAAATTGTAAAAAAATGAAAAATTTAGCCACCCTTATTTTTGCTGCAATATTGTTTTCAACTACTATGAATGCACAATTAAAACCCGTAAAATATGCTGAAGGAAGTCAGGCATTGAATGGTTTATTTATAAAATCTGCTAAAAAAAGCGCTAACAATCCTGGAATCTTGCTTTTACCGGCTTGGTTAGGAATCGATAATGCTTCAAAAGGAATTGCCGAAGAATTGTCAAAACTAGGCTACAATGTTTTTATCGCTGATATTTATGGAGAAGGAAATTATCCAACAAATACTTCTGAAGCAGGAAAACAAGCCGGATTTTACAAAAGTAATCCCGAAGCTTATCAAAAACGAATTAATGCAGCTTTGCAGGAATTAGTAAAGTCCGGAGCAAATGCTGATAATATTGTTGCTATCGGCTATTGTTTTGGAGGAACTGGAGTTCTTGAAGCGGTTCGCGGACATCTTAATGTAAAAGGAATTGCCTCTTTTCATGGCGGCTTAGGAAAAGATGCTGCGAGAAAAACAGAACCAACCTCAGTTAAAGTTTTAATTTGTCACGGAGCTGATGATCCTTTTGTTCCAAAAGAAGAAATTGCTTCTTTTCAACAAGAAATGCGTGATTCAAAAGCTGACTGGCAAATGATTTATTATGCAAATTCAGTACACTCGTTTACAAATCCAGAAGCCGGAAATGACAATTCAAAAGGCGCTGCTTACAATGCCGTTGCAGCAAAAAGATCTTTTGAGCATTTACAGCTTTTTTTAAACGAAGTTCTTAAAAAATAATACTTTTTATGGCACACGGATGACACTGATTAAACGGGTTTACACTGATTTTTTTAATTATAAAAATTATAATTCGTGCAAATTCGTGTAATTCGTGGCAAAAAAATCAGCGTCAACCCGTTTAACCCATATAATCCGTGGGCAAAAAACGGCCAAACCAATAACCAAAATAAAATCAACCAAAAATAACCAATGTCACATAACAAAATTAGAGAAGACAAAACCTGTTTAAACTGCAGGCATGTTGTTGAGCAAAAATTTTGTCCAAACTGCGGACAGGAAAATTCAGATTCCAGAAAAACTTTTCACCATTTGTTTATTCACTTCTTTGAAGATTTAACGCATTATGAAAATGCTTTTTGGAAAACCATACGAAACCTTCTTTTTAAGCCGGCAACGCTGACAAAAGAATATCTTTCAGGAAAAAGATTATCTTATTTAGCGCCCGTTCGTCTTTATATTTTTATCAGTTTTATTACTTTTCTTTTAATTGCCATATTTCCAAGTAAAGTAGGCGATCAGATTAGTAAAGGTGAAAAAGAAATTTCTACAAAACTCATTAATCAGGATAAAGATGGTGTTAAAAGTAAGTACAAAACCCATTTTGAATTAAAAACGATGAAAGAAATCGATTCGATTCAAAAGTATGGTAAGGAAGATGAAAAACTCTCCGAGCTTGAATACTGGCTTTATGAAAAATCAGTTCATGTTACAGAGAATAATACCAAAAGAGAAATTGTAACAAAATTCATTGAATCGTTTTTCCATAATATTCCCAAAATCCTGTTTATAATCATGCCGTTTTTCGCTTTCTTTCTATGGATTTTCCATAACAAAAAGAAATGGTATTATTTTGATCACGGCATTTTTACGTTGCATTATTTCTCGTTTTTACTGCTCATTTTCCTTATTATGTTTATCGTAGAAAGAATGGTTGGATTATTTGGAGAAGACAGCCCGATCAGCTTTATTGCAAGTATCGTTAATGTTGTAGGCACAATTTGGATGTGTTACTATTTTTATCCTGCGCACCATCGTTTTTATGGAGAAAGCAGAATAGTATCGTTTGTTAAAAGCGTAATATTATTCTTTATTAACTTCTTTTTTATTCTATTTTTACTAACGTTTTATGTTTTATACACATTTATCAATTTACACTAATATACTATAATGAAAAAAATTGTAATTCTATTATTAATTGCTTCGGCGTTTTCATGTAAAAATGCGCAGTCTGTTGCTTCGAAGGATAATTCAGATCCAACGAAATACGTGAAACTTATCTCTGAAAAAGACCTTAAAAAAATGCTTTATACGGTTGCTTCTGATGAAATGCAAGGTCGTGAAACTGGATCTCCAGGACAGAAAAAAGCGGGTCTTTATATGATCGAGCAATACAAAAAAAGCGGCGTATCATTCCCAAAAGGTGCATCTGATTATTATCAGCACATTCCTGCATCGTATTTAAATGCAAAACGTAATCAAAATTTACCTGATTCTGAAAATATCTGGGCTTACATCGAAGGTTCTGAAAAACCGGATGAAGTTTTGGTAATTTCAGCTCACTACGATCACGTTGGTATTAAAGATGGTGAAGTGTATAATGGAGCCGATGACGATGGTTCTGGAACTGTTGCGGTTATCGAAATGGCTAAGGCTTTCGCGAAAGCTAAAAAACAAGGTCACGGACCAAAACGTTCTATCTTGTTTTTACACGTAACTGGTGAAGAACATGGTTTACACGGATCTCGTTTTTATTCTGAAAATCCTTTGTTTCCAATTGCAAACACGATTTCAGACATCAACATTGATATGATCGGACGTCGTGATGTTGAGCATGCAAACACAAACAATTATGTGTATGTAATTGGTGCCGACAGATTATCATCTGACTTACACAATGCGGTTGTAGCTCAAAATGAAAAATACATCAAAATGGACTTAGATTTTAAATTTAATGATCCTGCAGATCCAAATCACTTTTACGAACGTTCTGACCACTATAACTTCGCAAAACATGGTATTCCTGCAATTTTCTTCTTCAACGGAGTTCACGAAGATTATCACGGAAAAGGCGACGAACCTCAAAAAATCGAATACGATGCTTTAACTAAAAGAACAAAACTGGCTTTTGTCCTGGCTTGGGAGTTAGCGAATAGAGAGAATAGACCGGTGGTTGATAAACCGATTAAGTAAGATTCTAAGTTACTAAGATGCTAAGATTCTAAATTTTTTTTCTTTGAATTTAGTTCACAACATAAAAAAGGGATGAGTTTATAAAACTCATCCCTTTTTGTTTATATCTTAGAATCTTTAAAAAAAAACTTAGAATCTTAGTATCTCAGAACCTTAGCAACTTCCTCTAGTCATTCATAGAAATCAAAAACTCCTCATTATTTTTTGTTTTCTTGAAGCGGTCGTTTACAAAATCCATAGATTCTACAGGGTTCATATCTGAAAGATATTTACGCATGATCCACATTCTTTGTAATGTTTTCTCGTCAAGTAATAAATCGTCACGACGTGTACTTGAAGAAGTAAGATCGATTGCAGGGAAAATACGTTTGTTCGCAATCTTACGATCCAATTGAAGTTCCATGTTACCTGTTCCTTTAAATTCTTCAAAGATCACCTCATCCATTTTAGAACCTGTTTCTGTTAATGCAGTTGCGATGATACTTAACGAACCTCCATTTTCAACATTTCTGGCTGCTCCAAAGAAACGTTTTGGTTTTTGTAATGCATTAGCATCCACACCTCCACTTAATACTTTTCCAGATGCCGGCTGAACTGTATTATAAGCTCTTGCTAAACGTGTAATAGAATCTAAAAGAATAACAACGTCGTGTCCGCATTCAACTAAACGTTTTGCTTTTTCAAGAACGATATTAGCAATTTTCACGTGTTCTTGTGGTTCTCTGTCAAAAGTTGACGCGATAACTTCTCCACGAACACTTCTCTGCATATCTGTAACCTCCTCAGGACGCTCATCGATCAAAAGAACGATCAAATAAACTTCCGGGTGATTAGCAGCAATTGCGTTGGCAATGTCTTTTAAAAGCATTGTTTTACCCGTTTTTGGCTGTGCAACGATCATTCCACGCTGCCCTTTTCCAATTGGAGAAAACAAATCGATAATACGGGTTGATATAGAACTGCCTTTTTCGGCTAATTTGAATTTTTCAGAAGGAAAAACTGGCGTCAGGTGTTCAAAAGAAACTCTGTCACGAACCACCTGCGGATCATGTCCGTTGATTTTTAATACGCGAACAAGAGGGAAAAATTTCTCGCCTTCTTTTGGAGGACGAACCACACCTTTTACAGTATCTCCGGTTTTTAAACCAAATAATCTGATTTGTGAAGTTGATAAATAAATATCATCCGGTGAAGCTAAATAATTATAATCAGAAGAACGTAAAAATCCGTAACCATCAGGCATCATTTCAAGAACACCTTCACTTTCGATAATTCCGTCGAATTCAAAATCTGAATCCCTGAAATTATTGTTCTTTTTATTTTTATGATTTTGATTCTGGTTTTGATTCCCATTATTTCCGTTTCCGTTCCCATTTTGGTTTGGGTTTTGGTTTTGATTCGGATTCTGGTTAGGATTTTGGTTTTTATTCTGATTAGGATTAATCTTTTTAACCGGGGCAGTATTTTCAGTTTTTTCAGCAACTGGTGCTGTTGTATCATTTTCTGTAACTTCTTCAGTAGAAACTACTTCTTTTACAGCTTCTTTTTCCTTTTGTTGAGCGACCTTTTTTTCATAAGCTGACTTATTAAATTTTACAATTTTAGGTCCTTTTTTCTCTGGAGTTTTAGTTTCGACAGCTTCTTCAGTTTGTGCTGTCTGCTTTTCTTCTACAGCCGCAGGAGTTTCAATTTCCTTTGGAGTTACCTCTACACTATCAAATTCAAGAACAGGAGCATTTTTACTGACTGTTTTTTTAACCGGAGCAATTCGTGCTCTTTTTGGTTTGTCACTGTTTGCTTCCTTTTCTGCAATAGTTTCTGCTGGCGGTGCTGATGCCGCCTCCTGGTGCGCTAATATCTGAGTAATCAGAGTATCTTTTTTAACGCCATTAATCTTTATAGTTTTAGCTAATTTAGCTATTTCTTGAAGCTCAGAAAGCTTCATTTCTTTTAATGCAGAAATATCAAACATGAATTGTTCTATGAGTTTAATTATTTTAAAGGAAATACTGTAAAAAGAATAGGTAGATATTTTTTTTCAATTGCCCGCAGTATGAAGTGCTTACGGTATTATGATGCAATAATACGAATAAAATTTAATCATACAATAGTATTTTAAAAAAAGAAAATATATTTTTGTAAAACAATTTTAGATCATGATACAAAGAATTCAAACCGTATATCTAATTCTTACCTTTGTTGTTACAGGGGTTTTAATGTTTTTTATGCCGCTTTGGACATTAAATACTGGAAAAGCTTTCTATTTTATGCAAGACCAGTTTTACACAATTTTACTAGGCTTAAGCACAATGCTTACGATTGTTAGTATTATTTCATACAAAAAGAGACAAAATCAGTTTGTGATGAACCGACTGAACATAATATTAAATTTAATTTTATTAGGATTATTTGTTTACCGCTCTCTAAATTTATCTGGAGATACAACAACAATTGTATCAGAGAAAGGTATTGGGATGTTTCTTCCTATTGTTGCTATCGTGTTATTAGTTCTTGCTAATAAGGCCATCAAGAAGGACGAAGATCTTGTAAAATCTGTAGATCGTTTGAGATAAACCTATAAACTTAATTTTTTTGTGCGAAGAGAACCCGAATTTATATTCGGGTTTTTTTGTGCTTAATTTTTACTGTAAAGTGAGAAATCTGAAATCATTTTCGAAAATCAATTTTGTAAGATAATTTATTCATAAATTTGCTTTTTGTTCAAAATTATTTATGTCAGATAAAATAAAGATACACCTTGCTGATGATCATCAGGTTCTTATTGACGGACTCACCAATTTACTGCAGACGGTTCCAAATTTTGAAATTGCCGGAAGTTCATTGAATGGTCTCACTATATATGATGATGTGGTTCGGGATCAGGCCGATATTTTAGTTTTAGATATCAGTATGCCGCAAAAAGACGGAATCGAAGTTTTGAAAGAGTTCAGTCAAAAAGGATTCCCTTGTAAAGTCATTATTTTATCGAGTTATGATGATTTAAAAATCATTAAAGAAGTAATGAAACTGGGCGCCAAAGGCTATTTGACCAAAAAATGCGCAGGCGAAAATATCATTGAAGCTATCGATGCCGTATATCAGGATCAGGAATATTATTCGGATGCGGTGCGGGAAAAAATCTTTAGCACGTTCTCTCAAAACAATCCAAAATTAAGCAAGAATGTTTATACTGAAAATCCAATCTTAAGTCCGAGGGAAATGGAAATCATAACACTTATCTACTTAGAATACAGTGGAAAAGAAATAAGCGAACAGCTTTTTATCAGTATAAATACAGTCGAAACGCATCGCAAGAATATTATGAAAAAACTCAATATAAAAAATACAATTGGGCTTGTAAAGTATGCTTTAAAAAACAACCTAATAAACCCGTAAATTAAAAATCAAGAGAATAATATCCCGAAATATGTTTTTTATTAGAATTTTAATATCGATTATTATACTTATCTCTACTGGAGACAAGGTTTTCGGTCAGCAAAATACAACACTAAAAGAACCTAACATTTCTCTTGTAAAACCAGCAAAAAAAGAGTTTTCTGAGCAATCAAAAAGAGAACAGTTACGAAACAAAAAAGTCGTAAGCCTATTTATTGTTCTAATCGTTATTTTATTTTTTCTTTTCTATCTGGTTTATCAAAACAATAAACTAAAGCAAAAAATTAAGCGAAAAGACACCAAACAAAAAATCCTTTTAGATGTTATAAATGCAGGGATTGACAGTCAGGAAACCGAACAAAAAAAGATTGCAGCTTTTTTACATGACAATATCAATTCGCTTCTCTCTTCTGCAGGATTACATTTGAATGTTTTTACGACTAAAAACAATATCCAATCAGAAGAAATTCAAAAGACAAAAGCTATTTTATCAGAAGTCCACGATTTGCTGCGTGATATTTCGCATGACCTTGTGCCTACTCTTTTAGTTCGTTTTGGGTTGATTTATGCTTTAGAAGATTTATGTGAGAGAAACTCTAATTCGAGCATTCATTTTGAGTTTACAAGTTCTGCTGCAACAGATACACGATATTCTGAAAAATTTGAAACCAAACTGTATTTCATTGTCTCTGAATTATTCAACAATATTATAAAACACAGCAAAGCACAAAAAGCCCAAATTTCAATACACGAAAATAACAATCAGTTAATCATTATTATTCACGATAATGGAATAGGTTTTAATGCCGAAAAACTAAATGAAATTGAAGGTTTTGGTTTAAACCAAATTCGGGTGAGAATAAAAAAACTAAAAGGAAACTTTTCTATTATTTCGAGAGCAGATGAAAATACAGGAACATCCATAAAAATAAAAGTTCCAATTTCATAAAGCCTTATTTTTTACCAATCTCGATAATTTCCAAATCCTTTATTTTATCATCATCGATAACAAAACGAAGCATGGTTCGCATTTGGTGAAAACCGCTTTTTCCCGCTGCACCCGGATTCATGTGTAATAGGTTGTTCTTTTTATCGAACATCACTTTTAAAATATGCGAATGTCCACAAATAAATAACTTTGGCGGATTCGAAGCCATTTCTTCCCTAATACTTGGATTGTATTTTCCCGGATAACCTCCAATGTGCGTAATCCAAACGGAAACATTTTCGCATGAAAATCTGTTATGAAGTGGAAATTCTAATCTTGCCTGCGCATCATCAATATTTCCGTAAACACATCGAAGTGGTTTTAGCTTTTTTATAGTATCTGTAACATGTAAATCACCGATATCTCCAGCATGCCACACTTCATCTGCTTGTGCAACATATTTTAAAATAACATCATCAATATGAGAGTGAGTATCGGAAAGCAGAAGGATTTTTTTCATTCTTTTTTTAAGGGACAAAGGTTCAAAGAAACAAAGATACAAAGGTTTTTTAAAAGGGGCTAAGATGCTGAGTTGCTAAGATTCTAAGTTTTTTACGTCTGTATTTATGTAGAGACGCACAGCAGTGCGTCTTACGCCAGATTGGTTTTAAAAGATACAAAGGTTTTTCTTTAGAGGCGCACCGCAGTACGGCTTTCGTATGGTTTTCATTTCTTTTAAACATAAAAAAAACCGATCTGCTGGTGCAAATCGGTTTCAAACTATGTGTTAGACGCACTGCGGTGCGTCTCTACGATATACGATGTCTTTTCATTTCACATCTAACGTTTAACATTTTATAATAATTATTATTTCTTCGGATTTTGATTTTTAACTTCCTTCAAATCTTTAGAGTCTTTGGTATCCATCATTTCCATTAGTTTCAAACCTAATAAACCACTGATAGAACCATCTGAACCGCCATTTCCAGAAATTAAAACATCTGGAATTACTTTGATGTTTCCTTTACCAATTTCCTCGGTTACTTTATATCTTGTAAAATTATCGCCGCCCATTGCGCTAACCTGAAGCTGGTATGCTTCGGCAGTCGATTTACCAATTGCCATAATTTTTTCAGCTTCTGCAAGACCGGTTTTCGAAATTCTTTCAGCTTCTGCACTCGCATTTAATTTAGTTGCTTCAGCCTGTGCTCCTGCTCTTGCTTTTGTTGCTTCGGCTTCTGCATTGGCACGCATTTTTGTAGCTTCTGCTTCTGCGTTTACATTCAGTTTCAAACTCGTTGCGTCCCCTTCTGCTTTCTTAACTGTAGCATCTGCAGTACGCTGAGCTATTTCAACACTTTGTGATGCACGAACAATTTCTTTCTGCATATCAGCAATCGCCGTTTCTTTCTCCATACCCTGACGCTGTTCCTGCGCCATTCTTTGGGTTTGATATGTTTTTTGCTCTTCTTCTGCCAGTTTTCTGTCGGTTAAAGTTTTCATTAATGAATCTGGCGGAACAATATCTCCAATTAAGGTATCAACTGCGTTTACGTTATATTCATCAAGTACTAATTTAATATGGTTTTTAGCCGATTCCTGACGCTCTTTTCTGGTTGTCAAAAACGAAATCACATCGCTGTCCTGAGCCGAGTTTCTAAAATAGTTACCAATCGTAGGTTCTAAAACCTGAGAAACCAAGTTGTTCATACTTCCGAAACGTGCAATTACTTTTGGTGCTTCTGCTGCCGGAACGTGAATAATCTGTGCTACGTCAAGATTGAATGGGAAACCGTCTTTTGAACGAACCGTAATTGTAGAAAGATTTTTATCTAAATCATGTGATTCGCTGCGTGCGTTTGCCCAGTTTAAAACTAAGTTCGTTGTTGGAACCGCTTCTAATTTTGTCGTGTATTTATTCAACGCATATTTTCCAGGTCCAAAAGGCTCCATCCAAACACCACGCTGTCCTTTTGAAACAATGTTACCGTGTTTAAAAGTATCTCCGGTTACGTCTTGTCCGTCTTCTCCAATATAAGAAATCACAACTCCAACATAACCAATTGGCACATCTGTCATTGGGTTTTGCTCAATTAAAACTCCCCAAGTATTGATATAGTAAGAACCGGCTAACATAACCTGAGGCTGTAAACCACGGTTTCCGCCATGTTCCAAAAACTTATCAAAATCCTGAAAGTTATTATGATCGTTAACAAATTTACCCGCAATTTGTCCCTGCGGAATTGGTTCACCGTCCAAAGCGGTTACAATACCAATCATGTTTTCAAAAATTTTAATTTGATCTGCAATTACAATCTCAAATAAAAATGTATTAATACGGTAAGACCCCGTTGTGATAAAAGCAGTCTGACGTCCTTTTTGACCTCCATTGTCTAAAAAGGCAGTTGCATCCTGAAAATTATCACTATCTACTCTTCTTGCTAAGATTCTTCCGGTTGGAATTTCTTTTCCATCTTTACTTAAAACAAGTCCAATTTTTCCTTCCGGAATTAATGTAAAACCAGTCATGTCGATTGAATACTGCCAAATCCACATTCCCCAATATAAACCCGGAGCCAATGTTTTTGCCTGATAACCGGCTTCGCCTTTTGTGGCGATAATTCGGCCATCCGGTAATGATTTGTCTGTTCCAAATAAAACGAATTTTTTGGTCACTAAACCAATTTTATCTTCTGGAACAATTACCATTCCGAAGAAGACACGTAAAATAAATTTGTAAAAAACAATGGCAAATAATATTAAAAGTATCCACCAATAAGAAGTAATTTCATTCATAGTTTTTGATATTTAGTTGTGCAAACATAGGAGAAATATGAAGTGTTAAAATGAAAAATTTTAAAAATTAACATTTGGAATTTTCTTGCTAAAAATGTTAAAAAATGATTTTAATTATATCGTTGGAATTGTCAATTTCTGACACGATTTTTAGCTGAGCAAACTATGATTTGCATTTTGGGAGTTAACAGTTTTTTGAGGAGGTTCTGAGATTCTGAGAAGCTAAGGGCTCAAGTTTCGTTTTTAAGTTTTATTAAAATGGGTATTTATCGATTTTAAAAATATAGCGGAAATAATTATACCTATTATATATATACAATTTGCCAATCTGACGTAAGACGCACTGCTGTGCGTCTCTACAAATCATAAAGTATAAAAAACTTAGAACCTTAGCATCTTAGAATCTTAGAACCTTTTTTAAAACCAATCTAGCGTTAGACGCACTGCTGTGCGTCTCTACATAACATACCCAAAAAAACTTAGCATCTTAGTACCTTACAACCTTAGCAACTTTTAAAAAAAACCTTTGTACCTTTGCACCTCAAAACCTCTGCACCTCACAATGAGATATTTTATTCATTTTGCTTATAACGGAACTCATTATCATGGCTGGCAGTTTCAGCCTAACGCTTCATCAGTTCAGGAAACTTTAAATAAAGCACTTTCGGTTTTATTAAATACAGAGATAAATGTGATGGGTGCCGGAAGAACAGATACTGGTGTTCATGCCGAGGAAATGTACGGGCATTTTGATCTTGAAAAATCAATTGACATTCCGGTTTTGGTGCACAAGCTGAATTCTTATTTACCAAAAGATATTGCGGTTTATAATCTTATTCCCGTTCACGACGATGCGCATTGCCGATTTGACGCTACAAAAAGAACGTATGAATATCATATTAATACAGTAAAAAATCCGTTTTTAGAAGAATTAAGCTGGTATGTAAATCAAAAGCTGGATATTGATTTAATGAACGAGGCAGCGAAGCTTTTATTAAAACATACCGATTTTCAGTGTTTTTCGAAAGTGAATACAGATGTTAATACTTTTGACTGCACGATTTTTGAGGCGTATTGGAAAAATGAAAACAACAAACTGGTTTTTACAATTTCGGCGAATCGTTTTTTACGAAATATGGTTCGGGCAATTGTGGGAACTTTGATTAATATAGGATTACACAAAATTACGCTGGCTGATTTTGAAAATATTATCGCCAGCAAAAACAGGGAAAAAGCCGGATTTTCGGTTCCGGCGCATGGTTTGTATTTAACCAAAATTTATTACGATTATTTATAGCTGTAGGCTATAGGCTTTAAGCAGTAAGCTTTAAGCACTTTATAAAAAGCCTATTGCCTAAAGCCTAAAGCTTAAAGCATCAAAAAAAATGAAAGCAAAAGCATTTGATACTGGTTTATTTAAACGAATTTTAAAATATACGAAACCTTATAAGTGGCGTTATTACGGCGTTATTATTTTTGCGGTTTCGCTCTCCATATTTGCAGCACTTAGGCCTTACTTATTAAAGCAAACGGTCGACGGCTATATCAAGACACACGACAAAGAAGGTTTACTATTATACATTATTTTAATGGGAGGCGTTTTGTTGATGGAAGTTTTCTCTCAGTTTTATTTTGTGTATTGGGCGAATTGGCTTGGACAAGATATTGTAAAAGATATTCGGAACAAACTTTTCAAACATATCTTAAGTTTTAGAATGAAATATTTTGATTTGGTTCCGGTTGGTCAATTGGTTACCAGATCTGTTTCAGATATTGAATCGATTGCACGTATTTTCAGTCAGGGATTGTTTATGATTATAAGTGATTTGATGAAAATGCTCGTGGTTTTGATTTTTATGTTTTACATGAACTGGAAACTGACCTGGATTGTGGTTGTTGCAATGCCGATTCTGGTTTACATTACCCGAATTTTTCAGCGTAAAATGCAGGTTGCTTTTGAGGAAGTAAGAACGCAGATTGCCAATATGAATTCCTTTGTTCAGGAACGCGTTACGGGAATGAAAATTGTTCAGCTTTTTAACCGTGAAAAAATCGAAGCCGAAAATTTCAGGGTTATTAATGACAAACACAGAGTTGCGTGGATTAAAACCATTTTATACAACTCGATCTTCTTCCCTATTGCTGATATTATTTCGTCGATTACTTTAGGCTTAGTGGTTGTTTTTGGCGGATTCAAAATTTTGAATGGAGATAACTTTACAACATTTGGAGATTTGTTTTCGTATACCATGTTTATCGGAATGCTTTTTAATCCGCTTCGTCAAATTGCGGATAAATTCAATGAGATGCAATTAGGAATGATTGCTGCCAATCGTGTTTTTGATATTATCGATACTGAAGATCATATTCAGGATACAGGAAAAATTGAAGCTCCGGTTTTTAACGGAAGCATCGAGTTTAAACAAGTTCGTTTTAGTTATATTCCGGAAGAAGAAGTAATAAAAGGAATTGATTTATCTGTAGATCGTGGACAAACTGTTGCGATTGTAGGTTCTACGGGAGCAGGAAAATCTACGATTATCAATTTGCTGAATCGCTTTTATGAAATCAACAGCGGAACGATTTGCATTGACGGACAAAATATCGAAGACTACACTTTGGCATCTTTAAGAAAACAAATCGCGGTGGTTTTACAAGATGTATTTTTGTTTGCCGATACGATTTACAATAATATTACGCTTCATAATCCTGAAATTACACGTGAGAAGGTTCTGGATGCGGCAAAGAAAATTGGTGTTCATGACTTTATTATGAGTCTTCCTGATAATTACGATTTTGATGTGAAAGAACGCGGCGTTATGCTTTCGTCCGGACAAAGACAGTTAATTGCATTTTTACGCTCTTATGTAAGTAATCCGAGTATTTTGATTTTGGATGAAGCGACTTCGTCAATTGATACCTATTCTGAAGAATTGATTCAACGTGCAACAGAAACGATTACAAAAGGAAGAACTTCGATTATTATTGCGCATCGATTGGCGACAATTGTAAATGCAGATAAAATCGTAGTTATGGACAAAGGTTTAATTGTGGAACAAGGAACACATCAGGAATTATTAATGAAAACTGATGGTTATTATAAAAACTTATACGATTCTCAATTTTCGGTTGCGAATTAATTTATAAAACAATTTGAGATTTAGATTAAAAAAAATAACATCCCGACGTGCCTTTTTAATTTATATAGGCGTCACTATTGTCATTACTGTTTCTTCTGTATATATATTAAGTAATTTGATTACTGATCTTACCGAAAAAGCGAATGAAGAGTCAGCACAGCGTAACTTTATTAAAAAGCAGGAATTTTTTTCGCAGGAATTCTCGAAATTTCTGGAACAGGAAAACAGAATAAAGTACGTTTTAAAAATAAGTAAACCAGAAGAACTGGCTTCTAACTTACATGTTTTGACTTCGGTTCAAAACACCAATTTATTGGTAGCCGATAATTGGTTTCAGATAAACGATAATAAAATTCAGTTTGGAACAGATTCTATTTCGGATGTTCTAAAAAAAGATGCAGAAGATTTTATCCAAAAAAATAAAGATCAGGATCACATCAGTGTTATTATTCCGCAGGGAAAAGAATGGGTCTGGAGAATTTATTTTAGACTTACTTCAAAAAACACGATTGTTCGTTATGGTTACGATATCAACTTAAAAAAACTTGTTGATTATTTTTCCAGCATAGATAATATCAAATCGACTAACAATTATGCTTTTATATTTGATAAATCAGGAAGATGTATTTACCACCCCGAATTGAATTTTATAGGAAAAAATATTTA
Organism: Flavobacterium sp. 2755; assembly: GCF_031455715.1. NCBI lineage: Bacteria > Pseudomonadati > Bacteroidota > Flavobacteriia > Flavobacteriales > Flavobacteriaceae > Flavobacterium > Flavobacterium sp. 2755. The sequence continues at coordinate 385,080 of NZ_JAVDTG010000001.1, forward strand.
TGAAATTTCTTCTACCCGTGCAATTGACACTGTATTTCCTAAAAAGCAGGATTATGTAAAAAGAGTCACCATGTCTGAATATTTAGGACTGGATGTTATTCGATTTACAAAAAAATTAGACCTTAGAAATTCACATTGGTTTGTATGTGTCAGTTTCCCCAAAAATATTATTAACGAAAATACAGCGTTAATTGAAAAATATTCAACATGGATATATTCAATTACGACTGTAATGTTATTGCTGATTTTCTATTTATTCTCTTATGCAAACAGACGTGCGTACCGAGAAAAAGGAATTGCAATTAAAGAAAAAAACCGACTTCTGGTTGAGAACGAAAAAATCGTAAAAGAAAAAGCACTTATTCAACTCCAGCACTTAAAAGAGCAGATTAATCCGCACTTTTTGTTTAATTCACTTAACTCACTTTATATGTTAGTGGGAAGCGATGTAAAAACGGCACAGAAATTCACATTGAATCTTTCTCGTATCTATCGCTATTTAATTGATCCGCCGGAAAAAAATGTCGTTTCCTTAAAAGATGAATTATTATTTATCGAAAAATACATCTTTTTACAGCAAACCCGTTTTAAAGAAGAATTGTTCTTTTCGATAAAAATCGAAGACGACGAAGCTTTGGATAAGTTTATTCCATATCTGGCTTTTCAGGTAGTGGTCGAAAATGCTATTAAGCATAATATGGCAACGGTCGAAAATCCGTTGACTACAGAAATTCTGATTCAAAAAGATCAGGTAATTATTAGTAATAATCTTCAAAAAAAGGCTCACAGTGAACCCAGCACTAATTTTGGTCTAAAATACCTGTCGAGCATCTATACTTTCTACTCCAGAACCAATTTAAAAACCTCAGAAAAAGACGGCAATTTCGTTTGTATTTTACCTTTAATATCCATTCACTCCTAAAAAAAAGCCATTCACTCCGTTTTGTTTTTTTTCTGAACTAAATTCGAATAGTTTCGATGAAAATTAACTTAAACTTAACACCAAAATGAGGGAAAAGGCATTCCTACATAATGTAAAATTACTTTGCTTATTAATTTTATTATTATTCATTCCTGTTACAGTTCTTTCGCAAAAGAAAAAGAAAAAAGAAACAGAGACTGAAGTTGTAAAAGATTCTACTGATTCCAAAAAAGGAAAAAAATATAGTGACCTTATAAAAAAGGGCACATTAAAAAAAGGACTGTTTAATATCATTCAGGTTAAGACTGATGTTTATTTTGAAATTCAGGATAGTTTGTTTAAAAGAGAATTTCTGATTGTAAACAAATTATCACAAGTTCCTTTTCAGATTAACGAAGCTGGTTTAAATAAGGGAATGAATTATGAAAACAAAATCATTTCTTTTTATAAAGATACAATTGCAAAGAAAGTTTGGGTAAAAACATATGTTCCTAAAGTTTCTTCACCAAAAGAAGATGCCATTACAGCATCTGTAATTGACAATTTCTCAGAATCTATTATTGAAGTTTTTGATATTGAAACCAAAAACAACGATTCGAGCGCTGTAGTAATTAAAGTAAATAAGATTTTTGACGGAAAACAAAAAAGCTTCAATGATGTTTTGAGTAACACTGGTATTGGAGGTTCTGTAAAATCTGATTTATCGTATATAGAAGGTTTAAAAGCTTTCCCAAAAAACATTGTAATAAAATCGCAGCTTTCAACTTCTTTTGTCGAAGGCACAGCGTCATTACCAATTACACTTGGTGTGACAAGTAATATTATTTTATTGGATAAAACTCCAATGAAACCTCGTTTTTCTGATAACAGAATTGGTTACTTCTCTGAAAAGCATTGGTATTTTACCGATGCACAGCAGGCAATGCTTGAAAAAGAATTGATTACCCGCTGGCGTTTAGAACCTAAGAAAGAAGATGAAGAACGATATTTGAAAGGTGAATTAGTAGAACCTAAAAAACCAATCGTGTATTATATTGATCCATCGACCCCAAAACAGTGGAGAAAATATATTATTGAAGGCGTACACGATTGGCAGGTTGCTTTTGAAAAAGCGGGATTTAAAAATGCAATTATTGCAAAAGAACCTACTGAAAAAGATTTAGACTTTGACATTGATGATGTACGTTATTCGGTTATTACCTATGCGGCATCACCACAATCCAATGCTATGGGCCCTTCGGTTGTTGACCCAAGAAGCGGAGAAATTATTGAAGCCGACATTATTTGGTGGCACAATGTTATGACTAAGCTTCAAAGCTGGATGCGTATTCAAACCGGAGCAATCGACCCGAAAGCAAGAGGAAATGTATTTAGTGACGAACACATGGGAGAAGCAATTCGTTTTGTATCGTCTCACGAAGTTGGACACACATTTGGATTAAAACACAATATGGGCGCTTCGTTCGCTTATGATGTTGAGTCTTTACGTTCTAAAGAATTCACGGCAAAAATGGGCGGCACTGCACCTTCTATCATGGATTATGCCCGTTACAATTATGTAGCACAACCAGAAGATAACGTAACTGTAATTACCCCAAAAATTGGTGAGTACGACAAATACGCTATCGAATGGGGTTACAGATGGTACGGTCCAAACGAAAATGAAACGGCAAGACTAAACGAAGCTATTACAAAACATCAAAACGACCCAATTTATTTTTACGGTGAGCAAGGCTCTCAAATCGATCCTCGTTCACAGTCTGAAGATTTAGGAAACGATGCTGTAAAAGCAAGCGAGTACGGATTGAAAAACTTAAAACGTGTTGTAGATAATATCTTAAACTGGTCCTACGATAAAGATAAGTCTTACTACGAAACTGGTAAACTGTATATTGGAGCTATCGGACAATGGCAAACATACAATGGTCATGTATTAACCAATATTGGCGGTGTTTACTTAAACCCAACGGTTCACGGCGATAACAAACAGAGTTATGTTCCGGTTCCTGCAGCAATGCAAAAAAGAGCAGTAGATTATTTAGTAAAAAATGTAATTACAATTCCGCAGTGGTTGTTTTTTAATGACGTTTTAGACAAAACAAATCCGCTGAAAGATTCTCCTTTTGGGCCTTATGAGTACACGCCATATACAATGTCAAGAGCATTACAATACGATGTTATATATAGTTTATTCAGCGATGACCGTTTACTTCGAATGACAGAGAATGAATTATATCAGCGAAATAAAACCAACGAGAAGGTTTTTACCGTAAATGAATTGTTTAAAAAAATGCATCAGAATGTATTTGCAGGAACTATCCAAAACAAATCACTTACTATTCTGGAGCGTATGACACAAAAGAATTATGTAGATGTTTTAATTATTTCAACAAATAAATTATTTGAAAAAACGGATGTTAAAAAACCCGTCGAAATACAAGAAACATTACAAATGCCTCATTTATGTTCTGTAGATGATGCACATATGGCGAGAAACATTAATAATTCTTTCTTAAAAAGAGTTACAGAAGTAACATCAGATAAAAAAGGGGAATTAACAAAAGTACTTCAATTATTAAAAACAAAAAGAAGTACCGGAGATGAATCGACCCAAAATCATTACCGCGATTTAATACAACGAATCGACAAAGCTTTGAACAATACAACCTTTTAATACATAACCCAAACCCAAAACATGAAAAAAATTCTACATGCCCTACTGCTGTTCCTGGCCATCGCAGGATATGCGCAGGAAACCCGAACTATTACGGGGATCATTCAAGATGAAGCTGACTTGTCGCCAATTCCTGGTGCATCGATCTTTGTTGAGAATAATTCGATCTCAAATAAAACTGCTATGGCAGGTATTATTCAAAGTGAAGGAATCGGAACTACTACTGATTTCGACGGTAAATTCACATTGAAAATTTCTAAAAATATTACTTCTTTGAGAGTTACATTCATGGGATACAAATCGTATACTCTTGAACTTTCTCCTCAAAAAAATTATACGATCAACTTAACATCTGAAACTGCAAAACTTCAGGAGGTTGTTGTAACAGGTTACCAAAAAATTGAGAAAAGAAAACTTACTGCTGCGGTTTCTAAAATCGACATGTCTGCAATCCAGCAGACTGGGGTTTCCAGTATTGACCAATTATTAGTTGGACAAATTGCCGGAGTTGCTGTAAGCACACCATCTGGAGCACCTGGAGCGCCTGCTAAAATCAGAATCAGGGGTACAGCTTCTCTTAACGGCACACAAGATCCTTTATGGGTACTTGATGGATTGCCATTAGAAGGAAATGAAGTTCCTAAAAATTTTGACAAAGACAATATCGACGTATTAGGCAACTATTCTATTGCAGGTTTAAACCCAGACGATATTAAAGATATTACGATTTTAAAAGATGCTGCTGCAACGGCTATTTACGGTGCACGTGCTGCAAACGGTGTAATCGTGGTAACTACTAAAAAAGGTAAAGCTGGTAAAATGGTAGTAAGTTTCAATACGAATACATTTATCACGCAGAGACCTCAGTTTTCTAAATTAAACTTGATGAACTCAAACGAGAAAATTGATTTAGAACTTAACATGGCAAGCCGTGCAGATTTAACTTACAGAGATACTGGCGGAGATATTTCTCGCATCTTAAACGGAGCTGGTGAACTAGATGCTTACAGAGCTGGAGGATTTTCTTCTTTAAGCCCTGCAACGCAACAATCTATCAATTCTTTAAGAGGAAACAACACAAACTGGGGTAACTTATTATACCAAACAGCAATCAACACGCAGCACGGTTTAAGTTTATCTGGTGGTGGAGAAAAATCAGATTATTATTTCTCTTTAGGATACTATGATGAAAAAGGAGCAACTATTGGAACTGGTTTCAAACGTTACAACTTAACATTAAAAAACAACTATCAAATAACAGATAAATTTAAAGTTGGTGTTGGAATTTTTGGTTCTGAAAACAAAACTACATCTTATCTTACAGATACAGATGCGTTTACAAATCCATCTAATTACTCAAGAAACGTAAATCCATATTTAACTCCATACAACGAAGATGGAAGTTATAAATATGATCCGGATATCGCTGGTTATTCTGGTCGTTATGTTCCTTTTAACATCTTAGAAGAAAGAGCAAATACTTCTTACGATTTAAAAACAAGAGCTATTAAAGCATTATTAGATGCTGAATATAAAGTTACTAAAGACTTAAAAGTAACGTCTCAATTAGGTTTACAATTAGACAATACTGCCAGCGAAAAATTTGCTGGAAAAGAAACTTATTACACAAGAAAACAAAAAGAAAAATCACGTTATTTTACTAACGGAGCTTACAATTATTTCCTTCCGGAAGGTGGAATTATTCAAAACTCAAATACAGACTTTTTTCAGTATAACTTGAAAACAATGATAAGTTACAAAACTGAAATTGCTGAGAAACACGAAATCGAAGCAATGGTTGGTAATGAGTTAAGAAGAAACTACACAACATCTGTTTCAACTAAAGGATTTGGTTTTGATGAGAAAAATTTAACTACACAGCCAATTCTTTTCCCTAACGCTGGTTTCGCTAAGGAATCTGATTATAAACAATATGCTAAAAGTGAAAATGAAAATGCTTTTGCTTCTTTCTTCGCTACAGCAGCTTATACTTACAACAGAAAATATAGTGTATTTGGAAGTGTGAGATACGATGGTTCAGATTTATTTGGTGTAGATCCTAAATACAAATATTTACCACTTTGGTCAACATCTGCATCTTGGGCAGTGTCTGAAGAAGATTTCTTAAAAGATAACCTAACACTTTCTAACTTAAGACTTCGTGCTTCTTATGGTTTACAAGGAAACATTGACAAAAACACTTCTCCTTACGTAATGGGTACTAATGGTACAACTATTATTTTACCTGGACAAAATGAGCAGATTATTGATGTTCAGAGCCCGCCAAATGAAAAATTACGTTGGGAAAAAACAACTAATACTAACGTTGGTGCTGATATAGGTTTATTCAACAATCGTATTAGCCTTGTAACTGATTTATACGGAAGAAAAAGTTCTGACTTAATTGGTTTAAGAGCACTTCCATTAGAAAATGGTTTTGAGTATACAAATATGAACTGGGCACAAGTAAGTAACAAAGGTTACGAAATTACTTTGTCTACAAAAAATATTGACCGTCCAAACTTTCAATGGAATACAAGTATTAACTTTTCTCATAACAAAAGTAATGTAGACCGTATCGAAGTTCGTGACACAGATTACCTGCCAAATAGAGAAGGACGTCCTGTAAATGCTGTATTTGGATTTAAAACAAACGGAATCGACGAAAATGGATATCCTTTATTTATCAACAAAAAAGGAGAAACTGTAAACTCTCAAACATTCTTTGGTTTATATGACCCATTTGCTGATATTTTCCCGGGAGAATTAGCGCAGTCAAATTTATCAGCTGCTGAATTTAGAGACTTATTTGTTTATTTAGGAGACAGAGATCCTAAGTTTACTGGAGGTATTACCAATACTTTTAAAGTAAGTAATTTTGATTTAACAATTGCTGCTTCATTCAACATCAAACAAACTGTAACAAGAACTCCTCCATACAATGGAACAATCGTAGACAGAGGACAAAATTACAGTAGAGATATTTTAGATGCATGGTCACCAACTAATACATCTTCAAACTTACCAGGAATTACAAGTAAAGATTCAGGAACAGGAGATTCTTATATGGCATACCTATGGTATTCTGGACAAAATCAAATTACAACCTACAATTATTTAGATACATGGGTTAGCGAAATGAGTTATATGAGATTAAGCAGTATGCGTTTAGGTTATACATTCCCTAAAGCGTTTACAGATCAAATTAACATTTCAAGCATCAGACTTAATGTTGAAGCCAGAAACTTATTCGTAATTAGTTCTGATTACAAAGGTTACTTTGACCCTGAAACTTTCGGAAACATTTATGCACAACCAGTTCCTAAGTCATTCACTTTAGGATGTAATGTAACTTTCTAATAAAAATAAAGATGAAAAAATTCTCAAAATATATACTACTTTTTGCTGCAGCACTTGCAGTAACAAGCTGTGATGACTATCTGGATATCCAACCAGTTGGTCGTGTTATCCCGGAAACATTAGAGCAGTACCGCGCAGTTTTAACAAAAGGATACGACGTATATCCTGAACACAAATCATTAACGGCAGTTCGTACAGACGAATTAACGATGAATGAATTTAGTGATGACGTAACATACTATAGAGATATTTATATTTGGAAAGATGCAAATCCGGATCGTATTACAACTACTTTTCAATATGCAGATTTATACAAAACTATCTTTTATACGAACGTAATCATTAACGAAGCGTCTAAAAAATTAGATGTAACTCCAGAAAGAAACCAGTTAGTTGGAGAAGCGTACGCTTTAAGAGCAATGGCTTACTTTGATTTAATTAACCTTTTCGGAAAACCTTACAATGCAGCAACTGCAGGTTCAGACAAAGGAGTTCCATTAGCGTTAGAGATTGATTTAGAGCAAGCTTTCGTACCTCAGACAGTAGAAGTAATTTACAATCAAATTATTTCTGATACTCAGGAAGCTGAAAAATTCATCAACAAAGATTCTCAAACAAAAGGTTTAAACTACCGTTTCTCTAAAGTTGCTTTATACAGTTTAGAAAGCCGTATTTATTTATATGTACAACAATGGCAAAAATCGCTTGACGCTGCAAATAAAGCGTTAGCAATTAACAACGCTTTAGTTGATTTAAAGGCTACACCTGTATTCGCAACAAAATACGATTCAAAAGAATCTATTTTAGCTCTTGAAGATGGTTTAATAAACAACTTAAAAGGTGCCGTTTATGCTTCACCAGATTTAATTGCTGCTTACAGCAAAACAACTGATTTACGTTTTCCTCTTTATTTCTTAGCAAGCGGAAGCCGTTACAGAATTCAAAAAGGTGGAAATATTGATCAAAAATGTTCTTTCAGAACTTCTGAGTTATATTTAACAAAAGCAGAAACGTCATTAAAACTGAACAACATTGCTGATGCAAAAACAACTGTTTTAAGTTTTATCAAAAACAGATACACAGCAGCTGCTTATGTACAACTTGAAATTGAAGTTAATGCAATGAATGCTGCAGATTTAACAAACTTCATTTATGAAGAAAGACACCGTGAGTTTGCTGTTGAAGGACAACGTTGGTTTGATTTGAGAAGAACATCTCAAAAACAAATCGTTCATACTTTTGACGGTGATAATTATACATTGATACAAAACGATCCGCGATATACCATTATTTACCCGGCAGACGCGAGATTAAACAATCCCAATCTATAAATACCTATTGTTTTTTTTAAAAGAGGTCCAGTTGCAAAGCTGGGCCTCTTTTGCATTTATTCATATCAAAAAAGATTAAATTACAACAAAAATACAAACTCCTATAAAAACTTGTTGTAAAAAAACTATAGACAATTATATTTGCAAAATCATTTAAGAGCTTCTCACTTAAAAATGAAACTTTTTAACTTTATCTCAAAAGGAAAATGAAAATTGCCATTGTCGAAGACGAATATCTTGCATCCACTTACCTAAAGTCAATTTTAGAACAGCAGGACATTTTGCAGATTGCCGAAATTGCAGTTTTAAAATCTGTAAAAGAAGCAGTCGAATTTTTTAAACAAAACAATGTTGACTTAGCTTTTATGGATATCCACTTGGGCGACGGGAAAAGTCTCGAAATATTTGAGAAAGCCACCATCTCCTGCCCTGTCATTTTTGTTACCGCTTATGATTCTTATGCCATTTCGGTTTTCAAACACTTTACAATTGATTATCTTTTAAAACCTTTTGAAGAACAAGAACTATTAGAAGCCCTAACCAAATTCAAAAAAATAAAAGACAGTTTCAATGCCGATGCAACACTGCAATCTTTAGTTGCCATCGAAAATCCTGAAACAAGCAAAATACAACGTCATTTTTTAGTAAATCACGGTTATAAACTAATTTCAGTAAACGAATCTGAAATTACCTATTTTGCTGCATCAGGAAAGCACTTATTTATATATGTAAAATCAGGAAACAGTTATTTATACAATAGTACGATTACTGATATTATAAACAGTCTCGATCCGTTTATCTTTTTCAAAATAAACAGAAAATATATCGTACACCGAAATATTATAAAAGAAGTTGTAAAACATTCTCATCAAAAAATCGAACTCATTCTTACCGTTCCTCCTATCGAAAACGACCCAATAATTATCAGTAAAAAAGAAATTAATAATTTCAAAAACTGGCTCGATCAATAAAATTCATTCTTTTTTTGAATCTGAAAACGCTAAAATTTACGCTTTCGCGAAAAATCTAAAACTGCATAATTCACAATTTGAAGTTTTAAACTGACCAAATAAGTGTCAAAATCATTCTAAAAAGTTAAAATAGCGTTATAAGAATCATAAAGTTGATATTATGTAACTTACAGTATAACTTTCTTCATTTCAGAATTCTTTATCTTTGAGAGACAAAATTTAAATGAAAAAGAAAATGCCACATAACAGATTTTATCCTAACGAAGAATTCAAAGAAATAGAAATAAACGCATCATTACAACTTAAATACGCAATTTCAAACAGAGGAAGATTAATAAGCTTTACAGATGAAATTGAAAACGGCCGAATCTTAAAAGGCGGTTTAAGCGATGGATATCCTACTTTTAGATTTAAGGTTAAAAAAGATGACAAAATCATCAACAAATATTTATTTCTCTACAAATTAGTTGCTCAATATTTTCTTCCAAAACAATCAGAAGATCAAACCTATGTTCTGCATCTCGATTACAACCGAAGCAATGACGACATCAGCAATTTACGCTGGGCAACAAAACAAGAAATGATGGCGCACAGCCGCAAAAGTCCGCGTGTGATTCAGGCGAAGAAAAACCTGATCGAACACAACTTAAAAGCCGACGGACGAAAATTAACGACCACAAAAGTCATGTTAATCAAAAAAATATTAGCAAGACCAGAACAAAAAACACGTCTTAAAATGATCGCTAAACAATTCGGCGTAAGCGAAATGCAGATTCGCAGAATTGCCAGCGGTGAAAACTGGGGACACGTTAAAGTTTAATTATTAATTGTAAATTGTTAATGGTGAATTGTTAATGGCTGATAATGCTTAATTAATAATTCACCATTAACAATTTACAATTCACCATTATTTTGTCAGGCTGAGCGAAGTCGAAGCCCGCGCAAACTACTTCCACATAGTTCCATAAAAACAAAATATATAGCCACAGATTACACAGATTAAACGGATTTTAAAAAATCTTTTTAATCCTAATAATCTGTGGCTTTATTATTATTTAATAATCTCTGTCACTCTGAGCTAAGTCGAAGAGCTTTTCACAAGCAGCAGGCTTCGACTTCGCTCAGCCTGACAAACGAATCAATATTTCAAATTTTCCACATTTTACCTTTTTACTTTTCTACATGATACTGTTTTTAAAATAAATCATTAAATTCGCAATCACAAATAACAAAAGAAAATCGATAAGTGAGTTTCGGAATCTATAAACCTCATTTTCGATAGTTAATACTAAAAACACAAAAAATGAAATACGACGTTATTGTTTTAGGAAGTGGTCCTGGAGGATATGTAACAGCGATTAGAGCTTCACAATTAGGCTTTAAAGTAGCTGTAGTTGAAAAAGAAAACCTTGGTGGTGTATGTTTAAACTGGGGATGTATCCCAACAAAAGCATTATTAAAATCAGCTCAGGTTTTTGATTATTTAAAACACGCTTCTGACTACGGATTAAAAGTTTCTGAATTCGATAAAGATTTTCCTGCTGTTGTTCAACGCAGCCGTGGTGTTGCAGAAGGAATGAGCAAAGGTGTTCAATTCCTAATGAAAAAAAACAAAATTGACGTTATCGAAGGTTTTGGAAAACTAAAACCAGGAAAAAAACTTGACGTTACAGATAAAGATAATAAAGTTACTGAATACAGCGCTGATCACATTATCATCGCAACCGGAGCTCGCTCTCGTGAGTTACCAAACTTACCACAAGATGGTGTAAAAGTAATTGGTTACCGTCAGGCAATGACATTACCAACACAGCCAAAATCTATGATTATTGTAGGTTCTGGAGCAATTGGAGTTGAATTTGCTCATTTCTACAACTCAATGGGAACTGATGTTACTATTGTAGAATTTATGCCAAACGTTGTTCCTGTAGAAGATGAAGATATCTCAAAACAATTTGAGCGTTCTTTGAAAAAAGCCGGAATTAAAGTAATGACCAGCTCATCTGTTGAGCGTATTGACACAACTGGTGCAGGAGTAAAAGCATTTGTTAAAACTGCAAAAGGAGAAGAAGTTCTTGAAGCTGACATCGTACTTTCGGCAGTTGGAATCAAAACAAACATTGAAAATATTGGTTTAGAAGAAGTTGGAATCGCTGTTGACAGAGATAAAATCTTAGTAAACGCTTACAACGAAACTAACATTCCTGGATATTATGCAATTGGAGACGTTACTCCAGGGCAAGCATTAGCTCACGTAGCTTCTGCAGAAGGAATTAACTGTGTAGAAAAAATTAAAGGACTTCACGTACAGCCAATCGATTACGGAAACGTTCCGGGTTGTACTTACGCAACTCCAGAAATTGCTTCTGTAGGTTTAACTGAAAAACAAGCAAAAGAAAAAGGTTACGAATTAAAAATTGGTAAATTCCCATTCTCAGCTTCAGGAAAAGCTAAAGCTGCCGGAACTCCAGACGGATTCGTAAAAGTAATTTTCGATGCTAAATACGGAGAATGGTTAGGATGCCACATGATTGGTGCTGGTGTTACAGATATGATTGCTGAGGCAGTTGTAGCTCGTAAACTAGAAACTACAGGTCATGAAATCCTAAAATCTATCCACCCTCATCCAACAATGAGCGAGGCTGTTATGGAAGCTGTAGCAGATGCTTACGGCGAAGTAATTCACTTGTAAAAATATACCGTTTTACGGTCATATATAATTTTCAATTTAAAAATCCGATTTGTGAAAACAGATCGGATTTTTTATTTTGTCATTTCGAGGAACGAGAAATCGCACTCGTATATCGACAGAGAAACTCCACAAACAAAATCGCCAATCTTTGTCATTCCGAGGAACGAGGAATCTTCACAAGAAACTCTATAAAGAAAATCCACAAAGAAAATCCCTAATCTTTGTCATTCCGAGGAACGAGGAATCTTCACAAGAAACTCCTCAAAGCAAATCCCCAATCTTTGTCGACATACGAGTGCGATTTCTCCTTTAGGTCGAAATGACAATCCTTTAATTAAAAACATAAACTTTAAAATTTATAAAGAAAAATTTGTTAAAAACTTCACATTAAAAAATTTCACTATCGTCTTATAATTCTTATTTTTATTCTTTATAAATAAGAATTTATGACATTACCTTTTATAGAAATAATTGAAGCCACAACAAGTGATCCTAATTTACTAATGTGGAAATTTTATGATGAAGATAAAGAAATAAAAAACGGAGCAAAACTAACCGTTCGCGAAAGCCAGCACGTAATGCTTTTAAACGAAGGTCAGCTTGCCGATGTCTATTCACCGGGACTTCACACTTTATCAACAGAAAACATTCCGATTTTAAGCAAGCTGAAAGGCTGGAAATACGGTTTTGAAAGTCCGTTTAAAGTCGATATCTATTTTTTCAACACCCATCAATTCATCAATAATAAATGGGGAACTCCCGCTCCTATTCTGCTAAACGATCCACAATTCGGACAAATCAGAATTCGCGCTTTCGGAAGTTTCGACATTCAAATTGTCGATGTTGCTAAATTCTTTCGTCAGTATGCAGGAACGTATCAGCAGCTTACCATTTTTGAATTGCAAAACCAGTTACGAGATTTCGTTGCGCCAAAATTTGGAGAAGTTTTAGCAAACGAAAACATCACCGTAACCGACATTGCCGGAAATATTACCCAATTAGGCAAAAAAATCGAACCGTATCTAAAACCGTATTTTCTTCAATTCGGAATTGAATTAACGCAGTTTGTAATCACCAGCGTTACATTGCCTGAAGAAGTTACGGCACATTACGACAAAATCACCAATATGAATATGGTAACCGATATGGATAAATTTACCAAATTCAATACCGCAACCGCAATTGGCGATAAAGGAACCACGCTTCACGATGCAACCCAAAACGCATTGAGCATGGGAATTCTGTTAAATCAATTACAGCAAAATAAAGAAACGCCGAAAGAAGAAGTAAAAGATGACTTAACATCTAAACTTCAAAAACTAAAATCTTTATTTGATGCCGGTTTAATCGACGAAGACGAATTCAAAACAAAAAAATCTGAATTATTAAGCCAATTGTAATGGAAGAGAAAAAAGTCAATTCGTTTTTAGACAGACTAAAACAGAAAGCTCAAAACCAAACTAATTACGGCGGCGAAATGGAAATCAACGATGCCAAAATGAATGCAAAAGACTGTCCAAACTGCGGCGCCGGAAGAGCAAAACAAGACGGCGTAACACATTGCGCTTATTGCGGATTTGAGTTTATAACCGTAAAACTTACAGACGGAGTTTATATTAAAAAAGAAGATAATTCAATTTAAAATCATATCACGTGTTCGGACTATTTAATAAATCAAAAGACCCAGAAAAAAACGAAGGAAGTAAAGAAACATTTCCAGAATGGTACGCAGAACTTCAGGAATCACAACAAAGATGGTTTGCGTTTTTAGAAAAACTCGAAGCAAAAATGGAAGAACTGGCAACAGCCTCAATTCCAGAATTGAAACAACTTTTGCAAGAAGATGAAGATCTTTACAAAAGAACTTTTCACAGAGTACTTTCGGGAATAAATGGCCAGCTAAACAACATTAGAGACAAAGCCAGAGATACTTACGAAGAAAAAATAGACAGCATTTATTACGATCTCGATTCCAGAATTTCTGTTCTGGACAAACATCATGATTTACTTTCAGATTTTAGAAGCGCTTGTTCAGACCGCTACAATGATTTTGACGACAAATTTGATTATTGGAGAAAACAAATCGAAAAAACTCAGGAACGCGATCTTGAAATCGAATACAAAAAAATATTAGACGAATACGAAGCCATTAAAAACAAATTCAGCTGTACGCAATGCGGCGGAAATATCGAAATCGAAAAAATCTTTTTAATCGAAACTTATATTTCATGTCCGTACTGTCAAACGCAAAATACATTTGCGCCAAGTACACAAGGTCGAAATTTACAAAACATTGCACGAGGTCTTGCCGAACAAAGAACCGCTTATTTATATGAAGCTTTTGAAACTGAAGATAAAAAAGAGCGTGAACTCTATCATCAGCGACATGAATTAAGTCTGAGCAAAATTCACGAATCTGACAAAAAAGTTTTAAGTGAAATTCAGGCAAAAATGGACGATCTCGAAGAACAAAGGCAGTTTGTAATTAAAAATGCTCCAAAATTATATCAAGTTTATCTGCGCGCCATGTATGACGAGTGGAATAAAATTACGCCCGATTTAAAAGAGCACAACGAAAAAATGTATCAAAATCAAGTACCCAATTAATAATTATTAATCCTTAAAAATCAACAAATGTTTAAAAAACTTTTTGGAGCTCTAACCGGAGACAACAAACAAGAAAATCAAAATTACGAGCAGACTCAAACATCAAATGAAAGTCATGAAGATAATTATGAAGATAACTACGAAAATGAATATCAGGAAGTAGAATACGATCCCGAAACTTTACACGGAACACATTACGATGTTGAAGATTTTGATGCCGAAGTTGCAGAAAGAGCCGAAGCATGGATTGCAGACGAACGTGCAAGCGGTGAAAATCTTGACGAAAAAGACATTCAAAACATATATTTCAATTACAGAAGAACGGTTTATACAGAATGGAACAACTGCGACTCTGACCAAATGATTCGTTTTGAGCACGCAAATTCTTTAAAATACAGTGGAGTTCAAACTTCAGGATTTGTAAAAGTTGACGAAAACAATCCGTTTCTTGAACCAGTTCACGGTGTAGATTTAAGAACGTATACAGCAATGTGCCTTAAAATTAGTGCAGGAGTTGATTATCTTGAAGTTTGCAAAGCAATGGGCTTCGAATCTGTAGTTTGGGAAGAATTAAACACAATCTGGCCGCAGCGTATGGGCGAAGATACTTCGTTTACCGTTACAACTTTGTTTGGACAATATTATGCTGAAAATGTAACCGTTCCGCAATTAGAAAACCTTAAAGCTGCAATTTCAGAAGAAGGTGCTGCAAATTTGGAAAGAATCAGAACAGACCGTTATTTCTACGAAGAATTAGCCGGAGCAAGACAAGCTGCATACGAATACGGAATCGATGGTGCACAATGGATTTTAGAGAACTTTGGAATCAACCTTGCCGATTTCCAATCGGTAGCAATGCAATGGATGACAGAGCAAAACCAAAACTGGAATTCAGCAGATATCACAGAATTCCATGATTATCAACAAGCAAAACAAAAAGAATATGCTGCAAAATTTGCTGCAGAACAAGGCGGAAATATCGCAGACGATGTGAATTTCTAAATTGATTTCTTTTCATGATAAAAAAACCGATTTGCCAAAACAAATCGGTTTTTTATTCGTTTAAATTTAACTGTATTTCAAAAGTCACTTTAAAAATATATACAATGGAAAACACACCCATTTTTTTCGCCGATGGAGAAAATCCAAAAATGATCGAAGCTTTCAAAAAAGCGCAGGAAACCTTTAAATATTTCTGGAGAGAATTATCCTGGGAATACCGCAGAATAATTCCCGGACTGGATGTTGCTTGTGTAAAACTGGCTTTCACTCAGGAAATAGACGGAGAAACTGTAGTGGAACACATGTGGATTAACGATGTGAATTTTGATGGTAAAACTATTTATGGCGTTTTGGTGAATCAGCCAAGTGAATTAACCAATGTCAGTAATGGAGACGAAGTACAAATTCCAATCAACCAAATCAGTGACTGGTTATTTGCTATTGGAGGAAAAACATATGGAGCATTTACTATTCAGGCAATGCGTTCCCAAATGAGCGACGACGAAAGAGAAGATCATGACGAAGCATGGGGATTAGATTTTGGAGATTTCAACGATATCTTAGTTGTTAACGAACAAAAAGAAAAACCAGAGAACCTTATAGAACATCCTATGAGCAAAAACATGAAAGAAAGTCTTATTGATTTCGTAAAAAACAATCCGGAAGAAGTGACTGCACAAGATGAATTAGGTTATACTTTTTTACATAGAGAAGCCGTTGCCGGAAACCTTACTTCTGTAGAAGTATTATTAGAATCAGGAGCAGATAAAAATGCTAAAACTGCCAGCGGAAAAACAGCACTTGATTTTGCAAAACAATTAAATTGGGAACATTTAATTCCTTTATTATAATATCATTTCCAAACCGGTCTGAAAAACAGATCGGTTTTTTTCTTTACATAAATATCAATTTATCTTTTTATCCTAGACGAATAATGTGGTATTTTTGCAGCACCAAATCTAATCTTCGCCTGCGATGAAAAAAATATTTTTCCTTATAATAATACTCTCGTTCCCAGCAAGTATATTATTTTCCCAAACAAAAAAAGAAAACACCGTTTCAAGCTCACAAAACACTTTTTCAGGATCTTACGATTATGTAAATGACTTCGAAAAAATCTTAAGTTCTGATCAAACTACAACATTAAGCAATACATTAAAAGCATTCGAAAAACAATTTCTTTACAAAATTACGATTGTAACAACCCCAACGATGCATACCAATTATGCTTTAGAATTAGAGCAATATCTGGCAAAAGATCCCAGGCTTGAACCCACAATTTTAATTGTAGTAAGCAAACAATCGAGACAAATTCAGCTTCAAAGTATTGATCTTATTCGGTATAAACTTAACGATACAGACACTCAAAACATTATTGCAACCTATGCCGTTCCCGAATTTAAAAAAGGAGATTATGGCAAAGGTTTAGAACTTGCCGTTGATCAAATTATGAATAAATTAAAAACATATTAATTTATTCTTTTAACGAAAAATCTTATATTGTATTCGTTTTAATCATAAAAAGAAATTATGACATTAGAAGAATACAAAAAACAATTTTCAGAAGATGATGCTGTAGGATGGCTTCAAATCGATAATGAATTTGAACGTCTTTATCCAGATCAGGAACCTAAACATTTTGCTCCGGCCATAAGTTATATGCTTGGCGGAGAACATCCGCTGGACGGCGTAAGCATTTACGAAAGCAAAAAACAAACAGATCATTTTCACTTTGTAACCTACGGATTTTCTGAGTTATATTATGATGAAAACAAAATTGAAGATGAATTTAGCAAATGGGGATTTGAACTCACTTTTAGGCTAAAACCTTTTGCCGAAGATAACGGAAACCCAAGCTGGGTAATCGCCCTTTTACAAAACATTGCTAAATATGTTTTTGACAGCGGCAACTGGTTTGAAGAATTTCATTACATGCCCGCAAACGGCCCTATAAGACTTGATACAGAAACCGATATTACAGCTTTAGTAATCGTTGCAGATCCTGAAATCGAAAAAAAACAAACTCCGCACGGTGAACTTTCTTTTTTGCAAATAGTAGGAATAACTTCTGCAGAATACGAAGCAATAAAAGAAAATCCCGGAATTGTCGAAGAATTAGTTAATAAGCTAAAAGAAAACAATCCGTTGTTAATTACAGATTTAACGAGAAAATCATAAAATATCAAAAATCCGATTGGTGAAAACAAATCGGATTTTTTGATTCGTGTTTGTTAAAAATAATTTACACCCGCATTAATTTTAATAACTTTATCGGTAAATAATAGCGCCATGAAAGAAATATGCATTGTTGAATTCACTTCTAATTTAGGTCTAAAAGAACCGCAAACAGGAAAAGAACCAGGCGTAAATCGTTTGCCGGATTGGTTATGGAAACATAATCTGCATAAAGTAATTAATCCAAAAAACATCATAAGAGTCGATCCTCCAAAATACTCCAATATAAAAGATCCCGAAACCAACATTCTCAACGCAGATTCATTAGTAACCTACGCCAGAGAGCAAGCCTATTTAATAAACAATTTATTGAGTGCCAATAAATTTCCGTTTATTTTGGGCGGCGATTGCAGTATTCTTTTAGGTCCTGCAATGGCTTTAAAACAAAAAGGAAATTACGGTTTGTTTTATCTCGACGGCCATACTGATTTTATGGATGTTTCTCTGTCTGAAACTGGCGGCGTTGGCGGCATGGCAGCTTCAATTGTTACCGGAAACGGACATCAAAAATTAGCCAACATTCTCAATTTATCTCCTTATATAAAAGAAGAAAACCTTTGGTGCGTTGGCAATCGCGAATATGATGATGAATACGAAAACGAAATCCGAAAATCTTCGGCAAAATACTTAAGCCTTCAGGAATTGCGAAAACAAGGTATCGCAAATGCTGTAAAAACATTTCTTTCAGAAGTTGAAAACAAAAACTTAGATGGTTTTTGGCTTCATATCGACGTCGACGTTCTTAACGACGATATTATGCCGTGCGTAGACAGCAGAACGCCAGACGGTTTAACTTATGATGAATTTAATGAACTTACCTCCTATTTATTTGAAAGTAAAAAACTAAGCGGACTTGAAATTACAATTCTCGATCCGGATTTAGACGAAACAGGACAATACACCAAAGAATTCGTAAATAATATTACGGCTACTTTCAACAAACATTTCAAAAGTTGATTTAAAAACATAAACATCAAATAATCAATATTTTAATATTATTTTTACTACTGACAAACCGTTGTCACAATCCCATTTTACCTTTACTAAAAAATAAGATTTATGGAAACTAAAGACGGAAAATTAGCAGTATATGCCGAAACCAGAGCAGACTGGCGCAAATGGCTGACAGAAAACAGTGTAAGCGAAAAATCAGTTTGGCTGATTTTGTTTCATAAAAAAAGCCAGACCAAAAGCATCAATTTAATCGAAGCTACAGAAGAAGCGCTTTGTTTTGGCTGGATCGACAGTTTGTGCAAAAAACGCGACGACGAGAGTTACTATCTCACCTTTTCGCACCGCAACCCAAAAACCAGCAAATGGAGTAAACCCAATATAGAAAGAGCCGAACGCATGATCCAGGAAAACTTAATGACCGAACACGGGCAAAAGTTAATTGACATTGCAAAAGAACAAGGAAAATGGATTACTGATTAAAAGAATAATTAGGGCGTTTCCTTCGGCCGGGCTGTACGCTATATTCCCGATTAACAAAAACTACGGCTAAAAAGCCTTTTTTTTCTAAATCGGGAGATGCCGCTTCCATCCCTAACGCAAATCCGGTTTCATAACAACATTCTTTTTTAATTGATCTTTTTAGGCAAAAAAGATTATTTTTAAAACAAAATTCAACAACCCGATTTGATGAAAATAACAGAAATTACAAAAAGTGATTTTGAACCCTTAAAAATTCTATTTTTAAAAGAAAGACAAAGAACATTTTCGTGGCTTGATACATCAGAATTTAAATTGGATGATTTTGAAAAACATACGCAGGGAGAATATATTTTAGTTGCACATATTAATGATATTCCAGTTGGTTTTATTTCGATTTGGATGCCAAATAGTTTCATTCACCATCTATATGTTGATCAGGAATATCAAGGCCAAAAAATTGGAACCGAATTATTGAAAGCAGCCATTCAAAAAACTCAATTTCCGCTTACTTTAAAATGTTTAGAAAACAATAGCAAAGCTGTTGAGTTTTATAACAAAACAGGATTTATTGAAAAAGAAAAAGGACGATCTGAAAACGGAACCTACATTTTATTTGAGCTTTCAAAAGATATTAATTAAAATTTAAAACCATGAATCAGGAAATCCAGGCATACAACGACTCACAAAACGCTGAAGACAAAAAAATATGTGATATTTTAAGCGTTGAAATTAACGATTTCCTGCAAGAAGCCGAAAGCAAAATCTGGCATCGTCATCCGGTTTGGTTTTTAGACGGAAATCCTGTTGCAGGATATAGTAAACTTAAAGATTCGGTGAGACTGCTTTTTTGGAGCGGACAGTCTTTTGAGGAAAGCGGACTTCAAAATGAAGGAAGCTTTAAAGCCGCCGAAGCACGTTATACAAGCTCAGATCAAATCAATATTGACGATTTAAAAAGATGGCTCGATAAAGCCCGAAACATTCAATGGGATTATAAAAATATCGTGAAACGCAAAGGCGTTTTAATTCGGCTGAAATAACTTTAAACCACTTTCACGCAACTATTTAACTTTTTTTTCATCTATAAATAAACAAACCAAAATTTAAACCGATGAAAAAATATTTACTTCTTCTTATTTTAATTGCATTCTCTTCCTGTAATGATAATGATGATAATCGTTCTGACGAAAATCGTTTAGAAGGCAAATGGAGCTGGATTCGAACTTCTGGCGGGTTTGGTGGACCAACAAGCTCAGAAACATCAGATCAAAAAGTGGTAATTGAGATCTCAAACTCTACTATCAAAACTTATATAAACGGAAATCTGTCACAGCAGCAGAAATTTTTTATTACAACAAAAAAATCTGTTTTTGGCGGAGACAGAAAAATGATCGTTATTGATAAAAGCGATTCCTTTACACAAGAATTTTATTTGGACAGATCATTTGAATTTCACAACAATAAACTGTATTTAATAGACGAATGTATTGATTGCTCTACATCAGAATATGAACGCGTCAAATAATTGTGAATTATGAGTTGTGAATTATGAATTAATTTATCATTGAAGCTTTAACTAATAATTCATAACTCACAACTCATAATTAATAATTAATATTTAATAAATTTTTATTGATAAACAATAAATTATTATATTTGTTGCATACTTATTTTAAATCAAAATATTATGTCAACAAGATCAACTTACATTTTAAAGCTCCTATACGTAGTGTCATGGATTGCTTTTATTGGGCTTTGTGTCAAAGCAGGAACACTTTTAGCCTCATACGGGGTTAGCATGTTTATCAGCGAAGTTGGAGCAAAAAACCTTCAGTTAGGTTTAGATTTGTCTCCGTTAAAAGCGTACGACGTTGTCGATTACTCTATTATGGTTTTCTCTATTACGGTAATTACAATTTTAGAAGCTTTAGTATTTTATTCTGTTATTCAAATTTTCCTAAAGATTAATTTTGTCAGTCCGTTTCATGAAACAATTGGAAAACTGATCCAGAAAATGAGCGGATTCTCTTTACTTGTTGGCATCTTTAGCAACATAACCGTTAATTATTCCCAAAAATTTACTGCAATGGGAATTCAGCTTCCCAATCTTACCGAACATATTGGACTTGGAGATGCGTTCTTATTTTTTGCCGGAATTTTATATTTTATCTCACAGCTTTTTGCAAAAGGAATCGAACTTCAAAAAGAAAGCGAATTAACCATATAAGTTATGCCAATTATAGTAAATTTAGACGTAATGATGGCTAAACGAAAAATGTCATTAAATGAACTTTCAGAAAAAGTTGATTTGACCTTATCTAATCTTTCCATATTAAAAACTGGCAAGGCAAAAGCCGTTCGTTTCAGCACGCTCGAAGCAATCTGTAAAGTTCTCGATTGCCAGCCCGGAGATATTTTAGAATTTGTCGAAGAATAAGGTATTAGAATATTATTTGTAATTTCGTATTAAAGAGAACTTTAGGTTCTCTTTTTTGATTTAATAACTTTCTAAAACCATCAAAATGAATATCTTAATCGTATACAGCCATCCGAGTAAAAAGTCCTATACATTTCAGGTTTTAGAACAATTAAAATCTGCAATAGCAAAACAAAACTGGAATCTTGAAGTTTCAGATTTATACGCTTCCAATTTTCAAAGCGATATGTCTGAAGAAGAATATGAAAGAGAAGGCTTTGCAAAACTCAATCGCCCCATTTCTAAAGATGTTTTAGCAGAACAGCAAAAAATCGAAAAAGCCGATTGCATTATTTTTCTATATCCCGTTTGGTGGAGCGATTGTCCCGCAAAACTAAAAGGCTGGTTCGACCGCGTTTTTTCGGTTGGATATGCTTACGGACAAACCGACGATTTTCCGAAAATGAAAATAATTCCGTTTGGACTTGTAATTTGCACCGCCGGACATCCAAATGCTTTTTTAACCGAAATTAAAATGGCACAAAGTATGGAAACCATAATGCTAGAAGATCGTTTAGGAAAACGCTTTGAAAACAAAGAAATGCTGATTCTGGGCGGGACTTTAGATTTGGAAAATGTGATGGAAAATCATTTTTTACAAATTCAAAAAGCCGTTGAAAAAATTAAAAGTTATATTGCCTAAAAAATAGAAACTCATATTATAAAACAATCCCAAATAATGACAATAGAAGAAATAATGGACATTCAGATGTCAGCATTTAACAATAGATCAATACAACAAATGATGCCTTTGTACAGTGATGATATTAAAGTTTATAATTTTCAAGATCTTACATTAGCAATAAACGGCAAAAAAGAATGTGAAGAAATGTTTATCAACCTTTTTAAACAATCTCCAAATTTGAATGCCGAAATAATAAAATCCATCTTTTTTGATAACAAAGTAATACTTCACGAATATGTTTCTGGCCGAAATGGCGATGAAACTAAAAAAGAACAAGTCGTTATTTTTGAAATAACAAATCAAAAAATAAGCAGAATGGATATAATGAGATAATAAGTAGTAACTAAAAAAATAATTTTTCTCATTGAATAGCATTATTTAAATATAAGCATTTTCTTTCAATTTTAAATTGTTTTTCATTAAAAACATTTAATTTTGCACTTCAAATTATAAAATACATTATGGAAAACGAAGTAATTGAAAATTCTAATTTTCAAGAAATACCAGATCAAAAAATTTATTCACAAAAAGCAATACGTGTTGGAACTTTTTTAGGAGGTCCTTTGGTAGCCGGGTACCTTTTAAGTCAAAATTTCAAAACCTTTAATGATTTCGAAAAGGTAAAAAGAACCTGGATAATTACTCTTATTGGTACGGTTCTTATTTTTGGATTTATTTTTTTAATTCCGGAAAATGTTCTAGTTCCCAACTTCATTTTTCCTTTAATTTATATGAGTATTGTGGCATATTTCACGAAACAATATCAGGAAGAAAAAATAAACGAACATCTTAAAAATGGCGGAGAAGAATTTGGCTGGGGAAGAACAATTGCAATTTCAATAGCAGGCTGTATTCTAATAATTGCCATCATGCTTTCCGTTTTCCTGGCGACTGATTTGCTTAAAAATTAAATATCTTTGGAATATCCAAAATGAACTAACTAATGAAATTATTCAATTTTCTAAAAAGTAAACCCGCAAATACAGAAGAAGAAAGACTGGAAAATTATCCAGAAATGTTGAATTGCAAATTATTATTTATTGATCAGCCAAAAATAGACGCTGATACAATTTTAGACGAATTAAAAAAGTCTTTTGATACTGTTGAAAATATCAGTCAGGATAAATCATTCATATTTCAATTTCCCGAATTTAAAATTGAACTTGAAGACGCAACACTTCCTGCGCAATGTCTTATTGCTGTTCCTGATGATAATAAATTTGATGTAGAAATTCCTGATGCTGCTTTTCAGCAAAACTGGCATTGGAACGAGGCAAATGAAATTGTAGAAAAATGTAATTATGAAATCTTAATTACAGATTTTATGTCCAGAAATTTACCTTATAAGGAAAGAGTAAATCTGTATATGACTTTTTTAACCGCTGTAACCAAAGCAACTCAGCCAAATGCAATTTATTCCTTTCATGGAGAAAAAATAGTAGATCCTGCACAATTAATTGAAAATTGGGGAAGCGGGCAAAAGCCAATTCTGGACGTGCTTTGCAATGTAAGATTATACAATATATCCGATTCTGAAAATAATGAATTGATAATGGACAGCGTTGGACTTCACTCTTTTGGACTTCCGGATTTTCAAATTCAATTCTCAGGATTTGAAGCTAACGATATAGCAAATCTGCTTTGGAATTATGTTTATTATGTTTTCGAATATGGTGATATTATAGAAAACGGAAATACTTTAGAAGGAATTGAAAGTGGCTCGAAATGGAAATGCGAAAGACAAATTTCTACACTTTCACCAGAACGAGTAGTTATTAATGTTTTACCAAGTTAATTTGATTTGTCCGAAATACACCGCACAATTGTCTTATTAAAACCTAACTTATTGATTTTTAAAGAATAAATTTGATATACAACTTAAAAACCATAAAAATGAGTGCATCAGATTTTACTACAGCAATATTAGTCAATCAATCTCCAGAGGAAGTTTTTAATGCCGTTACCAATGTCCGCGGCTGGTGGTCAGAAGAAATTGAAGGAAATACAGCCAAGCAAAATGATGAATTTAATTATCATTATGAAGATATTCACCGCTGTAAAATCAAATTGATTGAAGTAATTCCGAATCAAAAAATTGTCTGGCTGGTTGAAGAAAACTATTTCAAATTTACCGAAGACAAAACGGAATGGACAGGAACAAAACCAACTTTTGAAATCACAGAAAAAGACGGAAAAACAGAACTTCGTTTTACACATTTTGGTTTAAACCAAGAATACGAATGCTTCGAAATCTGCCGCGATGCCTGGACAAACTACATTCAAAACAGTCTTAAAAAACTAATCGAAACCGGAAAAGGCGAACCAAACGCAACCGGAAAACCCCAAACCGAAAACGAAAAGAAATTATCTCAAAATTAAGGGATTTATTTGGCCCACGGATTTTACGGATTGAACGGGTTTTCACTGGTTACTTTTTAAGTTTTTTTGCCACAGATTAAAAGGATTAAAATGATTTAAAACAAGCTGCAAAAATCTGTTTAATCCTTTTAATCTGTGGCATATTTTAAAATAAACTGCGAAAACCCGTTCAATCCGTAAAACCCGTGGGCAAAAAAAGCAAAACCTTAGCATCTCAGCATCTCAGTAACTTAGAATCTTTTTCCGGCTACAACAATAGTAGATTTGGCTACACCCATATTTTTGATGTTACGCAACTTTGTAACATCAAAATTTAGAACTTATGAAAATTATAATTACAGGTTCTCTCGGGAACATCAGCAAGCCTTTGGCAAAAGAATTAATCCAAAAAGGACACTCCGTTACCGTAATTGCCAGCAGTAACGAAAGAAAACAAGAAATCGAAACCTTAGGCGCAAAAGCAGCAATTGGTTCTGTAGAAGATGTCGATTTTTTGGCTAAAACATTTACAGGCGCAGATGCCGTTTACTGCATGATTCCGCGTGCCAATTATTTTGACCCGAAATTAGATTTAGACGCTTTTACACGCAAAATCGGAAACGCTTATGTCCAAGCCATTAAACAATCTGGTGTAAAGCGTGTTGCATTTTTAAGCAGCATTGGCGCGCATTTAAAAGAAAAATCAGGAATTATTCAGCGTTACAATGAAATCGAAGCCGTTTTAAATCAGCTTTCAGAAGTTTCGATTACGTTTATGCGTCCAACATCTTTTTATTACAATTTACTGGCTTACATTCCTGCGATAAAAAATCAAGGTTTTATTTCTGCAAATTATGGTGCCGACGAATTGGTTCCGTGGGTTTCTCCAAATGATATTGCAGAAGCAATTGCCGAAGAGCTTACAACTCCGCTTGACGGAAAAAAAGTTCGTTATGTAGCCAGCGAAGAATTAAATGGTCACGAAACTGCTCAAATTTTAGGCGCAGCAATTGGAAAACCAGATTTAAAATGGAATTTCATAAGCGATGAAGAAGTTCTAAACGGATTAATTTCAGTAGGAATGCAACCCAAAATCGCAGCAGGTTTGGTCGAAATGTACGCTGCACTTTACAGCGGTTTATTGGGCGAAGATTATTATAAAAACAAACCGGCAGTTTTAGGAAAAACAAAGCTGGCAGAATATGCAAAAGAATTTGCAGCAATATATAATCAAAAATAGGTAATTTAGGCTATGGCAAATCAACAACCACATCGAATAAAAAGTATCAGCGAATTTCATGAGTTTAGAGATTTGCCAAAGCCTGAACATCCGCTTGTAAGCGTATATAATTTTGAAGATTTAAAATTTCTCAACGAACAGGAACCTAAAAGCCTTATTCTTGATTTTTATTCTATTGCATTAAAAAGAAATGCTAATGCTGTAATGCGCTACGGACAGCAGGAATATGATTTTAAAGAAGGCGTTTTACTGTTTATTGCGCCCGGTCAGGTTTTTTCTATTGAAGGAAATGCCGAACTGAAGCACACCGGATATTCATTACTGGTTCATCCTGATTTTTTATGGAATACGCCGCTTGCGCAAAAAATCAAACAATACGAATATTTTGGATATTCGGTTTACGAAGCGCTGCATCTTTCTGATAAAGAAGAAAAAATGATTATCGATATCATGAAAAATATTCAGCAGGAATACCAATCTAATATTGATAAATTCAGTCAGGATGTTATTATAGCACAAATAGAATTGCTTCTAACCTATTCTGAACGTTTTTATAACCGCCAATTCATTACCCGAAAAATAAGCAATCATGAGATTTTGGCTCGTTTAGAAAAACTTCTTGAAGAATATTTTACAAACGATTCTTTATCTAAAAAAGGTTTGCCAACAGTTCAGTTTATTGCCGAAAACCTAAATGTTTCTCCCAATTATTTAAGCGGATTATTGAAACATCTCACAGGTCAAAGCACACAGCAGCACATACACGATAAACTAATCGAAAAAGCAAAAGAAAAGCTTTCGACCACAAATTTATCTGTAAGCGAAATTGCCTATGAATTAGGCTTTGAACATCAACAGTCATTCAGTAAATTATTCAAAACAAAAACAAACGTTTCGCCTTTAGAATTCAGGCAGTCTTTCAATTAAAAAAAATCGGGTAAAAAAGACGCATAATTTTCCTATATTCGTAACAATAAAATCAAAATTATGAACCCCGTTTTAAGGAATACTTTGGCTGTTATTGCCGGAATTATAATTGGAAGTATTGTGAATATGAGTATTATTTTAATCAGCGACTCTATTATTCCACCGCCAGTTGGAGTCGACAATACAACGATGGAAGGTTTGCAAAAAACAATGCATTTATTTGAAGTACAGCATTTTATTTTCCCATTTCTGGCTCACGCGATCGGAACATTTGCTGGAGCTGTTACAACAGCTTTAATCGCCATCAATCATAAAAAGAAATTAGCCTTAGTAATTGGAGCTTTTTTTTTACTGGGCGGAATTGTAAGTGTTTGTTCCCTTCCGGCGCCAATGTGGTTTACATTTGTAGATTTGGTTTTTGCTTATATTCCAGCAGCTTATTTGGCTTTGAGATTAGTTTGCAAAAAAACACAGAAAGCAGCCTATTAAAATTAAAAAAATGAGCGAGAAACCATCCAAACAAAAACCGGCAAAAATGTGCTACGAACATATTGGCGGAAAACTGGGTCAACTGCTCGCTGTAACTTTTGCAGAAAAAGGATGGATCGCCAAGAAAAATCCCGCCGACAAACACTTTTATATTACCGATTTAGGCGAAAAAGAATTCACAAAATTAGGTATCGATATAACACAGATAAAACCTGAAGATTTATAAAAATTTTCAGGTTTTTTTAATTCAAAAAGTACTTCTAAATTTCATAACTTAGTTTGCTGTTTAATCCTGTTGATTATGACTAAGAAAGAAATCGTAGAAAACTTCTTAAAACTTGCTGCAAGCGGACATCCGCATGAAGCTTTTAGGCTTTATGTCGGCAAAAATTTCAAACATCATAATATTCATTTTAAAGGAGATGCCCAGACTTTAATGCTGGCAATGGAAGAATCAGCAAGAACAAATCCAAATAAAATTTTTAAAATTCATCATATTATTGCTGACCATGATTTGGTCGCTGTACATTCGCATTTAAAACAAAATTCAACTGATTTAGGATTTGTCGTAGTTCATATTTTCAAATTTGAGTCAGATAAAATTATCGAACTCTGGGATTTAGGACAGCCAATTCCAAGTGAAATGATTAATAAGAATGGAATGTTTTGAATTAATTGTTAATTGTGAATTATTAACCGAGACTAAAAAATGAACCTTAAATACAAAATTCCTGTTTTACTGCTTTTGACCTTTCTTTTGTCATACTGCAATTCTTCTGCACAAAAGAAAGATGATTATTCCGCTAAAATTGACAGTTTGGTTGAACATACCACTTCTCCGGTTTTTAACGGTGTTATTTTGATTTCTAAAAATGGAAAAACATTGTATTCAAAAGCAAAGGGTTTTGCCAATTTTGAAACCAAAAAACCTTTAACTGTAAATTCTCAATTTGAGATCATGTCAAACAGCAAGCAGGTTGCTGCGGTTTTACTTTTATTGGAAGTGGAAAAAGGAAAAGTTGATTTACAATCACCAATTAAAAAATATCTTCCGGAATTAACGCAGCCGTGGGCAGATTCGGTTACGGTTCATCAGCTTTTAAATCATACACACGGAATTGTCGATTTACAAAAACCTTTGGCTTTTAAACCCGGAACTCAGTTTAGTTACGGAAATTTAAGTTTTAGCCTTGCCGAAAAAATTGTTGAATTAAGTACTCAAAAAAGTTATACCGAAGTGGCGAATGCTCTTTTTAAGAAATTAAAAATGAACAATACATTTTGTTATGCTAAAGACAAAATCCAAAATTTAGCTACGGGATATTTTAATTCAAATGGAAAGTTTGAAGCTGTAAAAACTACACAGATTACACCGCAAAGTTTAGGCGCAGACGGAGTTGTTTCTACCGTAAATGATTTATCAGTTTGGAATAATAATCTCCATAAAGGAAAAATCCTAAAACCGGAAACGTATCAATTAATGCTGAAATACAATATATTGGCACAGCATGATTTCTTCGGAAAAGCAGATGAAGGTTATGGTTACGGAATTAAAATTATTGAGAAAGAAGCGGTAAAATACGTAGGTCACACCGGTTTAGGCGATGGATTTTCTTCGGTAAATTTGTATTTTCCGGAAAGTGATGTCAGCTTAATTGTGTTAGAAAATCAAATGAACGAAAGCCGCGATTTGTTTTATATTTCTGAATTTAAAATCAAAAATATTTTACTGAAAAGCGATTTAGTACATCAAAAATAAAAAGCGATGGCAAAGAATAAAACAGCAGAAACCCAAAGCAGTGTTATTGATTTTATAAATGCTGTAGACATCGAAGCAAAAAGAAATGATGCTTTTGAACTGGTAAAAATAATGAAAGAGATTACAGGTTTTGAACCTAAAATGTGGGGACCAAGTATTATAGGCTTTGGAACTTATCATTACAAATATGCCACGGGACACGAAGGCGATGCGCCTCTGGCTGCTTTTTCTCCCAGAAAAGCCGCAACTACAGTTTATTTTTATTTACCCGAAGAAAAGAGAGAAGAACTTTTTTCAAATCTGGGAAAATACAAAGTATCAAAAGCCTGTATTTACATCAAGAAATTAGCTGATATCGATATTGAAATCTTAAAACAAATCATTTCACTTTCGATTGAAGAAGTCCAAAATTTATATCCCCAAAAATAAAAATGATCACATTCTTAATTCTATTATTAATAATAGTTCTTCTCGTTTACAACTTTTTACAACATCCAAAATTCGGAAAAAAGCCTTCAGGCGAAAGATTAGCTTTAATTGAAAAATCGCCTCAATACAAGAACGGAAAATTTGAAAACCAAAACTTTACACCGGATCTTGCTGAAGGTGCAACTTATTTTAGCGTTTTAAGTGAATTTTTCTTCAAAAAAGTAGATCGAAAAATCCCAACTGATTTAATTCCGTCAGTCAAAACCAATTTACACGAAATTCCTCTCAATCAGGATGTTTTAGTTTGGTTTGGACATTCGTCTTATTATATTCAACTTGAAGGAAAACGATTTTTAATTGATCCCGTTTTTAGCGGTAACGCTTCTCCAATTGCGGGAACTACAAAATCGTTTAAAGGAACAGATATTTATACCGCTAACGATCTTCCGGAAATTGATTATTTGCTGCTTACACACGATCATTATGATCATTTAGATTATAAAACAATTCTTCAGCTAAAGCCGAAAACCAAAAAAGTAATCACGGCACTTGGCGTTGGTTCACATTTTGAATTTTGGGGATTTCCAAAAGAAAATATTATCGAAAAAGACTGGCATGAAAAAATAGAATTAGACGAAAATCTAACGCTTTATACCACGCCATCAAGACATTTTTCAGGCAGAAGTTTTAAACGCTGTAATACTCTTTGGACTTCTTTTGTTTTAGAAGCCAAAGATTTTAAAATGTATTTGGGAGGAGACAGCGGCTACGATCAGCATTTTGCAGAAATTGGCGAGAAATTTGGCCCTTTTGATATTGTTTTGATCGACAACGGCCAATACAATAAAAACTGGAAATACATTCATAATATGCCCGAAGATGTGATACAGGCGATGCAGGATTTAAAAGCAAAAAGAGCATTTCCGGTGCATTCGTCAAAGTTTTCTTTATCGCTGCATGCCTGGGATGAACCGCTAATTAAAGTAACTGAACTGAATGCAAATTCAGCAAATCCAATTCCTTTAATTACGCCAATAATTGGAGAATTAGTGGAACTAAAAAATGAAAATCAGGAATTTAAACAGTGGTGGAAAGGGGTTAAGTAGATTTTAGATTGCAGATTTTAGATTTTAGATTGAAAACTTGAAACTTGAAACTTGAAACCTAAAACTTGAAACACTGCATTGTCACCCTGAGCGAAGTCGAAGGGCACACAAAGGGCTTCGACTTCGCTCAGCCTGACAGGAATTGAAACTTGAAATCTGAAAAACCTGAAACAAAAAAATGAAACAAAAAATAAACTTCCTAACGATTGCATTTCTGATAACATTTAATATGTTTTCTCAAAATACCTATGTATTTTTAGGATCATACAATCGAGATAAAACGGCAGAAGCGATTCAGGTATATCAATTAGATACTTTAAACGGAAAACTATCCAAAATAACCTCGGCAAAAGACATTATAAATCCTTCGTATTTAACTGTTTCTCCAAACGGAAAATATGTTTATGCCTGCACGGATACCAAAACGCCAAATGCCGGAAGTATAAGCAGTTTTGAATTTAATCCGGAAAATAAAAGTCTGACTTTTTTAAACAGCCAGAGAAGCGGCGGCGAAAATCCCGTTTATGTTACGGTTCATAAAAGCGGCAAATGGATTGCAAATGCCAATTATACAGAAGGAAGTGTTTCTGTTTTCCCAATTCTGGAAAATGGAAAAATTGATTCTATAGCGCAGAATTTTCAATATATGGATGGAAGTACGCATAAAGAAAGACAAACAAGATCTCACGTCCATTCGGCAGTATTTTCGCCTCAATTTGATTATTTATTTTTACCCGATTTAGGTGCCGATAAAATTCGCAGTTATGCCTTTGATGAAAATAAAAAACAGCCTTTAACCGAAGCTCAAATTCCATTTACAAAAACGGATTTAGAAGCCGGGCCAAGACATTTTACTTTTCATCCGAATCAGAAATTTGGTTATTGTATTGAAGAAATGGCGGGACAGATAAGTGTTTATAATTATGAAAACGGCACTTTAAATAAAATTCAGCGTATTGCGACACATCCGGATAAAATAAAAGAAGGTTTTGAAAGTTCTGATATTCATATTTCACCAGACGGAAAGTTTCTGTATGCCACAAATCGAGGAAAGGAAAATAACATTGCTATTTTTTCTATTGATGAAAATGGATTATTGAAAAACATTGGTTATCAATCGACTTTAGGAAAACATCCGAGAGTTTTTGCCATCGATGAAACCGGAAAATTTTTAGTTGCTACAAATGTTATTTCCGGAAATATTATCGTTTTTAGAAGAAATCCTAAAACCGGATTATTGAAGAAAACAGGAAAAGAAATTAAAATGGAAAATGTTTCGTGTGTACAGATTAGAAGGATTTGATGACTTGATGGGGCACGGATTTTACTGATTGAAACAGATTTACGCAGAGTTTTTTTGTCATCCTGAGCGAAGTCGAAGGATACGTAAGAAACTCTAACAAAGTAAATCGCCAATCTTTGTCGATCTGCGTGTGTGATCCTTCGGCTTCGCTCAGAATGACAAACAGTAAAAATCCTTTTTAATCTTTTATCCCGATAGTTATCGGGAGTGGCAAAAAAACAAACTATTAAAACGCTATAAAATGACATTATCAAATTTCAACTTACAGCCCCATTTTTTAGAAGACGAAATTGTAAAATTGATTCCGCTGGAGGAAAATCATTTTGAAGATTTATTTAAAGCAGCATCTGATCCTTTGATTTGGGAGCAGCATCCTGCGAAAGACAGAAGCAGCAGAGATGGTTTTAAAACTTTTTTTGACGCGGGATTAAATTCTAAAGGCGCTTTTTTAATTTTAGATAAACAAAGCAATGAAATTATAGGGACTACGCGTTATTACGATTATAAACCCAACAATTCAAGTGTTGCAATTGGATACACATTTCTTATTAGAAAATTTTGGGGTGGATCTCATAATAATTCAACAAAAAAATTGCTAATCAATTATGCTTTCCAATATGTAAATTCTATTTTTTTCCATGTTGGTGCAGAAAATTTCCGATCTCAAAAAGCTGTTTTAAAACTTGGTGCAAAAAAAATAAATGTAGTTCTCACTACAATGAATGGTATCAGTATATCACCACACTTTGAATATGAACTGAAAAAGTAATAGTTTGCAGTCGCAGTTTTCAGTGACAGTTTACAAATATTTTTTAATTCATAATTTTTAATTTTTAATTCTTACTAACAACATGAAAAATATCACCGTTTTCTGCGGATCAAGTTTTGGTACCGAAGAAATATATAAAGAACAAGCCGAATTATTGGGAAAAACTTTAGCCAAACAAAATATTGGTTTGGTTTATGGCGGAGCAAATGTGGGTTTAATGGGCGCTGTTGCGGATGGAGCTTTGAGCGAAAACGGAACCGTAATTGGCGTTTTACCAAATTTTTTAAGATCAAAAGAAATTGCGCATAAAGGTTTAACTGAATTGATTTTGGTAGAAAGCATGCACGAGCGCAAAACCAAAATGAATGACTTATGCGACGGTGTAATTGCACTTCCGGGTGGTTTTGGGACTCTGGAAGAACTTTTCGAAATGCTGACCTGGGCACAATTAGGCTTACATAAAAAACCTATCGCAATTTTAAACATTAACGGATTTTACGATTCGCTTTTAGAATTACTTCAAACCATGAGTGAAAAAGGTTTATTGAAAGAAGCCAATCAAAAAATGCTTTTGGTAAGCGATAATATTGACGATTTGTTAAACCAAATGAGAAATTACACGCCGCCAACAGTTGGAAAATGGATTGAAAAAGATAAAGTTTAATTTTTCAATTAAACTCTTTTAAACTGCTTTTTATAGTCACTTGGATTCAAACCTGTATGTTTTTTAAACAAGCGATTCAGGTGACTTGCATCGCTAAAACCAAATTCGTACACAATTTCATTGATCTGCATATTGGTAAACTTTAACCGGGTTTCGATTAATTTTACTTTATAGGCCATTGTGTATTCCTGAATACTCTGCCCTGTTTTAGTTTTAAAATATTCACTGATATAAGTTGACGAAACATTAAATGCCGCCGCCATATTTAACGCTTTTAATTGTTCGGGCTGATAAATATTCTGATGTACATAATTCAATAAATCCAAACTTGGAACCACATTGGGTTGGTTAAGATTAAGTGGTGCAATAAGTGAAATGTTTCTGGCTGCAATTGTAATAATCGTATTCAGAATTTGCTTAATAACTTCCTGCTGCTGCGGAAAGTTCGTGTTTTCTTCTCTAATAAGTGCTTCAATCATCGCCCTTACCAAAGGTTTATCTGTTACTGTTTTTAAAATGCAGCCCGGCCTGTGATTGTGGTTATGAAAAATAAATTCAAGCTTTTGAATCCAGTCACTGCTTTGTGTTTTAAGATAACTGTCATGAAAGCGTATAAAGAAAAATTTCGTTTTCTCTGTAACTTCAAAACTATGCGTATCTTGCGGAAAGATCAAAAAAAACTTATCGCTGCTATAAGGCCATCGATGATCGTTTATAATTTGAGTTCCTTTTCCTTCAAGAACAAAAACCATTTCAAAAAAAGTATTTTTACGTTCTTTCGCTTCATATTCTAAAACTTCTAAAAACTGAAGTTCAAAAGGATGGTATAAATTTCTAATTTCCATCTTGCAAAAGTACAAATTATTCCAATGATTGTACAAATTTTAAAAAGCTGTTATCCGCAACTTTGTAGTATAAAATCACTTAATATGGAAACAACCTCTTTTTTATTATTACGTCTTGCAATTGCAATCAGCATGTTTGGTCACGGATTAGTCCGTCTGCCAAAACTTACCACTTTCAGTAATTGGATGGTTGGCACTTTTGAAAATTCA
Source organism: Flavobacterium sp. 2755 (assembly GCF_031455715.1). Classification (NCBI taxonomy): domain Bacteria; kingdom Pseudomonadati; phylum Bacteroidota; class Flavobacteriia; order Flavobacteriales; family Flavobacteriaceae; genus Flavobacterium; species Flavobacterium sp. 2755. Next base: position 419,568 of record NZ_JAVDTG010000001.1, read on the forward strand.
ATGCTGCCAAAATTCCTTGTAACACCGTTTAGTTACATTTTACCAATAGCCGAATTTACCATTGGTCTTTTACTTTTATTAGGTTTATTTACTAAACCAGCTTTAATTGCCGGAGCCATTGTTATGCTTGCGTTATTATTTGGTACTTCGATGATTGAGAACTGGGAAGCCGTTCCATCACAATTAATTCACATTGCTTTTTTTGCTTTGCTATTGCATTTTGCAACTTATAATAGCTGGGCTATTGATACCTTAATTAAAAAATAAATAGTATGAGTTCTAGAAGAAATTTTATTAAACAAACCGGAATAATTGGAATGGTGGGAATGATAAATCCTATTGAAACTTTTTCTGAAGTTTCAAAAAATGCTCCAATTTTCTCTCCTCAAAAAACAAAATGGGCAGACGGTTCAAGATTAGTGGTTTCGATTTCGATGCAGTTTGAAGCCGGAGGACAGCCACAAAATGCCGAAAGTCCATTTCCTCAAAATATACAAAAAGGCTTTATTGATCTTCCTGCCGCAACCTGGTATGAATATGGATATAAAGAAGGTGTTCCGCGTATGCTGGACAATTGGGATAAACTAGGTGTAAAAGTAACTTCGCACATGGTTGGAACTGCGGTTTTAAAAAATCCGGAGTTAGCCAAAGAAATTGTACAAAGGGGCCACGAAGCCGCTGCACACGGAATGAGCTGGAGTACACAATACACAATGCCTTATGAAGAGGAAAAGAAATTCATAAAAGATGGCGTTGATGCCATAAAAAAAGTTACTGGTTTTACTCCTGTTGGCTACAATGCCAACTGGTTACGCCGAGGACAAAACACACTTGAGATTCTGCAGGAATTGGGATTCAAATATCATATTGACGATCTAAGTCGGGATGAACCTTTTATTATTCAGGTAAAAAATAAAGATTTTGCAGTTGTTCCGTATACCATTCGATGCAACGATATTGTTTTGATTGAAGGGAAAAACTTTTCGGCAGATCAGTTTTTGCAACAAGCCAAAATGGAATTTGACCAATTATACGCCGAAAGCGAAACACAACGCCGACAAATGTCAATTAGTTTTCATGATCGTATTGGAGGAACTCCGCAAATGGTAAAAGCGACAAGTGACCTTATTAAATATATGCAGCAGCATCAAGGTGTCAGTTTTAAACGTAAAGACGAAATTGCAGAGATTGCACTTCATGATAAAACTACAATAAGAGAATAACAGATTTATTTTAGATTTTAGATTTTAGATTTTAGATTTTTTAAACTATCTAATCCATACAGGTGAAAATCTGTGTGGATTTTTTGATTGTTATTTAAGGATGAAAAATCAAAAAATAAAAACATCGTTTACCCCTAAAAAGGATTTTTTTCAAATAACATTTCTATATATTTACACCATAAAATCTTAATAAATCTAACTATTTAACCAAAAATGAAAAAACCACTATTATTGTTCTTTATTTTATTATGTTTTAATTCCTACTCGCAGATTATTTTTGAAAAAGGATATTTTATTGACAACGGTGATAAAAAAACAGATTGTTTAATTAAAAATTTAGACTGGCGCAGTAACCCAACAGAATTTGAATACAAGTTAGACGAACAAGATCAATCTCAAAAAATAAATATATCACAAGCCAAAGAATTCGGAATTTACAATATTTCGAAATATCAAAGACAAATTGTAAATATCGATCGTTCATCAGCAATTTTAAGCAAACTAGACCTGGATAAAAGCCCAAAGTTTGCTGAAGAAAAATTGTTCTTAAAAATATTATTAGAAGGAAAAGCTACTTTATATGAATATAATGATGAAGATATTAACCGTTTCTTTTTCAAAACTGATGATACTCCTGTTACACAGTTAGTTTACAAATCATATAAAATTTCTGAAACAGAAATTGGAGAGAATAACCAGTTCAGAAACCAGCTTTTTACTTCTCTTAAATGTGAAAGTATAAGTGCTCAAACTGTAAAATACATTAATTACAAAAGATCAGACCTGATTAAAATATTTTCGAAATACAATCAATGCAGTAACTATTCATTTACCAATTTTGAAAATGCACAAAAGAAAGATCTTTTTAATTTAACGATCAGACCGGGTATAAAAAGTTCAAGTTATTCTGTTGAAAATGATTTTGCAAACTATTATAATACAGATTTTGGATCTAAAATGGGTTTCAGGCTTGGTCTTGAGGCTGAATTCATTTTACCGTTTAATAAAAACAAATGGGCTATTATAATAGAGCCTACCTATCAATCATTTAAAGCAGAAAAGTTTCAGAGCGATTTGAATATGACTTCAAAAATTGATTACAGTTCTATTGAACTTCCAATTGGTATTAGACATTATTTTTTCCTGAATAATAACTCTAATATATTCATAAACGCTCAATACCAAATAGACTTAACCTTAAATAACGAACTTTCTTTTCAGCGTACAAGTCTGCGAAATGACGTGAAGATTGATGCAGAAGGAACTGTGGCTTTTGGTTTGGGATATAAATACAAGAAAAAATACAGCACTGAACTTAGAATGGCTTTACCCAAAGATCTTCTGGGAAAGTATCAGGTATGGAAATCTGATTATACCGCAGTTTCACTTATTTTTGGATATACTATATTCTAAAAAAAACACTTTTATGATATAAAAGCTTTACAATTTTTCTGTAAAGCTTTTTTTATTTCCTAAATTAGTTATTTCAAAAAATAATTGAGGTTATACTTTATTTTCAACGCAAAAAATGAAACCAGAAAACAACAAATTCGCAAAAGCCGAAATGCTGATTAGAAAACCTGTTTCAGAAGTTTTTCAGGCTTTTATTGATCCGGAAATTACCAGTAAATTTTGGTTTACAAAAGGTTCCGGGAAATTAGAAGAAGGTAAAAAAACCGAATGGACTTGGGAAATGTATGGCTTTTCGCTTTCAGTTACGACATTAGTTTTACAGGAAAATAAAAAAATTGTTATTGAATGGGGAAATCCTGATGAAACAACTTTGGTAGAATGGATTTTTACGCCGCTAAACGAAAATGAAACTTTTGTAAGCATAACGAACTCAGGTTTAAAAGGAGATTCAGATAAAATTATAGATCAGGTCCGCAATTCTACCGAAGGTTTTACGTTAGTTTTAGCTGGAGCAAAAGCTTATTTAGAACATCAATTGCAGTTGAATTTAGTGTTAGATAGATTCCCAAAAGGATTAGCATAAAAAAGTTTCACGTTTCAAGTTTCTTTAGTTTCAAGTACCCTTCAACCTGAAACTTGAAACATGAAACAAAAAAACTAAAAATCATGGATACAAAGAAACCCGAAAATATCGATGAATACATTGGCGCATTCCCCAATGATGTTCAGGAAATTTTAGAAAAAGTGAGAATGACGATTCAGAAAGCAGCGCCTGATGCGAAAGAAAAAATCAGTTATTCGATGCCGGCGTTTGACCAAAACGGAATTGTGGTTTATTTTTCGGCTTTTAAAAATCATATCGGATTGTATGCTTTACCAACCGGTCATGAAGCTTTTGCTGCAGAACTTTCTAAATATAAATCAGGAAAGGGTTCAGTTCAGTTTCCTTTAAAAGAAAAAATGCCGTACGATTTAATTACTAAAATTGTAAAATTTAGGGTGAAAGAAAATCTGGAGAAAGCGAAAAAGAAATAACCAAAATGAATTTAGCAGAACATTACAATCAGCTTTATAAAACTTCTTCTGAAATTATTTTAAAGGGAAATTACAGTTTAGATTCCCAAATAAATGATCCTTCAGATTCCCGATTTGGCATTACGCTTCTCCTCCGCCCCAGCGAAAAAATAAAAAGTAATATTCAGCTGTTTTTAAAAGATTTAAAAGCAGTTGAACCCAATCAATACTATTATCCTAATTCTGATATTCATATTACGGTAATGTCGATTATTTCATGTTATCAAGGTTTTAGTTTAGATAAAATTAATGTGGAAGATTATATCGAGATAATCCAAAAAATCTTAGAAGATTTAGGCGAAATCAAAATCGAATTTCGAGGAATTACAGCATCAAATTCTGCAATAATGATTCAGGGATTTCCTTCAGATGAAACTTTGAATAATTTAAGAAATAAACTTCGGGAGAATTTTAGAAATTCTATTTTAGAACAAAGTATCGATAGCCGATATTCAATTGCTACAGCACATTCAACGGTAATGCGTTTTACAGAAAAGCTTCAAAATCCTGAAAAATTAATTGAAATTGTTGAGCAATTTCGGGATTATAATTTTGGAGATTTCACAGCCGATAAACTCGAATTAGTTTTCAATGATTGGTATCAGAGAGAAGAAAATACAATTCACTTAGAAGATTTTCTAACAAATTGAAATAGCCACGAATTACACTAATTTTCACTAATTAAAAATAAAAATTCGTGGAAATTAGTGTAATTCGTGGCAAACTTATTTTTTAAATGTTCCAAAATGCCACAATACACCAGACGGATCGTGCAGAAAACATTCACTTCCCCAATCTAAATGGCGCGTTGGTGTTAGTTTTACGCCATATTTTTCAGTTAAATTTAATGCTAAAAGTTCCTTGTAATAACGATCAGCATCATCTACTTCAAGAAAAATCATAGTATTTTCAATCCAGCTTTTATCATAATAATCTTGTAGATAAAAGGCAGTTTCACCTGATTTAAAAACCGAAAAATTAGATTCTAAAACTACTTCTTCAAACCCTAAATCACGGTAAAAACTTCTCGAAATTTCAAAGTCTTTTGCTCCAATAAATGGTCGGATTGATTTTATGTTGTGGTTCATAGTTTATTTTTTGATTTTAAAATAATTCCAGATTTATCCCACAAATTAAATAAATCGCTATTAAAATATTAGTTTTCATATTCAAGAATATCTAGATTAGCAAACCTTGCCAGAAGTCTTTTTTTTCCAAATTCTTCAAAATCAATTTCTAAAGTCATATTAATAGTATCCGAGTTTTTAATATTAATGATTTTACCTTTACCAAATCTCGCATGATTAATTATCATTCCTGAGTTAAATTTTTTTAAGTGTGAATATAACTTATCACGTAGAGCTAAATTTTTATTTTCAAGAATTGTTGTTTTAACCTCCTCAATTGTTTCGTCATTAGCTTCAGATAAAGTCAAAAAATCAATAAAATTAATAATCGAAATACTTTTCCCATTCGTAAATCTCCTGAATTCATCAAATAACTCATATTTTGGATATAATCCAACCTTGTCTTGTTTGTAAAACCAATCGTTTTTTTGATCATTACTAACAAAGATAACATCATTCCCTTGATCATTTGCAATCTCTAAAATAGTCTGCCAAATCACTAAATCACCAATTCCGTCATCTGGTTTATTACTATCTTTAAAGCCTGGAGATACTTTATAATCAATTCTAAATTTTATATCTTTTTCAAGATCTTTTTTATTTTTTTTAACTTCTATAACAATATCAGAAGTAAAGATTTCTTTATAAGACAAACTAATATTATCGTCCCAATTCCAACTTCTTATTTTTGATTCTAGATTATCTATAAGTTCTCTTGATTTTTTAATAGACTTTTGTATGCTTTCAAATTCATTTTTTAATTCCAAATAACTTTCATCATTATCCAAAATTGGATATTTACTAAGTTTAAAATTTCCAGAATTAAAACTTTCTTTTAATTGTCTTAGCTTTAAAAAAACATCTCCTATTTTTTTTGCTCTATTATTTGCAAATTCACGAGCCACTCTAGCAGGGATAAACAATCTATTTTCTTTCTTATATTTTTCAAGAATATGCTTAATATCAATAAAATTCTTTTCATTAGTATCATATGGAATCAATAAAACATTAGTATCTAATATTATTATTCCGCTTTTAATAATATCCTGAGAAGATTTATAAACCGTAGAAAACACTTTATCTGCTTCTGGAAATACTTCATCTAAATAGAAAATATTTTTCTCACTCATTAGAATATGTTTAAAATTTTAAAATCTCCTTTTAACCCTTCTTCAAAATACTTCCCAAACCAGTCCCAATCTGTTGAATTGCTTCCAATCTTTGGTTAATTAACTTTTACTTATCAAAGCCAAGCTGTTTTCGTAAATCTAAATTCAAACTGTATTGTTCCTGAACTGGAATTATTTTTCGTGAATTTTTATTAATATCACTTCCTTCGGCAGTCCATAAAAACGGATAAAAATTGAATACTTCGTCGCCTTTTAATTTAGAAACTTCTGTTCTCCAGTCCTTCCATCTGTTGCCTTCATAAAACTTATCCAAATCATTACTGAAACAAAATCCTAAAAATTCAGAATACGTAATATCTAGTGGTTCGAACTCCAGATTATCAGGAGAAAAATAATAAATTTTCCCAACATCAGTTCCTAATCCTCCTCCATTTAAAAAGTAAAAACCGCCAATTGCATCGTCGGCAATTAATAAAAAAGCAGGTGTTTCGCCAAATTCATTAAATGATTTTCCTTTGTTCCAATCTGGCAGCGAACGATTAAATCTTGAACTTCCAGAACCTAAAATTCTAATCCAGCCATCATCAACTAAAATCCCTCCGGTATTAAAAATAACTGCTCCCATTGTCGAACGGGTTGTAATCTGAGTTTTATACAAAGCATCTTTTGCTTTTACTGCATCAACAGGTAAAATCTCAACCTTATTTTTTGCTGTTTTAATCCAATCTTCTACAAGTGTCCAGCCCGGGTCTGCTTTATCAATAAGTTCTTCGGCTTTTTTCATTTTGTTTTGTGCAGTTGCCGCAAAAGTTAAAAATGTCAATACAATTAATGGAAACTTTGGTATCATTTATTGGCTTATAATTATTTAAATCTAACCCTTCTTCAAAATACTTCCCAAACCACGTCCAATTTGTTCGATTGCTTCCAAACTTTTGGTTAACGGTGATGCAGTAAAATCCTCATAGGCATCCATAGAACTGATTTTTCGATCGTCCTGCGGATAAACCAAGATGATATTATTATTGTTGAAGAATTTTTCGAATTTTTGAGGTAGTCTGTCAAAAATAGAATGATAGGAAACCGAACCTTTTCGGGATAAATTGAAAACAATTAAATCCGTTTCACGAATTTCATCTGAAATCGATTCAAAATCATCCCATTCTATTACACTTTTAAAACCTAACTTAGCATTCAATCGAAGATTATTGGCAATCTGCTGAATGGTTTGATGCGTTTTATATTCGGCATAAACTACAATCGGGATACTTAATTCTTGTGATAATCGGCATATTTTCTGCAATAAAAGCTGAAATCCAATTCCTCTTTCTGAAAATGGAGGACAAATAAATACCAATCTTTTATCTTCAATAAATGTTTTTTGAAATCTGCTGATAAACAAACTTTTGTCAACGTTGTTTATGATTGAATCTACATTTTCTCCAAAAATCTTATCAAGGAAACCTGTTTTCTTCGGCCAGCCCACAATTACAATGTCTGACATTATTTCTTTAGAAGTTCTGGCAATTCCACTCGCCGGATTATGATCAATCCTTGCAATTGTATTTATTTTTACTTCAGATGCCGAACCTTGAATCACAAATTTGTCCGCTGCTTTTCGGTATTTTAAAATGTTCTTTTCAGCCTGATCATTATTCGGTACAATGGTTAAAAGTGTAATCGGATTTGATGATTTTTTATCTTTTATTAAAAGTGCAAAATCTAGCAAACTTGCTGCAGCAGAAGTTTTTGCCAGCGGAATTAAAATATGTTCGTCTAAAATTTGATCTTTATCTGTGTCTGTATGTGAAATTTCTTCTTCGCAGATGGCTATTTTCTTAGCGGCTTTTTCGGTTGCAAAAGAAGCCACAATACAAGTAATCAAAATTAAAATAATAGTTCCGTTTAAGATATTTTCATCCAGAATTTTGGCCTTAAAACCCACTAAAATTACGGCAAGAGTTGCGGCGGCGTGCGCACTGCTCAAACCAAAAATAAGCTGCCTTTCGGTTTTGCTGTATTTAAAAACAACCTGTGTAAAAAAGGCTGCGATCCATTTTCCAAAAATAGCCACAACACTCAACGTTCCGGCAACAATTAAAGCCGTTGGTCCGCTTAGAATTACGCTGATATCAACGAGCATCCCAACAGAAATCAGGAAAAACGGAATAAATAAGGAGTTCCCGATAAATTCAATCCTGTTCATCAAAGCTGATGATTGCGGAATTAAAGGATTTAAAGCTAAACCGGCAACGAAAGCGCCAATAATAGGCTCTACTCCTGCTACTTCTGCCAAAAAGGCGGCAAAGAAAACTACAGAAAGAACAAAAATATAATGAGCGTGTTTTTCACTTTCCAGTTTTTTGAAAAACCATTTGGCAATTCGAGGAATCAATAAAAACATAATGGCAGAGAAAATTGCCAATGAAACACCTAATTTGATCCAAAATGCCTGATTTAAACTTCCCTGACTGCTTCCCATAATTACGGCCAGAATAATCAAAACGGCAGTATCGGTTAAAATGGTTCCGCCAACAGTAATGGCAACGGCCTGGTTTTTTGCAATTCCGAGTTTGCTTACAATTGGATACGCTACTAAAGTATGAGTCGCAAACATACTCGCGGTTAAAAAACTAGCATTGAAATCGTATTGCAATAAATAAAAGCAAACCGGAAAACCTATCGAAAGCGGCAGGATAAACGTAAAAAATCCGAATAATAAACTTTTGTTTCGGTTCGCTTTAAACTCGTTCATATCCAATTCCAAACCCGCAATAAACATAATATACAAAAGCCCGATTGTCGAAAATAAATCAACCGCAGAGTTTTTAGCCAGAATATTAAGTCCGTGCGGTCCAATAATAACTCCTGAAATAATTAATCCGATAATTCCCGGAATATTTATTTTTTTAAGTAAAATGGGAGACAGCAGAATAATGAAAAGTATTAAAGAGAAAATCAATACTGGATTGCTGAGAGGTAATTCAAATTCGTGTAAAAAATGCTTGAAAAATTCTATCATAATATAATTTTATCTTTTTATGGTATTCTAAATTTTCGTAAAAAGACATTGGTAGAATTAAAACGAAATCATCTACAGTTTCGGCTAATTTTCAATTTTGGGCAATTAAAAGAAACAGCAGATTTTGATAGTTGCATCTTTACAAAAATACCGAAAAAAGGTTAACTTTTTACGAAAACCACATATTAAGGAATTAAATTTATTTCGTTGCCGAATTAATAAAATTTAATATTTTTTTTAACAAATACGCAAGATTAACATTCAAAATTAATCCATCATTGCATTATTCAATTATCTTTGTCTTAACAAAAATTGCACAATGGAAGAATGTATCTCTGTTTTTGATATGCTTAAAATTGGCGTTGGCCCTTCTAGCTCACATACTTTAGGTCCGTGGAGAGCCGCCGAACGTTTTTTAGAGGAGTTAAAAAATGAATCAATTTTAGATCAGGTTAAACGTGTAAAAGTCGATTTGTACGGTTCTCTTTCCTTAACCGGAAAAGGCCACGCAACCGATTTATCTGTTATGCTGGGTCTAAGTGGTCAGGATCCTGAATATATTCCTGTCGAGAATATTGCCGGAATCATTAAAACTATTGAAGATACAAACGAGATCAATCTTGCCAATGAATATAAAATTCCGTTTTATTTTCTTCAGGATATTGTTTTCAATAAAGACTTTCTTCCTTTCCATGCAAATGGATTAAAATTTACGGCTTATAAAAACGATGATTCTGAATACGAATCTACTTTTTATTCTATTGGCGGCGGTTTTGTTGTAAAAGAAGAACGTGAAAATGCCAAAATCAAAGAAGTCATAAAATGTGCTTTTCCGTTTCCGATTCAAAATGCGGTTGAGCTTTTAAATTATACCGTTTCTGAAAACAAATCGATTTCTGAGATTGTTTATGAAAACGAAAAATCAATGCGCTCTGAAGAAGTAATTCATTCCGAATTAATGCGCATTTGGAATACAATGTTAGAATGTATGTACATTGGCTGTCACTCTGAAGGGATTCTTCCGGGCGGATTACACGTTCGCCGACGTGCTTTTGATATGCACCAAAATTTAATTGGACTTTCTAATTATACTGATCCGCAATCGTGGCTTGAAGAAATCAGAAAAACGGAAGTAAAATTCCGTCAGATTTTAAAGTGGGTAAGCTGTTTTGCATTGGCTGTAAATGAAGTAAATGCATCGTTAGGCCGCGTTGTTACAGCTCCAACAAACGGAAGTGCTGGCGTTATTCCGGCAGTTTTAATGTATTATCTGGTTATTGAAAATCATGATGCAGGCGAAAAAGAAATCAAACAATTTTTGATGGTTGCCGGAGAAATTGGAAGTATCTTTAAAAAAGGTTCTACGATTTCTGCTGCAATGGGCGGTTGTCAGGCAGAGATTGGCGTTTCGTCATCGATGGCAGCAGCGGCTCTTTGCGAATTAATGGGCGGAACTCCTGCTCAGGTTTTAATGGCGGCAGAAATTGCAATGGAACATCATCTTGGTTTAACCTGCGACCCAATTGGTGGTTTGGTTCAGATTCCGTGTATCGAAAGAAATACTATGGGTGCCATAAAAGCCATAAATGCTGCTGAATTAGCCCTTGAAACTGATTCTAAAAATGCAAAAGTTCCGTTAGACAAAGTAATTAATACGATGTGGCAAACGGCAAAAGACATGAATTCTAAATACAAAGAAACCTCAGAAGGCGGACTTGCCATTGCGGTAAACATGGCAGATTGCTAAATATATTTTTGCCACAGATTAAAAGGATTAAAATGATTTTTTCACGCAGATTCTGCATAAAATAAAAATCTGTGAAAATCCTTTTAATCTGTGGCAAAAAAAAATAAAAACTACTTAATTCAGTGTCCGAAAAAGCTTTCATTGAAAAATATAGAACTTATATCGATGCTTCGATAAAATCGCCACATAAATATTCTATCATAATGAAAGACAATCAGTTTAGATTAGAATTTAAAGACGGAAAACTTTTTCTGTCGAAATAATCTTTTATTGCTGATTCTCAAGTTATAATTATTCAATACTTTTACATCTTCAAAAAAAAATAAAATGTCAGTAGCAAAAAAAGATTATAAAAGAATCACAACAAAGTCATTGATTGAAATGAAAAGCAATGGAGAAAAAATCTCTATGCTTACCGCGTATGATTATACAATGGCTAAAATTGTTGATACCGCAGGAGTCGATGTGATTTTGGTGGGAGATTCGGCATCAAATGTTATGGCGGGTCACGAAACGACGCTGCCAATTACTTTAGATCAAATGATTTACCACGCTTCGTCTGTAGTTCGTGCTGTAGAAAGAGGTTTAGTTGTGGTTGATTTACCTTTCGGAAGTTACCAGTCTGATCCTAAAGAGGCTTTGCGTTCTGCTATCAGAATTATGAAAGAAAGCGGCGGTCACGCTGTAAAACTTGAAGGTGGAAAAGAAATTAAAGAATCGATCAAAAAAATATTAAACGCAGGAATTCCGGTTATGGGACATTTGGGTTTAACGCCTCAGTCTATCTATAAATTCGGAACATACAGCGTTCGTGCAAAAGAAGAAGAAGAAGCTGAAAAATTAATTGAAGATGCTAAAATGCTCGAAAAAATTGGGTGTTTTGCAGTAGTTCTGGAAAAAATCCCTGCTGATTTAGCCGAAAAAGTAGCAAAAAGCATTTCTATTCCAGTTATCGGAATTGGTGCCGGAGGCGGTGTTGACGGACAGGTTTTAGTTATTCACGATATGTTAGGAATGAACAATGAGTTCAGTCCGCGTTTCCTGCGTCGTTATTTAAACTTATACGAGTTAATGACAAAAGCAATTGGCCAATATGCCGCTGATGTTAAGTCTAGTGATTTCCCTAATACTGGGGAGCAATATTAGTTTTTTAAGGTGCTAAGGTTCTAAGTTACTGAGATTCTAAGGTTTCTTTTTTAGGTACAAAGGCTCAAAGTGACAAAGGTTCAGAGACTTTTTAAAATTCAAAAAAATAATTGCCTCCAGCTTTAGCTGGAGGTTCATTTTTAAGCCCATTGAAAGGCTTTAGCCAAACTTTTTTCAATCTACAATCAGAAATCTAAAATCTAAAATTTTCACATTCGTCTAAAATGAAAATAATTTCTAATAAAGAAAATTTACAAATTCTTCATGAAGACAATCACATTATTGTGGTTAACAAGCGCGTTGGCGATATTGTACAAGGTGATAAAACAGGTGATAAACCTTTATCTGATGTTGTAAAAGAATACATAAAAAACAAATACAATAAACCGGGTGATGTTTTTTTGGGAGTGATTCATCGTTTAGATCGTCCTACAACAGGAATTGTGGTTTTTGCCAGAACCAGCAAAGCATTGACACGAATGAACGAATTGTTCAGCAATCGCGAAACGAAAAAAACATATTGGGCTGTTGTGAAAAACAAACCTGTTGAAGCTAGTGCTAAATTGGTTCATTATTTAAAAAGAAACGAAAAAAACAATACTTCAAAAGCGCATTTAAAAGAAGTCCCGGACAGCAAACTGGCAAGTCTGGATTATAAAATAATCAAAGAACTTCAAAATTATACTGCTCTGGAAATCAATCTTCATACGGGGCGCCATCATCAAATTCGTGCTCAGTTGTCGGCAATTGGATCTCCAATAAAAGGCGATTTAAAATATGGTGCTGACAGAAGCAACCCCGACGGTGGAATTCATCTTCATGCAAGAAAGCTGGTTTTTGTTCATCCTGTTTCAAAAGAAAACATCACAATCACTGCGCCAACTCCAGATGAAACGATTTGGAATGCCGTCTGATTTTTATGATTAAATTGTTAATTTTTTAAATTTTATCGATTAACTTGCATATCCTAAAAAACAAGCTGATCATAAAATGGAATTCAAAAACGACATTGGTTACAGAAAAGAAACGCTGAAAAAGTTATTGTATAACATTCAAAAAAGCGAAGATTTAATTGTAAAAGCTTTGTATGATGATTTTAAAAAACCAGAATTTGAAGCTGTTGTAACGGAGACGAATTACGTTATTTCGGAATTAAAAGATACAATCAAAAACCTTAATTCCTGGGCAAAACCAAAACGTGTCTTCCCTTCTCTTCTTAATTTTCCTTCTTCAGATTATATTTATAAAGAACCTTACGGAAATGTTCTGGTAATTGCTCCGTGGAATTATCCGTTTCAATTGGCTTTATGTCCGTTGATTTCTGCAGTTGCTGCCGGAAACAGAGTCGTTTTAAAACCATCAGAACTTACGCCACATACTTCTGCTGTCATTGCTAAAATCATCGAAAAAACATTTCACATCAGCCATGTTGAAGTTTTTGAAGGCGGTGTCGAAGTTTCAAATAAATTACTGACACAGCGCTGGGATTATATTTTCTTTACCGGAAGTGCTGCTGTTGGAAAAATCGTAGCAAAAGCCGCAGCCGAAAACCTAACTCCCGTAACACTGGAATTGGGTGGAAAAAATCCCTGCGTTATTGATGAAACTGCTAATTTAAAACTGGCGGCAAAACGAATTGTGTGGGGAAAATTTATAAATGCCGGACAAACCTGCATTGCTCCGGATTATGTTTTGATTCAAAAGAACATGAAAGTCAATTTCATTACCTTTTTAATGGAAGAAATTGTAAAAGCATACGGTAAAAAGATTGACAAATCGCCAGATTTTGCCCGAATCGTAAATACCAAAAATTGGGTGCGTTTAGATCAAATGATTGAAAAAGAAAAGGTAATTTTCGGCGGAGAAACAAACGCTGATAAACTATATATTTCTCCTACTTTACTTGAAGAACCAAGTCTGGACAGTGCCGTAATGAAGGAAGAAATCTTTGGGCCAATCTTGCCAATTTTGATTTATGAAACCGAAGCTGAGATACATAATGTGATCAGTAAGTACGAAAAACCTCTCGCTTTTTATATTTTCAGTGAAAATAAATCATTTACTAAAAAACTAATTACAAATTACTCTTTTGGAGGCGGCTGTATAAACGATACAGTAGTTCATTTTTCTAATAAAAGGCTTCCTTTTGGCGGTGTTGGCCACAGCGGAATTGGGGCTTATCACGGAAAACTGAGTTTTGATATTTTTTCTCATCATAAGGCAATAGTCAAAAAAGCAAACTGGCTGGATCTGCCAATGCGCTATGCTCCTTATAAAGATAAACTGGCTTCTATAAAACGAATTTTAGACTGGCTTTAAATTAGAGAAACAATTTCGTAATATTTGTAGATTTTTATTCGGAATTGATTTAAAATATTATATTTACGTCAACTAATTTATTACGACGAAGAATATAAAACAACTTTACTTTTAAAATGAAATCTACACTTGAACAAATTGAGGACATCAAAAAAGATGGCTATTCGATAGACTTTTCTACTGTTTTTACTTATGCTTTTGAAAATTACAAAAAGATAGCTTTGTATTCAGGGTTGATAATTCTTGTGTTTTCAATTCTTGCTTTTATAGTAATCATGGGATTAGCTACTGTAGTTTACGGTATACAAGCACTCTCAGAAGATTTTATAAAAAACTTCGAAAATCAAAAACTTACCTATCTTGAACAAATATTTTCTACAGTTGCTGTTGCAGTAGTAAGCGCAATATTTGCACCGCTTGGAGCCGGATTTCTTAAAATGGCAGACTGCGCAGATAAAGATGAAGAGTTTAATGTTTCAACTATTTTTACCTATTATAAAGCGCCTTACTTTTTTCAACTATTCTCTTTAGCATTTCTGTTAGCTACTGTAAGTACTGGTATTTCGTATGTTTTAGACAGTACCGGAATAATGTTTTTAGGCGGCGGAGTATCAATAATGATTTCGTTTTTTACTTATTTTGCAATTCCATTAGTGATTTTTGGAAATCTAAATGCAATCGATGCTATTAAATCAAGTATCATTGTTGTGAGTAAAAATCCATTAATAATTTTCGTTTTGTTTATCGTAGGATTTCTTGGCTCATTAGTGGGTCTTGTTGCCTGCTGCATCGGAGTAATTTTTACTGTTATATTTAATACATCAGTAACCTATGCTGCTTATTTTTCAATTTTTACCGAAGAAGAACAAGCAGATTCTATTGATTCAATTGGAAAATCGGATTTTGAATAAAAACAAAGTTCTAGTAAATTTCAAAGGGCTTAACCAACTCTATTATTAGAATTTAAATTGCTATTTACTAAACCAAACATATCCCAAAATCTATGGTAGAAAACTATAGTTTTTTCAATCTATTGGTTTCAGGTATTACCTGTTCTGGTAATACTCTGAAATCAATTATGACAAACTGGTATGTTTTCAATTCAGACATTATTTTCTACAATAATCCCAAATTTATAGTTCTTGGTTTTTCTTTACTGGGCTTTTTGGGACTTTTAGTTTATCAATTTTTTCGCATCAAAGCAAAAATTGGAAATTTCATCGAAAAAAAGAAAGAAGCAGAAACCGCAGGAAGGGAATATCAGCTTTATATTTTATTTTTTGGAATTGCAGTTATTGTAATCGAAATCATAAATGAAATTTTTAAAATCAGACCAAAAAGTTTACTTGTCGTAAACGTTTCAATTGGTTTTTCTGTTCTTGTAGCTTATGTAATAACCGATAAAGTAAAATGGCTGAGAGATAAAATTCAGTATATTTTTATTTTTTGCTTCTTTATTTACATTAGTTACGTTTGCTACAACATTGTTTTTCTGGCAGAAGATGTTGTTCCCATAATCGTTTTTTTAATCTCCTTTTTCTTCTCCTACAATATTTTAAAACCAATTAAAGTTTACTGGTTTTTTGTGGCTCTCGTTTTTGTCTTTCTATTTTCAACCGTTACGTTTCAATTAATTCCTCTTAAATCTTCTATTTTATTAATTAATTTCTGCATCCTGATTTTTATTATTAATCAGGTAAAATATGCAGTTTTACAAAATAATCGGGATAATTTCAGGTTTGCCAACGAAATTGTACACAAAGGAAATTCACTCACAATTGCAACAGATCAAAAAGGTGAAATATTATTTTGCAGCGAAACCGTAACTTCTATTTTAGGTTATCAGCCCGAAGAAGTTATGGGGCTTAATTTCTGGAAACTTACAAAAGGAGATGAATACAACAAGAATATTTCTATCATACATCATGAAGAAAATAAAATCTATACCCGAAAATTAAAGACGAAAAACGGAGAATACAGATACATACAGTGGAAAGATAAAAAATTCTCTGACGACTTAATTATAAGTATTGGTCAGGATGTTACCGAGCAGATTATTGTTCAGGATCAATACAAAAACTTAATTCAAACGGCGACAGATATTATTTTTGAAGTTGATGCCGACGGTTATTTCACCTTTATAAATGAATTTGCGTATTCGCTTTTAGGTTATTCTGAAGATGAAATACTTCAAAAACATTATTCCAACTTTATTCATGAGAAGTATTCTATGAGTGCGGTTGATTTTTATGAAAATTTTGAAAGCAACGGAAATAAATTCCCCATAATTGAACTTCCTATTTTAAAGAAAAACGGGCAGGAATTATGGATTTCACAAAAAATTATCATTCGTAAAAATGATTTAGATCAAACCATTGGTTTTGCAGGAATTGCGAGGGACATTACCGAAATTAAAAATGCCGAAAACGAGAAAAAAAGACGTCTCGAAAAAATCGAAGCCTACAATAATTCGACTAAAAAACTATCAACAACTGACTTTAGCACTTACAATAACTTAAATACGGTTATCGATTATATTATAAAAGAGGCCTCGACTGTAAGCCAATCTAATAGGGTAAGTTTTTGGAAATATTCCAGAGATTTGATTACCTGCAAAAACCTATATAGTGTTGACAATCAAAATTTAAACGATAAAAACATTCTAAACAAAGAATCTTATCCAATCTATTTTGAAACCTTAAAAAATAAAGCAATTATAAATGCACCAGATGTTTTTAATAAATTAGAAACATCTGAATTTGAAACGCTTTATTTCACTAAAAATAAAATTAAATCAATGCTGGATGTTCCCATTTTTTTAAGCGGGCAATTGGCTGGTGTTGTTTGTTTTGAAAGTACAGAGGAACAAAGAGATTGGGATAATGAGGATATTAATTATGCCAGAACTATTTCTGATGTTGTTTCGCTGGCCATTTCGATGCAGATGCGTTTGGAAACAGAACGCCGATTAGAATTTAAAAGTCAGCTATTATCGGCACTTTCGCTTTGTACAGAGAAATTTTTGATGAGTAAATCTACAGAACAAATGTTTCAGGAAACGTATGATTTGATTGGAAAAGCTTCAAAAGCAGATCATATGTTTTATTATGAAAGAGATTTTACAACCAATACTGTTGTTCAAAAATACAAATGGTCACGAAAAGGAATTCCGCATCAAATCACGCCTTTGAGACATATGACAGAGGAAAATTTACAAGAAATTTTTGATGCTGCAAAAAATAAACGAATTGTAAACACGTATACACGAAAGCTTGAAGATAAATTTTTTAAACAATTACTGATCAATAATGAGATAAAATCAATTTTAATCCTGCCGTTGTACATCAACGATATTTTTACCGGATTTATTGGTTTTGATGATTGTACTAAAGAACGAAAATGGTCTGAAGAGGAAATTTATATCTTTCAGGTTTTAGCCAATAATATTTCATCAGCTTTAGAAAGAAATCGAAATGAAAGTAAGATTATTGAAAGCGAAGAAAAATTCAAATTAATCGCCAACAATATTCCGGGAACCGTTTATTTATCGAAGTTTGATGCATTTTCGACTAAAATTTTCCTAAACGATGAGATTCAAAACTTAACCGGATATTCTAAAGCTGAGTTTATCGAAAATAATCTTTCGTTTTTATCTCTTATTCATCATGAAGACCGCGATGAAGTTATTAATAATCAAATTGATAATCTTCAAAACGGAATTCCGCTGCATAATGTTTACCGAATTAAAAGAAAAACCGGAGAATATATCTGGGTGGAAGAATTTGGTGACGTTATTAAAAAAGGTGACGAAATTGAATTTGTGGGTGGAATTTACTTTGATATCACCAATAAAAAAGAAACCGAAGACGCCATTAAAGCCAAACAATTAGCGGAAGCTGCTAATAAATCAAAATCTGATTTTCTGGCCAATATGTCACATGAAATCAGAACGCCTTTAAACGGAATTATTGGTTTCACCCATTTATTGATGAAAACTGAATTAGAGGAAATTCAGGAAAAATATATGACCACTATTAATCAATCGGCGCACTCGCTGTTGGAGATTATCAATGATATTCTTGATTTTTCTAAAATTGAAGCCGGAAAACTGGAACTTTTTATTGATTTATATGATATTAAAAAAGTATTGGGTCAGGTTTTCGATTTAATTGTTTTTGAATCCAATCAAAAAAACCTGCAATTGGAACTCAATGTAGATCAAGATGTTCCTAAATATATTTGGACAGATATTGTTCGAATAAAACAAATCCTGATTAATCTGCTTTCTAATGCGGTAAAATTTACCAATGAAGGTTCTATTAAACTGAATGTTTCTGTTTTATCAAAATCAAAAAATAACTTTTCGACCATCCGATTTTCTGTAATTGATACGGGAATTGGAATTATGGAGAAAAATCAGAAGAAAATTTTTAAAGCTTTTTCGCAGGCAGACAGCTCTACAACAAGAAAATTTGGCGGAACCGGTTTAGGTTTAACCATATCTAATCAGCTTTTAGCTTTAATGGAAAGCCGATTACAGCTCGAAAGTAAAATTGGTGAAGGAAGTAACTTCTTTTTCGATTTAAATTTAAAAACCAGCAATCAAAGCATCAACGAAAAATATAATACCGAATTAAAAAACTTACAGGCCCTGCCTGATGAAAATCATAATGACGCAACCAACAAAAACATACGTTTTTTAATTGTTGAGGACAATAAAGTTAACATGCTGCTCTTAAAAACGATTGTAAAAAACCTGTATCATAATGCTTTTATTTTTGAATGTGAAAATGGTTATGAGGCTGTAAAGCAATTTGAAAGCATTAATCCAACACTTGTTTTCATGGATATTCAAATGCCAATCATGAACGGTTACGAAACAACAAAAGCCATTAGAAATACTTCTACCGGAAAAGATATTCCGATAATTGCCGTAACTGCTGGTGCTGAAAAAGAAGAGCGCAACAAATGCATTTCTGCCGGAATGGATGATTATATTTCAAAACCAATTATGAAAGGTACTGTTGAGGAAACTTTGGTAAAATGGCTAAAATAATTAAAACTAAATTGTCACAAATCATAAGTTATTCCCAAAAATTATATAAATTCGTACAAGAAAAAACATAAAAAGCTTAAATACAATTTACTATGAAATGGCAAGGCAGAAGACAAAGTGATAATGTAGAAGACCGAAGATCAATCTCTGGCGGAAAAATCGCTGTTGGAGGCGGAGTTATTGGTATCATTATTTTGCTTTTGAATGTTTTTGGCGGTGAAAACGCAAAACTTATTACACCTGTTTTAGAACAAATGCAAGGCGGACAAACGCAAACAGAAGCCGCTGCACCATTAAGCAAAGCAGATGAGGAAATGGGTGATTTCGTGAGAGTTGTTTTAGCGGATAACGAAGATATTTGGGGAAAAATATTTGCCGAACACGGAATGACTTATAAAAATCCAAAATTGGTGCTTTTTAGAGGCTCTGTTCAAACTTCTTGCGGAGGCGCTTCATCAGCTTCAGGACCATTTTATTGTCCGGCAGACCAAAAGGTTTACATGGATTTAGGGTTCTTTGAAGAACTTAAAACAAAATTTGGTGCCAAAGGCGGGGATTTTGCCATTGCGTATGTTATTGCTCATGAAGTTGGACATCATATTCAGACATTATTGGGTACTTCTGCAAAAATGCATCAAGATCAGGAAGGCAAAAGTCAGGCTGAAGCCAATAAACTTTCTGTAGCCCTGGAATTACAAGCCGATTTTTATGCGGGAGTCTGGGCACATTATAATCAGCAAAATTTAGATGAAGGTGATATTGAAGAAGCTTTAAGTGCCGCAAATGCAGTTGGAGACGACGCAATACAAAGCAAAATGCAAGGACAAATTGTCCCTGATTCTTTTACCCATGGAACATCAGAACAAAGAATGTACTGGTTTAAAAAAGGCTTTAAAACCGGAGATATTAAACAAGGAACTACTTTTGAGGAAATTTAAAAACACAATAAGCCAAATATAATAACCACTAAAGCATGATTTAACCGTCATGCTTTTTTTTGTTTTTTTATTTTTAACCATATAAGTTATGTAAGGTCATTTTAGATTGGTTTGTGGTTATTTTCAATTATAGATCATGTAAGGAAATATAGCCAGCGGTTTTAACCGCTGGAACGCAACGTATATAACAAACGTAATGTCATAATATGCATCGTATTTCAAACGTCCTCGCGGTTGAAACCGCGGGCTATATTTGAAATGAGAAAAATTTTGAGATACAAGAATTATTAAGCTATTCTCTTTTTAAACTTTTTAGTTACAGCATTCAAGCCTAAATCTAAAATGACCTTATATAACTTATATGGTTCAAAAAAATAAACGCACAAAAAAAGCCTTGAATTTCTTCAAGGCTTTAAATTTCTGGGTGGCTGACCGGGTTCGAACCGGCGACCCGCGGCACCACAAACCGCTACTCTAACCAGCTGAGCTACAACCACCATTTTTGCTTAGCGAGTGCAAATATATAACAAAGGTTTACTTCTACAAAGAAAAAAATGAAAAATTTACATCAAATTTTCTAAGCTATTGACTGCCAAACACCTTTCAACCGTAAAACCTTCTGCAAAATCTTTCCCAACCAGTCTTCCTAAGTCCTGCGCACGGTAATTTAAGCTTTCAAAGAAGTTTTTACTTGTAATAGGCGTTGCAGGTTCTTTTGAATTCGGATCGTAAAATTGAGTTTTATAAGCAGAAATCGCTTCCACCTTTTTCTTTTCAAAACCTGTAATATCGACTACAAAGTCTGGAGTAAGGTTTTTCCATTGAATATAATGATATACTACTTTTGGTCTCCAGGCTTCTTGTTTCTCTCCATCAATCGAAGTTTCGATTTTTATCAATCCCGATAAAAAACACGCATCAGAAACTAATTTGCTTCCTTTTCCGTGATCAATATGGCGATCATCAACTGCGTTGCACAATACGATTTCAGGTTTGTATTTGCGGATCATTTTAATGACTTCTAATTGATGTTTTTCATCGTTTACGAAAAATCCGTCGCGTAAGCCTAAATTCTCACGAACTAAAACACCCAAAATCTTTGCTGCGGCTTTTGCCTCTTCATCTCTGGTTTCAGCAGTTCCGCGTGTACCTAATTCGCCGCGCGTTAAATCTACAATACCTACTTTTTTCCCTAAGGAAACTTCTTTTAAAATTGTTCCGGCACAACCCAATTCTACATCATCCGGATGTGCGCCAAAGGCTAATATGTCTAGTTTCATTATTTTGTTTGTGTTTTTTGTTTCAGGTTTCATGTTTCAAGTTACGTTGAGAACGTGAAACCTGAAACTTTAAACTTGAAACTATTTTTTTAAAACTCTTTTCATCGTCATTGATTTATTGACGCTTTCCTCCCATTCTTTTTCGGGAATACTTTCTTTTGTAATGCCGCACCCCATATATAAAATCGCTGTTTTATCCTGAATCTGCATGCTGCGTAAATTTACGAATAAATCAGAACTTGTTTTACTGCCCGCAAAACTGCTGTTTAATTCCCCCAGAAAACCAGTGTAAAAAGTTCTGTCGTAATTTTCATTTTCTATAATAAAAGCTTTTGCTTTTTTCTTTGGCAAACCACAAACCGCCGGAGTTGGATGAAGCGTATCAATAACTTCTTCCAAAGTTGAATTCTCATTTAAAACACCCGAAATATCCGTTTTAATATGCCAGATTGAACCTGCTTTTAAACTATAAGGTTCTGTAACTACAACAGAATTCGCAACTTCTCGTAAACGTTTAACAATAAAATCGGTTACATATTGCTGTTCGTCTTTTTCTTTTTGTTCCCAGCGGATTTCCGTTTCTAAATTTGCTTTTTGCGTTCCGGCCAAAGCTGTTGTTTCAAAAACATTTCCGTTAGCTTTTAGCAGTTGTTCGGGCGTTGCCCCCATCCAAAGTCCAATTTTAGGATGAAAAAAACAATAACAAAAAGTCGTAGGATATAATTGAACCAAATGTTGAAAAGTCTGAACAAAATCAAATTCAGATAAATTTACTTTTTCGCTTCTTGATAAAACTACTTTTTTGAATTCTTCATTTTTAATTGCCTTGATTCCTTTTGAAACTAAATTTTCATATTGAATTTTAGCTTCTGCATCAAATTTTTGATCATCAATTTCCAGAGCTTCAAATGAAGTGATTTCCTTGTCAGCACTAATAATTTCCGATTCATTTTCGGGAATTAAAACGAGTTGTTTTTCATCAAAAGAAGCAAAAACAAATCCTTTTTCGCTGTAATCCGTAATTTTACATAAAGTGTCATTTTGCTGTAAAAGCCCAAAAACACTTGAAGTATTAGGTTTAGAATAAATTACAAAAGGTAAATTTTGATTGTAATGTTGTTTTGTTTTTGAGAAAAAATTATTCATGTGCTTTATTCTGTTTTCTTTTTCTCTAAAACCATATTCGTCAGTTTGCAAAGCGAAATCAAATTGCCGGCTTCATCTGTAATTTTAATTTCCCAAAGGTGAAGACTTCTTCCTTTGTGAATAATTCTGGCTGTACCAAAAACTACGCCTTCGCGAATGCTTTTTAAATGATTTGCAGAGATTTCGATACCGCGAACTTCCTGTTCTTTTGGATTAATAAAGAAGTGTGAAGCTGCACTTCCAACACTTTCTGCCAAAGCTACAGAAGCTCCGCCGTGAAGTAGTCCCATTGGTTGGTGAACGCTTGGATTTACAGGCATTTTTGCGGTTAAAAAATCTTCTCCTGCGTCGATATATTCTATTTTTAGCGTTTCCATCAAAGTGTTTTTAGAAAACTCATTGCAGTACGTTAAAATTTGTTCTTTTGTATAATTCATTAAAATGGACTTTAAAATCGTAAAATTAAAGAAAAGATGAGATACAAATTCGAAAATCCCATTCTAAAATTAAAATACAACTTCAAACATGTAAGTTTTTTGCTATTTTTACAAAAACAATCAAACATCAATCTTTGGCCGGAAGTTTTTTTTTGCCACAGATTACACAGATTAAAAGGATTTAAAAATACACAATCACAAATTTCCGCAAATTTTAATTTGTGAAAATTTGTAAAATTCGTGGCAAAAAAAATCTTTTTAATCCTTTTATCCCGATAGCTATCGGGAGTGGCTAAAAAAAACAAAACAAATATGCGTCAATACTTTGCTCTCTTTATTTTCGGAATAATTCTAGCTTTTAGTTCCTGCCGAACTGATTTTGATACCGTTGCCAGTTCCGGAGATTTAAAGTTTTCAAAAGACACCGTTTATTTAGATACTGTTTTTAAAAACATTGGTTCAAGCACGTATCAGCTTAAGGTTTATAATCGAAGCAAAAACGATATTTCAATTCCAGTTGTACAGCTTAAAAAAGGTTTAAATTCAAAATACCGAATGACGGTTGACGGAATGAGCGGCAACAACGGAAAGATTTTTAAAGATGTTACGCTTTTAGCAAAAGACAGTCTTTATATTTTTATAGAAACTACGGCAGATATTACAGATGTAAATCCTACTGATTTTTTATATACCGATGAAATTCAGTTTGACAGCGGTGCGAATCTGCAGGAAGTTGCTTTAGTAACTTTAATTCAGGACGCTGTATTTTTATTTCCAAAACAAAATACCGATGGAACTAAGGAAAAAATCAAAATTGAAGGCAAAGATGTCGACGGATTTTATCTGGATGAAAATGATCCTGAAAACGGAAATGAATTGATTTTTACCAAACAAAAACCGTACGTTATTTACGGTTATGCCGGAGTTCCGGAAAATAAAACCGTAACTTTTGAAGCCGGAGCAAGAGTTCATTTTCATGCTAATTCTGGTTTGTATGTTGGTGATAAAGCTACCCTTCAAATTAACGGAACTGCATCAACAACCGAAAAACTGGAAAACGAAGTTATTTTTGAAGGCGATCGTTTAGAATCTCTTTATTCTGATATTCCGGGACAATGGAAATCTGTTCTTTTTGCAAACGGAAGCACAAATCATTCGATCAATCATTTGACTTTAAAAAATGCAGTTGTTGGATTAGATTTTAAAAATCCGTTAAATACAATTGAAATTAAAAACACACAGATTTACAATTGTGTTGAATACGGAATTTTAGCCCAAAACGCTCACATCAACGGTGAAAATATCGTAATCAATTATGCAGGAATTGCAAGTTTATCTTGTGCTTACGGCGGAAATTACAGCTTTACGCATTGTACTTTTAATAACAACTGGCAAAGCAGTTCGCATTTTGCAGTTACCTTAAGTAATAGTTTAGCCGGAGCATCGCCGGAAACAAATCCGTTAACACAGGCAACTTTCAATAATTGCATTATTTATGGTTCCAGTACCAATGAATTCAATTTACAAAAAAATGCAAGCGCCGCTTTTGTTTATCAGTTAAACAGCTGTCTGTTGAAATTTGGAAGTACAACAAATCCTGATTACCAGTTTAAAACTGATACAGAACATTACACCAATATTATTGTAAACGAAAATCCGAAGTTTTATAATGTTTCTAAAAATCAGCTGAATATTGATAAAACTTCTGCCGCTTTCGCGAAAGGAAATCCGGCGTATATAATTCCATTGGATATTTTAGGAGCTACAAGAACTTCTCCGCCAGATTTGGGTGCTTATCAAAGTAAAGATTTTCCGAAGTAAAATTTTTAAACCATATAAGTGATATAGGAAATTTAAGTTGTGTGTGAATTTTGCTCGCAAAACTGCAAATCTCAAAGTTTAAAAATGCAATACTATCCAATGAAAAGAAGTCTTTTAACCATTATTTTTTTCTTATCCTGTATTTATATATTTGCTCAGAATACACAAACAATCAAGTGTGATTCTATTTATAAAAACAAAGGAATTACAATAAAACTTATAAATTTTGAAACTGAAAAAGAAGGTTATGATGATGAAAAAAATTCAATTTTAATTATCAGTCAAAAACTAAATGGTAGAAATTCAGTTTTAGTAAAAGACTCGATTTTTAGCGGTACTCAACAAGTTGAATTTAGAGACTTCAATAACGATAAAATAAAAGATATCTTAATTCAAAACATTTCTGATGTAAGAAGCAATTGGACATATAATTTATATTTATACAACTCTAAAACAAATAATTTCAAACGTGTAATTGGTTTTGAAGAAATCAAAAATCCCAGCTACAATTCAATTTATAATATTATTGAAAGCCATGTAATTTCTGGCACTAATTGGGCCGCATTTTATAAAATCAAAAACTATAAAGTTTTTGATTACCAAATTGAAATTACTGATGACGGCAGCAAAAAATCCGATAAAGAATACCGACAGGCTTTAAAAAAGATTTCAGAAAAAAAATAAAACTTCGTGCCTTAGCGTCTTCGTGGCAACAAAAACAACGGTAAGAAAATATACCTAAAAATTAAACATCACTTAACGTTTCGTATTCATAAAAGTAATAGATTTGCTACAATACTAATTTAAAATTCTAAAATTCAGAACTTTAAAAAGTATTACAACCAAACTTAAAACCCCTATTTTTATGAAAAAAAACTACTTTTTACTGTTATTGCTGTCTGTTACGATTGGCTTTGCCCAAATTCCTTCTGGTTATTACAACACCGCAACCGGAACAGGTTACACTTTAAAAACGCAATTGTATAATATTATTAAAGGTCATACTGATAATGGATATGCTGGTTTATATACCACGTATCAAACTTCTGACGTTGATAATTTTTACGAAAATGACGGAACAGTATTAGACATGTATTCTGAAAATCCATCAGGAACAGATCCATACAATTACAGTACAGGAAGTACGCAGCGTTGTGGAAATTATTCTGCTGAAGGCGATTGCTACAACAGAGAACATATTATTCCACAATCGGTTTTTAATGAGCAGTCTCCAATGGTTGCCGATGCTCATTTTATAACTCCAACAGATGGAAAAGTAAACGGAATGCGTTCCAACTATCCGCACGGAACCGTAAGTTCTGCAACTTATACTTCTCAAAATGGAGGAAAATTGGGATCGAGTTCTGTATCTGGATACTCAGGAACTGTTTTTGAACCTATCAATGCTTTTAAAGGAGATATTGCCAGAATGTATTTTTATTTTGCAACCCGCTATGAAAATACTGTTGCCGGATATTCTTATGCGATGTTTGACGGTTCAAGCAATAAAGTTTTTACAACAGCATTCTTAAATCTTCTTTTGGCATGGCACGCGCAGGATCCTGTAAGCGCGAGAGAAATTGCCAGAAACAATGCAATTTATGCTCGTCAAAATAATAGAAATCCATATATTGATCATCCGGAATATGTGAATCAAATTTGGGGCGGAACTCCTTCTGGAGATACTCAGGCGCCAACTACTCCAACAAGTTTGGCTTCGACTTCAAAAACAGCAACTTCAATTTCACTTTCGTGGAATACCTCTACAGATAATGTAGCCGTTACCGGTTATGATGTTTATGCAAACAGCACTTACAAAACCACAGTTTCGGGTACAACCGCAACTATTACAGGTTTAACCGCTTCTACAGCTTATTCTATTTATGTAAAAGCAAAAGACGCTGCCGGAAATGCTTCTGCATCAAGCAATACTATTTCGGTTACAACCAACAGCAGCGGAACAGGAACTGCAACCGATTTGCTTTTCTCTGAATACATTGAAGGTTCTGGAAACAACAAAGCTTTAGAAATTGCCAACAACACAGGAAGTTCTGTTAGTTTGTCTGCTTACACTATAAAAAAACAAACGAATGGTGCTGGTTCATGGAGTACAGGTTTAGCTTTAAGCGGAACTTTAACAACAGGAAGTAAATTTGTAATTGTAAACAGTTCAATTTCTTCAAGCTGTTTTTCTCCAAGTTCTGCTAACATTTCAACAACGGCAACAGAATTAACTTTTAACGGAAATGACGCTGTAGGTCTATTTAAAAATGGAGTTTTAATTGACATCATCGGAACTTTTAACGGTGGAACTGCAAATTTTGCCATCGATGTTACTTTAAGAAGAAAATCAACGGTAACTTCTCCAAGTACAACATTCAATTTAAGCTCACAATGGGATTCATATACACAAGATACTTGTAATAACTTAGCAAGCAAAATAGCGAAACCGATTGAAGAAGAAGTGGTAGAACTTTCAGATGAAATTGTGGTTTTTCCAAATCCTTCTGATGGAATTTTCAATATTGTTTTAGACAATTCTGATTCTCCTTATTCGATAGAAATCCTTTCGTTTTCAGGGCAAAAAGTTTTCGAAAAACAAAACGCAACTGATTCTGTATTGTCAGTAAGTCATCTTTCAAGCGGAATTTATATTGCTAAAATTACAAGAGATTCAAAAACTACGATTAAAAAGATCGTAATTAACTAAATATTTTTGTTCACACAGATTTGGCGGATAAAGCAGATTAAAAATTTAATAAATATTGACACAGATTTATTAATAACTCTACCCCAAAAAAATCTGCATAATCTGCTGAATCTGCGTGAAACAAAAAAACTTTGCATACAAGAAGACGCACTGCTGTGCGCCTCTACAAAACATTGACACCGATTTATTAATAACTCTACCAAAAAAAAATCTGCACAATCAGCTAAATCTGCGTGAAACAAAAAAACTTTGCGTCTTCGCGTCTTTGCGAGATTAAATACAAAATCCTTAAAATTCAATCCCTTTTCAAAGCAACTTCATTTTTTTTAAAAGAGTTTGTTATCAAATTTGTGCTTACTATTTATTTACACTAAATTTGCAGCTCAATACAACAAACTACACATCACAATGATCCATTTCTTTGAAAACCAAAGCAAAACTGTTTTTGCCGTACAAACGCAAAACGAAATTTCAGCTCAAGACATTTCAAAATTAAACTGGCTTTTTGCCGACTCGAATAAGATCGAAAAATCCGCACTGACGGGTTTTTTTGTTGGTCCCCGCGCCACTATGATCACACCTTGGAGTACAAATGCTGTAGAAATCACTCAAAATATGGGTGTTCCGGGCATTATCAGAATTGAAGAATTTCATCCGGCAACGGAAGATTTCGCTGATTTTGACCCAATGCTTTTCCAAAAATTCAATGAATTAGATCAGGAGATTTTTACTATCAACATTCAGCCGGAACCAATTCTGGAAATTGATGATATTGCTACTTACAATAAAGTAGAAGGTTTAGCTTTAAGCGAAGAAGAAGTAGAATATTTAAACAATCTTTCAACAAAACTTGGAAGAAAATTAACTGACTCTGAAATTTTCGCTTTCTCTCAAGCCAACTCAGAACACTGCCGTCACAAAATTTTCAACGGAACATTTGTTATTGACGGTGAAGAAAAAGAAACTTCTCTTTTTAAATTAATCAAAAAAACATCTCAGGAAAATCCTAACGATATTGTTTCTGCTTACAAAGACAACGTTGCTTTTGTAAAAGGACCAAAAGTGCAGCAATTTGCACCAAAATCGGCAGACAAACCTGATTTTTACGAAATAAAAGAATTCGATTCTGTAATCTCTTTAAAAGCAGAAACACACAATTTCCCAACAACAGTGGAACCTTTCAACGGAGCTGCAACAGGTTCTGGAGGAGAAATTCGTGACCGTTTAGCGGGTGGACAAGGTTCTTTGCCATTAGCAGGAACTGCAGTTTACATGACTTCATATTCTCGTTTAAACGATGACAGAAAATGGGAAAACGCTCTTGAAGAAAGAAAATGGTTGTACCAAACTCCAATGGACATCTTAATTAAAGCTTCAAACGGAGCTTCTGATTTTGGAAATAAATTTGGTCAGCCGTTAATTACAGGTTCTGTTTTAACTTTCGAACATTCAGAAAACGACCGTAAAATTGGTTACGATAAAGTAATCATGCAAGCGGGCGGAATTGGATACGGAAAACTAGATCAATCAATTAAAAAGAAACCACAAGAAGGCGATAAAATCGTAATACTTGGAGGAGAAAATTATAGAATCGGAATGGGTGGTGCTGCGGTTTCCTCTGCAGATACTGGGGCTTTCGGTTCAGGAATTGAATTAAATGCAATTCAACGTTCAAATCCTGAAATGCAAAAACGTGCTGCAAACGCGATTCGTGGTTTAGTAGAAAGCGACAATAACCCAATTGTTTCGATTCACGATCACGGTGCGGGTGGACACTTAAACTGTCTTTCGGAATTGGTAGAAGAAACTGGAGGTTTAATCGATTTAGACAAATTGCCAGTTGGAGACCCAACACTTTCTGCAAAAGAAATTATCGGTAACGAATCTCAAGAAAGAATGGGATTGGTTATTGGTCAAAAAGATATTGATACTTTACAAAGAATTGCTGACAGAGAGCGTTCGCCAATGTATCAGGTTGGAGATGTTACGGGAGATCACCGTTTTACATTCGAATCAAAATCAAATGGTTCAAAACCGATGGATTATGCTTTAGAAGATTTCTTCGGAAGCTCTCCAAAAACGGTTATGACAGATAAAACTATCGATAGAAAATATGCTGATGTTGCTTACAACGCAGGAGATTTCGAATCATATTTAAAAGACGTTTTACGTTTAGAGGCTGTTGCTTCAAAAGACTGGTTGACTAATAAAGTAGACCGTTGTGTTGGAGGAAAAGTAGCAAAACAGCAAAATGCAGGTCCGTTACAATTGCCTTTGAATAACGTCGGCGTTATGGCTTTGGATTATTTAGGAAAAGAAGGAATTGCAACTTCTATTGGCCACGCTCCTATCGCTGCTTTAATTGACCCGGTTGCAGGATCTAGAAATGCAATTGCAGAATCGTTATCAAACATTGTTTGGGCACCAATTAAAGATGGTTTAAAAGGGATTTCATTATCTGCAAACTGGATGTGGGCTTGTAAAAACGAAGGTGAAGACGCTCGTTTGTACGCTGCTGTTGAAGGTTGTTCAGAATTTGCAATCGAATTGGGAATCAACATTCCGACAGGAAAAGATTCGCTTTCGATGAAACAAAAATATCCAAACGACGAAGTAATTGCGCCGGGAACGGTTATTATTTCAGCTGGAGGAAATTGTACTGATATTAGAAAAGTAGTGGAACCAGTTTTACAGAAAAACGGTGGATCTATTTACTATATCAATCTATCAGATGACGATTTTAAACTTGGAGGTTCTTCATTTGCTCAAATTCTTAACAAAATTGGAACTGAAGTTCCAACGATAAAGGATTCTGACTTCTTTGCTGCTGCTTTTGATGCTATTCAATCATCTATTATTGAGAATAAAATTCAAGCTGGACACGATATTGGAAGTGGTGGATTAATTACCACTTTACTTGAAATGTGTTTTGCTGATAATAACTTGGGTGCCGATTTCGATTTTTCTAGTTTAAATGAAAACGATACTATTAAAATTCTTTTTGCTGAAAACATCGGTATTGTATTTCAAGCTGATGAATCTATAGAGAATATTCTTAGAGATAGTTATATTAACTTTCACAAAATTGGAAAAGTTACTGAAAGTAATAATTTAAATATAAAAAATGGCAATACAAGTTTCTCTTTAGATATTGCGAAGTACAGAGACATTTGGTTCGAAACTTCTTATTTATTAGATCAAAAACAATCTAAAAACGGAAGAGCTCAGGCACGTTTCGAAAACTATAAAAATCAGGTTTTAAATTATACTTTCCCTGCACACTTTACAGGAAAGAAACCAGAAATCGACAATTCTAAACCAAGACCAAAAGCAGCTATTATCCGTGAAAAAGGAAGTAATTCTGAGCGTGAAATGGCAAATGCTATGTACTTAGCAGGATTTGATGTAAAAGACGTTCACATGACCGATTTAATTTCTGGTCGTGAAACGCTTGAAGACATTCAGTTTATTGGTGCTGTTGGAGGATTCTCTAATTCAGATGTTTTAGGTTCTGCTAAAGGTTGGGCCGGAGCTTTCTTATACAATGAAAAAGCAAAAACATCTTTAGATAAATTCTTCAAAAGAGAAGATACTTTATCTGTGGGAATCTGTAACGGATGTCAGTTGTTTATGGAATTGGAAGTAATTAATCCAGAGCACGAAGTTCACGGAAAAATGCTTCATAATGAAAGTAACAAACACGAAAGTATTTTTACTTCTGTAAAAGTTCAGGAAAACAACTCGGTTATGTTATCGACTTTGGCTGGTAGCACTTTAGGAGTTTGGGTTTCTCATGGAGAAGGTAAATTCAAATTGCCTTATTCTGAAGATCAATACAACATTGTTTCTAAATATGCTTACGAAGGTTATCCTGCAAACCCTAACGGTTCTGATTATAACACGGCAATGATGTGTGATAAAACAGGAAGACATTTAGTTATGATGCCTCATATTGAGCGTTCGACTTTTCAATGGAACTGGGCGCATTATCCAAAAGACAGAAATGACGAGGTTTCGCCTTGGCACGAAGCTTTTGTTAATGCCAGAAAATGGATTGAGAAAAACTAAAAAATATATTTTTATTAAAGCGCCCGAATTTTATCGGGCGTTTTTTTTGCCACGAATTACACGAATTTTCACGAATTCTTTTTTTTTATAGCCACAGATTAAAGGATTATAATGATTAAAGTTTTTTCTTTTAATGCAAGTAAATTAATTCGTGAAAATTAGTGTAATTCGTGGCGATTTTTATATAATCTTAAATGCTTTTTAGTCTTTAAATAAAATAAAAATACCCCGACGCTATCCCTAAATCGAGGCATTTTTTTTAGTCTTTAAATGCTGATGCAATTCCGGTTATGACATTGGCTGTCCCAAATGCAAATAGCCCTGAAGCGACTGCATTTTGTCCTGCAAAAAATTGATTTTCTGCAATTGCATTACTAAAGAATAAGCCGCCGGCTGCTCCCGCAACCAGTCCGATTCCAATTAATGCAATAGTCCACCAGGGTTCCGGATCCGGAGGCGGCGGAGGGCTTCTCCAAAAGCGTTTCCACCAGCCTGGATATTTGGTACCGCACCAGCCCATTGCTAAATAGAAGGCAGTTTCCATAATTATTTTGGTTGATTAGTGCCTACTCTATGTGCTTTTCGGCTTCCGCATTGAACGGGGTAAAAATAGAATAAGCCAAACCTAAATTAACAAGGTAATCTACTGTTTTTAAAAGGGGAAAAACACGGTATTTTTTAGTTAAATCAAATTCTTCTGTTTTAATCAAAATTTAAGTTATATTCGCTACATAAAAATCTGCCGCTGATTTTTATAAACGCCAAAAAACACTTTTAAACCTTCATACAAATGAAAGCCGTACATTTATTACTTATTACGTTATTTTTTGCAGCCTCAAAATCATACTCACAAGCTGAAGTAAATGTAATCACCCACAATTCAAAAGAGCGTTATATTACAACTACTATTGGTTTTCCTGTTCAGGGAACTTATGCTCCTATTGGTTTAAAACAGCCTGTTACCATTTTAAATCCTGACGGAACGGGCTCTATTCAGGCCGAAGATTTAAGCAAGCAAAAAATCAATTGGGGAATTGAATGTACCGAAGAAGGAACTCCAATTTTTAAAGAAGGTTTCAATAGTAAGTCGTATACGTTTTGGTACAGGCCAGTTGAAGGTAACGAATGGTTTTATTCTCAATTCTCTATTCATTTTGTGAAGAAAAAAATGTTCTTAATGGGTGAAAGAGTAAAAGAATACGAAGATTACAACGTACAATAGACTTTTAAAATACCCTTGCAAATTAAATTTTTCTTGGTTTTTGGGAATATTCGCTATAAAAAAGAAAACGTTTTCGTAAATTTTTAATAGTGTCTATAAATTTTCCCATAAAATTCCATAAAATAAAAAATCGTACCTTATTTTTATTTAATTTGCAGTAAAATTCAATATATTAAACATGGTTTCAATCACACGACTTTTTGATTTTCCCTATTATCAACAAGAAACTTATAACCTTCCGGTTGCGCTTGCAACTAAAAAAAACGGAGTCTGGGAAAAAACATCCAGCGCAGAATATATTGCAAAAGCTAATGCCGTTTCAAGAGCATTATTGCGTATGGGCGTTCAAAAAGACGATAAAATTGCTTTAATTACTTCAAATAACAGAACCGAATGGAATGTGATGGATATTGGTATTTTGCAGACTGGTGCGCAAAATGTTCCTATTTATCCAACAATTGCTGAGGAAGATTACGAATATATTTTAAACCATAGCGGGAGTATTTATTGCTTTGTTTCTGATGATGAAGTATATCAAAAAGTACAAGCCATTAGAGCTAACGTTCCCACTTTAAAAGAGGTTTATTCTTTTAATGAAATTCCGGGCTGCAAACATTGGTCTGATTTATTATTAGCCGGAGAAGACGACAGCAACCAAAGTGAAGTTGAAGCCAGAAAAGACAGCATTAAAACAGATGATTTAGCTACTATTATTTATACATCTGGAACTACCGGAAGACCAAAAGGTGTTATGCTTTCGCACAACAATATTGTTTCTAATGTTTTAGACAGTGCGCCAAGAATTCCGTTTGATCCGGGAAAAAGTTCAGCTTTGAGCTTCTTGCCAATCTGCCATATTTTTGAGAGAATGATTTTATACATTTATCAATATTATGGTGTTTCGGTTTATTTTGGAGAATCGATTGATAAAATCAGTGATAACTTAAAAGAAGTTCGTCCGACCGTTATTACTGCTGTTCCGAGGCTTTTAGAGAAAGTTTACGATAAAATTTATGCAAAAGGAACTGAATTAACCGGCATCAAGAAAAAATTGTTTTTCTGGGCTATTGATTTAGGTTTAAAATACGAACCATACGGAGCAAATGGCTTTTGGTATGAGTTTCAATTAAAAATTGCCCGCAAACTTATTTTCAGTAAATGGAAAGAAGGTTTAGGTGGAAATTTAGATTTAATGGTTTCTGGAAGTGCTGCTTTACAGCCGCGTTTAACTAGAGTTTTTGCTGCTGCAGAAATTCCGGTTATGGAAGGTTACGGTTTATCTGAAACTTCTCCGGTAATTGCGGTTAACGATCAAAGAAACAAAGGCTTTAAAATTGGAACCGTTGGAAAAGTAATTCGCAACGTTGAAGTTAAAATTGCACAAGACGGAGAAATTCTTTGTAAAGGTCCAAACGTAATGTTAGGTTACTTTAAAGATCCTGAAAAAACAGCCGAAGCTTTACAAGACGGATATTTCCACACGGGAGATATTGGCGAAATTGACAGCGAAGGTTTCTTAAAAATTACCGATCGTAAAAAAGAAATGTTCAAAACTTCGGGCGGTAAATATGTTGCACCTCAGCTTATCGAAAATGCAATGAAACAATCTCGTTTTATTGAGCAGATTATGGTTGTTGGTGAAGGTGAAAAAATGCCGGCAGCTTTTATTCAGCCAAATTTTGAATTTGTAAAAGAATGGGCTAAAATCCATAAAATTAATGTAGGAGATTCTAATGCAGAAATTGCTTCAAATGCAGATGTTATTAAACGTATTGATGAAGAAGTTGAAGGCATCAACGAGAAATTTGGACATTGGGAAAAAATCAA
This sequence comes from Flavobacterium sp. 2755, assembly GCF_031455715.1. Lineage (NCBI taxonomy): Bacteria > Pseudomonadati > Bacteroidota > Flavobacteriia > Flavobacteriales > Flavobacteriaceae > Flavobacterium > Flavobacterium sp. 2755. The sequence continues at coordinate 454,274 of NZ_JAVDTG010000001.1, forward strand.
ACGTTTTGAGCTTACTCCAGATGTTTGGTCTATTGATGGCGGACAGCTTACTCCTACCCTAAAATTAAAACGTAAAATCATTAAAGAAATCTATAAAGATCTTTACGCTAAAATCTACAATCACAATTAATCAAAATAATTTAACCAAAGAAAAAGGCTGTCTTAATAAGACAGCCTTTTTTAATGCCTAAAAAACAAAAACTGCAAACAATATATATTTGCAGTTTCTTTGTACAGTTATCTGCTATCCTTTAGATAACTGCTCTTAACAAATTAAATTCTAATTTTTAAGGCACCAATGCAAAATCTTGGCGATGTTTTTAGCATCGTCAATTCCGCGGTGATGTGTTCCTTCTAGTGGAATATTCAGCATTTGTAAAGCACCATTCATTCCGGTTGACCTTTGCAGACCAAACTTTTCGGCAAAATGCTCTTTTACATTAATATGCTCGTCTCCCATTGGATATGAAATACCAAACGATTTACATTGTTTTTTAAGCATATTCAGGTCGTACTGACCGTAACTTGCCCACGTATATAAATCGGGATTATATTCGTCGATTAACTCATTAATGGCATCTTCAAAACTTACTCCGTTTTTATCCAGTAAATCCTGGGTTATCGTTGTTAATTCAGTACAAAACGGACTCACATGCGAACGCTGCGGTTTTATCAAAATACCTTTATTCTTGGTAATCTGTCCGGTTTCTGAATCTAAAACGGCTAATCCGATTTCGATAATTTCGTTTTGCTGGCCTTGCGGGACCGCGCCCTGCCAACATGTAGCTTCTAAATCAATGATGATAATTTTATCTGTAGTTTTCATTTTTTCTAATTTTTTAAATATTTTATAATTCTCTGTCTCCAAAAGGAGCTTTCCAATCTTTCTTCATAATGATTGCTTTTACTTCATCATAAGAAAGTGGTTCATAATTGTGGCAGTCTACGCCAACATCAAAAGAGCGTGATGTTTCATCGTCAAACAAATGACCGTGTGAGTGGCCGTATAAGTGCCATGTTCCTCTAAATGAACTTCTCCACACTTTCATGGCGTAGTGAAACAAGATTATTTTCTGTCTTCCGTTTGGTGCATCTGCATCTTCAACGCTTAACTCGTAATAATCTTTAATCCACTCAAATCGCTTTTTATAACTTAAAGCCGATTTATCGTGATTGCCTTGTACGAGAAAAATTGAACCGTTTAACTGGTCTAAAATTTCTTTTGTTCGTTCTGGTCTTGCCAAAGAAATATCACCTAAGTGATAGACAATATCCTTCGGACTCACCTTTTCATTCCATCGTTTAATGAGCTCCGAGTCCATTTCTTCTAGTGTAGCAAATGGACGCTCGCTAAACTTAATTATGTTTGTATGACCAAAATGATGGTCAGACGTAAAAAATATTTTTTGATTCATTTTAAATTTAATTTTTAAACTAAAACCACCAGCGTTTCCGTTGATGGTTTTTCTTTATTTCACGAAGATTTCCTTCAATTGACCAATTACGTTTCCGCTTCCTGAAATTGTGATTTCTCCAATTTTATCTGCGATTTTTTCAACGTATTCCATCTCTTTCAATTTCCACAACATTTCGTTTTCTTCCATCAGCTTTGCTGTGTTCAGTAAACTTCTTGTTGAAGCGGTTTCTTCTCTTCTCATAATACTGTTGGCCTGCGCTTTTTTCTCGGCAACCAAAACCTGATTCATGATCTCTTTCATATCTCCAGGCAGGATTACGTCACGAATTCCGGCATCAGAAATCGTTAAACCTAAATCTTCTATTTTAGTTGTTACTTCTGCTAAAATAGCTTCGGCAATCGTATCTTTTTTAGCCAATAATTCGTCTAAAGTTAATCCGCCTACAAAAGCTCTTAAAGCTAACTGCATGGCAACATACAATTGTTTTTCAAAGTCTTTATTGTCAACTAAAGCTTTCATGATATTCACAACTTGGTATCTCACAAAAAAGTTGATTCTTAATCCTGCTTTATCTTTAGTCAATAATTCTTGCCCTGAAATTTCAACTTGTTGCTGTCTAACGTCAATCGTTTTAACTTCGATTGTAATGGAGTTGTTCCAAAAGTAATGTGTTCCGGATTTTAATTCTTTAACGAAAGTTCCATTCACAAACAACAAAGCTTTGTCGTTGCTTGCTACAATAAATTTTCTAACAAAGTATTTCAATTGATTATGCTCCAATAAGTTTACCGGAATATTCTCTGTGATTTCAATTTTAGAAAGATCTGCTTTTTTGAATTCGTTTTTTACAATTCCTTTCCAGAAAGGGTGTCTTCCCGGAGTCAGCGTTCCTTTAAAGTTTCCGTTTACGAAATGCAAAACAATCTCGTTATCGGCAACCTCAACAACTTCAAGCATTGAAGCCAAGACTTCATTCTGCAATAAAATGTTCAATTCAAAAGGAGCGTGAAAAATGGCATTCATATCGTAAATCAATACGTTTTTGTTTCCAAAAGTCCAGTGTAAACCTTCTTCTAATACCTTAATTAATTTTCTGTTTTCGAAAAGCAAACCCACTTGGTATGCTTCGATTTTAATTCTTTTTATCATGTTGTTTTTTGTTTCAAGTTTTTCTTGTTTCAGGTTTCAGGTTATGAAACGGTCGAAAATCTTTGTTCTATATTTTTATTTTTTATTTCAAATTTCAAGTTGTAGAACAGTCGAAAATCTTTGTTCTATATTCTTTACTCTATTCTCTTGCTTCTATTCTCTCTTTCTAAATAAAAAAACCTCTTTGCCTTTCTCCCCCGAAAAAAACGGATGAAGAGTTTGTTATTTATTTACCCGAATTGTTTTCGATTGTATTTTGCAGAGACGATCCCCAAATCATCTTAACAATCAAATCAAGAAGAAAACAAGTAGTTCAAAAAACATTGCTTTTCGCACTGGCTTTATCATGAGTGTGAAATTTTAGATTCGAAAACCTTAGTTTCACTGACAAAGACAAATCAGCTTTTTTCTGGTCATCTTTTTAAGAGTGATGGTCTCTGGAAAAACAGATTTTCAGTCTGTAGTTGACTTACCGCTCGTCCAACTACCCCATCGGGAGTAGTGCAGGAATCGAACCTGCGTTAACTTCTATTGCTCTACCGAACTGAGCTATCGCATTGCTGCGAATGGGAGTCGAACCCATGACACATAGATCTTGGTGGGATAGTTTTTTGGAAAACCATCCAAAACCTCCAAACCAAGCTGCATAGAAAAACATAATTCGCTTTCGCGGAAAGTTCCCTACAATGGTGCTATACAGAAACACGCAACTGGGCTTGTTTGATATTTTTAACCAAAGCCTAAACTTTGATGTATTTCAGTTTATTAAAGAACTTGTTTTATTTCCTGAACAAATATTCAAATTACACTGCGCAGTAATTTTGCGCAGTGCAAAAATTATTAGTTAATCCATTCTATTACAGTCGATAAATAGACTTGTCTAACCTCTTCAAATCGGGTAATGTTGGGAATATGATTGACTTCTAATAAATATTTAGTACCGTCTTTTGCAACGATGTAATCATTTCCTATCATATCCATTTGCAAAACATTCTTGATATAAAGCGTGTCTTCTAACAAATCCTGATCGACAGGCATAAAATTGGCATTATCAGGATGAATTGATTTTAACCAATCGTCACCTTCTAGTTTTATCTGCCAATAGGTATCGCCAATCATCATAATACGAACGGCATCCCCTTCAAAATAAGGTTCAATGGTTGCGGTAAATTCGCTTTCCCATTCTCCTGTAAAGCGATGTTTGTTTTCACCACAATGCCAGTTTCCCCATTTTGCAATGGTATCTCCGGTTGTGTTAACAGAAGCGCCTGCACTTATAAATCCGCGTGGAGCACTAAATCTTGAAAGAGACAATGCTTTTACCAGACAAGGAATTTTGAAACGGCAGTCCAGCATTGCTGAAGCCTTTGGATAACAATCGCCATTCCAGATCGCAAGACCGGTAATGAAATCAAAATCATTGTCGTAAATTCCGTAATAGACGACTTTATCTACAGGTAACATTCCAACTCCATTCGATTTTTCCATATACAAAACCTCATCCTTAACCACAATTTTTGGTATAGACTGATGCCAGATAATATGTCCTGAATACTGGGTTTTTATAATGTCATATTCTTCCTGTTCAATTCCAACAAGGGCTATTCGGTTGTATTTTTGTTTCATCTTTTTTAATTTTTTATTTCTTTAAAACTTTATACAGCAATTTGGCTGCATTGTAAGCATCATCCGCTCCATTATGATTCTCTCCTTCAAAAGATTCTCCAATTAACTCTAGCTCTTTCAATAATCCTTTAGGTTTCTCCTGAAGGTAAACTAAATTAAAAAGTGTCTTTATATTCAAATAGTCATTTCTAAATGGGTTTTCAATTGCTTTTGATTTACACTCTTGTTCTAATATTTCTTTATCAAAATCGCCATAACCGGCAAATGTTCTATACTTTGCCGAATATTTGGAATTAATTTTCTTCAATGCTTTCTCAAGAGAAGTTCCTTCTATCTGTAGTTTTTCATTTGTAATTCCAGTTAATTGGTGACAAAAAGAAGAAACTTGAGAAACTTCTGGTTTGATATAAAAACTTTGTTTATCTTCAATTTTTCCCGACGATAATATTAACTTGCATACTCCTATCTCGATAATTTCTCTCTGATTTAAGAGTGTTTCCTCCTTAGATTCCCAGCAAGTTGCTTCAATATCAATCACTATAATTTTATCATATAACACCATGATTTCTAAATTCTTAATTATTATTTTTAAATAAATACACAATTTCCCGATACTTTCTTTTTTTTGAAATTGCTGTTCGCATCTCATAAAAATACCCGAACTGACGGACTGCTAATCTCTAATAACTCTTTACTATTAATATTCATTAAGCACCACTTCCAATCGTTTAACACCAAAATCAGACTTTCTTAACTTACACATTCTACCATCTGATTTATGATGGAAAACAATACCTTCCATATCTGTTTCATCATTCATTAAGAAGACTTTTAAATCTTCAAAGGCAACATTTTCTAAATCGATTATTTCAGAACCGTGTTTTACCAAAGTATGTTTCTCAAAATTTTCAGGGTTACCTTGAACTTTTGGTCCGCATAACTCGTATGTTCCGTCTGTTTTATCTTCTAAGCGATCGAAAGCTTCGAAGAAATGTTTGTTTTCAGATTTTGAACGATCGCATTTTAACCAATGCGGGTGATGTCCTGTAATTAAATCTGCTTCCTGACACGGAATCGCATTCGCCGGAATCGTACGTCCTTTTTTGGCGTCGAATCTTTTGTATAATTCTCCGTTGATAATGGCCGAAGATGTACCGTCAAATTTTCTCGTTGCGATTGCTTCTCCGTTTATTACCCATGCATTTTCTGCATTGATTTTATTTACTACTCTTGCTAAGTTATTTGGGTCTTTAGCAAACAATGTGCTTATCTTTTTCATTTTTTATTTTTTTAGGTTCTAAGTTGCTGAGATACTAAGAGGCTAAGTTTTTTTCTCTTTGTATCTTTGCGACTTATTATTGTTTAGTACAGGAAGAGAGACTCGAACTCTCAAAAAACTGATTCTAAGTCAGCCGCGTCTACCAATTGCGCCATTCCTGCATATGTCTGGGAAGCAGTCCCGATAGCTATCGGGAGAACTGCGAACTCCCGCGTCCAAGGCGGGTAAACAACCACCGTTATCTTCCCAGTTTTTAATTATCCTCAGGGTTCCAACCTGAAATTTGTGGAAATAGTAGGATTCGAACCTACTCAGTCAAAAGACAACGGTTTTACAGACCGACCTAACTCTCCAACTTTAGCGTATTTCCATTTGTCTGGGAAGCAATCCCGATAGCTATCGGGAGAACTTGCGACCTCCCGCGTCCAAGGCGGGTAAACAACCACCGTTATCTTCCCAGTTATTTTTTATTTTGCCACGAAGACACTAAGGCGCAAAGGTTATTTTTCTTAGCGTTTTGGCGCCTTTGTGAGAAAATTGCTCGCCAGCTCTTTTTACAATACTTTGTCAATCTCTCGCAAAGTCGCAGAGTCGCAAAGTTTATACTTTAAGTAAATCTGCTCAATCTGCGTGAAACAAAAAACTTTGCGCCTTAGTGCCTTTGCGGCAAACTCGCGGCTCATACGGGAGTCGAACCCGTTTCTCCCGAGAGACAGTCGGGAAGGTTAGCCAGTAACCCCAATGAGCCAGTTCCTTCTAGAGAACGAGTGATTTTGGAAGGATTCGAACCTTCGACCATCTGCTTAGAAGACAGACGCTCTATCCAGCTGAGCTACAAAATCATTATTTTTTGGGCATAAAAAAAGCACCCGGTTAAAGGTGCTTTATAAATTCAATATGATATAACTATCCTATTGCCTGTATTGATGCACCTGTGTTGTTAAACGTCCAAGATCGAACCTCGGGTCTAGCAGTTGTGTGTTATATATGTTGTTATGTAAAGCCATTTTATATGTTGTATTATATTTTGAAATTGTTGTTGATATTTGAATTTCTGTTTTCAAATTTTCTTCGGCAAAGATAAAGTCGAAAAAATCAATTATCCAAATCATTTTTAAAATTATTTTATTGATTATCAAATAGTTATACTTAAAATTAAAACATAGAAATCCTTGTCCGCATACTGGTGCAGATCCCTTTTTGTATCAAATGACTGTCTCTCATCAGATTACTTTTCAAGATTATATTTCGCTATTTAGATTATGCATTAAACATTTGGTCAATTATTTTTTTAATTATTTTTAGTTATGGTTTCTTTTTTATCATTTTTCTTGTCATTCTCGCCAATTTTATTGTCACACTGAGCGAAGTCGAAGTGCCTAAAAACAAAAAAAGCGTCCCGAAATAAGGACGCTTTTATATTTTATGTTGAGTTGAACTCTAAAATTTAAATTTCAATTTCATAAAAATACATGATACATCCTGATATTTTAGCCGGAAGATTTCCTGCTAAGTGATCAAAATATTGTCTTACTGAAAGTATCATCTGTATTTTTTGTTTTAAATTCGGTTGCAAATGTAGTTTTTTATTTCTTAAATTAACAAATTTTTATGAAAATTAAAAAACATATTTATTTTTTCAACTTTAGGAAACGGTCATTTTAACTGCTAAAATATGCTTACAAATTCCTCGTTTTCCCTGATAAGCAGTAAACCAATCGCATGTACATTTTTGAGAATTATGGTCAATAATTACTTTATGCACCACACCAGAACCTTTTACTTTAGCTTCAATATAATCAGCTTTTCGTTCTACTATTTCTACTTCTTCGTTATCGATTAGTTTTTTGGCATTTTTTAACCTCGGATTTAGAGATAAAATGCGTTCTGTTTTAAAAGGAAGACGTCTGTAAAAATGAGCTTTTTCTGTTAAATCGTATCCTAATAATCCCATTGAAGATAAATTCGAAGTCAGATTATCCATTGTTCCGAAATCAATATCGTTTTCTATAGAAAGCATCGTTGGGTCAAACATTTCATTTGATTTCAGAAGACTATTTAATCCGTAAACCCATTCTATTGGCATATTTTCGGTCAAGGTTTCCAATATGTTTCCTTCACCTGAAAATCCACGATATGAATCTGGAGAAAACGCCATCAACAATTGCATTTTACCAAATTCACATACAATCGAGCAAGTCTGTTTGTCTGATGATTCGTAAACGAAAATTTTATCGACTATAGAAAGAATTCCTTCCAATAATCGCAATCTTTGTACACCTCCAACTCTTACACTATCAACTGTTGCCAAAGTAGAAAACATAAATTTACCCGCTCTTTTGGTTATAAAAAAATCGCCTTTCACACTTCCTTTGGGTAAACTTTGAAATAGCTGAATCGTTTGTATTTTATTCAATTCAAACTTCAAATCCATATCGGCTAAATACAGCTGAACACTTGTTAAGCCTTTTATCCAGCGCATTGGCAGAGTGACTTTTTTCTCCACTACCTTTGCTTTGCTCGTAATAACCTGAACATCCTGCTGACCAACTGCTAGCGTTACTTTTTCGTTTTTCTGAATAGCATTTAATGCATTCAGCATTGGATCGTTGAAATCGACATTGGTTGTTCCGCTCGCAATAAATTCTCCATCGACTGCTTCTGGTTTCATGTCTAATCTTACGTAAACTCCGTTACAAGAAGAAAATCCTTCAAAACGCAGTCTTTCCGATCCTGCAGAAACAATTGGATCACGAAGACTTGGTGGAATCGGTCCAAAACTTGAACGCACAACTTTGGCAATCGTACTCCAACATTTTGCGGTTATATAAGGATCAGTCAAGCTTCCCCAGAAAAAACATGGAATATTGTTTACTTCCTCAATTTCGGTTTGATGCGCCAAAACCAAATTATTAATTCCTTTAGCCTTGCTGTAAGTCGAAATTCCTTCATAATTATATTCTAAATCTATCATTTCCTTTATTTTAAAATTTGCTTAATCAATGATTTAAGCGAAGCATTATCTTTCCATTCCTCAAAAAAAGCAATTGTTTTTTCTGATGGTTTTTGATTGGTCTTAATTAAAACATCGACATAATTTTCTACCATTTTTTTGAAATTAGCCGGTAGTTTTTCTTTTACATCCAAATTAGCAAAAAAGGCATTGAAAAACTTAAATAAAGCACTATTATGCAAAGGAGAAATATCTTTTAACGCAATAATTCCGTCTGTTAATCGTGAGAAAGCACCATATTTCCCAGAAGCTAAAAATGCCGCTTTATGAGCAAATTTCTCAACATCTAAATTTTGTTTTTCCAGAAGGTTAATTAGGGTTTCAGATGCTAATAATCTTAAATCTTTTTTCTCTTGAAAAAAACATGCTGCAAATAAAATTAAAGCATTTTCAGAAAATCTAAATTCAGGTCTGTTCATTACATCCAGAAAACCTCTTAATTCTGGTTTAGAACCATCTGGAAGTCTGCAGTTATTCAATAAAGTTAATGCTAATGCATCTGGGTTTTGCGGCGTTAAACTATGCCAGTAATAAGTGTTGCCGGCATGATTTAAATTGTAATCCCAACTATTTGATCTGGTGTAAATATCTTGGCTGTAAATAAGATAATTTGGAATTTTGGTATAATTAGGCATATCAAAACGAAGTTCATACCAAGATGGAGATCTTTCTTTTTCTTTAGTTTGATAATTTCTCCATTCATTCCATTGTTCTTTAAATTTAATTTGCGGTATATAAGGCGAAACCACAAACGGAACATCTTTTAAATAAGTGTTTTCAAATTCTGCAAATGTGTTTTCCGGATAAAATGTTCGTGCCGCGACTCCCCATAAAGATAAATTTCCGCTTTCTTTTGTGGTTTTCCCAAAAGTCGCCAGAAGTTTCGATACTAACGAAACAGAATCAATCACCAGCTTATCCTCCACACCTAAACAAAATGACATTAAAGGTTTTAATTCGCCTTCAATTTGATCTAATAATAGAATCGCTTCTTCTGTATTTTCTCTCGGCATTCTTGCAATGGCAATGGCTAAATCGACAGAATCAATATCTTCATTTGCTTTTTGGTATGCAATGATCCTTTCTAACAAAACTTTTGGAGCAACCCAATACGGTTTATGGCTCGGAAAAGAAAGCAGCTCCAATTTAGAGTTTGAGTCTATTTTCTGCTGTACTTTTTCTAATAAAGGTTTTATTAATGCGGGAGTATTAATTTTTGAATAGTGTTTTTTCTGACTATCAAACACCCCATTAATATTGGCTATTTTTTGAGTTAGAAATGAACTCATAAAATTTTTATGAATACTTTCAAAATATTGCTTATTTAATTGTTTTTCATACGGCTGTAATTGTGCATTATAATCGGCAGGAAATAAACCTCTTTGCTGAATAAAAGTATTCATCAAGATTTCGGTATCAAGAATTTCTTCTGAACTGATGAAGTTTCCAAACTGAAAAACAATATCATTCCAACCTTTTGGCAATTCTACTTCCTCCGCTAACAGCAATTCTTTTTTAGGTTCGAATTGATATTCTTCAAGACCGGAATCATCTAAAACCAACGCCTCTTCATTCAAAAACGCACTCAAACCTGATTTGATGTTTCCCTGCATTAAAGTGACATACGAAGACAGTTTTTCTTTCAAAACTTTATCTTTTGCAGAACCTACTTTAAGAAGGATTTTGCTCGCTCGCTCCTGCAAAGTCAGATCGGCGATAACGTAAATATCTGCAATAATCGAAGCAATCTGATTGTTTAATTTCGGATTAGTTTTACTTATTTTTTCTAAAACTGGCAGGGCAATTTTGATTCCAGCTTTGCAATCGCTTCGCATCATCATTGGCTCCAGCCATTCTAGAAATGATTTCGTTTTAAATTTCGGATGTGTGTATATTTTCTTAACCAATTCTACTCCGTAGCTTGTAACTGGCGGATATGCATTGTGCAAAAGTGAAAATATATTTTCCTGATACGGAATCAGTTCTTCATCTGTAGCTCCAAATTCTTCGATTCTTTTTCTAAAAAATGATTTTATATTGTTATTCCATTCTTTGGTTTGAATCTGAATGGCATTTTCGAAAAAGAAAGCACGACCCATTTTATTTTCATTCAATAATGATTTGTAAATGATCCCCCAAGTTGTAAACTCATCGTATTTCTGCTTATCATTATCTCTAAAAAATACATTATGAAGTCCAGTTTCGTAATTAAACAACTCTGGAATATCTCTTTGATAGGTTATTTTATCTTCTAAAATTTTGGCAATAAAAACTCTGGTTTTCATTTTTGCACGCCATTCATTGGTTGTTGCTATACTTAAAGCATACAGCTCAGGATTAAATTGTATTAAACTTTCTTCTTCAAGCTTACGAAGAATATAGTAATTTACACTTACCCAGTCTTGTCTTTTTATTTTGTCTAAAATAAAAGTTTCCAGCCAATTAGGTTTCGCCCAAAGCAAAGTGTCTAAGATATAAGTTTTAAAATCCAGTTCATCGAGCAAAGGAAGAACCTCATCCCATGTAGTGATATCTGTTTTATCAAACAAAGCTATGGCGCTCAACGTAATAATTTCTTTTTGTTTTTGATCACCTCTTACTCCCCAGCCGTAATCATGTTTATCCTTTTTTACATAACCTGGATCTTTTGTCAAATCGGTATACGTCATCCAGTAACGTTTACATTTTTTAATATGCTTTTTTAAAACTTCAATATTTCCTTTTGATTTTTCCCTAAGAAAAGGAAGCATTAAATCAACATTTTTTGCTTTTATAATATCGTCATATTCCTGTAAAATGGCTGTTGCATTTTCTGCTTTCGCCGTTTTAGGTGTTGAAGAAACTGTAACTTCTCCGTTTTCAGAATATCCTTTTTTAAGTTTTTCGTTTACTAGTTTTTCGGCTGCCTTCAAACATTCTTCGTCTGTGCCGAAACTTTTACTCTGCGAAGTTCCTGAAGTTCCGTTTTTCCCATAAGTTACTGTAAACGCTGATTCAATCACGTTTATTTCCCAGAATTTATTTGAATTTCCATCAATGTACTTGAGACTTTTTTTCATTTTATATTGTAAAACAAGCGTTATTTAAAAACCGTAAATTAATAAATTATTTTATCGAATTTCTTAAAATAAAATCTTTTTATTATAAAAAAATGTTCTCAAAATACGTTGATAAAATTATTCCAAACAAACTTCAAATTTGTATTTTCAAGGCTAGAATTAATTGTTAAATCTTTCTATTAAAATAAGAAAAAGAGTATTTTTACTCTTTCAAAAAACAAAAGAATTGTATTTTATCAAATCGATCTTGTATTTTACGGGCAGTTATTTTTGTCAAAAATTTTAAATATCTTTGAATTATGAGCACAGCAACTAAACCCAAACATATTGGCCGAAACATAAGCCGAATAAGAGAACTTCGAGGAATGAAACAAGAAGCACTTGCGCAGGCAATTGGTACAAACCAACAAGCTATTTCTGGGATCGAACAGAGTTAAACTGTTGATCCTGCAAAACTTAAAGAAATTGCAAAAGCACTTGGTGTTACGGTTGAAGCTATTGAAAACTTTTCGGAAGAATCTGTATTTAATTATTTCAATACTTTTTATGATAATAGTTCTAATCAAGGTCAGGTAAATGGCCCTAATTATAATTGTACTTTCAATCCTCTTGATAAAGTTGTGGAACTTTATGAACGTTTGGTTCAGGCTGAAAAAGATAAAGTTGAATATTTAGAAAAATTGATGAAAGGGAAATAGGGATTTTCTAAATTGAATTATAAAAAAATGCGCAAATCACTTTGCGCATTTTTTATTTTTATTGGTATAATTCTTCTCTAATTTTAATTAAAGTTTGAATTACTTTTTCTTCGTCTGGTTTTTCAGGAAGTATTGATGTTGCATAATAATTTTCAATTGAAACGATTAAATTATCAGCCTTTTCGAGTAAATCATCATATTCTTTGTTTCCTGCTTTTATATCTAATAATTCATCCCGATTTGAAACACGAATATTCAATTTTCCGGTTGAAAGAATCTGCTCAGCGGTTTGCAGAAGACGAATCGTGTGCATCATGTTTTTACTGTCATAATTCTTTCCGTGCTGCTGATTTGTGTTATAACGGTCTTCATTTCGTTTATCAATCCAGTTCCAATATTCGGTGTATTCTTTGCAATATTTCGAATATCCATCTTGATTACAGGATAAATAACCAATCAATTTTTCATTTTTTGGAATTGATGAAAGAGAAACTTCATTTGAGTTTTCTTTCTGAATAATTCCTTTGTAACCTAAAGTTTTATTTTCGTCGTAAAACATTGCAAACATTCCTTTTGAATTAGGAAGATTTACTAAACCTATTTGTTCCTGATTCCAGTTATTTTCCTGAAGAAATCCTAATAAAGAAACCGTTTCGTAATCTTTTAAAACATAACAAAAATCCAAAAGACTTTTCTTTTCCTTTGGCAACGGATTTACAATTTTCTTATTTAATCCTCTCGCCTTTTTGATCTGCGTTACAGCATAACCGGCGAAAGAATCTTTGCAGAGTTTAGATAGAAAATCTTCTATTTTTAAATTCTCTATTAACGGATGTTTGTATAAAATACAATCTTCAGGCGAAGCTAAAATCTCCAGAATATTAGGGTTATTTTTAAGCAATAATTCTACAAAACGGCCTATTTCGTAATAGACCTCATCATTGGTTTCATTACTTATTTGCGGAATATAATCTAACCCAAAGAATTTTTCTTTTGGCAGATAATAAACGCCTTTTATATCAGTATCCGAAGTTGGCGTATTTAACCCAAAAGATTTACTTCCCGAAATAATTTCGAAAAGGATTAGGTTTTGGGATTTTAAATCGTGAATAGTCATGTTAACTTAATTTTTATTTACAAGGCTTCTTTCAAAAAGAAAATCAAATTTTCAAAATTTGTTCGCGTATTCCATACTTCCTCTTTATCTAAATAAAAAGCATATATATATTCTTCTATATTAGCTGAATATATTTTTCTAAAAGAAAACCTACTGTCATCTGATTCACAACTAAAGTCTGAAGTCCTTGCATTTAAAAATAATTTACCTCCAAATTCTTTAAATCTATTTTTTTCAAACTCCAAATTATATTTATAATCGTATGATATAATATCTCCATCTAATTTTAAATTGTAGAAAAATAGATTATAATCATAGTATAATAATTCTTCTTTTTTTAATTGAACTTCTTCTAAATCTTTAAAAAATACCCAATTTTTATAACCATCACTTAAGTACTTTAATTTTCCATTAGAATCGTAAAGACATTTTGTTTCTTCAGGCTCAAAAGAATTTTCTTGTTTTTTGAGTTTCAATTTAAAAGTAAATGGTTCATAAATTCTTGCTTCTATTTCAGGAACAAACGGAAAAATTGATTTAAAAAAAGAATTGTTAGTTTTATTCAAACTACTAAATAGCTCTTTTTCAAACTCTTCTTCAGTGTATATTGTTTCATTAGAATAATAATTTAAAACTTTAGTAGAATCTTCAAAATTTACAATTACAGTATTATGATCATAACCTAATTCTCTTTTAAAATTATCATAACAAATTTTTCTGGCATACTTTAAATCCATTGCATTATTCTTATAAACAACCCGCGTAATTTCTCTGCCAAAAAAATCCTGAACTAAAATGCCTTTATAATGTTCAATTTTAGATGTCTCAATTATACTTTCAAAAATATCATATACAAAATATCCATTTTGGTGCTTTTTATTATGATAAACGATATAATTACTTGTATAATGAAATTCGAAATCTTCCAGTTTTTCCTGATCAGAACAATAATATTCTACAAAAGAGCAGGAATTATTTTTATAGATTTTAATTTCTTTTGTAAGCTGATTTATTTTTACTTCTTTCTGATATTCATATACTTTGTTAATTTCAACTTCTGAAATAACTTGGCCAAAATGGTTTTTATAAATAATTTCTATTTCTTCTTTTGAACTTTCTGGAACTTCCGAAAAAAAAGTTTTAAAAAAGCTATTTTCTGTTCTTCTAATATAAGTTTCAAATTTTAGATTGGGCATTTCCCAAACTGTATCCTCCCACATAGAATCAGACTCAAAACCGCAATCATCTCTATAAGATATTACTCCGGAATTATCATATTGAAAAATGCTCAATATTTGAGATTCATAATTGTTTTTATAACAATACTTTATTAAGGAATGAGTTCTAAATTCATTACTCATGAGATAATTAACACTAATCAATTGATCTTGATAATTGTATACCTCATTTCTTTTTTCAATTAGAGTTCCTTTTTCGTCATACTGTATAACTTCCCAGCAAGTGCAATTATTTTTGATTACAGGTTTATGATAAAAGCAATACGCTATTCCATTTTGCATTACTTTTAAAAAGTTTTCTATGTTTTCTTCAATGCTTAAATAGTGTGTTTTTGATACTACTTTTCCATACTCAAATTTTTCTTCCAATAGCTTCTTTTTATCTAAATACAAAGTTTTATGAAAGAATCGTTCAATAAAAATTTCTTTGTATGATATTTTGTTTTTGTAATAATCTGAATATTCAATGAAGATTTTAGGAATCTTAAAATCTGAATTTGGAATTGCTGGAAAAAATGATTTTAAAAAATCTTTATCAATTCTTAAATCATACCTTTCCGAAAAGTCATTTATATATAAAAATTCCTGAAGATTCATTTCTAAATTTTCATTAGAAAAATATGCTGATTCAAAATCTCCGTTTTCAAAATAATTAACTCTAACAATTGAATTTTCTTCAACCTTACTGCTTAAAGTCGAATATTTAGCATCGCTCTTTATTATTTTGGAATAACCTGAGTTCTGATAAGTTATCAAACTCTTAGTCGATTTTACTATTAATTTTTCTTCTTTATCTTTTATTATAATCGATTGCTGTTCAAGATTTCTGAAATCATAACTTTGAAACAAATAAACCGAGAAACCTAACTTATCAAATAATTTTTGATAAAAATTTCTATTTAAAAATTGATTATTCTCTAATAGTTTTTCTTCTATTGATTCGTTTTGTTGCAAATAATAAGTAATAAAATTATTTTGCCCATTAGATGAGATATATTCAACTTTTATTAAATTATTATCGCAATAATAATTTTTAAAGTAAGCTTTTACATTTTTAAGTTCTTCTTCCAAAAGAACTTTTTCATTTCTATTTCCTCTATATATAATTTTCTCTTTCATTTTAAAAATGCACTACATTTTCCCTAAAAAACAAATTCAGTTCTTCACTCAACTTTTTTCCACTTCCCAACTTATTTGCATTTACCTGATTAAATTGAACAGTTTCCAATAAAAAATCAGTAATTAAAACTTCTTTTGGATGCAAATATTTTTCGTCTTGGCTAGCTTTTATTTGTTGCAATTCTATTATTTTATCTTGTATGTTTTGTGGTGCAATTGGCAATAAATCGACAAAAGCAACGGGTGGAAAACTATTCTTTTCTATTATCCATTTTCCTGCTAAAGCGGTGCGTAAGGCATAGAAATAACTTTTTAGTTTTACTTGTTCCATTTCGCATACTTCCATAAAATTTTTTGTTGTTCCTAAATAGTGATGCAAAACTGCTATTGGCGAAAAACATTCTACGGCTAAGTCCTGCATTTGTTTAACAAAATCATCATTTTGGTAATACACTATTGGCGAAAACAACCACTCGATCAAAGGTGCGTTAGATTTTGCTAATAATTTTACGGCTTTCCGTAAATCCCAACCTGAACCGTCAAGATCGTCTTCGGTCATGAATTCTATTACGTCTGGTTTTTCCCAAAGCGATAAATAATATTCCGGTTTGTGTTTATATATAAAACGAATATCATAATCGCTGTCTGGAGAAGCAAATCCCCAGGCGCGGCTTCCTGATTCTACAGCAAAGAGTATTTCTACATCTTTTTGTATTTCTATTTCTTTTAATTTTTGAAGTATTTTTTCTTTCATGATTTGTTTCAAATGTAATTAAACAAAAAAGCTTAAAACCAAGTAATAACACGTGTTTTTAAAGCTGGTATTTTTAATCTCGCAAAGTCGCGAAGACGCAAAGTTTTTTTAAGCTTTGAACCTAAAAAAGTAAGGTGTACGGGATTCGAACCCGCAGCTTCTTGCTTGCATGACAAGCGTTCTTCCAGTTGAACTAACACCTTTTTGTATAAATGCCACAAAGTCACAAAGCCACAAAGTTTTAAGCTTTGAACCTTTGTTTCTCTTCATCTTTCAATTTTGAAAAAAGGGTGTGCCTGGACTCGAACCTGCATCCTCCAGTTTAGCAAACTGTCGCTCTTCCAATTGAGCTAACACCCTAGCGGATAGTTGGGACTCGAACCCAAAACTTTTCCTTTGGTGGGAATATTTTTCCAATTAAACTACTATCCTAAATTTTACCAGGCCGAAACTTTGTAGTTTTTCAACAAGACCCCAAATATACTTTTTCCGTCTATTCCCTGAACTATGGGATCCAAAATTCTGCTGGCTCCATCGACAGAATCTAAGGGCGGAATATAACCTTCTTCAAATTGCTTTTTCCGTAAACTTTCCTTGGCTCCGGTCGAAATCCAGCCGACATCAACACTATTCATAAAAATAGAATCATCGACAAATTCTTTGGCAGAAGTTAGCGTCATCATATTCAGCGCCGCCTTTGTCATATTGGTATGCGGATGAAAAACTGTTTTGTTGGTATAACTAAAAATCCCTTCAGATGAAGTTACGTTTATTATAAAACGTTCCTGAAAAACAGAGTTAAGAAACAAAGGTTTTAATTCTTTGATTAAAAAATAAGGTGCAATTTGGTTGATTAAATTTACCTCAACCAGTTCATACATGCTGATTTCTTCTAAAGTCGAATTCCAGCTTGTTTTTTCGCGATTATCTACAGGCTGTCCAAAACGTGTTAACTTGAGTTCTGTTTTTTCATCAGAACCGTATTCTAGAGCTTTTACTTCCTTAACAACATTGGTTTGATTGGCAATAAGGTTTCCGTTTGATTTAAAATTTAAAAGCAGTTTATTTTCTTTGCTAATTAAAGGCACATAATATTCATCTGGATATTTTATTGTTTGCGCAGCATTGTTGATCAAAATATCTACGCTTTGAAATTTAGATTTATAGAATGAAACAAAATCGTTTATGGCATTTAAATTTCTAAGATCTAAGCCGTATACAATTAGGTTTTCTTTCCAAAGTTCAAAATCATTTTCCTGACGAAACTGTTCCAGAGCGAGTGCCGGAAAACGTGTTGTAAGCACAACATTGGCATTATTACGTAATAATTTTAAGGCTGTTGCAAATCCTACTTTTACCCTTCCGCCGGTTAAAATGACGTTTCTTCCTTTTAAATCTATTTTTTGAAAACGTTTTTCATAATTTTCTGTCGCACATTCCGGGCAAAGGCGTGTGTAAAAACTATGTGCAAATTTGTATGGCTGGTTACAGCAATAACAGTTTTTAGGCAATTTTAATGCTGTAAACTGCTGCTCATCCGGATTTTCTTTTTCGGCAAATAATGTTTCTCCGTTTAATGCTTTTGATACTAATTCGGCATTTAAAATTGTGTTGAGATCCTCTTTTCTTTTGGAAGTATAACTGGCGCTGCGCAAGTTCTTTTTTGCGTTTTTATGAATCTTAGTAATCAATCCCGAAAACAAATCATTATCAGGATTATCAAGCGGAACTTCTTTTAATGTTTTCAGAACCTTGATACAGGTCTCCCATTCTTCATTACTAAAAGCATATTTTTTATTTTCTTCCATTTTATTCTTCTAAAAAATCTTCTAAAAAGCCTATGAATTTTTTCCCATCTGCAGACCAGCGCATTCCTTGTCCGTTACTCAATCTGATTTCGTATACCAAATCATGTTTGTAATGATAAAATATATTCCACCAAGTTTTATATCCAATCATGTGGTTCAATAATTTTTCTACCATAAGCCGTTTTTGATTGCGGTTTCCTTTTATTTCTCCCAAAATACTTTTGCTGACATTTTTTCTGCCCACATGTTTTTCCCAAGCTCTTTCAACAACAGAAATTTCATTATTAAAAGGTGCAAAACAACTTTCGAATAGATTTTCTTTTGAAGGAGGAATTCCGGTTTCGTCACATTTGCTAGCCGAAGTTAATCTTTGTCCCAAAATAAGCAAAATAATATCAAAAGGTGTTTCTTCTAAAGCTTTGATAAGACTTGAATTTATTTCATCTGAATTATTTTCAAAATCCTCTAAAACTTTTTTGAAGTAAACCATTTTGTCTTGTATCGAAACTATAATTTCCTCTTTAAAAAAAGGTTTTCTAGAAACTTCTGCATTTTGATTGTGGAAGAAAATAAGGTTAACAGCAAAGAGATAGAGATTTTCGTCGATTAAAAACAAAGCATATTTTGTTTTCCATTCTTTATCGAGATAAGGAATTACTTCTTTTAATTTATTAAATAATGGAATGGGATTCATATTTATTCACTGTAAATGATAGTTTCGTGGATATTTAAATCTTCTAAAATATGTTTTATCAAATTAAAATTAGCCGAGCAATTATCTAAAATCCAGGCATCAGAAGTTATGGCGATTAAGTTTCTTTCGGCAATTATTTTATCTGGGTTATTTACCAATTCTACTGTCCAGTTATAATTGTTTATTGAAGCTATTTCTTCAATTATTTGTTTTAGTTTACCACTATTTGAAACTGGTTTATCAAACAACCAATAAACTTTTTTAATTTGTTGTTTTACAAAGAAATCAGCAATAATTTCGATTGCCTGCGAAGTCTGTTTTACTTTTTTGTAAGTTCCGTAAACGCTTGACAAATCTCTAATAAAACCATCTAATCCTTTAAAAACATATGCATTTGATAAAATACTTTCCAGCAGAATCAATGCATTAAATCCATCAATGATAATTTCTTTTCCTGCTAGATTTTGAATTTCAATTTCTTTAGATTTTCGGTCTTCAATTTGGTTTTGAGAAGCACTCATTCCACGAACAGCCTGCTGCTGACGTGAATTAAGACGATACCTATTTCCTACCAAAGCTAATGTCGCTTTTTCGCCATAACCTCTACTAAGAAAATAACGCATATCTGCAACGGCTTCTTTTAATTTTAACTGGATTTTTAAAGTCCCAAATAAAACATCGTCGCTGGCTTCTTTCCCTCTATTTTTAAGATTTGTCATTTTACTAAATTATAAAACATATTGTGTTTTAAATATTAAAAAAACTTTTAGCGTTCTTAGTCGTTTCCTCCGCCACTTTATCTAAAGTAATTCCTTTAAACTGTGCAATTGTTCCGGCAACAAAAGGCAGAAAAGCAGGTTCGCATCTTCGTTCGTGGTATTTCTTCAAAAGACTGTTTGGAGTATTTTTTGGAAGCATAAACGGCGCATCGGTTTCGATCATCATTCGGTCAAGCGGAACGTATTGAATGACTTCTTTTAAATGACTGAAACGTTTGGTATCAGAAATCGCTCCCGTAAAACCAAGATAAAATCCGTTATCAAGATAGGTTTTGGCTTCGGGCAGCGTTCCGGTAAAACAATGCACAACGGCTTTTGGCAATTGCGGTAAATAGTCTTTTGTGATATTCATAAAACTACTGAAAGCGGCTCTTTCGTGCAAAAACAAAGGTTTCTGAACTTCAATCGCCAATTCTAATTGGGCTTTATAACATTCTTCCTGTTTGTTTCTGGGCGAAAAATCACGATCAAAATCGAGTCCGCATTCGCCTACGGAAACTACTTGTTTCTGCTTTAATAAATTGCGCAGTTTTGAAATGCTTTGTGCATCAAAACTCTTCGCATCATGCGGATGAATTCCAGCTGTAGAATATAATATTCCCGGATATTGTTTTGCGATTTCTAATGAAGCTTCACTGTTTCGTACGCTTGTTCCGGTCAGGATCATTTGCGATACGTCGGCGTCGAGCGCATCTTGTACAACATCGTCTATGTCGTTTTGGAACTGTTTATTGGTTAGGTTAATTCCTATGTCTATATATGTCATTTTTTTTTAAGTTGCTAAGGTTCTTAAGATGCTGAGATGCTAAGTTTTTTCTCTTTGGAACCTTTTTTAAAGTTGCTAAGGTTCTAAGATTCTGAGATACTGAGTTTTTTTCTTTAGAACCTTTGTTGTTATTATTTTATTTTTTTAGAGGAAAGAAGCAAGAGTCAAGACTTTCAAATTTTTCTTCTTTGCTCTTGCTTCTATTTTCTATTCTCTATATTCTATTCTCTATATTCTATTCTCTCTTATCGTAAATCACCTCATTCTTAAACTCGCCCTGAATTACTTTTCCGTAAATGATTTTTGTCCAGCCATTTTCGAATCCGTGATTGTTGGCGATTAGAAAACCTTTGTTTGTGTCGGTTTTAATGATTTTATGGGCGTCGATGTATCTGCCTTTTACTTTGCAGAATACGATATCGCCTATTTGGTAATTTTCGCTTTTTATAAATGTTAAGAGACTTCCGCTTTTTAATATGGGCCGCATTGAGTCTCCAAATGCTTTCATTTTTCCATTGCCGACTGTTTCTAATTCTGTTTTCAGTCGTTCGTATTTGTTATTCATATTTTTATTTTTGCCACGAAGGCTCTAAGACGCAAAGTTTCTTTTTGATCTTTGGTTTGTTTTTAATCTCGCGAAGTCGCAAAGTTTTTTTTGCCACAGATTATAAAGATTAAAAGGATTATTAAAAAATCTGCTGGATCTGCGTGAAAAAATTCTTTGCGAACTTTGCGTAAATCTTTGTGTGCTTTGCGGTTAAAATCATCACAAAGCGTTAGACGCACTGCTGTGCGTCTCTACACTGAACACTAAAAACTGATCACTGACCACTAGTCCTCTCTACTTCCGTCATCAGCCATTCTCACTAATTTTGGGGTAAATTTGGCTACTACATCTACTAAATCTTGTTGCGCTTCCATTACCTGATTGATATCTTTATAGGCCATTGGTGCTTCGTCAAGTCCTGCTCCAATAAGCGTAACGCCGTGATCTTTTAAGATCGTTTTCATCTCGGTTTGAGTGATGTTTTTTATGGCTTGGGTTCTGCTCATTTGTCTTCCTGCTCCATGTGAAGCTGAATTTATGGCGTTCTCCTCGCCTTTTCCTCTCACTAAAAATCCCGGTGCTGTCATACTTCCCGGAATGATTCCCATAACGCCTTTTCCGGCTGGGGTTGCTCCTTTTCTATGTACGATTACTTCTTCGCCGTTCCAGATTTCTTTCCATGCGAAATTATGGTGGTTTTCGACTTTGGCTAAAATCGTTGCTCCCAAAGCTTTTTCCATTTTATTATGGATAATCTCGTGACAAGCCGAAGCGTAATCTCCCGCCAAATTCATTGCCATCCAGTATTCTTGTCCTAATTGTGAATTCATATCCAAGTAAGCTAAGTTTCTGGCTACTTCTGGAAGTTTGCATTCGTCTTTCGCAATTTTAGTATAATGTCCGGCAATTGTTGCACCCATTCCGCGTGAACCGGAATGCGTTAACAAAGCGACGTATTTTCCTTTTGGAATATTCAAAACGGCATCGTCTTTTGCAAATTCCATGATTCCGAATTCGACAAAGTGATTTCCTCCGCCTGAAGATCCTAATTGTGACCAGGCTTTATCTTTTAAATTCTTCACAAAAGGATTCATGTTAAATGTATCGTTCTCTAAAACCGCGTGATCTGATTTGTATTGTCCGTGAAATCCGTGACCCGCTCCAAAGATAGAATTGGCAATTAATTCTCTTTTGAATTTGGCTTCGTTTTCAAAGTAAAAATCTTCTGGAATATCATAAACCGATAACGCCATTCTACATCCAATATCAACGCCAACACCATACGGAATAATGGCATTTTTTGTGGCTAAAACTCCGCCAATTGGTAATCCGTAGCCTTGGTGCGCGTCTGGCATTAAAGCTCCGGCAACCGTCACAGGAAGTTTCATGGCCACTTCCATTTGCTTTCTGGCTCCATCTTCGATATGATCCAATCCGTAAGCTGAATATGCATTTGGAGTTTCGTTTAAAGCAATGAAATCTTCTGGTTTTTCATTTGCTTTTTCGATTAAAGCAACGGCTAGTTTGCTAAAGATTTTATCGTCTATATAGTTTTCTGGAGTTTCCAGTACGTTTTTAAAGTTTGTGATCATTTGATCACGGTTAAATCCGTTTCTTTTGCTGTTTATTTTTAACGCAATCCCGATTATTTTTCCTTCCGGGAATCCTAATTCTAATATATCTGTACCGTTTATTTGTGTATTCATTTGTTTTTGTTTTTTTGATAGTACAAAGATTGTTTTGTACTGCGCAGTTATTTTGCGTAGATTTAAAATCTTAAAAGTTCATACTTTAAATATTCTCGCAAATTATTACCATACATAATAATATCAGCGCCACAGGCAGAAATAACGGGTGATAGATATTTGTCTTGGAAAACTACAAGAACACGATGATGATGCATCGGAATGTATCCTACTATTTTGGAAACATCAAAACCAGCTTCAATAAGAGCTAATTCTGCTTCAGATTTGTTTTCATTAATATCATTGATAATCCATCTTGATTTTTCATAATCTTCCGGATATTGATAAAAAAAGTTTTTTCGTTCATATTCAATATCTGTTTTATCTTCAGGATTAATTGAAATCCAATGTGCATCTATATTTGAAAAAATCAAAAGCATTTCTTTATATTCCCAAGGAAAATCAAATCCAAAAAGTGTTTGTAATTCATCAATTTCTTTTCTGCTGATTCCTTTTAAAAATTTAGCATTTGGTTGTATTTGAAATCCCCAAACATCATCTCTAATTTCTATTCTTTTGAACCTTTTTTCAGCTTTGTATTTTATATCTTTTATTGTCATTAGATTAAATTTTTCTAGATTTTTAATTTTAAAAGAGGTAATGTTTAGGAATGGTTTAATTTTCTTTGGAACGAAGGAACCATTTCCTGACGACACTCTTTTTTTAAGAGCAATATTCTATAAGCGACTTTTAGGATTCGAACCTAATATTATCATGCCGCGAAGTAGCGCTTTATAGACGGCATCTTATTTTTTGAAAAAGTAATAATTGGCAAGAGTTATTTTTTGAACGAAGTAGCTCTTTGCGCACGACATTTTTCATTTTTTAAAAGAAGTAAAAAGCAATAAGAGAATTGGGCGGGGCTTTGTCTTTGCCAGAGTCGAACTGGATAACCTTGCTGATTTTACAACTTCGTTATTCCTCCCCTAAATTGGAGACGAAGTATCTCTTATTTACGACATTCTTTTTATTTTATCGGGTTATGAGCGACAAGAGACTATTTATGCGTGTTTCCACTTACACCATCAGATTATCTGAACAGGATTCGAACCTGTAACACAATTCCCTCGAAGTAACTCTTGTCTACGACACCAATGTTTTTTTAAACAAGACAACATTCAAAAAGAAATTTCTGCTCTAACCAGCTGAGCTACATCTCTTGTTTTAAAATAGAGTTGATGGGAATTGAACCCACGACACGAAGTAATTCTTTTTTACGGTACTTGTTTTTATTTTCAATGAACTTATTTCTTTTACAAATATTCAAATCATACTGCGCAATTATTTTGCGCAGCAGATTATTTTTTTACAATTCTATTCGGTTGATGTAATTCAATGCGCTGTTTTTATCTTCTAAAGCATTCAAAACATCAAATACTTTATCTGACCAGCCGGCTATTAAATATACATCGTTTTTTTCGATGTTTATTGGTGACTGACCGTAACCAGCCAAATCAAATAAATACAATTTTGCGTTTGGTGCAATAGTTTTGTATCGGTTCCAGGAGTTTGCAAATGAGTCTTTTGTGTACGTATTATTCCACATTTGAACATCTGTAAACAACATTACTTTATCTACAATTTCTTTTCGGTTTATTAAGTCTTCTACAACCAAATGACCGTTTGTAGCATAACCTACTTCACCTTCGCGTTTGTAATATTCGTTAACGTTGGCCAATATGCTTCGTTTTGGCATATTGATTATTTTCCAACGGTCACCAAACATACCGCTTACTACATTTTGACAACGGCTTTGCATCAACATACCTAACATCAAACCGATATCGTAAAGCATTACTTTACTTTTTGGTGAGGTTGCTTTTTGCATTGAACCCGAAACGTCGCAGGCAATTACAACCGATGTATTAACATCAAAACCTTTTATGTTTTGTGAACTCGCCATAACAGCATCTTCTAAAGCATCTAAAACCATTGAAGTGTATTTGAAATTCAAGTCTTTCACTTCACGATAGGCTGCTAAAAATCGGAATGGCAATTGTTTTGAGTTGGCAACCGCTTTTTCATTAGAAAGGTAATCGCATACTTTCAACATATGAGAACCTGAAACATTCGCTTCTAAGATATTTCGTAAGTTACGTAACAAAGCCATGTAACCTATTTTACCGCTATCGATTAATTCTTCCCATTTTTGTTTGAATGCTTTTTGTTTTTCAATATGGTTGTAAAATTTTACTTGACCTAATTGCGACAATTCTGTTTCCCATGTATATGGCGTTTGCAAAGTGTTGTTTACCAATTTATCAAAGATTGCTTGCTGCGCTTCATCTTTTGCTTTTGGATGAACCAAAAACAAAGCGTCTTTTAATTTTACAGCACCGTCACGATTGTATTTTGCAAATTGATATTCGTCAAATTTATTGAACGAAACGGCTAAACCTTTTTGTATTTGTTTTGATAAACGGTTTAATTTCTTAACACCATTTCGTTCGTTTGCCATTTGGTAGTAAGCCAATAATTCTGTTATTTCATCTGCACGTTGTATAACATGAGTTATCATTTTACTGATTAATGAATCGCCAGAATATATCTTGGCTAATTCTACTACCAAAACTAATGGTACAGAACGCATATGCATTTCGTTACGGGCATAGACAGCCAATTTTGCTACAAATACCGGATTGCTTTTTTTGATTAGGCTTTGTATTCTTTGTAAACGAGTTGTATCTTTTTCATAAAATGAAGCGTTTAAACTTGTTGTTACAACTGCTGCGTACAATTCGTATTCTGATGTTAAAGAAAAAGCTGGTGCATTTTCATGATTAACTATATTGCTTTTATTGTTTTTCTCTTTTGCTAAAAAATTGAATTTCATAATTTCTGGTTTTTAAAATTAGACAATGGTTATTGTTTTATTTCCTGAGCAAAGATTTCAGAACTACTGCGCAATTATTTTGCGCAGTAAAAAAGAAATTTTAAATTTGAGTAAAAAAGATCATGAATTTAGAGAAAATCTATTCTGAATTACTATTGAATATTGGCTTTTCAGCAAATGAAGTTCAGCAGAACTGGAAGGATTTAGAAAAGGCATATTCAACAAAATCAAGACATTATCATAACTTAACTCATATTTCGGCTATGATTGGGAGTTTTGAAACGTATCGTGATAAACTTCAAAATCCAAATGAGATATTATTTTCTATTTTTTACCATGATTTTGTTTATTCGGCTTCTAAAAAAGATAACGAACTCAAAAGTGCCGAATATGCTTTGGCGATTTTACCTGAAAATATCAATTTAAATAAGCAATTAGTTTTTGATGCTATTTGTGCTACGCAGCAACATCAGCATAATAATATTGAAGATATTAACTGGCTGATTGATTTTGATTTGAAGATTCTTGCCCGAGACTGGGAAGATTATAAAATCTATTTTGAACAAATTAGAAAGGAATATCGTATTTATCCTGATTTTCTATACAAACCCGGGCGTGCCAAAGCACTGAAACATTTTCTGGAAAATGAGTTTATTTTTCAAACCAATGAGTTTCGGAATTTATATGAGGAGAAAGCGAGAATTAATATTGAGGAAGAGATTTCTTTATTAACGTAAAATTACCCACAAAGATATTCTGTAGAGACGCATCGTAGAGGCGCACAGCAGTGCGTCTACGCAAAGTAATTCGACACCAATATGCCATAATAATTAAACCCGACAGGTTTTGAAAATCTGTCGGGTTTTCTGTATGTGCTTTACGTTTGTGGATCATCGTTGCGGAGACGAACTGCTGTGCGCCTCTACGGAATATCTGTGTGGAATATCTGGGCGGAAAATTGAAATCATTTTATAATTATTAAAAACGATTTTTTTTGTTATTTCAGATGCGTGAGGGATTGAGGCGGTATCCTTTTGTGAAGAGAAACGGAACAAAAGATATAGCCGAAAGCCCGACCCGAAGGGACACGCCCAAATTATTATCCTTATATTATTTCCCTGAATAGTTAGGACAGCCGAAACATTTTCTGCTTAAATCAAACTGATAGGTTAACGAAAGTTCGTAGATTCCGCCGGTTTTTCCAATTTTGGTTGTGTTTAAATCGTATGAAAGTCCAAATCTTAAATGCTCATATTGCAAGCCTGTGAAAAGGTTTACAGAAGTCAGCAAATCGCCGTTGATTCCGTTTTTTGCGGGATTTGTTACGGCTGTTGCACCAAAGAATATTTTTTCGAATAATATCGACGCTCCTAAATCAAGTCTGTTGTATCGGCCTTGCTGCATGTAATTTGAGGTCACAAAAAACTTGGTTTCGTACGGAAGCAATAATACATCGATATAATCTATTACAAGGAATTCGTAACCAGCGCTTAGGGAGAAAAAGGTGTTTAATGGCACATTTCCATCTGAACTAAAGGCAATATTCGGTTTATTAAGATGTTTCATCGAAAGGCCAACCCAAGCATTGTCGTTATTGAAAACCATTCCGGCAGAAACATCAAAAAAGGTCATTTTTCTGTTTAAAGCCGCCTGGTCGTTTGTTCTTGAATTGATAACACCTGTTCGAATATTAATTTGATCTTCGAGCAATAAATTTTGGAATCCAAATGATTTTAGTCCGAAACCAGCTTCGACTGCGGGTCTAAAATACCAGTCGTCATTTAGTCTTACTTTGTAAGCGTAATTTGCATTGATCTGCGAATAATTATAGCTGGTCAGGTTTTCTCTTTGGTTTAAAAAACTGATTCCTAAACCGCTGTTTAATTTGTCACTCCAGGTATTTACAAATGCATAATCGGTATCAATCCTTAAATCTAAATCCGGCCATTGCTCGCGGTGAATTATACCTGCATAGGTGGTTTCCATAAATCCGGTAAATCCCGGGTTTAGGGTTTCTGGAATTAGAAAATATTGTGTAAAAATAGGATCTTGCGCTTTTGCCTGAGAATAGAAGCAACATGTAATAATTATAATAAATAGTTTTAATCTCATTGGTTATTCTGTTGCTTATTTAATTAGTGTAAATGCTCCTTTTTCTACGACAGTATGGTGGTAAAAGGTGTTTAAGGTTATTTTATAATAGTAGTTTCCGTTTTCAGCATCTATGTCTTTTACTTTTCCATTCCAGCCTCTGATGTTTGTTCCGGTTTCTGAATAAATAACAGCGCCCCAAGTATCATAAACATCTAAGGTAATGTCTGATAAACCAAGGAATACCGGCGCAAACGTATCGTTCATTCCGTCATTATTTGGTGTAAAGGCATTTGGCATAATTAAGCTGTATCCTTTTTCTACTTTTAATGTTGTGCTGTACGTGTATTGACAACCAAAAGGATAGGTTACGGTTTGTTTTATGGTATAAGTTCCTTCTTTAGTATAAATGTGTTTAGGATTTTCTTCGTCTGAGAAATTTCCATCTCCAAAATCCCAAGAGATTAAGGTGAAAGTTCCGGTCGCTAAATTTGTAAAAGTGATAGGATCGTAAATTGAATACAAATCGTACATGTCTTTTCCGTAAGAACCTGTCGAGAAGTTTGCAATACCTAAAACTGGTGTGTCGACATTGTACGAAACATCCGCAGAACAGCCAAAACTGTCTTTTACCGTAAAGATTACCAAACCGTTATTATCGGTATTCATAATTTCACCATTGGCTCCAGAAACTACTCCATCTGACCAGCTCAATGTGTAAGGCGGAATTCCTCCTTTTACATGTCCTACAAATGTCTGCTTTACATGTTTGGTATCGCAGTTAAAATCTGTCAGCACTTCGATTGATGGCGTAAGCTGTTCGAAACGGGTAATTTTAAACGATGCCGATTTATTACAGCCGTTAGCATCGGTTACTTTTACGGTATAATTATTTGGTATCAGATTTTCTAAATCTTCGGTACTTGCACCATTTGACCATTCGTATGTAAATGGCGGTGTTCCACCAGTTACAACCAAATTAATTGAACCTGTATTGGCATTAAGACAGTCTAACGGATTTTTAACATCGGCATTTAATTCTAAAAGCAAAGGATTATCAATTATCCATGAACCTTTAATGATACAGTTTTTGTCGTCTGTAATAGTTACTGAATATTTTCCCGGCCCTAAATTGTTTCTCTCAATTCCAGCTGTTGCATCATCGTCCCAAACTAATTTTACCGGCGCTTTTCCGCCTACAAGATTTAAACGGATATGAGCGTCTTTTTCTCCATTACAAGATATTTTTTTAATATCCGGATCGATTTTAAAAATTGGTGCGTTGTCAATTATTATCGTAAAATCTTTAGGACACCCTACAGCATCGGTAATAGAAATAATATAAGTTCCTGCTGATAAATTATTCTGTACAAGTCCGGTTCCTAAATTACTCCATTTAATAATGTACGGATCTCCGGTTGCAAATGGAACTCCGCCAGTTATCTTGTTAATCGTTATCGAAGCATCGGCATAATCATAACACGCAATTTCGGTTTTGGTATATTCTAATTTTATTTCATCGTTTTGAAGTAAAATAACATCAAGATCATCTGTACAACCCGAATTATCCGAAACGGTTAGATGGTAATTTCCGGCTGGAACATTTCTTAGGTTTTGAGAATAACTAGTATATCCGTTTGGACCTGTCCAAAAATACCTGTAGCTGTAAACACCCGGAGAAGTTTCTGTTACTCTTCCTCCTACGGTTTTCACATCAATTTCTCCTGTTGAATAACCATAACATAAAATATCTACTTTGCTTACAAAACTAAGTTCTAATAATGGCGGTTCTTCGATCTTGTAATTTCCATGTAGAATACCACAATTATTTTTTTCTGTAATGGTTACATCATAAACTCCCGGCTCCAGATTGCTCAGGTTTCCGGAATTTGCTGTAAAAGGGTTTCCGTCTTTTGTCCATACATAGGTATAAGGTAAATTTCCGCCAGAAACATTTACATTAATTCTTCCGTCATTTAAACCAAAACAGGTAATGTCTTGTTTGTATTCTCCTAAAATTTGAAACTTACCTGGTTCACCCACATAATACGATCGTGAAAACGGGCAATTTCCGTTATCTCCTACCGTTAAATTATAATACCCCGGTTTTAAGTTCGAAATGTTTTGGTTTGAACTCGTATATCCGTCAGGGCCTATCCATGTATATTTATAAGGTGCGCCTGTTGTAAACGGAATTCCTCCCGCAACTGTTATGTTTATCGCACCATCATTTGCTTCAAAACAAGTTCCCTCTTTTATAATTTCTGTTACATTTATCAATGGATCTACTGTTACTGTAATCGTAAAATCTGGTCCCGGACAAAGTTTAGAAATTGGTGAAACGGTATAAACAACCGTTGCGCGATTATTAGTAAGATTGGTTAAAGTCTGACTAATACTTGTTCTTGGTGTTGCTTCTGCAAATGCACCGCTTATTGCTCCAGCAGGAGTAACTACAGGACTAGACCAAACAAAAGTTGTTCCTGCTGGTACATTATCTGTAGTTCCGTTACTGACTGGTGTGATTTGAAATGAATTTCCGCTACAAATTACTGCCGTTTTAGGTGTTATTACAGGCGAAAGAACCATATCTACAGAAAAATTCCTTGATACACTTGTTGTTCCACAGCTATTTGTAACACTAAAAGTAGCGGTATAATTTCCAGTTTTAGTATAATTAATAGAACCCGGATTTAGTGATGTAGATGTTGATGGCGTTCCTCCAGGAAAACTCCATAAATACGTGATTTCTGAACTTGGCGAACAAGTTTCTACTACAGTCCCGACTGGTCTGATTGTTGCGGATTTACAAAAATCAGAAATAGGATCTAACTTGATTACCGGCTTCTTTTTTACATCAATATATCTTGTAGTATATTGATAGACACCACAAGAGTTTAGTGTTCTTAACCTTAGTTCATATGTTCCCGGAATACTGAAATTGATAACCGGATTTCTAACATACTGACCATTTACAAAATAAGATTGTCCTTTTCCTTTTCCGCAAAAACCTTCATAATAACTCAAAACTTCCCAATAGTAAGTTTCTGTACCACAGCTTAAACTTGTATCTGTTGTATTGGTTATCTGAACATTTTCTGAGGCACAAGCCGTTGCATAAGTAAAACTTGGTACTAATACAGGCTCTACACAAATGGTTTGTGTGGTCGATTGTCCAATTCCGCAGGGAGTTTGAGCAGATAATTTTATGGTATAAGTACCCGGCGTGGTATAGACGTGAGAAGGATTTACTTCTCTGGAAACAGGTGTTCCGTCTCCAAAATCCCAAGTGTATACATTATAAGTGCTGCAATCGTTTGTATAACCTGCCTGAGTTGTATTATGAAATTGAGTGTAAGTATTAGCACACGCTATACTTTGTACATTAAAACTTATTACGGGAACATCTAAAATAATAATAGGCCCGGCTGTTAAAAAAGTGCTTCCACAAGAAGTTGTTATAGTTAACGTAACGGTATTTCCTGTTGGACAATTAAATCGTGTAAATGTATGCGGAATAGGGTAATTTTGCGATGCCTGTGGATTTAAACTGTTATAATATGGAGAACTTTCTAATTGTGCCTGCGTATAACTTTGGTACGTACCATCGCCATAATTTACCTGATAATTAGTATCAGACGGATTAAGTCCCCAAGATCCAATTGCGAAATCCATTGGCGGTACAGGCGTACACAAGTTTGTAGTGTTACCCGGTGCTATAAGTGCCCCAATTGGGTTATTAGAATTTTTTACAACATAGGTAATCGAATTATTGCAACTACTAGTTCCCATTGCAGTAATTACCATGTTGAACGAACCTAATTTTTTATATTCGTGTTTTTTAGGAAAAACAACATTCGTTTCTGTACTTCCATCTCCCCAATCTACATTGTAAGATGTGATACAAGATGCAGAAGCCGAACTGTTTCCAACATTTATGGTATATTTTGGATTCGAGTTATTATCACCGCATCTTTCAAAAGGTTTTGCAGATGTCGGAGCACTTAAATCTACGAATTTTAAATCTGGTTTTTGCTTAACCGAAACGGTTTTGGTAACCGAATTTACTTCACCATTAGCATCTGTAACCGTAAGTTTTACAGTGAAATTTTGAGACCCGCAGCCAAGTGCCGTAAAAGTATGATTCGGATTATTTATTGTTGCTGAAGTACCGTCTCCAAAATCCCATTTATAAGTAAAAGGTGCCGCGCCTGTAACTACTGCATTGAATGTTACAGGAGTACCTGAGCAGGTATTGTTATTGGTAAAATTAAAATCAACAGTTGGAGGAACCGTAAGATTATAAAAATCTTTAAGGGCTAAATTACTTCTGTCATTTGTATTAAAGGCAAATATTGAAGTGGTTATAAAAAAGACACAATATATGTGCAGCGAGTAAAGTTTCCCCATGTGGTATTGTTAAAATTTGTGCGGTAAAAGTAGACGATTTTATTTAACAAAAAAATAGTAGAAATACTCATTTTGAATAAGTTTTAAAACTACTACGCAAAGCTGTTGCGTATTACAATAAAATCAGTATTTTTATCTGTAAATAAATATAAACTATGTTTTATCTAATGCCACAGATTTAAGAGATTTCAGCAGATTTTTTTAATCATTTTAATCCTTTTAATCTGTGGCATAAAATAAAAATTAACGCTTTTGCGACCAAAACCATATAATTATGTCACAAAATAAAAACGCCTTAATTCGGTACAAAACCATTGACAAATGTCTGCAAAACAAATACCGGCAATGGACTTTAGAAGATTTAATCGAATGCTGTTCTGAAGCTTTATTTGAATATGAAGGACGCGAAAATCCTATAAGCAAGCGAACCATTCAAATGGATATTCAGCTGATGCGAAGTGAAAAATTGGGTTACAATGCGCCAATTGTTGTTTACGATAAAAAGTTTTATAAATATGAAGATGAAGATTTCACGATAACCGATATTCCGCTGACGGAAACGGATATGAATGTTTTGACCGAAACAGTTTCGATGTTAAAGCAATTCAAGGATTTCTCTCTATTTAATGATGTATCTGATATTCTGCAGCGTTTGGAAGATAAAATCTATTCTGAAAAGTCGCATACAAAACCTGTAATTTATTTGGATAAAAATGAGAATCTAAAAGGTCTTCATTATTTAGATGAAATTTATCAGGCAATTATAAAGAAAATGGTTCTTATAATTACTTATAAATCTTTTAAATCGAGGGAGGAAACTAAGTTTCATTTTCATCCTTTTATATTAAAGGAGTTTAATAATCGCTGGTTTCTTGTTGGGAAGAAAAAAGGCGGACAGCCTATTACCAATTTAGCGCTCGACAGAATTATTTCAATTGATTACGATTTTAATCTACCTTATTTAGAAGAAGATTTTAATGCAGATAATTATTATAAGGATGTAATTGGAGTTACAGTCAATTCAGGATTAAAAGCAAGGAGAATTGAATTGTGGGTTGATGCTTCGAATGCCCCGTATGTCCTCACAAAACCTTTGCATACTTCTCAGCGTGTTATTAAAGAAAATGAAGATGGAAGCATTATCGTGCATTTGTTTGTAATACCAAATTATGAAATGGAAAGGCTTTTTCTAGGTTTTGGAAGCTGTGTTGAAATTTTAAAACCCGAAGGGCTAAGAAATCGCATAAAAAAGATTTTCCAGGATTCAATTTCAAGATACGAGCCTGAAAATTCTATTGAATTAAATTCATAATTTTTTGAAGAATGAAGAATTAAACCCGATTTTAAAATTAAAAAAAGATTTTGACACCATTAAAAATGTTAAAATCCAAAAAAAGAATAGTATATTTCACTCTAAATAAACCACCAAACCACTCTAAATCAGTGGGATTTTTTAACTAACCAAAAATTTATTAAAAAATTATATGCATGCATAGTATTTTTTAATTATATTTGAAATCGATATAGTTACCTATGAAAGACAAAACAATAGATTATATTTTGAGAGCTACATGGCAGGCTGTTTCAAGAATGTATAATGAAGAGGCTGCAAAGTACGATGCTACCATGGCAACAGGATTTGCTCTTTTAAGTATGGATAAGGAAGAAGGAACTCCATCAACCGCTTTAGGCCCAAGAATGGGTATGGAAGCAACCAGCTTAACAAGAACACTTAAATCTATGGAAGAAAAAGGTTTAATTGTTCGCAAAAAGAACCCAAGTGACGGACGAGGTGTTTTAATCTACCTAACCGATTTTGGAAAAGAAAAAAGAGATTTATCTAAAAATACAGTTCTGAAATTTAATGAAACTGTTAGAAAACATGTATCAGATGAAAAACTGAAACATTTTATCGAAGTTTCTGAAATCATAAACGAATTAATTCAGGATAAAAATATTTTCAATCACACGAGCGCCAGCGATTTGGCGAAGCAAACAGAAAACTCAGAAAATGAATAATCTTTTTTAAAAGAAAATTTAAATTCTACCCAAAAAAACAAATTTTACAAATATGAAACGCACAATTAAAAAAGTTGCTGTAATTGGATCCGGAATTATGGGTTCAGGTATAGCTTGTCATTTTGCTAACATTGGTGTTGAAGTTTTACTTCTTGACATCGTACCTCGCGAACTGACTGAAGCTGAAGCTAAAAAAGGATTAACACTTGAAAGTAAAGCCGTTCGCAACCGTGTGGTAAACGAACATTTGGCGAATTCATTAAAATCAAAACCTTCTCCTATTTACAGCCAAAAATTCGCAAATAGAATCACGACTGGAAATACAACTGATGATATGGCAAAAATTGCCAATGTTGACTGGATTATTGAGGTTGTTGTAGAGCGTTTAGACATTAAGAAATTAGTTTTTGAACAAATCGAGAAATTCCGTAAACCGGGAACTTTGGTTACTTCTAACACTTCTGGTATTCCAATTCACTTTATGAGCGAAGGAAGAAGTGAAGATTTTCAACAACACTTCTGCGGAACTCACTTTTTTAACCCTGCGCGTTACTTAAAATTATTTGAAATTATTCCTGGTCCAAAAACTTCAACTGAAGTATTGGATTTCTTAAACGAATACGGATCTAAATTCTTAGGAAAAACTTCGGTTGTTGCTAAAGATACTCCAGCGTTTATTGGAAACAGAATTGGTATTTACGGAATCCAAAGTTTATTCCATTTAGTGAAAGAAATGGGATTAACTATTGAAGAAGTTGATAAATTGACTGGTCCTGTAATTGGTCGTCCAAAATCGGCTACTTTCCGTACGGTTGACGTTGTTGGTTTGGATACTTTGGTACACGTTGCCAACGGTATTTATGAAAACTGCCCAACTGACGAACAACACGAATTGTTTAAACTTCCTGATTTCATCACAAAAATGATGGAAAACAATTGGTTAGGAAGCAAAACCGGACAAGGTTTTTACAAAAAAGTAGATAAAGACATTCTTTCTTTAGACTTAAATACATTAGAATACCGCGCTGCTAAAAAAGCAAATTTTGCTACGCTTGAACTAACAAAAACAATTGACAAACCAATCAATCGTTTTAAAGTTTTAGTAAAAGGAACAGATAAAGCGGGAGAATTCTACCGTAAGAGTTTCGCCGGAATGTTTGCTTATGTGTCAAACAGAATTCCTGAAATCTCAGACGAATTATACAAAATTGACGACGCCATGAAAGCTGGTTTTGGATGGGAAAATGGTCCATTCGAAATCTGGGATGCCATTGGTGTTGCCAAAGGAATTGAAATCATGAAAGCAGAAGGTTTAGAGCCAGCTGCATGGGTTACTGAAATGTTGGCTTCTGGAAGCGATAGTTTCTATTCTGTAAAAGAAGGAGCGACTTATTTCTATAACATTCCAACAAAATCACAAGTAAAAGTTCCTGGACAAGATTCATTCATTATCCTAAACAACATTCGCGAAAGCAAAAAAGTTTGGAGCAATAGTGGCGCAATCATTCAGGATTTAGGAGACGGAATCTTGAACTTAGAATTCCAATCTAAAATGAATACCATTGGTGGCGACGTTCTACAAGCTATCAATAAAGCAATCGACTTATCTGAAAAAGAATATCAAGGTTTAGTTATTGGTAACCAGGCAGCGAATTTCTCTGTTGGAGCTAATATCGGAATGATTTTCATGATGGCGGTTGAGCAGGAATACGACGAATTGAATATGGCAATTAAATTGTTCCAGGACACTATGATGCGCGTTCGTTACTCTTCTATTCCAGTTGTAGTTGCACCTCACGGAATGACTTTTGGTGGTGGATGCGAAATGAGTTTACATGCTGACAAAGTAGTAGCTGCTGCAGAAACGTATATGGGATTAGTTGAATTTGGTGTTGGTGTACTTCCTGGTGGTGGTGGATCTAAAGAAATGGCTTTAAGAGCTTCAGATTTATTCCGCAAAAACGACGTCGAATTAAACGTTCTTCAAGAGTATTTCTTAACAATCGCAATGGCAAAAGTTTCGACTTCTGGTTATGAAGCTTTTGACACTGGACTTTTACAACACGGAAAAGATGTTATCGTAGTAAACAAAGATCGTCAGATTGCTGAAGCTAAAAAACATGCTTTGTTAATGGCAGAAGCTGGTTACACACAACCAATCAGAAGAACGGATGTTAAAGTATTAGGAAAACAAGCTCTGGGAATGTTCTTAGTTGGAACAGATCAAATGGAAGCTGGAAAATACATTTCTGAGCACGATAAGAAAATTGCTAACAAACTGGCTTATGTAATGGCTGGTGGTGATTTATCTGAAGCAACTTTAGTATCTGAACAATACTTATTAGATATCGAACGTGAAGCTTTCTTATCTCTTTGTACAGAGAGAAAAACATTGGAAAGAATTCAATACATGTTAACCAAAGGGAAACCGCTTAGAAACTAAGAAAATGAAAACAGCATATATAGTAAAAGCTTACCGTACTGCGGTAGGAAAAGCACCAAAAGGGGTTTTTAGATTTAAAAGACCTGATGAATTAGCAGCAGAAACCATTCAGTTTATGATGGACGAATTGCCTGATTTTGACAAAAAACGTATCGACGACGTTATGGTAGGAAATGCCATGCCAGAAGCGGAACAAGGTCTTAACGTTGGACGTTTGATTTCTTTGATGGGATTAAAAGTGGAAGACGTTCCTGGAGTTACAGTAAACCGTTATTGTGCATCTGGATTAGAAACTATCGGAATGGCTACTGCTAAAATCCAATCAGGAATGGCAGATTGTATCATCGCTGGTGGTGCAGAAAGTATGAGTTTTATTCCGATGGGAGGTTACAAACCAACTCCGGATTATAAAGTTGCTGCTGCAGGTCATGAAGATTACTATTGGGGAATGGGTTTAACTGCCGAAGCGGTGGCTAACCAATACAAAATCTCTAGAGAAGATCAGGACGAGTTTGCTTACAACTCTCACATGAAAGCGTTGAAAGCGCAGGCAGAAGGAAAATTCGACAAACAAATCGTTCCTATTACTGTTGAACAGACTTTCATCAACGAAAATGGTAAAAAAGAAACTAAATCATACGTTGTAAAACAAGACGAAGGCCCAAGAGCCGGAACTTCTGTTGCTGCTTTAGCGGGTTTAAAACCAGTTTTTGCTGCTGACGGAAGTGTAACTGCCGGAAACTCTTCTCAAATGAGTGACGGTGCTGCATTCGTTTTAATCATGAGTGAGGACATGGTTAAAGAATTAAACCTTGAGCCAATCGCACGTTTGGTAAACTTTGCTTCTTCTGGTGTTGAGCCAAGAATCATGGGTATTGGTCCTGTAAAAGCAATTCCGAAAGCATTAAAACAAGCGGGATTAACATTAAACGATATCGAATTAATTGAATTAAACGAGGCTTTTGCTTCACAAGCTTTAGCAGTTACTCGTGAGTTAAACATTAATCCAGAAATCGTAAACGTAAACGGTGGAGCGATCTCTTTAGGACACCCTCTAGGTTGTACAGGAGCTAAACTTTCTGTTCAGTTATTTGATGAGATGAAACGCAGAGGTAATAAATACGGAATCGTGAGTATGTGTGTGGGGACTGGACAAGGTTCTGCAGGGATTTACGAGGTATTATAAGAAAGCATTATCAAGTAAAGTATACGTTCAGTTTGTCATTGCGAGGAACGAAGCAACCTCGCTAACAACTACGCAAAGTTTATTTTGCAAGTGTGGTTGCTTCGTTCCTCGCAATGACAAGATTGTGTACAAAAACATAAACAAAAAATAAAAAAACATTAGCAATGGCAGATACAATCGAAAAAAACGTGACTCGTGGTGGTCAGTTTTTAGTTAAAGAAACAAAATGCGAGGATATCTTCACACCAGAAGATTTCTCTGAAGAGCAGTTAATGATGCGTGACTCTGTAAAAGAGTTCGTTGACAAAGAATTATGGGCGCATAAAGATCGTTTTGAGAAAAAAGATTACGCTTACACAGAATCATCTATGCGTAAAGCTGGTGAACTAGGACTTCTTGGAGTTGCAGTTCCAGAAGAATACGGCGGATTAGGAATGGGATTTGTTTCTACAATGTTGGTTTGTGACTACATTTCTGGAGCAACAGGTTCATTTTCAACTGCTTTTGGTGCACACACAGGAATTGGAACTATGCCAATTACACTTTATGGTACTGAAGAACAAAAGAAAAAATACGTTCCAAAATTAGCTTCTGGAGAATGGTTTGGAGCTTATTGCTTAACTGAACCAGGCGCAGGGTCTGATGCTAACTCAGGAAAAACAAAAGCTGTTTTATCTGAAGACGGAACTCATTATTTAATTACAGGACAAAAAATGTGGATTTCGAATGCAGGTTTCTGCAGCGTTTTTATCGTTTTTGCTCGTATTGGTGATGATAAAAATATTACAGGTTTCATCGTAGAAAATGATCCTTCAAACGGAATTTCTATGAATGAAGAAGAACATAAATTAGGAATTCGTGCTTCTTCTACTCGTCAGGTTTTCTTCAACGATACAAAAGTTCCTGTTGAAAACATGTTGTCTGAAAGAGGAAACGGTTTCAAAATTGCAATGAATGCTTTAAATGTTGGTCGTATTAAATTGGCTGCTGCTTGTCTTGATGCTCAAAGAAGAGTTACTTCTGGTGCTGTAAAATATGCTAACGAAAGAATTCAGTTTAATACTTCTATTTCATCTTTTGGAGCTATCCGTTCTAAATTAGCTGAAATGGCGACTAGCGCTTATGCTGGAGAAAGTGCTTCTTACCGTGCTGCAAAAGACATCGAAGACAGAATCGCTGCTCGTGAAGCAGAAGGAACAAGTCATCAGGAAGCTGAATTGAAAGGTGTTGAAGAATATGCTATCGAGTGTTCAATCTTGAAAGTAGCAGTTTCTGAAGACGTTCAAAACTGTTCTGACGAAGGTATTCAGGTTTTTGGCGGGATGGGATTCTCTGAAGACACTCCAATGGAAAGTGCCTGGAGAGATGCTCGTATTGCTCGTATTTACGAAGGAACAAACGAAATCAACAGAATGCTTTCTGTAGGTATGTTGATCAAAAAAGCAATGAAAGGCCACGTTGATTTACTTGGACCTGCAATGAAAGTTCAGGAAGAATTAATGGGAATTCCATCTTTTGATACTCCTGATTTCTCTGAATTATTTGCAGAAGAAAAAGTAATCGTAGCTAACTTGAAAAAAGTTTTCTTAATGGTTGCAGGAAGTGCTGTTCAAAAATATGGTCCGGATTTAGATTCTCACCAACAATTATTGATGGCTGCTGCCGATATCTTAATCGAAATCTACATGGCTGAAAGTACTATTCTTAGAACTGAGAAATTAGCTAAAAGAGAAGGTGAAGATAAAGTAAAAGAGCAAATCGCTATGGCAAAATTATACTTGTACAAAGCGGTAGATATCATAAACTTAAGAGGAAAAGAAGGAATCGCTTCTTTCTCTGAAGGTGACGAACAACGTATGATGTTAATGGGATTAAAACGTTTTACAAAATACACCAACCTGCCAAATGTTGTGGCATTAAGAGAAACAATTGCCTCTAAATTAGTTGCAGAAAATTCATACTGCTTCTAATTCAAAAATAGTTTTTAGCTTTTAATTTGTTTAAACCCGCACAAGTCCGAAACTGTGCGGGTTTATTTTTTTTGTTTTGAACCATATAAGTTATATAAGTTCATTTAAAAAGGATGTGTTTTTGTAGAGACTTATTCTTTTTTTTGCCACAGATTACAGGATTTTCACAGATTTTTTTAATCATTTTATTCCTCTAATCTGTGGCATTTTTTTTGTAGAGACGCACAGCAGTGCGTCTACGTCATGTTAGACGCACTGCTGTGCGTCTCTACGGAAAAACGAATACTATTAAGTCCACTCTAAAATGAACTTATATCACTTATATGGTTTTCAACCTATTTCACAAATCTTTATTAAAATTGAGGTTATGTTACAGGATTGATAGCAAAATTTAAATTCTAATGTTTTATATTTAGCGTTTTAAATCTTCAAAAAACATAAAATGAAACAAATTAGCCTAATTATCCTTTTATTTATCTGCCTTATATCCACAAACATTTTTGCGCAGAAGAATAAGAAATTAGACATCATCGCTTATTATACTGGTGATTCTAAACTAATTGACGAGTACGAAGTCAATAAACTAGATCAAATAATCTTTAGTTTTTGTCATTTAAAAGATGGAAAGCTAAGTGTCGATTCTCCTAAAGATTCAATTACCATAAAACATTTAGTTTCTCTAAAAGCTAAAAATCCACAATTAAAAATCGTTTTATCTCTTGGCGGCTGGGGTGGCTGCGAACCATGTTCGGATGCATTTTCTACTGCTGATGGTCGTTTGAAATTCGCAAAATCAGTAAAAGAAGTGAGTGATTACTTTAAAGTTGACGGCTTAGATTTAGATTGGGAATATCCTGCTATTGAAGGTCTTCCAGGACATTTATATCAAGCTGTTGACAAACCTAACTTTACCGAATTGCTTAAAATTCTTCGTTCAACTTTAGGTAAAAAATACGAGTTGAGTTTTGCTGCCGGTGGTTTTCAAAAATATTTAGATGAATCGATTGATTGGAAAGCCGTAACTCCATTAGTGAACCGCATCAATATTATGAGCTACGATTTAGTGAACGGATATTCAAAAGTTACAGGACATCATACACCATTGTACAGCACAAATCCAAAAGAAGAATCTACAGACAGAGCGGTTGAGTTTTTATTGAAAGCTGGAGTTCCTGCTGAAAAATTAGTAATTGGAGGTGCATTTTATACCAGACAATGGAAAAATGTAGAAAATATCAATAACGGATTATATCAGGCAGGAGAGCATTTTCAAGGTGCTGACTTTAAAAACTATGCCACAACTTATACAGAAGCAAACGGCTGGAAATATTTTTGGGATGATAAAGCAAAAGCTCCATACTGGTATAATGAAGGAACTAAAACCTTCGCAACATCAGATGATATTAAATCTATTAAAGCAAAAACAGAATATGTAAAGTCTAAAAAACTAGGCGGAATCATGTTTTGGGAATTGACTTTAGATAGTTTCCGTGACGGAATGGTTAATGCCATTTATGAGGTTAAAACGACTAAATAAATTTCATTAAAACAAATAAAAACGGCAGTTATTTTTTTAAGTAACTGCCGTTTTATTTTATAAAGATGTTTTTATTGGATTTTTGATTTGTCTAATTCTCCAATAAACGGAATCGATTCTAAAATCTCTGCTCTGATTATCGTCTGCAAATAAACTTCTAACTGAATAAATTTAGCTGCATTTATAGCTCCAATAGCTTTTTTGGCTTTGCTGTACGTTTTACAATATAATTTCTCGTAAGCGATATGATTTTTTAAAGTTCCTTTTGCCAATTCATCTGCTTTTGCATCGGTAAGAGTTGCATAATTGGCTGCATAATCATTTATCAGCTGAAATTTACTTTGTCCCAACGCTTTACGCTGCGTTTCGTAATCATCATAAACCTTTGTAAAAGCTGCTGACTGTGCATCAGATAAATTCATATACTGCTTTACTAAATCGGCTTTAGATTTTCCATAAACGCTTTGTAAAACGTCAACATCTTCTTTAAATGAAGATTGTGCATAAGATGAAAACACGGCAATTGCCATAATAAAAATAAGACTTAATTTTTTCATAGTATTGATTTTTAAATTTGTTTCTAAATAATTATGCCTTTAAGATTCTAATTGCAAACACTTTAATCAAAAGAAAGAGTATTGATAAGCCAGAGATAAAGCATAATAATTCAACCCATTGTTGGTATAAGCTCCGATATGATATTGAAACTTAAAGGACTGTGCTTTTGCGACTGGTGCTGAGAATGTTCCTCCTACCCTCCAGTTATCAATTTCACTATCATCAGAAACTCCATCAGTTATTGTCTTTCCGCCAAAAAACCAATTGGTATTAAAACCAATCCACATATGATTTTTAAAATAATAACTTGCGTGTGCCTGTAAACTATAAGTAGGTTTCTGCTCTAACTTCTTTCCTAAAAAATCATTATTATCAGTATAAAACCAAATTCCTCCATAAGCTTCTGCATAAACATGTGCAAAACGTTTTGATACTCCAATTTCCGGCTTAAAAGCCCAGCGATTCGTTCCAATATTTACTTGTTTATCATCATAATATTTTCCCGTTGGAACTGAAGTAACTAAGCTGACTCCTAAAATAGTCTTCTGTTCAAAGTTTTTAAATTCAGATTTATCAAGTGCAGGAGAACCAAGAAGGTTAATTCCAAAACGTATTTTCATATCAGCAAAACCAGCTCGTGAACCAGTTAATACATCTCCATTTGTTCGGGTTTGTGAACCATCCATAAAAGTGTAAGGAAGAGAAACCTGAACACGCGCCAGTTTATTTGACAATCCAAAAGTTCTAATATAATTTACTGCTGCATTATGACTATGAAGCGTAAAATCAGTAATTGGCAAAGATGGATCTGTTAAGACATTTCCGTTTGTAAAAACATATCCTATCGCGACAACATTAAGATTTTTAGCGACATTGGCATATACTCTGGGTTCCAGATCCTGACTAAACATCTTTAAGGTAAATAAAAAAACTAACGGTAAAAGATGATAAAATTTAGGCATATATTTAAGTATGTATTACACAAATCTATTAAACCTCTTCTCTTTTATTTTTTTATCTATTCGGTTTTTGGAGCGCTTATTTCTCCATCATAAGAAATTGGGCCTCTGTTGTTACTGGTGACAGAAAGTGAAGCTCCTCCATCAAAAAAAATAGTAAATATTAAATCATAAACATCGTCTTTGCCTTTAACCGTGGCTCTCACACTATAATTTTTTGACTTCTTCCCTATTTTAATGTTCTCTGGTGTTCCTTCAAATTTAATTCCGCCGTCACTTCCGTAACCCACATTATATCCGCGGCCAAAAAAAGGAAGATCACAGGTTGTTTTTTCAGCATTAAACTTCAAAAAATAAGTATTATAATCTAAAATAATAAGCCGTCCGCCTTGTGGTGTGACTTTTTGAGCTTCAAAAACAAAGTTTTTAGAATCGATTAAAGCTTCAGTTTCTTTTTGCTTTTGTAATTCTTTTTCGGCTTTGAGTTCTTTTTTGCTTTTTTGTTGTGCAAATACAGGAAAATTCAAAAACCCAAACAGTACTAATAAAAGGAATAATTTAGTTTTCATCTCACATCATTTTAAGTAAAACAAGTCGTTTACTTTTTCGTAAATCTCATCATTGCAATATCTCCTGAAATTAAATTCAGGGTTTTTCCATCATCTGTAATATCATACGATGTAATTTTTTGAAGCGTACCCATATAAGTTTGTTCGCCTTGCTGTCCGTCAACACACATCATTTTAGTAACTGCCATTGGCTGCGTAAGGTCAATTTTATTACCGTTTACAACTAATTTTCCAGTATAAGAATTACAACTATTATTTCCAGAAACCTGATTGTCTTTTGTATTGAAAGTTATAGTCGGTTTTTTATTTGGATATAAACCATCAAAAGTAATTCGTGGTCCGGTAATATAATTGAGTTCCCAGGTTCCGTCGAGTTTTGCAGCCGAATCTGTTTTTTGACACTTGCAGGAAAATAAAAACGAAGTAATAAAAACGAGGATTAAAATCTTTTTCATCATAACATTAAGTATTAAATATGAACGAATTAGAGAAATTTAGTTTCAGAAATTTTTCGTTAAAACTATTACGAATTTAAACAATATTTTTCGTTTTTGTGCTCAATCGATCTTAAATTACGACGTATAGTTTGACTTTTTTTTAACTTTTAGAGTCAAATTATTCCGTTATTTTATGTTAAATTTACTTAATCTTTAATTTAAAATGCCCGTATATATGAAAAAACTGATCGTATCATTCGCTATAATTACAGCTTTATTCATTGGCTGTAAGACCAATACAAAATCAAATGATGCCAAAACTTTGACTGTAGCATTAGAACCAAAAAGCAGTAGTAACGTAAGTGGAACTGCTACTTTTACGGAGAAAGATGGCAAAGTAACTTTTACGGCAAAAGTTTCTGGTTTACAGCCTGGAGTTCACGCAATACATATTCACGAAAAAGCAGATTGTACTGCTGCCGACGGAAGTTCTGCCGGCGGACACTGGAACCCGACTTTTAAAAAACACGGAAAATGGGGAGTTGGAGAATATCATAAAGGTGATATTGGAAACTTTACCGCTGATGAAAAAGGTAACGGAACTATAACCTTAACTACTGACGAATGGTGTGTAGGCTGTGGCGATGCCACTAAAGATGTGTTAGGAAAAGGTTTAATTGTACATCAGGGAACAGATGATTTTACAACTCAGCCAACCGGAAATGCCGGAGGAAGAGTTGCCTGTGCCGGAATAATTAAGTAATAAAAAATAATAAAATACTAATAACCACT
Source organism: Flavobacterium sp. 2755 (assembly GCF_031455715.1). Taxonomy (NCBI): domain Bacteria; kingdom Pseudomonadati; phylum Bacteroidota; class Flavobacteriia; order Flavobacteriales; family Flavobacteriaceae; genus Flavobacterium; species Flavobacterium sp. 2755. The sequence goes on from NZ_JAVDTG010000001.1 coordinate 498,887, forward strand.
ATATTTCACAAAAATCTAGTGGTTATTTTATTTTTAATTCACTCTAAAACAAGAAAAAGATATAGCTTTGCAGCTATAAATTCAATTCAATGATTAACCCATCAGCACACGGCTGGATCGATAAGTTTTTTAGTGAGCAGAAGTTTTCAGAAGCAATTCCTTTTGAAACTACAGATTCCTTTTACTATAAAGTTAGAGAAACTGGTTTTATCTACGGTCATATCATTGCAATTGATTCTCAAATTCCAATTCCGATAAAAGGCTGGTTTAAAACCGAAATTTCTAAAATTGCCTTATTAAATACTCTTTATCATGTTTTTTGTTTAGAAAAAAGAAATTCTGAACCAAATAACTTTATTACCGAAGTTTTAAAATTCTACAAACAAATGAATCCGGAAGGGTTTAATTTGTTTAAGATTCTGCTTCCAAAAGACACTCCTTCTCATTCATTAGAAAGTATAATTGATGAAAGAGTGCAGACCAATGACAGTATCATCAGTAAAAACTTTTCGCATTTAGTAACTAATGCGCTTTTGTTTATTGATGTTTTGGCCTTTAGACAATATCTAGAACATGGAGAAATTCCTGAAAAATATCTAAAAAGAATTGAAGAAACGGTTCTTGGAATCGTAGGCTTAGCTTTAAAAACAAAAACAATCAAATCGCAGCACGACGATTTGCTGATTAAACTTTTTGAGGCTTCTATACGCTATTCTAAATTTTCGAAAGTTACCGTAGATACTTTAGAAACTTTACAATTAGATTATTTTAAAAATACTTTAGAGCATTATTATTTAATCGATATGGCCGGAATGGCTTTGTGGAGCGATGGCGTTGTCGAAAATGAAGAATCCTATTTCTTGTATTCTCTGGGTTCAATGATGGGCGTTGCTGATGATTTTGTAAAAGCAAGCATCGACACCACGCATGATTTTATTACGACTCATAAAAAGAAGATTCCGTATTTTAATTACTCAAATCCGGTTAAGCATTTCTATGATCAAATGACACACAGCGTTGTAAAACTGATTATAAGAAACAAAAACAGGTTAATTAAGGAAATTGTTCAGAGTAAGGAATTAATGGTTCTATTGGCTTATTCTACAACAAGGGATTTAGATGCAAAGGAAAAGAAAAAAGTAAAAAAACAGCTTTTAGATATTTGTAAAACGATTCCGTCCTTAACAATATTCCTGCTTCCGGGCGGAAGTTTATTACTGCCAATTTTAATCAAGTTTATTCCAACGATGTTACCATCTGCATTCAATGAAAATCTAGACGAAAACGAATAAAAAAAATCGCCCTTTTGAGGCGATTTTTTATTTTTATAGATTACTCAATTGGTAAACATCATCAAGTTCATCATTCGAAGAAATGGTTACATTCAAATCGGTTACAAAACCAGAATTTAAACCGTAAACCCATCCGTGAAGCATCAAATCCTGACCGTTTTTCCAAGCAGATTGTACAATTGATGTTTTAGCTAAATTGTAAACTTGCTCTTTAGCATTAATTTCTACAAAAGCATTAAAACGTTCTGTTTCATCTTCAATAGAATTCAAGTATTTGTCATGTAAACGGTATTCATCTTTAATGTGACGAATCCAGTTATCGATAATTCCAACAGATAAATTACCCATAGCAGCTTTTACACCACCACATCCGTAATGTCCGCAAACAATAACGTGTTTTACTTTTAAAACGTTTACTGCATAATCCAGTACGCTTAACATATTCATATCTGAGTGAACAACCATGTTAGCAATGTTTCTGTGTACAAACACTTCACCAGGTTTTGCCCCAATAATTTCGTTTGCAGGAACACGGCTGTCAGAACATCCAATCCATAATAATGGCGGAGATTGTCCTTTTGCTAAATCAGCAAAGTAATTAGGATCTTTTGCTAATGAATCTTCTACCCATTTTTTATTGTTCTCTAATATTTGTTCATAGAACTTTCTCATTTTTCTTCGGTTTTTTCTTGGTATTATCAATGCTTAAGCATATCAAAAAGACTTTTTTGTAAAGTTATTTAAATTTTGATATTTCTCAAACCTGAATAATATCTTTATTTATATAATTTGTTTAAAATTTTTCTTTTTGTTCTTTCTTAACCAATGCTCGTTTTGCAACATCATAATAATGTTCAATTGTAACGTGATTGTTGTTATCAGGCGTGTTTTCTAATTCGTATGCCTCTTTAAAACCTTTTAGTTTTACTTTGATGTTTTCATCAATAGCGCGGGTTTCTTTAAACTCACGAATCAAATCTAATACATCATGCGCAATGTATTCTGTATCGTGCGCATTAATAATTACTTTACAATTTTCAGGAATTTCACTCAGTGTTTGTTTGATTGCGGCTTTATTTAAAAAAGAAACTTCCTGCGCTAAATCGATGTGAATAACGTCGCCGTCTTCATATTCTTCTTTTTTAAAGATGTAAGCTCTTTTTAAATTTCCTCTTAAAACAAAAATGATACTAATGATAATTCCTAAAGCAACTCCTTTAAGCAAATCTGTCGCAACGACAAAGACCAAAGTTGCGATAAAAGGGACAAACTGGTATTTCCCCTTTTCCCAGAAATGCATAAAGGTTGCTGGTTTTGCTAATTTATATCCAACCAAGATTAAAACCGTAGCCAAAGTTGCCAAAGGAATTTTATTTAAAATTGCCGGAATCGACAATACACTTATCAATAAAAGTACACCATGAATTATAGATGACATTTTAGATTTTGCACCTGCGTTATTATTTGCAGAAGATCTTACTACAACAGAAGTCATTGGTAATCCGCCCAAAAGTGAACTTGCAATATTACCTATACCCTGCGCTCTAAGCTCAACATTGGTATCAGTATAACGTTTTTGAACATCCATTCTGTCTGAAGCCTCAATACACAAAAGTGTTTCGATAGAAGCTACAATGGCAATTGTAACACCTACAACCCAAACCTGCGGATTTGTTACTGCAGAAAAATTTGGTGTAATTATAATGGATTTAAAATCATCAAAAGACTTTGGAACTGGCAAAGAAACCAAATGTTCTTTTGCAATTGCCAATGAGCTTCCTGTTGATATAAAAAATTCATTTAATAAAACTCCCAGGATAACAGCTACAAGTGCACCCGGAACTAATTTTAATCTCTTTAAAAAAGGAACTTTATCCCATGAAATTAATATTACAAGTGAAATCAATGAAATTACAACTGCTCCTAAATTGATATGATTTAAGACATCAAAAAGAAATGAAAATGAATTACTTCCGTCGTTTTGAATAAAAGCCTGATCACCTTCAAAATCAGCATCATAACCAAATGCATGCGGAATTTGTTTCAGAATAATAATGATCCCGATACCTGCAAGCATTCCTTCGATTACGTTTGTTGGAAAATAGTTTGATATACTTCCCGCTTTTAAAAATCCTAATGCCAATTGAATTAGTCCTGCAATAAACACAGACAGTAAAAACACATCAAAGGCACCAAAATCAGTAATAGCTGTTAAAATAATTGCTGTTAAACCAGCCGCAGGGCCAGAAACGCTAATATGTGACTGGCTTAAATAACCTACCACAATACCACCAATAACACCCGCAATAATTCCAGAAAATAACGGCGCTCCAGAAGCCATTGCAATACCTAAACACAATGGAAGAGCCACCAAGAAAACCACTAAACCTGAAGCAAAGTCAGACTTAAGGTTGGCAAAAAGATTGATTTTTTTTGTCATAATACAATACTAAAAATTGATACATTAGAACCATGCTGTATTTGCTGTAAATACAGTTGTTCTTCAAATAATCGGAAGTATTATGCCAAGTTGGGTGGTGGAGCAAATATGCTCGGAGAAATATTATCTAGTTTTACGATGTTTTCAGAAACGATCGTTTTCTTTTGAATGTAAACAGGAAGCGGTGCTTCGTGTTCTAAAATTACAGGATGTACAACAGATTTTAGTTCTTTATGCACTTCCTCTTCAGAAAAATTAAAAGACACGCACGAATTCCCTTTCTTAATCGCCTGAACAATTGTTGGGGTCGATAAGAAGGCAATAAATATGAATAATAATATACGTGCAAGTATTTTCATCGGAGCAAAAATAGCGTTAAACAAATAAAATCAAAGCGACAAGCCAAAAATTTTATACAATTTTAACAAAAACATAAAAGCAGAATAATCAAACTAGACTATTCTGCTTTTTAACACATTCATAAACAACAAATTATAGCGATTCGTCCAGCCATGCATTCATCATCCAAATTGTTTTTTCCTGCTCTGCAATAAAGTCACTCATCATTGAATTTGTACCTTCATCATTAATTTCTCCAGATTTATTCAGGATTTCTCTTTCAATTTTTAACAAATCAGATAATGAGTTTACAATTAACTGAACTGCTTTTTCATCGTTTGAGATATTTTTTCCAACTGTCAATTTATTGTTCTTGATATAATCTTCAAAAGTGTGCAACGGAGTTCCGCCAATTGTTAAAACCCTTTCTGCAATCATATCTATTTTTAATTGTGAATCTGTATATAGTTCTTCAAATTTTACATGTAAATCGAAGAAACGCTTTCCACGAATATTCCAATGAATTCCTCTTAAATTTTGATAGTATACCTGAAAATTTGATAATAAAACATTTAATTCTTTCACTAACAATTCTGACTCTTTTACAGGTAATCCTAAAATATTTGTTTTCATAATCTTCATTTTTTATAACTAAGTTTACTACAAATTTAAATTATCTTCATTAAAAAAATTATAAAAAAAAATTATATTTACTTATTTTTGTATCAAAAATTACTATCAAAATGACGATAACTCAATTACAATATGTGTTAGCAGTTGCAGAGCATAAAAACTTTACTCTTGCTGCCGAAAAATGTTTCGTAACACAACCCACATTAAGTATGCAGATTCAAAAAATTGAAGAAGAACTTAATATTTTAATTTTTGACAGAAGTAAAAAACCTATTCAGCTTACAGATATTGGGCAAAAGATTGTAAATCAAGCAAAAAACATTGTAAACGAAGCAGATCGAATTAAAGATATTGTCGAACAGCAAAAAGGTTTTATAGGAGGAGAATTTCGTTTAGGAATTATCCCGACTATTATGCCAACGCTTTTACCTATGTTTTTGAATAATTTCATTAAGAAATATCCAAAGGTTAAGCTTTTAATTGAAGAGCTCAATACAGATGAAATTATTGTAAAACTAAAAAATGGACATCTTGATGCTGCAATTGCGGCAACTCCGCTTGAAGATGAAAAAATAAAAGAGATCGTTTTATACTTTGAGCCATTTGTAGCTTACATTCCGGAGCATCACCACAGTTTTCAAAAAGAAGAAATCGAAGTGGCTGATTTAAATATTAATGAGATTTTACTTTTACAGGACGGACATTGTTTTAGGGACGGGATTTTAAATTTATGCAAAAACGGTACTGATGTCGAGCAAAATAATTTTCAGATTCAAAGCGGAAGTTTTGAAACTTTAATAAAATTAGCCGACGAAGGTTTGGGCACAACGTTACTTCCGTACTTGCACACCTTAGACTTAAAAGAATCCGACAAACTGAAACTACGAAACTTTAAGGAACCAAAACCTGCCCGTGAGGTAAGTTTGATTTACCCAAAGAGTGAATTAAAAATGCAAATCATTGACGCGATTCGATCTACAATTGCCGGCGTTGTAAAAGGAGCAATTGTTTTTCAGAATGTTCAAATCATTAGTCCGCTGCAAAAAAAGCAAGCATAAAAAAAGGAGCCAATTTGGCTCCTTTTTTTTATACTTTAATTAGTAGTAGACTTTGTTTTAATTCTGGTTTTTCAATAATGAAATTTAATAACCATTCTTGCAATTGTTCCATTTCGTATGGTAACAGTGTTTTGATAGCTTTTTCTAACTCTCTGCAGAAAAGTACCGGGTCGAAACTAACTCTCTCAAGTATTGATTTCGTGTAATCAAACATCATTTTTGACATAATAAAATAAGATTTTTGGGGGTTATCTATATTTTTAAACTCGCACCAAATGTAAACATTAATCATATATAAAGTTTCTTTTTAACTTATTTTTTTAAAAACTTTAGCAACGAATACGTTTTCTTAGTACAGATAAATCAATATAGAACCATTCTAAACAACTAAATTACACCTTTTTAAAGGCTCTAAACATTTCTCGTTTTCCCGGCGGGCCTGCTAATTTTTCGACTGTAAATCCAACAGAAATCATGCTTCTTTTAACAACTCCGCGGGCCGCATAAGTAACAAGGACTCCACTAGGTTTTAAACTATTGTACATTTTCTGAAAAATTTCAGTACTCCAAAGCTCCGGCTGCACGCGGTATCCGAAGGCATCAAAGTAAATCAAATCGAAAATTTCAAAATCGTTTATTTCATCAAAAAATTGTTTCCTTTTGGTTAACGAGAATTTGCTGCTAATTTCGTTTTTCTCATTCCATTCCGTTTTATGCATTTTCTCGAAAATGTTCTCAAATTCCAATGCCTCAAGTTCGGCAACATAATTCATTCCTAAAATCTCTTCGGCATTTACAGGATACGCTTCTACCCCAACATAATCAATTTGCTGCTGTTTATGTTCTGATTCTAAAAAGGTTATAAAAGCATTCAAACCCGTTCCAAAACCAATTTCAAGAATTGAAACCGGATTACTGTCAAATAAGGACAAACCATTTTTTATAAATACGTGTTTTGCTTCTTGTATGGCGCCGTGTTTTGAATGGTAACTTTCGTTCCATTCTTCTAAATGAATTGTGGTTGAACCATCTAGCGTTTTAATTATTTCTCTTTTCACAATTTTCGAATTTTGCAATGGATAATTATTGATTTATAATCCATTTTCTAAGTCAAATTTACTCAAAACAAATGCGTAAAGCCTTAAAAAATGATAGTTTTTTCATAAATTCCTTATAAAACTCCGCAAAAATTTTAGGTTTATTATAAGATAAATAAATCTCAGTTAAACACAGGAATTAATGCAGTTTTACCAAGTAAATTATATATTTTTCCGTAATTTTGCATTTGAGAAAACCTATTCTTCATCAGATCATTACGTTATATTTTCTTCTGTTAAGAATACAAATTAGATAAAAACTTTACATAATTATGAGTACAACTCAAACAAGCAAAATTGAAATCAGAAAAGCTACTTCGTCTAAGATAAGTTCTGTAGACTTTGAAAACTTAAGCTTTGGTGCTGTATTTACAGACCATTTATTTGAATGTGATTACAAAAACGGACAATGGCAGACTCCGATCATTAAGCCTTATGCACCGATTTTAATGGATCCTTCTTCAAAAGTCTTTCATTATGGACAAGCGATTTTTGAAGGAATGAAAGCTTATAAAGATGAAAATAATGATGTTTGGTTGTTTAGACCTGATGAAAACTACAAACGTTTCAATAATTCTGCTGTACGTATGGCTATGCCTGAAGTTCCGGAAGATATATTTTTGGAAGGTTTAAATGAATTATTAAAAATCGATCAGGAATGGATTCAAAGAGGAAACGGTGCAAGTATGTACATCCGTCCTTTTATGATTGCTACTGGTCCTGGGGTTATTGCAAATCCATCTGACGAATATAAATTCATGATTTTACTTTCTCCTGCAAAATCTTATTATGGTGGTGAAGTAAAAGTAATTATTGCTGAACATTACAGTAGAGCTGCAAATGGTGGAATTGGTGCTGCAAAAGCTGCCGGAAACTATGCTGCACAGTTTTACCCAACTAACCTGGCAAACAAAGAAGGTTTCCAACAAGTTATCTGGACTGATGATGCAACACATACAAAACTGGAAGAAGCTGGAACAATGAACGTTTTCTTCAGAATCAACGATACTTTATTAACCGCTCCAACAAGCGAAAGAATTTTAGATGGTATTACCAGAAAAAGTTTAATTGCAATGGCTGAAAAAGAAGGATTGAATGTTGAAGTTCGTCCGGTAATTGTTTCAGAATTAGTTGAAGCGGCTAAAAACGGATCTTTAAAAGAAATCTTCGGAGCTGGAACTGCTGCAGTTATCAGTGTAATTAAAGGGTTCTCATATAAAGGTGAATATTTTGAAATGACACCAATCGAGAATTCATACGCTTCTTTCTTAAAAGAAAAACTAACAAGTCTTCAAAATAAACTTTCTGAAGATACTTATGGATGGACCGTTAAAGTTCAATAATCCAAAATCAGAATAAAAACAAAAACCCGACAGCATTCGTTGTCGGGTTTTTATTTTATTATTAAATTTTACTGCAGAGAACACTAAGATTAACCACAATCTTGTCATTTCGACGAAGGAGAAATCTTCGTAAGTAACTCCGCAACGAGAATCCAATCTTTGTCGAGCTGCTTACAAAGATTTCTCCTTCGTCGAAATGACAAAAATTACACAAAGCTTTGCGAACTTTTTTTTCACAAGAACTACAGAAAAAAATCTTAGCGCTGTTTGCTGTTAATCTTTTACAGTAATTTAGAAAAATCAGGTTTAAAGTAATTTGGACCTTTCATTACTTTTCCATCTTCACGATAAATTGGTTTTCCATCTTCGCCAAGTTTACTCATATTACTGCGTTGAATTTCATCAAAAACAGCTTCGATTTTATCCTGAAGACCGTGCTCAATAATAGTTCCGCATAAAATATACATCATATCACCAAGAGCATCAGCAATTTCGACTAAATCATTATTTTGTACCGCTTCAAGATATTCCTCGTTTTCTTCTTTCATTAAATTATAACGAAGCAGTTTTTTAGTTTCTCCCAAATCAGCAATTGGAGTCTGGCTGTGACCTATTTTAAAAGCAGTATGAAATTCTGTAACTGCATCTAGTTGTTTTTTCATGTTTTTATTCTATTAAATGAGTCGGCAAATTAGCAACAAATCGTATACAATTCTCTAAATTTGTCAAAAATTATTTTTAAGTATGTTTAGTCAAGGACAATTAATATTCGGACTCTGTTTTTTTATTGCATTTGTAATCGTAATGATTTTCGCTTACCGCAAAGATCTTGCACTTCACAAAGTTTTTTATAAAGGAAATTATAAAGTATTACTTGTATTTCTTCTTTTTATTGCCCTTTTATTTGTCATCAAAATCTTTTTAAAGAGATAATACAATCTATTATTTTTAGTTATTAGTTTAGACTCCCAAGAAAATTTATAACTTTACGAAAAACCTGCACCAATGAAGATTCTAAAATATTTATTTCTTTTACTTTTATTAAGTTTAGTTGCTCTTACCGTTTTTGTTGCTACCCAAAAAGGGATTTTTTCTGTTGAAAGAAGCAAAGTAATCAATTCGCCAAAAGCAACTGTATATAATTATGTAAATGACTTTAGAAACTACGAAGATTTTGAATCTTGGGCAGTTGAAGATCCGTCTTTAAAATTTACTTTCCCAAATAAAACTACCGGAAACGGAGGTTCATTTTCCTGGTCCAGCGATGAAGAGACGGGAAATGCCATTACGCTAAAAACAAAAGACGGAGAAAGTATTGAACAAAAAATGAAATACGACGGCACCGAAGCTGATGTAACCTGGACTTTTAAAGATACGCTGGCAGGAAAAACAAAAGTAACCTGGAAAGCAAAAGGAACAATGAGCTTTTTGTTTAAAATATATGCGGCATTAAATGGCGGTTCTGATAAAGTTATTGGAACTATTTATGAAAAAAGCCTTGTAAACATTGACAAAAATCTGGATTATGAAACCAAAACTTACGCTGTAAAAGTAGATGGAGTGGTGAAGAAAACCGAAACTCCGTATATAAAACAGACCTTTACAAGCGAAATTGCCAAGATTAATAAAAATGCCAGAATTGTAATTCCGAAGCTTATTCATTTTAGCGAAACCAATGATCTAAGCGCAAACGGAAAACCTTTTATTATTTATCATACCTATGATACTGCAAAAGGATTGGCAAAAATCTCTATTTGTTTACCTATTAATAAAGAGATTTCGATTAGTTCAGGAAGTGATATTTTATCAGGAAAATTAAATGGTTTTGATGCTGTTAAAACCACTTTAAAAGGAGATTATACACACACAAGCGAAGCTATTGCAAAAACAACAGCTTACATCAACAATCAAAAAATTATACCTGAATTAGGATGGTCACATCTTGAAATTCTGTCTGTAAGCAAATTAGATGTAAAAAGCCCTTCTAAATTAGTTACAGAAATTTATTTCCCAATAAAACCAAAAGTAGTTCCTGCTTCAGCAACAACGCCTGTTACTTCACCAGCTTATCAAGCTGAAACAGAAACCGATGCATCAGGAACAACAACTCCAGCGACGACTGCACCAAAACCAGCAGCGCAAAAGCCTGCAGTTCAAAAACCAGTTACGCCAAAACCTGCAGCACCGGCAACAACAACTCCTGCAAAAACAGAAGAAGACTCTGAATTTTAATTTTTTTTCAAGGTGAATTAAACCTTTTGTTTAAAATTCATTCTAAGTTAATATAAGGATTGATAAATCAAGAAGTTTGATCGACGAAAAGGAATTTATACAACAATTATTAGATCCTAAAACGCAAAACACAGCGTTTCAAAAACTTATATCTGATTATCAAAAACCGCTGTATTCTCATATTCGAAATATTGTTTTGAATCATGATGATGCAGACGATGTTTTGCAGAATACTTTCGTAAAGGTATTTCAGTACTTAAAAAACTTTAAAGGAGAAAGTAAACTCTTTTCCTGGATGTATCGAATTGCAACAAACGAAGCTTTGACTTTTTTAAATCAGAAAGCAAAATTAAAAGGTATAACTTCTGAAGATTTACAAAACAAAACGATCGACAATCTAAAATCAGATGTTTATTTTGATGGAGATGAAATCCAGATCAAACTTCAAAAAGCAATTGTTACACTGCCAGAAAAGCAGCAGCTGGTTTTTAAGATGAAATATTTTCAGGAATTAAAATACGAAGAAATCGCAGAAATTCTTGGCACATCCGTTGGTGCATTAAAAGCATCATATCACCATGCGGTAAAAAAAATAGAATTATATGTTACAACAAATTAAACCTTTTATAGCAAATCTTATCTTACAGACATTATGAAAGAATTTAAATTAGAAAACGAACCGAAAGTAAAATCAGGATTTAAAACTCCGGATCATTATTTTGATACCCTTTCGGCAAAAGTTTTAGAAGAGATTAATGAAAGAGAAGTAAAAGTAATTCCTCTTTATAAACGTAAAAAAGTTATTTCGATAGCGGCTGCGGCGGCAGTTTTTATTGCCTTTTTGATTCCAACTGCAAATCACTATTATAAAGCATCAAAAGAGCTTGACGAAGCAACATTAGAAACCTATCTAACCTATCAATCAAACTTAAATCAATACGATTTAATTAAAGAATTAGATACTAAAGACATTGACAAATTAAATAAGAATGTTGCATTAGAAGAAGAAACACTGGAGGATATTTTAGCAACAAATCCTAATATTGAAAATTTAATTTCTGAATAAAAACAAAATTATACGATATGAAAATCAAAAATATATTAGCATTACTTCTGTTTTTAGTTACTTTTTCATTTTATGCCCAAAATGATAAAACAGATGAAAAACGTGAAAAAATTAAAGCTTTTAAAGTTTCGTTTTTAACTACAGAACTTGAGCTTACACCAACAGAAGCAGAGAAATTTTGGCCAATTTACAATGCGTACGATGACAAACAATTTGAATTGCGTCATGATAAAATGAAAACGTACCTGAAAAAACTGGACGATGACAATATAAATTCAATTTCAGAAAAAGAAGCTACTACATTGTTATCTCAAATTGAATGCACGGATAAAGAATTATATCTTTTACGTGAAAAGTTTATGACAAACCTAAAAAAGGTATTGCCTGCAAAAAAAATATTAAAGCTTAAAAAATCTGAAGATGATTTTAACCGAAAATTATTAAAACAATATCGGGACAAAGCAGGAAAGTAATTTCCTTTTAAGAAACAACAGTGATAAGAACCCTATATAATAATACTTACTTTATTATTTAGGGTTCTTATTTTTTTTATTTAAAGTTTAGTCGGACTACTTTATTGTATCCGGCTGCAATCGCAGTATTTCTGTTAACGAAACGTATTGTAAAAAATTTCGAATCAGTAGACATTTGCGTCCAGTTTTCTCCTCCATTTTGAGAATATTGAATTCCCTCAGATCCAACACAAACAATTTCTCTTCCATTTCCGCCCGGAACATACTGTATACATGATGCATAACCAAAGCCCATATTCTGACCTATTAATTCCCAGGTTTTCCCTCCATCTTTAGTAAAAGCTTTATTGTTTATTTTTTTGTCTGGATAATCGTAATCTCCTCCGGCAATAAATCCGTGTTTAGAATCGTAAAAATCTGCTGTATAAATACCTGTCATTGCTTTTCCCTGAACAATTGGAGTTTCAACAACTTTCCATGTTTTTGCTTTATCGGGAGAATAAAAAACACGTGCTTTTTTTCCGCCAGAAACCAGCCATGTATCGTCTCCATTTATAACAATATTGGTGTTACTTGCTGCAAAAGCTGCTTCGCCGGTAGCATTTGTTGGTAATTTATCAGACAATAGTTTTGTCCAGGTTTCTCCTCCATCGCGTGTTACAATTATAGAAAAAGTATCTTCTGTTGGGTCACCAATTGCTATTCCTTCTTTGTCATTCCAGAACTGCATACTATCGTAAAAAACTTTTGGGTTTACTTCTTTGTAAACTAACTTTACTTTTTTGTCTTTTTTAGAAACTGAATAAAGCAGCGCAGGATTTCCTACACTTAGTAAAAAGATATTGTTAGAAGTCTGTGCAATACTTCTAAATTCTAATTTTAGAGTGTCACGATAAATATGTTCTTCAAATTTTTCTTTTTTATCCAGATCATAATATCCAAAACGAGAATTATCTCCTCCGTACCAAACTTTATTTTTATCAATTACAATTGCTCTTATGCTAATTTTATCATTAAACAATGTATCTATTTTCATTGACGTAAAACCACCACTGTAAGCTTTTTTACTGCTGTTATTGAGCGTTCTAAAAGACATTAATAAAACAAAAACACCAAAGAATAAAATTAGTTTTTTCATAAAAATTAAGATTTGTTCAATGCTAAAATACAATTATTTCTAACATCTCAAATATGTTTTGTTTATTTTCAGAAAATAATAATTTCCAGTATTTTTTGTTCAATCAAAATTCAATTACAATTCAACAAAAACATAACAAGCTACAAACGTGATATTTACAAACCAAAAGCATCTAATTTTAATTTGTGGCACAGTAATTGGATATCTCCTATCACAAATAATTTAATATGATTTAGTCATGAAAACGAAATTACTTTTAATAGCGGTTGTAGCATTAGTTTTTAGTTCTTGTGGAGCACAAAACCAAACTACTGTTTACGCAAAAAACTCAGATATAAGCGATAATTTAGATTTAAGGGCAGTTGCTTCCATGTTTGGAGAATCTGCTAATCTTCAGGATTTTGAAAGAAGATTAAATGATCCTAAATATCAAATTTCAAACCTTGATTTAAATGGTGACGACGAAGTTGATTATTTACGTGTAATTGAATCTGTAGAAGACAGAACTCACGTTGTAATTATTCAGGCCGTTTTAGATCGCGATGTTTATCAGGATGTTGCTACGATTGATGTTGAAAGAGACAATTACAATAAAGTAAGCGTACAGGTTGTAGGTAATACTTATTTATATGGTGACAACTATATTTATGAGCCTGTTTATAGTGTAGCTCCGGTAATTTATACTTCATTTTGGGTTACTAATTACAGACCATACTACTCTACTTGGTATTGGGGTTACTACCCAACGTATTATGCAGCGTGGAGACCTTACCCAGTTTACAGATACAGAAACAATGTAAACGTATGTATCAACGTTCACAATAATTACAATTATGTAACCACAAGAAGAAGTTACAGAGCTCCGGTTCTTTATGAATCAAGACGTACTTACGGTTATGAAAGAATGAGACCAAACAATAGTTTTGCTCAAAGGCATTCGAATGTAAGCAACAGATATGATTTAGATCAAAGAAGAGTTGCGAGCAGAGAAGCTAACAGAACTCAAAACAATTACGGTTCTAACAGATCAAATACAGGAAGAGTAACCTCTACCGAAAATAGAAACACAAACAGAGATTACAACAACAGCAGAAATAATTCTGACAGAAGCTATAACAACACGAATCGTGCAGCAACTAACAGAGATAATGCTGCAACTGTAAATACTCCTGTAAGAACTGATAATACTCCGAGAACAGAGCCAAGAGGTGATTATAACAGAAACAACTCAACAGCTGCTGCTCCAAGAGGAAACTCAGAAAACAGAAATTATTCTAACAGAACATCTTCGCAAACAAATGAAGCACCTAATAGAAGTTATTCTGAAAACAGAGCAAGCAGACCAGCTCAAACTCAATCTGCTCCTGTTCAAAGAGCCGAAGCTCCAAGAAGCTACGAAAACAGATCAAGCTCTCAAAGCAATTCAAATGCTTCAAGACCGCAAAGTGCTCCACAACGTTCTGAATCACCAAGAATGAGTCAGGAATCAAGAGGCAGCCAACCGCAAAGAGAAAGTAGTTCAAGCTCTAGAGGTGGCGGAAGAAGAGGTTAAGAATATCATAATTTATATCAAAAATTAAAAGCACAATTTGGGGATTGTGCTTTTTTTTATCTTTTTAATTATAATAGCTGCTAATTTGTTTTAAAACAGTAAATTTGCAACCGTCTTTTATTAAAAATATACATGAGCGCATCGCATAAAAACTTACATAGTAAGTTGTCTATAGGGGGTTTATTGATAACATTGGGGATTATTTATGGAGACATTGGGACGTCTCCTTTGTATGTAATGAAAGCTATTCTTGGCGATCATACCATAAATGCTGATATTGTATTAGGAGGTATTTCCTGTGTTTTCTGGACTCTTACTTTACAAACTACAATAAAGTACGTTCTTATTACCCTAAGTGCGGATAATCATGGTGAAGGTGGAATTTTCGCATTATATGCTTTAGTCAAAAAGACAAAAATTCAATGGCTCATTGTGCCCGCCATTATTGGAGGAAGTGCCCTGCTTGCCGATGGTATTATAACGCCGCCCATCTCGATTTCTTCTGCAGTTGAAGGTATTAGGGCATTCTACCCTACAATGGAAACAAAAACCATTATTTCTATTGTAATCACTATTCTTTTTATCTTATTTACTATACAACAGTTTGGAACTAAGTTAGTTGGTAAGTTTTTCGCACCAATGATGCTAATTTGGTTTGCCATGCTTGGAACTCTGGGTTTTATACAAATTATTCATTTCCCGGAAGTTATTAAAGCTATAAATCCTTACTACGCTTACCACTTACTTTCTGTACATCCTGATGGATTTTTTGTTCTTGGATTTGTATTTTTATGTACAACCGGAGCCGAAGCATTGTACTCAGACATGGGACACTGTGGTAGAAAAAACATTAGAATCAGCTGGATTTTTGTAAAAGCTACTTTGGTATTAAATTACTTTGGTCAGGCTGCTTATTTAATTCATCATGAAGGAAGTACATTACAACAATTAGGTGGAGAAAACGGGAATCCGTTTTATCTAATTATGCCGCATTGGTTTTTACCATTCGGTATTGTAGTGGCAACTTTAGCAGCCGTAATTGCATCTCAGGCTCTTATCAGTGGATCATTTACATTGATCAATGAAGCAATGCGTTTGAATTTCTGGCCAAAAGTAAAAATCAAATATCCTACAGAAGTTAAAGGACAATTATACATTCCGTCAATTAACTGGTTATTGTTTTTTGGTTGTGTTGGAATCGTATTACACTTTGAAAAATCAGGAAATATGGAGCATGCTTATGGTTTAGCGATCATTTTATGTATGATCATGACAACCATTTTGCTGAACTATTATTTAATCATGAAACGTGTGAAATTATATTTCATGGTTCCGCTTATCACAATTTATTTATTGATTGAATTTAGTTTCCTGATTGCAAACATTACAAAATTTGCCGAAGGAGGTTATGTAACTTTAATCATTGCAACGCTTCTTATTTCAATAATGACAATTTGGTATTTAGCTAAGAAAATCAACAAAAGCTATACTAAAATCATCAAAATTGACGATTACAAAAAAGTATTGGTTGAGTTAAGTCAAGACTTATCTATTCCTAAATACGCAACGCATCTAGTTTATATGACAAACGCGAACCGTGTTGACGAACTGGAGGAAAAAGTGATTTATTCGATTTTACAAAAACGTCCAAAAAGAGCTGATATATACTGGTTTGTACACGTAAACATTTTGACTGAACCTTATAAAACACAATATAAAGTTACCGAAATCGCGAAAGACGATATCTACAGAATTGATTTTAATTTAGGATTTAGAGAACCTACGAAAATCAATTTAATGTTTAGAGAAGTTATTCGTGACATGGTAAAACGCGGGGAAGTTGATATTACGAGCCGTTACGAATCATTAAACAAAAACAATATTATTGGTGACTTTAAATTTGTATTGTCCGAGAAATTCTTATCAAATGACAACGATTTAAGATGGCACGAAAATATTATCATGAACTCTTATTTCTTTATTAAGAAACTGAGTTTATCTGAAGAAAGAGCTTTTGGACTAGACAGCAGCTCGGTAAAAATAGAGAAATTCCCGATGGTGCTTCACGCTCCTGAAAATATCGGATTGACAAGAATAACTACAAAAGAATAATCTGCTTGCAGAAATCTCTTCAGAAAAACACTCTTTTAAAACTTTATCAGAGTGTTTTTCTCTTTTAAAAGGAAAGCTAAATAACAATCATAATTAAAAATTTAACTTTCAATCAATTAATAGTACCTTTGCAACTCAAATAATTAAAATGAGATTACACAGAAATTTAGTTTATACTACCATCGATTCTTTGAACGCAATTTTCAATGAAGGCGAATATGCAGATAAAGTGGTAGCAAGAGCATTAAAAAAAGACAAACGTTGGGGAAGTTCTGACAGGAAATTTGTTGCTGAAACGATATATGAAATTGTTCGCTGGAAACGTTTATATGCAGAAATTGCAGAAGTAAAAGAGCCTTTCGACAGAG
This sequence comes from Flavobacterium sp. 2755, assembly GCF_031455715.1. Lineage (NCBI taxonomy): Bacteria > Pseudomonadati > Bacteroidota > Flavobacteriia > Flavobacteriales > Flavobacteriaceae > Flavobacterium > Flavobacterium sp. 2755. The sequence continues at coordinate 516,030 of NZ_JAVDTG010000001.1, forward strand.
ACAATTTATGGAGAATGTTTGCGGTTTGGGCAGTTTTAAGAGGATACCCAATTCCGGATTGGAGACAATTAGAAGGAACTCCGGAAAGAAAAATAAAAGGTCGTTTTGACGAGCTTTCAAAAGTTAGAGCTTTAAAAGAATCTATCCCGGACTGGATGGACGAATTAGGTGTAAAAGAACTTGGCGAAAAAGTATGGGCAAAAGAAATTGCTGCTCAAAACCAGCCTGCTAAAGTTATTTTAAGAACCAACACTCTTAAAGGAACTAAAGAAAATCTGAGAAATACATTGATGGATTTAAATATTGAAACAGAATATTTAAAAGATCAGCCTGAGGCTTTAGTTTTAAAAGAAAGAGCAAATGTATTCTTGACAGATGCTTTTAAACAAGGACTTTTTGAGGTTCAGGATGCTAACTCACAATTAGTTGCCGGTTTCCTTGATGTTAAGCCCGGAATGCGTGTTGTTGATACGTGCGCCGGAGCAGGTGGAAAAACATTGCATATTGCTTCTTTAATGGAAAACAAAGGGCAATTGATTGCAATGGATTTGTACGAGAGCAAACTAAAACAATTGAAATTAAGAGCCAAAAGAAATGGTGCTTTTAATATTGAATACCGCATTATTGACACTACAAAAGTGATCAAAAAACTGCATGAAAAAGCAGACCGTGTTTTAATTGATGCACCTTGCAGCGGTTTAGGAGTTTTAAAAAGAAACCCGGATTCTAAATGGAAATTACAGCCGGAATTTATCGATAACATTCGTAAAGTTCAGAGTGAGGTTTTAGAAAGCTATTCTAAAATTGTAAAGCCAGGCGGAAAATTAGTTTATGCAACTTGTTCTGTTTTACCATCAGAAAATCAGGAACAAGTAGAGAAATTCTTAAAAACAGATATCGGAAAAGAGTTTACGTTTATTCAGGATCGTAAAATACTGGCTTCAGAATCAGGTTTTGATGGATTTTACATGGCTTTATTAGAGCGTAAAACAAAATAATTATTATTATTGAATTTATTCAATCTTTAAAATAAAAAGCCTTTTGATTTGTTTCAAAAGGCTTTATTATTTTATAAGTCGTTTTCTTATCGTAAACTCGACTTACGTAATAACTTTCCGTTTTCATTTTCCTTAAACTTCGGAACAAAAACAATTTCCTTCGGTTTTTCGAATTTCCCTAAAACATCAAAAAAATCAGCAGAGAAATCATATTTTTCACCTTCAATTACTAAAATTAGTTTTTCACCTAAAACAGTATCAGGAACACCCGTTACAAAAAAACGATTACTAATTCTGCCAATTAACTTGGCTTCAATCTGTTCCGGAATCAGCTTCACTCCTCCGCTATTAATGACATTATCGATTCTTCCTAAAAATACAAACTGATTTTCATTTACTAAATCAACTAAATCATTGGTTACAATTGGCTCTTCAGAAATTGAAGAAACATAAATTACCAGACAACCGCGATCGTCTTTTTCGATTTTTACATTTGGCAGAATTGTAAAAGCGGTTTCTCCTACTCTTTTAGCAGCAATATGCGTTATCGTTTCGGTCATTCCATACGTTTCGTAAATCTCTGTTTTAAAAGGCAAGAGTTTCTCTATAAGGTCGCTGTCTGTTTTCGCTCCGCCAATAATTAACTTTTTTATGTTTGTTAATTTTTCAAGCGAATTCTGAACCTGCAAAGGAACCATAGCAGCAAAATCATATTGTTTATTATTATATGCCAAAGGTTCTGTGCTCGGAACTACAACATCTAATTCTAAACCTAAAATCAAACTACGAACCAACATCATTTTACCTGCAATAAATTGAGTTGGAAGACATAATAAAGCTTTATTTCCTGGCTCTAAACCAAAGAAATCTCCCGTTGCTAATGCAGACTGAATCATGGCTTGTTTTTCTAATCTAACTAACTTAGGAAGTCCAGTAGTTCCCGAAGTTGTCATTTCGATATAATCTTTATGATCAAACCAATCCAGAAAAAACTCTCCAATGGCACGTTCGTAGACATCGCCTTCTTTAATAAAACTATATCCAATACGGCACAAATCTGCGGCGTTTAAACGATAGCCATCAAGTTTAAAATAATTATGTACATTTTTATGTGTTAAGTTGTTTGGCATGATCCTTTTAGTTTAAATTTAAAAATTCTGAAACCTCATTGTTTGATTCATCAATTTTACCCGTTAATTTCTCTTTCCAATTGGTCCACTTGTACTTTTTACTAAAAATAAAAAGCAAAATAGGATAAACGATCACAACTGGTAAAATAACATCTGCGCCTGCAGAAGGATCTGACATATCTTTAAAAATAGAATGCGTTTGAAAAACCGACCAATCTGAAGTTACTAATAAAGCCCCAACAAGATTATTTGCAGCATGAAAGCCGAGAGCCAGCTCCATTCCGTCATCCATTAAAGTAATGACTCCAAGAAACAATCCCGTTCCTATATAATACACCATGATAATATATCCCATCTTGGTCACTTCGGGATTAAGAATGTGCATGGAGCCAAATATCAGCGAGGTCATAACTAGCGGAAACCATCTGTTTTTGGCCAGATTAGCAAAACCCTGCATCAAATATCCTCTAAAAACATATTCTTCTGTACTGGTTTGAATGGGAATTAAAATTGTTCCTATAACCGCTAAAATCAAAAAAGGAACTAATTTAAAATTCCAGACAAATTTTTCCGGAGATTGAAAATAAAGTACCAGAAAACTGATTACCGAAAATAAAGCCCAAAGCAGGAAAGAAAATAAAATCCTGTTCCAATCAACTTTTTTTCGTCCCGTTGTTACCGATAAAAGCGTTTGATGGTGCATATATTTTACAACAAAATATATTCCGGCAAAAGCGAAAACAAACGAAAGCATAACTAAAAATAAGGTAAGATTGGGCTGAAACATTTTCAAAGCCGAATCATTGTCTGTTGGAAAAACGGCATGTTCTTTAAAACTTTTATAAAGTACCGCAATAGAAAAAGGAATTTGACCGACAAATGAAGCTGTGATAATAAAAACAGATCCTAAAAGATATTTCCAAAAATGATTTTCAGGTTTAACTCCTTGCTCTAAAAACATATATTTAAAATTTTTGAAATGAGAATTCGATTTAAATAGGAAATCCTATTTTTGTTGTACTAAATAACGACTGTTTTTAACAGATCTTATTCTAGCAGACTTTAAATATAAGAAAATGATACAAATTTACCATAACCCGCGCTGTGGAAAATCGAGAAGCTGTTTGGCTTTTATTGAAGATACCAAACAAGAATATGAAATAATTCCTTATTTAACGGATACTCCCAGTTTTGAGGACCTAAAAAAACTTCTTAAAGAATTAAATATTCAGCCTAATGAATTGGTTAGAACCAAAGAAAAAATCTGGATCGAAAATTACAAAGGAAAAGATTTGAACGATGAGCAAACTATTCAGGCAATGGTAGATAATCCAATTTTAATAGAAAGACCAATTGTTGTAAAAGACGGAAAAGCTATTATTGGAAGGGATTTAGATAAAGTTGCTTCTTTTTTAGATTGATTATAAAATGATCAATTAACATTTTTTTGTGATCTTGCTTTTTAAACCAAAAGGTACATTTGCTGTCTAAGAAGAAAAGAAACCAAAAAAAAATGAAACAAATCAATTTTGTTGTAATGCTAGTGATGCTTTTTACAGGCTTTTACAACTATGCGCAACAAGGACCACCTGCAAGAAATAAGGTTAAAGTTACCGGAAAAGTTTTCGAAAAAGTAAGCAAGCAGCCGCTTGAATATGCTACTATTTCGATCATGGCCCCAAATGACACAAAAGTTATTGCCGGAGGAATTACCAACCCTAAAGGTGAATTTGAAGTAGCTGTAGCTCCGGGAACTTACGATATAAAAGTAGAATTCATTTCGTTTAAATCGACTGAAATTAAACAAAAAAATATTCAGGAAGATACCAATTTAGGGGTAGTAAATTTATCTGAAGATGCTGCACAATTAAACGAAGTTGTGGTTCGTGCCGAAAAATCATCAGTTGAAATTAAACTGGATAAAAAAGTTTACAATGTTGGTCAGGACATGATGGTAAAAGGCGGAACAGTAAGTGATGTTTTAGACAATGTACCATCTGTTTCTGTTGATACCGAAGGAAATGTAAGTTTAAGAGGAAGTGACAATATCCGAATTTTAATCGATGGAAGACCTTCAAACGCGATAAATGTTGCCGAAGCTTTGCGTCAGCTTCCGGCAGATGCCATTGATAAAGTAGAAGTTATTACCAATCCATCAGCACGTTATGACGCCGAAGGTGGATCAGGAATCATCAATATCATTCTAAAAAAAGGAAAAAATCAAGGTTTAAACGGAACTTTTATTGCTTCGACAGGACTTCCTGAAACGTACGGTTTAAGCGGAAATTTAAATTATAAAACAGAGAAATTAAACTATTTCACTACTCTTGGTTACAACCGCAGAACAAGCGAAGGTGCAGGTTTAACTAATACATCTTATTTAAATGCTGATGGAACTCCAAAAGGATATCTGGACGAAGATCGTGATACTAAAAGAACTTCTGACGGATTTAACGGAAGGGCTGGTATAGAATGGACCGTTGCTCCAAACACATTCTGGACAAATGCCATTAACTATCAAAAAAGTTCTGGTGACACAAGAGACTTCATCACCTACAGTAATTTTGATGCAGCACATGATTTTACAGGTAATTCATACCGATTAAATGATGGTGTTACCGGAAGTGAAAGCGTAGAATATACTTCAAACTTAATCAAAAACTTCAACGATAAAGGACATAAACTTACCGCCGATTTATCGATTTCAAGAAATACAGACGATAGTAATAGTTCCATTACAGCATCACCAAATTTCAATAATACATTGAACGATCAGGTTCAAAAACAAGTACAATTACAAGCAGATTACGTATTACCGTTAGGCAAAGGAAGCCAGTTTGAAGCCGGATATAAAGGAAGTTTTGGCGACTTGAACAACGAATATGTAATAACTGACATTGATGGTAACCCAGATCCAAAATTATCAAACACTTTAGAATACAAGGAAAACATAAACGCAATTTACACGCAATATGGTTTCAAAGCCAATAAGTTCTCTTATTTATTTGGATTGCGTTGGGAAGACACTAACATTCAGGTAAACCTATTAGACAGTAACGATTTCAACACTAAAAAATACAACAACCTGTTTCCAAGTGCTTTTATTAGTTACGAAATTTCAGATCAAAGCAACTTCACAGCAAGTTACAGTAAGCGTTTATCAAGACCTAGAGGACGTTTCATGAATCCTGCGACAAATTACTCTAGTAATGTTAATATTTTTAGAGGAAATCCGGACTTAGATCCATCTTTAACAGACAAATACGACATTGGATACATCAAACGCTGGGAAAAATTAACCTTTAATACTTCGGCATATTTCGAAAACACAAAAGACGTTTTCAGTTTTGTGAGAACTCCTACAGGTGACGTTGTAACTCCCGATGGTGATGTTGTAACTCCTACGCCGGATAATCCAGTTGATGGAATTCCGGTTATTTTAAGCCGTCCAATTAACTTAGGAAGAGAGCAAAAATTTGGTTTTGAGTTCACTCTTAATTATACACCATTCAAAGTATGGAGAATCAACAGTAACTTCAACTTTTACAATGTAAAAACTATTGGAGAAAATACTTATACAGATACAAAAGGAAATATAGTTGTACAAGATCTGGATAATCAAGCTAATACATGGTTTGCCAGAATCAACTCAAAATTAACTTTACCATACAAAATAGACTGGCAGTTAAGTGCTGTATACAATGGCGAACAAAAAACGGCTCAGGGTAAAAACTTAGGTCAGTTTGGTATGAATACAGCATTTAGTAAAGACATCTTAAAAGACAAAGCAACAATTGCATTCAATATTAGCGATATTTTCAACTCACGTATCATGAGATCCGACACCTATCTTCAAAATGATGTTACTCTTGAAAGTCAAAAATCGTACAGCGAAATGCAGTTCCGTAAACGTCAATTCAATTTATCATTTACGTATCGTTTCAACAAACCAAAAAGTGATAGAGACCGAAACGCACAGCCTAAAAATGATGGCGGCGGTGATGGCGGAGGAGACTTCCCTGGATAATATAAGTTAAATTCCAATACTAAAAAATCCCAAATTCCAATTGATTGACTCTCATTGGAATTTGGGATTTTATTTTTGAAATTTAATAAAAAAAAGGACTCGTTTTCACGGGTCCTTTTTTATGAAATCAATTAATATTTAACTGATTGTTCTTCTTGTCTTTTTTTAGCTCTCTTTTCTTTGAACATTTCCCAGCTAGCTCCCGTAACCCAATAAGATACGAAACCAACCAAGAAAAACATTAACCAAAACCCTATAGTTAGTATGGTTAAGAAAAGTAAAAAGCCTAAGTACTGTGAAAATTCAAACATGTTTTCCGGAATTTTTGAATGTTACCACAAATGTAGGCTATATATTTTTCCTCAGCAATAAAATCTAAATCAATTTTCGTGAAATAACATTTATCCGTATATTTATACTCATTTTAAATAAGCTTATTTTTTGATAAATTATTCAACTATCTAAATTAGAAGAACATGAGTATTTTCAGGAGCTTCAATTAGTTTTCAGTCACGGTTTTCAGTCACGGTTTTCAGTCTCAGTTAAAATCGTGTAACAAATAAATAAACAACAAACAATCCATATACAAAATGAAATACAGAATAGAAAAAGACACCATGGGCGAAGTTCAAGTCCCTGCCGATAAGTATTGGGGTGCACAAACAGAACGTTCCAGAAATAATTTCAAAATTGGAAACTCCGCTTCGATGCCACAGGAAATCATCGAAGGATTTGCTTATCTAAAAAAAGCGGCTGCTTATGCCAACTTCGACCTAGGAGTTTTACCAATAGAAAAAAGAGATGCAATCGCTGCCGTTTGTGACGAAATTCTGGAAGGAAAACTAGACGATCAATTTCCATTAGTGATTTGGCAGACAGGTTCAGGAACACAAAGTAACATGAACGTAAACGAAGTAATTGCCAACCGCGCGCAAGTTTTGAAAGGTTTTGAAATTGGCGAAGGCGAACAATTTATAAAAGCAAATGATGATGTAAATAAATCACAATCATCAAATGATACTTTCCCAACCGGAATGTACATCGCTGCTTACAAAATGGTGGTTGAAACCACAATTCCCGGAGTTGAAAAACTACACGCTACTTTGGTAAAAAAAGCAAATGAATTTAAAGATGTTGTAAAAATTGGCCGTACGCACTTAATGGACGCAACTCCTTTAACGCTTGGACAGGAAATTTCAGGGTATGCAGCGCAGCTAGCTTTTGGATTAAAAGCCCTTAAAAACACTTTAGCACATTTATCTGAAATCGCTTTAGGAGGAACCGCAGTTGGAACGGGATTGAATACTCCAAAAGGTTACGATGTAAAAGTAGCCGAATATATCGCTCAGTTTACCAAACATCCTTTTATTACTGCCGAAAACAAATTTGAAGCTTTGGCTGCACACGACGCTATTGTGGAAACGCACGGTGCTTTAAAACAATTGGCTGTTTCCTTAAACAAAATTGCGAATGACGTTAGAATGTTAGCTTCTGGCCCACGCTCAGGAATTGGAGAAATTCATATTCCGGAAAATGAACCAGGATCTTCTATTATGCCCGGAAAAGTAAATCCAACGCAATGCGAAGCCCTAACAATGGTTTGCGCTCAGGTTATCGGAAACGATATGGCAATCGCAGTTGGTGGAATGCAGGGAAATTATGAATTGAATGTTTTTAAACCGGTTATGGCTGCAAACTTTCTTCAATCGGCACGTTTACTTGGAGACGCTTGTGTTTCATTCGACGAACATTGCGCACAAGGAATTGAACCGAATCATAAACGTATTAAAGAATTAGTAGATAATTCTCTAATGCTTGTAACTGCTTTAAATACAAAAATTGGTTATTACAAAGCGGCAGAAATTGCTCAAACCGCTCACAAAAATGGAACGACGCTAAAAGAAGAAGCGGTTCGTTTAGGCTACGTTTCTCCCGAAGATTTTGATGCCTGGGTAAAACCCGAAGAAATGGTTTAGTTTAATGGTGAATTGTTAATGGTTAATTATAAATTATTTGACCATCATAATAAAAAAAGAGCTTTCTAAATTTAGAAAGCTCTTTTTAATTAATTAACAATTTATAATTAACAATTCACAATTATTTACCGTCTACATAATCTTGTAAATAGCTGAATCTTTCTGTAAGTTTTCCGTTTTCAGTGATTTTGGCGCGTTTTAAAATTCCGTCTTTGTCTCCATTGAAAAAAGCCGGAATTACATGTTCCATAAATTGTTCTCCAAATCCTTCGCTGGCATCTTTTGGGATTTCGCACGGAAGATTATCAACTGCCATAACCACAACTGCTGCCGGATGAAAAACATCTACTTCTTTATCTTCTAAAGGGAAATAACCATAAATAGGTTCTGCAATTGTCGAAGAACGAAGTGTACTTGCAATTGGCCCGTTTACATCGCATGAAATATCTGCCACCACTTTTAATTTGCAGTCACTTGCGTTTAACATTTCTCTGGTCAAAATCATTGGAGCATTACTTGCATAAAAATGACCTGCAAAATAGATATCAGAAACTTTCGTGAATTTTTCAAAATCTGAAGTATAAGCTTCCGGGTTTTCAACAAAATCATTAAAATCTAAAACCTGACCGTCAATACGTTTGTTATATTCTAAAACATCTAACTGAACATAAACTGCCTGCGCATATTTTTTAGTCAGATAATTATCTACCGTGATTTCTTTTATTTTAATAGCATCCAAAATTTCTTTAGCTCCGCTCCCAACCTTTCCAGTTCCAGTAATGACAAATTTTAAAGCCGGCATTGTAATGCGTTTTAAATGCATAATCAAGGCTTCTTTTCCGGAAAGAGTTTCTGCTTTTGGAAGTTTAAATAATTCAAATTTAATTCCGAAGGCACGGATTCCGTTATATACACCAACCATTCCGGCATATTTGCCAAAACCAATTAATCGACGATCCATCGAATCAACAATAGTTTCATGGTCGTATAAATCAATATTTTTTTCTAAAATCGCCTGAAGTAATTTCCTGTTATGCGGCTGTTTTTTTATCGTATGAGAAAAAAAGAAATATGCTTTGTTTGGAATTAAATTGTCAACAGGAACTTCTTTTACACCAAAAAGAACATCGCAATCCGAAACATCTTCTGTAACGGTTATTCCCATATTTTTATATTCTGCATCAGAAAAAACTCTAATATCTGAACTTTCTACTTCAACAGAAGCGTCATGATAAACTTGTTTTAGTTTTGTCAGCTCATTTGGAGAAAAAACAACTCTTCTGTCTGGTGGGTTTTTTCTTTCTTTTATGATTCCAAATTTCATTTAAATAAATTTAAAGCATTTAATAATATAACTTTTTACATCGTATTTGTTTCAAATATAACAAATATAGTTAAATTTTTGTTTCTAATTTACTATTTAGAATGTTTAAAAACCGTTAGTAGCTGAAAAACAAAGAAATAAAAAAAACAGTTCTTAAAATTATGTTAAAAAGACGTTTTTAAACCATCAAAAACTGAGAATACAACAAAATTGAATTCGATATATTTGTTTTTAAAGAACGATGCAAATGATTTTCCTTAAAAAAACAAAGATACCACAAATACTTTTCTCAGTATTAGTTTTAAGCTCTTGTGGTAATGACAATAAAACAAAAACAGCTACTACTCCTACAGTCGAAGATACATTACCTAAAATGAAGCCGTTAGGTCCTGAAAAGAAAATTTCTCAGGCCTATAAAAATTCGGTAATTGGCAGAATAAATCATTTTTATTATAAAAACTGGCCCAACAACAGCATGAACGGAAGCTTTTTAGTTGCCCGAAATGGTCAGATTATTTATGAAAAATACAATGGTTTTGCCAATAAAAATGAAGGAACTAAAATAACTGCCGAAACGCCTGTGCAAATTGCTTCTGTAAGCAAAGTATTAACGGCAACAGCCATTTTAAAATTGGTGAATGCAGGTAAAATAGATTTAGACCAAAAAGTAAATACAATTTTAAAAACGTTCCCATACGAAGACTGCACGATTAGAATGCTTTTAAGCCATCGCACCGGAATGCGTAATTATGCTTATTTTACAGATCACGATAAATCGGTTTGGGACAGACATAATCAATTGACAAATAAAGATATTTTAAATCTTTTAGCGACTAAAGATATTGGTTTAGAATCTAAAACCGGAACCCGTTTCAGCTATTGCAATACCAATTATGCAATGCTGGCACTTATCATTGAAAAAATTACCGGCTTGAAATATAAAGAAGCAATGTCTCAGATGATTTTCAAACCTTTAGGCATGACGCATACATATGTTTTTGATGATGACAAAGACAGAAAAACAATTGTTCCATCCTACAAAGGAAATGGTGTAGAAATTGGTTTTGATTATCTGGACAATGTTTACGGAGATAAAAATGTCTTTTCGACAGTAAGAGATCTTTTAAAATTTGACCGCGCCAGACAATCACCTGATTTCTTGAAACCTGAATTACTAAAACAAGTTTATACGGGTTACAGCAACGAGCGTAAAGGAACTAAAAATTACGGTCTAGGAATTAGAATGATTAATTGGGAAACGGGTCAAAACTATTATTTCCATAATGGCTGGTGGCATGGCAATACCTCATCTTACATTACTTTAATGAAAGAGAACGTTACCATAATTGCGTTGTCTAACAAAATGACAAGAAACACTTACGCTGTCCGCAAATTAGCTCCAATTTTTGGAGATTATCCTTTTAATTTTAAAGACGAAGAATAACAAAATTTTTCTGAAATTTTTAGTAGAAAGTAATTTCAAATACTCTAAATTTGCAGACTTAAATTTTGGGGTCGACTGGTTTTGACAGCAAGTCGAATTGAACAGTAAGCACGTCGAGCATTGAGACCTTGCTCGTAAATATAAGATCTCGAACTTTTACACGGCGAAAATAATTACGCTTTAGCTGCATAATCCGAATCATAGTAAGATTGCGCCACGTCTCTACAAGGTAGAGAAGCTGGATTCTCCTGGAAAGCCTTGGTTTGTGGCGTTCCGTCAAGGGGAACCGTAAAAATAAACCTAGAAATCCATGAGCTTCGGGTGGGTTTCGAAAATTAAGAAGATAAGTGTTCGGTGGCTGTTTCTGGCCTAGCTTAACATCGAAAATCTAATCAGGAAATAAGCGTGTAGAAAGCTCTTTAGTTGCTTGTTTGGACCCGGGTTCGATTCCCGGCGACTCCACTTAAGGAGACAACTAGTTAATAGTTGTCTCTTTTTTTATAGCCAAAAGTCCCCATTTATCTAGCTTTACAGCCAGATATTTTAGGTTCGATTTTTTCACGAGGAATCCTTAGTCTGTTTAAGATAAACAGTCTTGAAGCAATTTTATTAGAGATATAATCGGGGCTGAATAGTGGTTCGAAGTCCCGTTAAGGATTTAGTATTTTCTTCTCTTTGGGTTTATGGTAGTTTTTTGACACTAAATATAACAATTCCAATATAATTTTGGCTTCATCTTCGTTTATCTGAATGCCGCTCTTAGAAAGAATGGCAATTGCTTTTTCTACTGAAACATTCTTCTCAATAAAGTTCATCTTTTTTCAGTTTTTCGGTTATCTTTTTTTGATAGTATTTTTAAAAATGCTTGATTCAAATCTAAAGATAGATCTCCAGTTTTATAATCAACATTAGTCGGTGGAATAAGATTTACAAGATGTCTTTTATCTGAGACCTCAAATTCAGAAAATCTTTGAAAGATTGCGACTAACGCTTTCTCTTCTATTTGACTTTTCTTATCAATAGCTTTTAATTTAATTAAAATATCACGTACTTCCTTTTTAAGATTTTTCGTGTTGACTTGATTCTCTTTTTTTAATTCGTTGTAGTCATCGAGTTTTAATATTCCGGAAATAAATAATTTTCTGCCTTGAGAAAGTGTTAAACTCTCGTCAATTATTTTTCTCACTAATACTTTCTTCGCATATAAATAACTTGCTTTCTGTGTCTTTATATTCTGGTCTTCCAAAATATTTTTAAATAATTCAATTGTATTATTTGAGAGCATTAACTGTTGAAGCTTCTTTTGATAGCAATCATTAAGAAAAATTGCATTTATCCTTGTTCTGCAGCGATTGCGACAATGGTAGTATGGATATTTTTTTAATCTCCCCGCTGAAAAACTTCCGAGAAGTTTTCGATCACAAACTGGACAGATAATAAACCCCTTAAGAAAAAACATTGATTGCAAATCATAATTTTTAGAAGTGGTTTTTCTTTTTGGATTAATAACAGACTGGACCTGATTAAATAAAGCCTCAGATATCAATGGTTCATGTAATCCTTTTATCACTTGCTCTTCACCAGAGTCAAGCTTGACTGGTATAAGCCCGCAATAAACTGAATTATGCAAAATCCTGAAAAAGTGTGATCTTGAACATACCAATCCTTTATCTTTAGCTATTTTCATGATTTCAGATATTTTATGATCGTTTTTGGCAACCTGACAAAAAATCCATTTTATAATTTCGGCTTCAGGCTCTTTAGGAGCGATACCTTTTTTGCCGTCCATTGATGTCAAATTGATAAATCCTAAAGGTGCCTTACTAGGATATCTTCCCATCAGCTTTGCTCGACGAATACCGTTCGAAGTATTTTGCGCTCTCCTTGCATTTTCTGCTTCTGGAACAGCTAAATATACAGCCAGCATAACTGTGCTTTCCGGCACAGAGAAATCAATTGGCTGATCAATAGCTTTTGCAATTGTTTTATATTTCCGAAGTTTTCCAATCATTTCGTAAGCGTATTCAATATTACGGCTGAATCTATCCCATTTGATAAATAGAATATTTTTATCTTCTCCTGATGATTTCTTTTTAATTTCTGAAAATAATCGGTTCCATTCCGGTCTATTGAAATTCTTTGCAGAGTAATCTTCGCGATAAATTCCTTTGACTTCGATATCATAATGTTTACAATATTTTAATAGCCTGTCCTCCTGCTCTGGCAGGGAGTAACCTTTTCTCTTTTGCTCGTCCGTACTTACACGAACGTATAAATAGGCTGACTTCATATTACTTAATGTATTTGATTGATTTATTTACTACTGAATACTCTTAAGCACATGAAACACTTAATTGAAAAAATATTCCATGTGTTATCAAGTACAACGTAACAAAGAGTAAAAGATTTGAATATAATTGCCTTAAGTAAACATCAAATTCTTTCTTAACTTGTATCACTACTATTCTTCCAGAGTTCTTTAATAATTAACGACTTATCGTAATTCAAAATAAAAACTTCAACTTAGAGTAAACAGGTATTTTTACTCGATGTATAGTATAATTTAATCGATATTTTTGAAACAAGACTTTAAATTGTCATTATGGATTTCCGTAATGAAATAGTAAATTAAATACCAATATTTGATGCAATTATTACCAGTCTAATAAAATAATCTAAATTCAAAATGGCAAAAAGTAGAGGTTTCTCAATTTATCTATTAAAAGATACATTTACTCCAGAAAATGCGTTGAAAGATGGTCACAATCTACAGTTATTAGAGGAAGAGAATACAAATCTCCCTGATAATTCCATCATGTATTTATCTGATACTCCAGGAAGTCCTCCATGGTGGAAAAATTACTGGGGAATACATAAAAACTTATATCAAATGCAAAAAGGAAGTCTAATCTTTCTTCCTGTTGATAATAGTTGGATAGTACTGACATTTGGCATTACTTATCATCAACTAAAAGATAATAGTTATCATTATGATTTTGGATTAAAAACAACATTAAACGCACTGGATCCAGAAAAAATTAAATCTACTGATATATTACAACCCGAGAATGCAAAAAGGCAAAGAGTACAAAGTCCTACAGAATCGAGTCTAAACTTTTTTGATATTAGACATGATGAAAACATAATAAAAAAATTAACTGGTGCTGTAAAATCAGAATACATTGACTTATTTAGAAATGTTACTGGTGCAAGTAGCCTAAGAATTTCTTCAAATTTACCAGCAGATGAGATCACAAATTTATGTAGAGAGATAATTGAAATATATAACAAAACCGATTTTATTCAATCTTTTCCAGATATTCAAAATATAGTTCCAGTTAGAGATCCAGACAAAATCAGAGAACTTAACCAAAACTTATTATTAGCTTTTGAAAGTGCGCCGGTAGAGTTAGTACTATCAATTCCAGAAATCATGGATTATTCAACATCTTTTAAAATTAAATTCAATGGTGCAGGCAGAACAAATTTTGAATATTATGATGTATATATAGCCGACTATAGAGCATATTTGGAAGAAAGGAATATAACTCAAATTAATGATGTTAATGTCTTTTTTAATCATCACATGGCAATTATAGATGAAAATGGCAATCAAATAAAACAATTTAGTATATATAAATGTTTTTTATATGATTGTGAAATCAACGGCCTAACTTATCATTTAACTGAGGGAGAATGGTATTTAATTGATAAAGAATATATCACAAAATTAGAAAATGCACTTAATCCTCACTTTATAAATTCACACACATTCTTACATCCCTGCGATTCTCAAAGGGAAGATGAGTATAATGAATCCGTAAAAAGTACTAATGCAAATGTAATCTGTTTAGACAAAAAAAACATTTCGGTTAATGGACAAACCCAAATAGAACCATGCGATTTAATCACTATCCTTGAAAATAAAGTAAACCTAATTCACATAAAAATTTCAACACGTTCTGCAAGTCTCAGCCATTTGTTCAACCAAGGAGTAAATTCAATTGAATTGCTTAGAATGGAAGAAGAATCAAAAGAAAAATTAAAAACACTTGTTAACAATAACAGTTTTAATAATTTAATAGACAAAGGTGAATTCAGTGTGACTTATGGAATTATCACTAAGAAAGATGCCACAGGCAAATCAAGTAAGTTACCTATATTTTCAAGAATTAGTTTACTTAGAGCAGTAAATACATTAAGAATGTTAAACATTCCTTGTTCAATCTATTTTATTTATGACAATGTCGATCGCAAAAAAAATAATTTTTATTTATAATATTATATATTTTTCTTACATCGAATAATTTGAAATTATTTCACAAATGTTAGTTTCTATTTCAATCAAAATCAGGTGTAATTACTTGTCTTGTTGCTTAAAATAAAGACGATTTTTGCATTATTTAGGAAATACAAAAAAATAAGTTTTATTAGATTTCATCATAAATTAACAAAACGCATATTATAAATCAAACAGATAACCAATAATTAAGATTGTGAAATGTCTAAAGTTAATCCAAAAGAAGAAAATGAATATGCCAAAAACATCAAAGATGAAGTTGTTTATATTGGTGATGCAATAAGCGGAAGAAAAGGTTATTGGTGCTTAGGATGTAATGAAGAAATGGATGCCGTAAAGAAAAAAAACATCTATCATAAATCTTATTTTAGACACTCGGCCAAAGGAGTTGACAATGAAAGAAAATGTACTTTTAGCAACCAAGAATACAGACATAAACTTGCAATAGAAATACTTCAGTTTACAAAACGTATAAAAGTTCCTAATCTTTACTCCTATTCCCCTGACGGAAAGAAAGCTGTTCTTTTGGAAGAAGCACAATTTATTGAAGCTCATCACGTAAGAGCTGAACTGACCTTTTATGAAGATGATGAAGGCAAGATAGTTCACGGGAAAAATCCAGATATAGAAAATAAAAATCTTTTGATACGACCTGACTTAACTTTCTTTAATTCTAAGGATGAGCCTATCCTACTAGTTGAGATTGTAGTTTCTCATAAATTAGATGATGAAAAAAAGGTTAAACTGAAAAGACTAGGAATAGACACAATTCAAATTATTATTCCTAAAGATTCAGAAGAAAATATTGCTAAAAGCTTACTAACATCAATTAATACTAAATGGGTTTATAATTATGTCCAAGAACGCACTGACTACATTCAAGTTTCCAAAGGAGATAGAGAGGAATTATCATCAATTGATGAACTCCAAAGAAAGTTTTTTGGAGAATCTGTCGTCTGCAGAACAAACCAAATTAGCAATCTTATACGGTCAATTAAAAACAGTTTGGGAACTCAACTATACAGAAGAATTGAACAACAATTTGAATCTGAATTATCAAGAGTTAAGACAAACACAAAAAGAAATAGAGAAAGACTGGACGAGCTGGAAAGAGAATTTGAGAACGAAGTATATTCAAGCACTAGACACGAAGAAGACGAAGTTGAACAGGGATTCAGAGACCTTGAACAACAACAAATTGCATTTGAGGAAAACTACTCAGATTTGGAAAGAAGATATATTAAGCGCAGAGAAGAGATTACAGCAGAAGAAACAAACACTGAGCGGGAAATTAAGTTCAGATACCGAGTTGGAGAATCTGAAGAGGACATTAGAAAAGAATTTGGACTCGAAGAAACTAGAATTGACAACGAGCAAAGTAAAATTAGAAGAGAAGAAAGATACATTGAAGTCAATTTTCGAGAAGAATCAAGATTTGCGCTCTCTTTTGAAAGAGAAAACAGAAAGATTGAACGAGAATTTGAGGAACTTGAAAAAAGAGAACGAGAAGACTTTGAAAAACTTAGAAAAGGACTTCAATCAAAAGATGGAGAGTATAGAGAACTCAAAGCCGAAGTGGAGAATGGACTACGAAGCGAATTTGAAAGGGAATACGAACAAATTGTTGACAGAGTTAACCAAAGAGATATACAGTCAAACGACGAATTGTCCGAAAGAATTAAAAGCATACTTGAAATACGGGGATTACTTGACAATTACGAAAATGAAATATCTACCATCGGACAATATCAAAAATACCTTGAATTTGTTAAAACAGGAGCTTGGAAAGAATGGTAAATCCTTTGAATGGTTTTTAGAAAACTACAATTTAAACATCAAAGAATAGTTGTTGCGCTCTAAAAAGTGTTATTCTTTACGCTGTGCAATTATCTCTGGCTTTGTATTATTTAAAACAAGTATAATTGAAAAACAGAGACTTCATAAAGTCTCTGACTTTAAAAACTAGTCTTCTTAAAATATTGTAATGAATGTAAAGAAAGCGAGAGAATAAAAAGAACTAACCATCAAAATTCGAGAGACTTCTATCAGGTTAATAATTTCTAAGAAAAAAATGCAGGAAGTCAGAGATATTTAGATAGCTTTTCATGAGATCACTTCGTAAAACGTGGACATAATTCTCTTTACTGCCTTTATTGTTTCCTTATTATAAAAAACATAAGAAAAACTGATAGGAAAATCAATATTTGATTATAAAAAAAAATTGAAAATTAGAGGTTTAACTGATATTAACCCAGTTCAATTCTCAGCACACACTTTAGAAGATTTTAGACTGTAAATAAATTTAAAAAATAAAAAAATGAGACTACTAGCCATGTGGGTTGAAGATTTTCTGAAAATCAAAAATCAAAGCTTTAATTTTGGAGGACAATATACTTATTCTTTTGATTTTAATGAGGAGAGCAGAGAATTAACAATAAGCAACCAGCAAACGCCAGATTACTACAACCTATTGACAGGCTCCAATATAGTAAATATTTCAGGAATAATAGGTATTAACGGCTCTGGAAAAAGTTCATTGTTAAATTTAATAAACGTAATTTCTGCCGGTAAACCACTAATAAATAATGTCGTAGTTATAATCGAAAATGACGGCGTAATTGAAATTACCTGTTATGTAAGCACATTCCCATTATATGGAAAAAAAAACACAATAAAAATGGTGCTTCTTGAAGGTGGAAGTTTTACACACGGTATAGAAGTGAATACGTTCAAAAACAAAAATCCATTCAAGGAACTTGATCTGATTTTTTACTCAAATCTAACTTCTAATCGAAATGTAAATTACCTTGGGCTGGACAATCCTATGAACCGATCAGTTGATTATCAGCTAAGACAATCCCTTACTCCGGAAAAAGTTGTTGGTTATCTAGCTGATTACAATACTAAAAAAGAAGCCAATTCAGCCTATTTACTTCTGGAAGAAAGCTTTAATCTACAGTCTATTTATCAAAATGACCGAGAAGAAAGAATGATTAACTTTCTCTCGGACAACATAGAAAATAAATTTTCAATTATTGGTGATATTCGTTTTTCAGAGACAATATCAGTTTGGTTTAATGAAAATATTTTTTCACAGATTCAAAAAATGACTGAAGGAGAATCTTCATTATTTGAAACACTTGAGAAAATTTATAGCCATTGCTATAAATTATTAAACACAGAATCTAACACTAAAAATAAATTCAAATATACAATTATATATAAATATTTCTTTTTTGCCCTTTACAATGATTTCTTTAAACAGACAGGCATACTTGACTATGCGGTTCATTTAAAAAGTTACCTTAAATCACTTCCATTAGATCAAAATATTTTCAAATCACTTAGTGAGTATTTATCACGTTACAAAGCTTACAAGGAAGGAGTTGAATTAGATAAAATTAGTACTTTACTTAATAATTTAGATTCATTATTAGAAAATATTGAAATAGCAGAATCTGCTCAATTCTTTTCAAATGGTTATTTTGATTTATCAATAAATAAACATTTATGGGATTTTTTAAAAGAAATTCTTTCTATAACCGATTTTAATGCAGAGCCTTTAATGCAATACAACATAACGCCTTTCAGTTCAGGAGAAGAAGCAATTTTGTATCAGTTATCTGAATTTCACGAAGCTTTAAAAAATTCCACTAATGAATATGTAATTGTCAGCATTGATGAGGGAGAACTCTACTTACATCCTGAGTGGCAGCGAAAATATATTAATACACTTTATCAATTTTTCGAACACCACAGCAGGAGCTACAATAAGAAATTTCAAATCATTATTACATCCCACTCCCCATTTATTATCTCAGATATTCCCAAACAAAATTTAATATTCTTAAAAAAGGATAGTTTGGGCAACTGTAAAGTATCCCAATCAGAGGGTCATTTACCAACACTGGGCGGAAATATTTTCGAGCTGTTTAGCGACGGCTTTTTTCTGAAGGAGTTTATTAGTGAATATGCATTTGAAAAAATCAATCAAGCCATAAAATTTCTTAATGGGGAGCAATCCGAATTTAAAGAACTTGCTGAAGTTGAAAATTTTAACAAACTAGTTGGAGAAGCACTCATTCGTGATGAAATTCAGAAAATGATTGATTTCAGCAAAATGAAGAACTTTGATCAATATTTTGAGCAAATTAAACCTAAAGACTAAAATAAATTTTAAGAAAAATGATCAGTGTACACTATTCAAATTATAAATCATTTTCAGAAACCCACTGTGAATCAATTCTGGAATACTGCAATACAAGGGCTAGAGCCTACTCAAAGTCAAAAATAGATGCTAAAATTAAATTATATTTCGGACCACTCATAAAGGATTTTGAAGAATTACTCACTGCCCCCCCTCTTAAACTTGAAAAAATCAAATTATACTTCGACAGTCTTTCTGCTACAAAACGTGAAGATATTCAAAAAAATTTCAAACTTATCGGACTGTATAATCATTTTATTAAGCACGGTTTTGACAACGCTCAAAAACAAATCACATATGGCTCGGAATATCTGGCTGATAATCTTGACATTTTTTCATGCCCGTATTGTAATGAAAACTTCACATATTCATTTAGATATAAAGCAGGTGTAAATCCAGTACGAAGAACATTTGACTGGGATCATATTTATTCCAAAACTGATTATCCTTTCCTTTCAATTTCATTTTTTAATCTAACCCCTTGCTGTAAGGTCTGCAACTTTATTAAGTCAAGCCAGAATGTTAATTTTTTTAATCCTCACCTTAACGTTAATGTCAACGATTCATATTTCTTTCTGCTCAATCCGACCGGAGCAGGTTTTATTACAGACACAAGCCAACTGAACTTAAACCTGGTTTTGATTAAAGGTAAATATATACAAGAATTTAAAGATTCGATTACAACTATTGGTCTTCTTGACCGCTATCGATTACATAAAGAAGTTATTAAAGATATACTCAATAAGCAGAGAATGTATCCGCTGAGTTATCTCACAGCAGTCCAAAATCAGTTGTCTCCTGTTCTCACCCCCAAACATAGCCAGTTAAGAGCGGTTCTTTACGGAACAAATTTCAGCCATAACAGTTTCTACAAAAGACCTTTTTCAAAATTAACATTCGATATCCTAAACAATAGTAATTATTAATTTAAATTTTACAAATTCACTGGCTTTGAGAAAGCATCTTACAAATATTCATTTTGGAAGGCAGTATAATCCGTTTTACAATCTTTAATCCATTACAAATACTTAACAATATAACCTATTAATAAACAACAACTTAAACATATTTACACAACCCTTTTTTAATAAAAAAAATATAGGTGTTGCAAAGGCTCTTTCTCCGAAACTAATTCTAGTCAAAAATTAGATAGAAAAGAACTGTAGAGTTTATGACATGATTGTGGAAAATTTAAAAGGTAATCCACTATTATATAACCCATTGCTTACTACCAAAAATGTGTTTTAAAAAAAACTTACAACTATGCTGATTTTAAGGAGTCTTAATAATTATCGACGCAATTGTTCTTTAAATAAGATGTCAAAATCAATCAATCCTTCGGCACAAATTTTTTCTAAATTAAGAAAATAGCTTTCATATGAAGTACAATTAATATTTAATTCTCTAATATAATGAGGTAGAAAATTATCAAACATTTCAATGTCAAATTCTTTTGTTTCTTCATTTTTGTAATCAATATTTGCTGAGGCAAAAACTGGATTAAAATATTTTGCCGTCAAGTAGTGATATTTTTCAAGTTCATCTTGAGAAAGTTTAGAAAGCTGTTCTTTAAAAAATACCATAAAACCAACACTTACATAATCGTATAAAGGTTTTGTTGTCTTAGAAATGGCAATTAATTTTTTTCTGATCCATTCCGCTCTAAAGGTATTTTCAAATTCAGGCCAATTGACTAATTGAATATTACTGTTTTTAATTGCATCAAATGCCCCGCTTTGAAAGCCCATTTTTGAAATTATAAGTCCATAATTGGCTCCGTAATCAGCTATTATTGTACGAAAGGAGTGTACGACATTTTTTGGAACTTTTTTTTTCCAGAATTTACATTCACAGATTATTATGCTTCTAGATATATGGCTGTTCATTTCTGCATATACATCTACATTGATTTTTTCTCTTACAGTAATTATCTCTTTTTCTGTTTTACATGTATAACCGCATACTGTCAAAATCTCCGCAGATTTGTTTTGTAAGTCTTTCCATGTCTTAGGCTCATTTTCGTAAATAGTCATTTTAGGTTTTAAAATAGTAGTTTTTACAATGTAACAAATCTGAAATAATCAATACAAATTATTCTTCCCAAACGACACTTATTATAGTTCTTGCCTGTTTGTAAGGAATGCAGTATTCATAGAAATCGCTATCCTCTTCATCATCCTTCAGTTCGAACCATGTTGATTTATATATTGACTGGGCTTTATCTTTTCCTGAGTACAGGAACTCGTAATTACCATCAATGTATTCCTGAGCAACGGAATCTTCAGGCGGAGGCAATTTAGTTATTTCTTTGATCTTTAGCCAATAGCCATCTGATTTACTCCAATATCTAACCTGTCCATTATTAATAAAAACAACAAAGAGAGGATAAATATTTAGTGATAGTAATCTATAAATAATGGAGGTTAGACTGGTTTTAAATCTTACGGATAGTTCCTTTACCAAATCAGGTGAGAATTTTTTTCTAAATACTGCTTTCCTTATTACGGCTTCAGGCATTAAGAGTTCTGATGCAAAATCATTGGCTTCCCATTCTTGAATTCCTTTTTTCGCCTGGTTCTCAGCATCATTAAACCAATTCAGAGTGTTGGATGTTTCATTATGAACTTCCAAGTCTAATTTGTCATGAAGCAGATAATGTCCAATTTCATGAGCAGCTGTAAAACGCTTTCTTTCTTCAAATTCGATATCTGAGTTCACTTTAATCAATGTTTTAGAATTGCCTCTAATGATTTTACCGTCTGAGTTTGGTAATTTTTCTTCTATTAAAGTTGCTCCAAGACCGGCAGCAAAAATATCCATGGGAATATCAGTAATCTCATCGAAGCCAATTTCTTCCAGAAGAGCTTTAGCTCTATTGGAACCGCGTCTATTTCTGATCATTTTCCAATTGCTCCAGAAGTTCTAATAAATTCTGGTCTTTAATTATTTCTTTAATCTCATCAATTCCCAAACTGTCTAAATTTCTATATTGAACCTGAAACTGATTATTTGCAATTAAAGATTTTAAATAGCTAATAGGCTTATCAATATTTTTTGCAATTGCATTTTGCAGTAATGCAGAAGCTTTTTCCAATAAATCAGTATCTCTCTGTTTATTTATATGTGCTTTTAACAGAAATGAGTGCTTGCGAAAATTCTTCAGAGCATAAGTTTCGATCTCCTTTATGTCAAAACCTTCCTCTTTAAGGATTTCATCATAAGTACTAGAATCACCTTCAGTAATTTGGGAGATAATTGCCTTGTCTATCTTTTTGATGAAGTTATTTTTCATAATTCAACACTTTCAGTTTTTCTTTTATATACGGTAATTTGCGATCAAGCCGCTTTTTAATATTTGTCAGCTCTTCGTTACTTATCCCTAACAGTTCAGACAAATCATTTCTTTTCATGCCATTGATTATGTATGGTTCGAACAGTAGTAATTCATTATCTGTTGCTCCCATAGCGGATAATTCTTCATGGCATATCGATAATAATGATTGATAATCGGAATCGTCAAAAGACATCTCAATATCATTCTCTAAAATTTCAAATGTTTCGTTTGCTTTATCAAGCTCCGCATTTAATGTATTTGAAATAACACTATCTAAGGCACTTATTATCTGCATTCGGAAATCAGGAAATTTCTCTGGATACCAATTTCTGCCGCCTTCTTTAAAGAAAGCTTCAATAGTATCATTGATCATATCTTCAACCATAATGCCTCTAAATCCCTTGTCATGGTTGTACTTGATTCCAAAAACAGTTTTAAGTCTTACTATAGCGTGCTTGAAAAGAGCAGCATAAAATTCAGGAGTGTAAACCTCTTGAATTGCTTTGCATTTCTCATCAAATGATGCAACAATTCTATTATCTGACTTCATTTATATTGTAATGCTTAAAATTTTTTAAAAATTTCCATATCAATGGCAATTTATGAAATTTATGTAGCATTACAATGTATAAGAACGTTTTAACTAAAATATATATTATGAGTAAATCAGCAGATTATTTTATATCCGGTGTTTGGAAAGATTCGAATGATAATATCACACATGTAATGTTACATCCAGTAAATGATGGTGATAGATGGGATATGGGAGAAAAAACTTCGGAAACCCGTACAATAGAATTATTAAAAAAAGGAAACATTATTAAAACTGTAGTTTGGAATTATCCCGGTTGGACTATTGGATCAAGAGTCATATGCGTAAAAGGCATAGGAAAAGAATATTTAAGAAGTGAAGCAAATGCCACCCAAAAAGATAATTTAGATAATTTAATATCAATGAAAGCAATAAAATAAAAATATTATGGATAAGAGTTTACATTTAGATTCGGTAATTAAAACCCATCAAATTACCAAAGAAGAGCAGCTTTTAAAAAAGCATAAGGACAAAAATAAAGAAGTTAAGGAAGCCTTGGAGAAGAAATATGAAGAGAATATTTATTCCCCTTTTAATTCGGGTTCCTATGCAAAAAACACGGCAGTTAATATCAAGTTTGATTTTGATATGGTTTGTCCTTTCAAGAGAAATGCATTTGGTTCAAATGGCACATTAAAGCAGATGTACGAAGACGTCTTTGATTTTTTATATGATAAATATAAGGATGAAGCAAGTGTCAGAAAACAAAAAGTTTCCATTGGTATTGAGTTTTTTGCAGATGAAGACGGTGATGTTGTAAAGATTGATGTTGTTCCTGGACGTGAATTAAGCCAGGATAAATACAAAGAAGATGAAAATCTTAATCTGTATGTTTATTACAAATATGGAAATTTTGATCAGGGAAGTGAAAGGATTAAAACCAATGTGGAGGCTCAAATCAAAAATATTAAAGATAGAGCAACTAAAGAAAAAGATTCCATTAGGAAAATTATTCGTCTGTTAAAAGTTTGGAAAAATACCAAATATAATTATCCTACGAAGTCTTTCTTTTTAGAATTGATTACTATTAAAGCTTTTGATAATAAGGATGTATCTGGGAATTTGTGGAGTAAATTAGAAACGGTATTAGAATATATCCGTGACGAAGTTACTGGCGAAAGTTTTTCATTGAAGGATCCTGGAAACAGCTCTAATGATTTAATTGATACTCTGACTGTTTCTGAGAGACAGACTCTCTCTGATGATATGAAGAATATGCTTGAAAGAATTGAAGATAACGATGAAAATATCAAAACTTACTTTCCAGAAAATCCAAAATTTATTGAGGAAGAAGAAAGTGATAACAAATATGAAAACAAAGGAAACGGGTTTTATTCTACTCCTCCTAAAACTGAACGTTTTGGATGATTATGGAAAATAAGTTAAAGATAGTTCAGAGCATTATTAGCGGTCTCGACAAGGTTCTTATTGAAGAGCCTTTTGTTGTTGACCAGGATTTAAATGCTGTTGGAAAGGTCAAAGTTATTTACAATGAAATTGGAGATGCTTTGAACTTTGCTGTAAAAGTTCTTCCTGAATATCCTTTGAAAAGATTAGACGCAGAAGCGATTACTTTTTATAATGGAGAATTAGTAGAATATGGTCATGTTATGGGGGATGGTTCAATCTGCATCCACACCGCACATAGTTTTGATGTAAAAAAGAAACTCGAAATAGACTTTTCCTCACTGAAGAGATGGATTCAGCGGTATTTTGTGAATAAAGAGCATGATGACCATTATGAGCATGTAATTATGCAGCCCGTAAAATATAAAGATGAACATCACTCATTTATCTTTACTGATACAGAACATACATTCCAACATGGTGATTTTGGTTTTTTTGATTTTGCCCAAATTCATTCAGGATTATTTTACGATACAAAAATTAATAACCGTATAATCCTGAATTTTAAGGACAAGTACAGCAAAATAATAGCGCCTACAAAGTGGAGTTCGGCTTATACTAATTTACCTGGAGCTAATATTCAATTTGGGTTATATGTATTTATGGAAAAGCCTCCAGTAGTTCAAACGCGTTTCCTCATAAATAACTGGAAGGATCTGGAAGGTAAAGTTCCTGCAGATTTTTTTACATTTCTTTACGGATTGGAGCGAAATAACCAAAAGGCAGCTGGTGCGCCAATTCCATTAATTATAGGATATAAAATTTCTGAAACTGAAATACACTGGCAGGCAGCAATGCTGGAGTTTGGCAGATTCCCAATAGGGCATGAAAAAGTAAATCAGATGTGGGGAGGTTTTTTTATAGATCAGAAAATTGACTGGATGATGACCAGAAACAGCTCCTATGAATATTTTTTTGGAAGAGGGAAATTCACAGATGAAATAACAAATGCCAAAACATTGATAATTGGCACCGGAGCAATCGGCAGTATGGTCGCAACAACGCTGGTAAGGGGAGGATGCAAAAACATTCACCTAATTGATCATGACGTTAAAGAGCCTGAAAATGTATGCCGTTCGGAGTATGCTTTCTCCAATGGGATAACTAATAAAGTGAACGAACTGAACGAAATTCTCACTTCAATTTCTCCATTTGTAGAAGTACAGATTATGGATAATCAATTTTTTCATGTGCATACTAAGGTTTTTAACCGCCCACATCACTTAAAAGGTCTGGAGAAAGCCCTGGATAAATATGATTTAATTTTCGATTGTTCTACTGATAATGACCTAATGCATATACTAAGCCAGCTGAACCTTCGCCAATTGATAACGTTGTCAATTACAAATAATGCACAGGCATTAGTATGCGGTATTGAACCCAGCCACTATTCATGGGTAATGAATCAATATGAAAATGTTCTGCATAATGACATTGAGGATGTTTATAATCCAACGGGATGCTGGAGTCCAACATTTAAAGCTTCTTATAACGATATTGCGGTTTTAGTGCAGTATGCCTTAAAAAATATTAATGTAAAGAAGGGACAGGGAAAGGAGCTGAGGAATTTTGTTTTGCAAACTAAGGAAAACGACACGTTTTCAATAAAATTGGAAGAGTTTTGATGTATAGAATTAAAGAATTAGGTTTAACGCTGGATATTGATGACGATTTAATAAGCAATTTATTAGATATTGGGAAAAAACATTATCCAAATGAATTTGGAGGTTTTTTAATTGGTTATTATTCAGAAAGTCAAAATCATCTTAGAATAACAGATACAATTTTGCCAAATAAATATAAAGGCACTCCTTATATGTTTGAGAGAGAAACAATAGGCGTTGAGAGTAAATTGAAGCAATTCTATACTCAAAATCCAAAAAAATATTATGTCGGAGAGTGGCATACTCATCCAAATAATTTAGCAATTCCCAGTGCTGTAGATATAAAAGCTGTTAAGTCAATTGCGGATGATCCTGAAGTATCAATCAAAAATCCTGCATTGCTGATTATAGGTTACGCTAACAATAAAATAGAACTTGGTTTCTATGTTCACTTTAAAAATAAAATTTATAGATATGAATAATAAAATTAATATAGGAGATTTATTCAATGGGTTGCAAAAACAAATGGTTGCCCAGTTAAATACCAACAGAGAATTTATTTTACATCCAGGATCAAAAGGAGATTCATTAGAAAATGTTTGGATAGAGTGGCTTAGAAAATACCTCCCTAATAGATATTGTGTTGATAAAGCAATAGTAATTGACAGTACGGGAAGTTTAAGTCATCAATTAGATTTAGTTATTTATGATCAGCAGTACACTCCTTTTGTTTTTACCCAGAATGGAATTCATTATATTCCCGCAGAAGGAGTATACGCTGTTTTTGAAGTAAAGCCTGACTTACAGGGAAAAGTAGGGGATGATAATTTTTTTGAATATGCAGGTAAAAAAATTGAGAGTGTCAGAAGTTTAAAAAGAACATCTGTCAAAATTATTAATGCCGGAGTTGAAGTACCCGCTCGTCCATTAACAAAAATTGTTGGTGGAATACTGGCAAGCACAAATTCGTTTACTCATGCGAATAACAATACGATTGAAAATCATCTGAAAAATTTAGAAAAATTGCAAACAATTGAAATGGGCTGCGCCGTTGATTATGGCAGTTTTTATGTTAATTATACTGGCTCAGAAGATACAAGTAGTAAAGATTTTGATAAAAGGATAAATGATTACTATTTGACCAGAAAGTTTGAAAGTATTACATTTAGTGATAAAGAAAATTCATTAGTTACATTTTTCCTTCAGCTTACAAGGTACTTACAGCAATCAATTGGAACGGTTGCAGCGATCGACTTAAATACATATGCAAAAACTATCGGCTTCGAAGTAGATCAAAAAATTTAATAAAGTTAAACTACGGTTTCTTTCAAATTTGCCGCAAAAATTAAGGAAGTACTTTAACATTATGGGCAGATCCTTTAGTCATGTATAAAATTGAAAAATTAAATGTGTCTTTTTTGTTAAAGAATAGAATGTAAACATTGGCATGTGTCATTTACTGTTATAAAAATTATAATCTTACTTTAATGGTGCCCCGCTTAGAGAGCCATAAAACTTTTTAAAAAATGCTATATTTCAATACAGTCAAGGTGTGAGATGCTCCTGAAATTTTAATAACCTTTTAAAACAGATAATATCAAATTAACTATGTTTAGTATCCTACTAGTCCTAATCTTATCGCGTTGTTTTTTTGAGGACGAGTTTCTTCCAGACTCTAAAACTGACCAGAGTTTCTTTAAAACGTCAAGCTTTATTGGGACTACCCATTCGACAGGGCAATCCCAGCAAGAGATTTTCGGTCATTATCTATCCTATTTACGTTCTGGTTTGTCATAGATTACGAACCCAAATAACTTTCCAGTATTTCTGCCGCTTCTTGCAAAGCTTCTTGGGAGCTTACTGCCTGAAGACATTTAACCTGCTTTAGCCTGATGATAATGTAGCCATTTTTATCTGATATTTTCTGAAGGTATCCTGCTGAAATACCGTAATAACGTGCTGCTAATAGTTGGGCACCGCTTTGGGCACTGAGTTGTTCTTCGGTCGCTACCTGGGCAAGTACCTGATAGGAGGTAGCTAGTGCCGCCATGTCAGATTTATCAAGCTGTTCTTCTGGTTTGTCTTGAAGTTGAGCGATTACTTTTTTGGCCTCTGTGATCGCTATACGGAACTGCCCACTTTCTACATAAGTTAGTGCTAGTGATGAGCGGATTGCTGTGTTATTGGGTGACTTGATTAATAAGTATTCATAAAGGTCCTGACTAATTTTAGAGAGGATTTCTGGCTGGTCATTCTTGTAAAAGTTTACCAATGCGGTAGCCAGTTCATTGGGATGTTGGCGAAGTACGTTTCCCAGTTCTAGATGAGGCAAGATAGTGGCGAAAGATTGGGGTTTTTCCTTCCTTAGAAGTTTGATAAGATAATCTATCCGTCCTTTGGTCTCAATGTCTACAGTCAGTTTCAGCTGAGACCAGCCTAGATAAGGGTTTTTTCCTGCCTCATTAATGAATGCGGCTATTGCAAACTCTTTTTTTATTTCAAGTAGTTCTTCAGTTCCAGTGTTTAATTGGCTGTCGTCGAAAATAAATGTTCGCTGCAGTCCATTGCTACTTGTCAGCCTCGTTCCCGGAAGCGAAACTACTGTTGTAAATTTATCGGCACTCTGTTCATTGTCGTGCCGTTCTTTATATCTTTTACTGCCGATTCCCAGGAAACCACCTTTTTTCTTTTCTACTTCATAAGGCCTTAGGTTTACTGTTCCTGACAATTTGATTGTTACCACATCGCCAAGAGTTATACCAGGTTTAAAAGAACCCGTAAGCAATACGGGAGCTGGACTGGATGCCATATAATTTACGATACCCTCCTGTGTCTGGCAGAATGAGATTGTTGGTAGGGTGATGGCTAGTATAAGTAGCCTAATTGATGAGTACATCTTTAGTATGGTTAAGGTTAACTATCAGTTCAATTTTTCCTTTGGTTATTTTTTTTGTATCAATAGCCCTTTTCAGGCTCTCCATCATCGAGACATATTTCTCTTGGCTAAGATCCATGCGAAAATCCTGTTTTAGACCATTGTTATGTTCGATCTGTACGCGGTAGGAAGAAAGGGGATTTGTCTTGTCCCTAGGATCACGGTCGCGATACTGGTAGGATATTTGTAGAATGATGTTTTCAATATCTACTGCGGCTGGGTTTGGTTTTACCTTTATTTTCCACTTGCTGTTAAGGTCATAGCCTTCAAATGTCTTCGGTCTATAATTGGTTGGTTCCCATCGTTCGTGTAGACTTTTGGTAACTTCAGATATGATTATTGTCTGATCAGTTTTCAGTTCGAGCTTTATGGCGGTACTATTGCTTTTTCGCTCTTCTAAAACAACTATACTTCCGTCTTTTTTTACGGTTATTCCAGGATGGAATACCTCAAAATTTGGTACGGGAGAATTTACAAGCCCACTTTTGTTATTTATACCTGCGATGGCAACATCTATAACTTTCGGATCCATATCTGTTTTATCGTAATCTTTAACATTTTCCTGCATATAACTTTCCATGTCTAAATCAAACTCAAAATCCTTTGATTCGTTTTTGTCTTTTACTCGTTGCTGCCATAAAAGGAACTTATTCCAATTTGCAGTCAGTGGAGAGCTGTTTTTGTCTAATGTAAAACTATGGGAGAGGATTTCTAGGCTACCATATTTTATCTTTTCCTCAGTCTCTGGATCGGTTATTAAGGTGTACTGGGTATCCCAGTAACTCTCAATCTTATCCACGTCCTGTCTCATGCTGGAAATATCTGGTTGTCTGATCCATTTGTATAGGTTGATGGATTGGTCAAGTGCCAGACGGATGTTCGATTGATCTGCTTCTATGATATCTGCCAGTGTGTTTTTTTCTCCGTACCAAAATGTGCTTGCCCGGAACAGCCTGTTATAATAGTATCGAAGGCGTTCCGCGTAATAATAAAATATTGGAAGCTGATAGGCCAGTTTATTACGTTTTTCAATTTGTTTGTCGGCAATCATCTCGAATTGCATTTTGGAAAATTCTTCTTTTTGTCTTTTTGCCAGTTGAAGGTTTAGCTCTGCTATATCTTTTTCAAAGTAGGCAAGTTTTTGGTTGAAGCTGTTGGCTTTTAGTTTCTCCAGTTGCTCGAGGAGTTCTTGGTTGAGCACCTTCTGTTCATTATAGAGTTCTTTGAGCTGATCGATCAAGTCATAGCTATCTAGAATGTTACCGGCAATCTCTAATGCTTTGTTTGCTACTGTTCCGTATCCCGGGAAAGCCATATCGATAGCGCTCGCCGCCGCCGCCCTTGCAGCTGCCCCGCTGGCATCACTAGTATTTTCTGCACTGTAGAACTCTACAGGATCAAGCGGAGGTATATCTTTGTGGATTGTTTTATCTTCTTGGTAAGACTGGAATACATTGGCGCCGAGGTAAGCCTGGAATCCATCTTCTTTTATTGCGATTATCGTTGGCTTTGCCTTTCTACCTTCGAGATTTTTAAGGACACGATCATAAATGAGCTCCGGATTGGAAATATTCTTGGGACCAAGAAAGTTGTACCATTCTGCTGTGCCCAAGCTTTTAAAAATACCCTCTCTTAACGATTTCTCGCTCAAGAGGTTATTTAGGACCGTTAAATGATCAAAGCTTCGTGTCTGTAGACCGTTAAAAACAAAAACAAAAGTTTTATCACCTACCAGAATCGAATCTCTTCTGATACTGAAGAGCTCTACTGCTCCAGACCTGATACTCATAAATTTTTGCTCGGCATCTACTGTGATAGATGCCTGCTTGAGCTCTGCTATAAGAGCAGTATCATCACGGATATCGTGGAGCAGTTTGATATCTTCCTTGGCTTTTGGTGGAATAAAATTGAGGCAGATATCCGGCGTCTTTTTCAGGAGTGCATCCATTAGCTTTCTCCTGATTTCCATATCCTCTGAAACGGCAAGGCAGTTACTGATTGCTGTCATTAAAAACCGCTGGATCTTAAAGTCTTTGATCTCTGGCCAGAAATCCTTATTTAGCAGTACGTCTGCCAGAGATGAGGTAATGACCTTTAAGGAATCTTTTTCTATTTGCTCTATAATCGAGACAATAGGCTTCATCTTATCGTATTTCGTTTTCATGTTACTGATGTTAGCTTTGAATTCAGATGCGGCCTCAGATTTGAACAGAAGGCTTCCGCCCAGATCAAAAAATGATTCGTATTTTTTTCTTCTCAGATTCTCGCTGACCTGTGTATACAATCCGCTATACCTTCTTCCTTCGGGAAAATAGTCTGTGTTTGAAGCCCATTCCATGAACTGCGAGATGTTGTTCAAATTTGGTTTTTTTTCAAAATTTGCAAGTTGGATTAGTTTCTTGGCATCGTTTTCAAGGTTTTTGACCTGCGCTATATTGCCTTTCACCTTCTGATATTTATCCTGCAAATTTTTCCAGTCGCTTTGTGGAATGATTTCCAGATCAGCCATTGTATTACCAATAGAGAGCAAGTTGTCAGTAGAAAGGTCTCCTTTTACCGCATCTTGTACAGCCTTAATTGCCTGTTTGGACTTATTGTAATAGTCTATGGACACGTTTGTCAGATTTACAAGGTCGTTTTGGCTCCCCAAAAGAGAATTCCTCAGCTCGGGATTAGCGCTGATTAATGTAGTCCCTAGTACTTTTAGGTTGTTGCCAACACTATTACTGGGATCAATGGGAACCCCAGTTACAGATTGAGTAATCATTGAGGTTACTGCACTGGTTATTTTAGACTCATTGGCATCAAGTTCCTTATTTTTGCTCTTTACCTCATTTTCTATCTGTTTGTTCCGGAAGCTGATTGCTGACATCCTGCCGGTTATGGATTTTTCCTGATCCTGATAAAAATCTATTTTATAATTTTTCTCAAGTGCTTGTGTCGTGGCGATATCTGCCTCATAGGTCTTGGTAAGTTTTGAGATATTTTCCTTCATTTGCTGCTCATTCAGTCCGTATATCTTATCCAGAGATGTTTCTATACTGCTGTACGTCTTCTGAAAATTTTCAAATGTCTTTTTGAAGTCCCTAAGTTCATTGACAGGGAATAAAGGTTTGCTTGAAAAATCCTGCCCCCAGAAAGAGTATCCTTGTTGGATAAGCGACTGCCTGTACTGAATGTCCTTCTCTAAGAGTTTATAATAGGTTTCATATATTGGATTGATTTCTTGAAGATTTTCCAGAATGATTGTTTTCAATGGCTTCCCGTCGAACATTTCCCAGGCTTTTCCATAATTGATTTTAGCCTGCTCCAGGTTATTAGCGATAAAGTATTCATCCGCTAGTTTTTTATACGTATAAGCCAGTTCGTATTTGGCTATCTCTAAGTAATTGTCCGTAGTATAACTGGCCAGGCGTCGATAGTCAATTTCTTCTAGGATGCGATCATAGAATCTTAGGTCGTTGATGGAGATAGAAGAGCCTTTGGCAGCGCTCAAGTTTAAAAAAAGCTGTGGGATGCTTGGCAGGGCTTTAAGCAAAGTGGAAAAAGCATTTACATTCTTAAGTGCATCTTCTGAAAAGTTTGCATCTTTGAATGAAAACATCTTGATCTGGTAGTTTTTATCGACATAGCTCAATGGCAAGGAGAGCATATACCATCTACCGGTTTCTAAAGCTGCCAAGTTTGTTCTTTCTACCTTGGCAGAGTCAATTCGTTTTTCCATTATCAAGGACAGCTTTCCATTGGTTTCTGCTGTATGGATGGCGAGAGATTTATCTAATGAGAAATAACATTCTAGATTTCTGAATTTTTCATTTATTTCGGTCGAGTCTGGTTTGGTCTCATCAATCTTGAACCAGAACACGAGATTCCGTTTCTCCTGCTCTTCTGCAAAATCAAGCAGGTTGATAAATGATTGCGCTTCACTTCCGACTATCAGTCCCTTGTCACTGGGGTAGTTTAGATTTCCGCTTGAGAATATCGGTGGCTTTTTTTCATCCTGTGAAAAGACTATTCTTTTTAGCGTTACTGTGGGCGAGTTACTGTCGTCCATTGGAGAATAAAAAATCAATCCGTTTTCCAGTCTTCCGGTTTTGGCAATCTGTGCCATGAGCTGAGATGATAGCATTAAAAATGCGATCATAAGTTTTAAGTTCTTTATCATTGTCCTTTAAGTTTTTTGAAAAAACAATCATTTATTTTGCGATGTTAGGAACGCCAGAATGTGATTATGGGATTTTGACCTTTTCCAAAATTACCACTGTTGTCTTGCACTGCTGCTCGAAATATCCGATGGCAATCTTAAGATCGGGGCTTTCTGAAAGTGCCTTTAGTGATTTGAATAAGAGACTACAGTTGTTGTTAACGATGGCGCCGATCTGGCCCAGTGCAAATGCAGCAATTAAGATATTATACTCTTTTTCTGAGAGATATTGCTTGTCTTTCATGTCAACAAGATATCCTTTCATCATTTCAAGTCCAAGTTTTTTAAGGTTTGATACTGAAAGCGATCTGCATATTACAAAGACTGCTGGCTGTCCTGATACAGTTGTGATACAGAAGCTAGCGTTAAGGATGAGTCCTACTGCGTTTTCGGTCCCAAATTTTTTGACAGATCGCTGGCTTACATCTAAAAGGTTGTTTTTCTCGATGTGGAAGTAGTCAAACATTTTTGTGATTGTATTTCCTTGGATCGATGCTGCGGGATTTGTAACTTCTAGCACATAAGATTCTGTTGCAGGAGTTGCTGGTGGCAGGATACCTAAAAGATAACTTTTTGTAATGTTGTTCTTAAACTTAAAGTCCACCCGGCTAAAGCCCGGGGTTTGGCTGCTACCAAGATCAAGATTACCGGCACTTGCAGAATATGAGCTTTTTTTGATGTCGCTTTCTATCCCTAAAAGGTCACCAGTTACTAAGGCCTTAATGTTTTCGCCTGTTGAATATGCGCTTTTGTTGAAAGCCACGGTTTGACCAAAGGCAAATTGGCCCGATAGCACAAGAAGCGAGATGGAGAGGGAAATTTTCATGAGAGTCTGTTTAAATTAATCTAATGTTATTAATTAGTTTTTTTACACAACTTATGAGAAAATCTTTTTAATTTAATTCGTTTGAAATAAAAAAGATTTGTATTAAGCAATAAAATGTAAGGCTAATCAAAAGCCTGCATATGTTCTTATTAAGTTAACTTGCTTGAAAGCAATAAAGTAACGTTTTTAACAAAGACAAAAAAACAGTATAAACACCTGTTTTACAGATAAGTACAAAAAAAAATAACATTTAAGGAGATACACTAGTTGTGTAAGAGCTCGGAAATCAACCTCGCAAATTAAAAACACTTAACAGAGTTTAGAAAAGTTTCTAACCTATTAGGTGACCCTTGCTTAAATAATATATTGTAACAATTGTATTTAATAGGTAACATTTGAAAATTATTACTTTCTACCTTGTGTTCAACTGTCGAACACCTTGATCCGATCATTTGTGCATTTTTAAACAAAAAAAAAGTAAGTATTTTGAAAAAAAAGTAAAAACCGAAAAAGATAACTAAGACTTTTATAAAAGATCAAAATTACAAAAGCCTTTATTTAAAGGAATTCAAGGCTTTTTTTCAAGCTTATCTATGAACATTAATATAGGAATTAGGTGTTCGATTGTAATCCCATCAAGTCCACAAAAAAGCCTTTAAACTTTATTGTTTACAGGCTTTTTTAATCTTAAAACTTAATAAAACAAGTCATTTTCTAATCTTTGCTTTTCAAAAATTGATATAATACCAGAAACATTGGAGTAAATATAACTGGTACAATATCTGACAAAAAGGATCTTTTACGGGATATTTTTTTATCTTTGAAATTCAGGATTTTTAATACAAATGGCTTTATCTTTGGGTCTTTAGAAAAATTGATATTCGTTATGGAACAGAAAATACATCAGGGAAGAAACGTAAAACGTTTTAGAGAAATGCTTAACATAAAACAGGAAGCATTAGCTTATGATCTTGGAGAAGACTGGAACCAAAAGAAAATTTCTTTACTGGAACAAAAAGATGTAATTGAAGATAATCTGCTGAAACAAATCTCTGCTGTATTAAAAATTCCTGTTGAAGCTTTTCAGAATTTTGATGAAGAGCAGGCAATAAATATTATTTCTAATACATTTCATGACGGAGCAGTTGCGAACAATTCTGGATATATTAATTGTACTTTAAATCCGATTGATAAAATCGTGCAAATTCACGAAGAGAAAATTGTTTTATATGAGCGTATGTTGAAAGAGAAAGATGAAATGATGGCGAGGCTTGAAAAATTGATTAATAAATAATTATTTATAGAAGATATAATAAAACAAAAAAGAGACTTTTTAGTCTCTTTTTTTTAGCGGTGTTATAAATGTGAAATCAGGGGAGATTTGCAGAGGTTTTATAAGAATCCTTCGGAGAGCGAGGCATATTAACCAAAATATGTATCTTTAAGCAAATCAATATTTCAAATAATAATTTATTGATGATTGATAACTTAATTTCACAATGCAAGCAACATTACCATTTATGTAATAAGAAAATTACACTCAAGAATTAATAATTATTCGAACAGTTCTAATTTAAATAGTTCATCTTCGTCAAAATTTAAATCATATTCTTCTTCTACACCTTCAACTTCTGGTAAAGGTTGTTCTAATTTCAATTTTTCTTTTTCTATAATTTTTATTTCTTTATCATTAAAAAAATTATCGAACTCGGCTATAGAAATACTATAAAGTGAAAGATTTAAATTTGCCAATCTAACATCTCTAAAATGATGAAGATTGTTTTTTGAATCAATAATTTCAATTTCTCTCTTAACAGAATCATTTACCTTATTATTTATCAACTGCAAATTATTTGATAAAACATCTTCGAAAATTTTTTCATCTACCGCTTTTGAGAAGATCAAATTTTCAACGCTTTCAAAATGACTAATATTGGATATTAACTCATTAAGAACTTCTTTATAATCTAGTTTTAATTCTTTTTCGAACTCAAGATAAAATTCTAAATATTTTCGCTCGTCACGATAATTTAATCTTTTTAAGTTTATTAGTTTAAATTTTTCAAAAAGGAAATTACGAATTGTTTTATTAGTCCTAATATGTAAATAAAATTTAAGTCCATCGATTTTTTCAATATCATGTAAAGGCAATTCAAACTCTATGTTCGAAATTATTTTAGTTTGATTATGCAAATTATCAAAAACTGATAAAATTTTTAAATCGATTTTTTCTAAAACTTTTGCATCCGAATGTTGATTCTTTGCTAGATAACGAATGGTATATATCAGTTGTTTTAAATATATAGAATTTTCAATCAAAAAATCTACAATTACCTGATCATCACAAATAGAGGTTAGCATAAAATCTTTTATAGATGGATTAATAAAATCTATATAATGATTTTTTTCATCTGTAATTTGGATTTTTATAAAGCTATTTTCTAATTCTTTCAAATAATTCTGCATGTCAATAATACGACACGATAATCCCGTAGAATTTTTTTCAAGTGCTAATTTTATTGTTTTTTTAAAATCCTTTAGAGTAATTGGTCCTGATACTGACATCAACAAATATAAAAGCAATTTAGAACCTTCTGAAATTTGTGATGTAAAAGCTTTGTTCCAAATCCCTAATGGTTTGTCAAGGCTCTCAATAAATTCATCAACATATTTTTCAATTGGAACATCTGATAATTTAATAGTCAATTGCTCAATTATTCGAGGGCTATAATTTTTGTGATTTATAATAATAGAATATGATTTCGATTCAATTAGTTTTTGGATGTAAAGAAGCGATATTTTTGAATAGTATAGATGATTATATAAAATTAACGATTTTATTTTTTTACTATAGGAAGATAGATCCAGCGTATGTTTCGCTAAATCCAATTCAGGCGAATCTAGTTTTTCGTAGGCTTCTTTTGCTTGACTTAAAATATATTCTCTAGTAGTCATAATAAGTATTTTATTTTGACTATTTTTTATTCTATTTATAAATTGAATTAGGTCATTTGATCTACCTTCTATTACATCATACTTCAAAAAATTTTCACCTAAAAAATCATCATAATAAAACACCTGTTTATCCGTAGAGTCTTCCACAATAAATTGTTCTCCTTCTGTTACTTTACGAATTTCTAAAACTTCATACCCTTTTTGTAAATATTCCCATAAAAGTAATTTCGCTAAAGTACTTTTACCAATACCTGGTATTCCACTTATAATAATAAATTTATTTTTATTTAGAATTGCAATTGCTTTATTTAAACTTTCATTCCTTACATAAAATTTGTTATTACGTTTAATATCATCAATCAAAGATTTTGCACGTTCGTATAGTGGTTGATTAACTATTGAATTAAAAATGGTAGCGGAGTTTATCCATAATTTAAAATTCTTCCTGTGGATTTCAGAATGTTGATCTAATAAATCATTTAAACGAGTTTTCGTATAAATATAATTATCCTTTCCTTTCATCCATTTTTTGAACTTATCTTTTATATAATCAACTTTTGCAACGCTTAAATCATTTGAGCAAACAAAATAATACTCTTTTGGATTCAATTTTTTAACCTTTTCATACTCCTCATCAATCACGCTTGTAGATATAGATTTGACTCTTTT
Source organism: Flavobacterium sp. 2755 (assembly GCF_031455715.1). NCBI lineage: Bacteria > Pseudomonadati > Bacteroidota > Flavobacteriia > Flavobacteriales > Flavobacteriaceae > Flavobacterium > Flavobacterium sp. 2755. The sequence goes on from NZ_JAVDTG010000001.1 coordinate 553,962, forward strand.
ACATTGAACAATAACAGTTTTTTCTTCGTTTATAGAATATCTTAAATCTATACCTTCGTCTTTACCTTCGGCAAAAGAATTTAAATTTAGTTTTAAATCAACTGAAAGCAAATTCTTTACCAAATGTTCAAAGTCAATTGGTGAAAGAAGTGATTGAAAGTCGTAATTAGCCATTTAATTTTTTGTTTTTTTTACAATTGATAACAATTGTATATATAAAAACTAACCTTCGGTAATCTACTTAAATAAGGTATATATGTGAAGGCTTGTTTTGTTGATCCATTTCAAATATATTGCTTTTTTATTAATAATAGGAATAGGCACAGAAAGAATTTCCGAGCGATTGAGGTATATCACAAAATAATTATTAAATCAAGAAAAGTCTTAATATTCTTCACATAACTACTTATATTTCAAGTAAAACAAAAAAAATATTCATTAAATTTCTTAAACTGATTTTAGCTGTATTAGTAATATTTAATACTTTTGATTCAATTCTAAAAACTAAAGATATATGGCTAAAACTACTCCAGAACTTGTTGAAGAAATTTTAAGCAATTACAAAGAAAATATGTCATGGATATTATTAGCATTTGCTTTGTTATCCACATTAGTCTCAACGACATTACAATACTTTCAAAACTGGAAACTATCACAAAAAGTTGAAGCTTATAAAAATCAACTTGCCAAAAGTGAAATTAAATTCACTAGACATACCGAATTACAAATTGAAACTCTTAAACAGCTATATGATTTAGTTGTAAAAATTCATTTTAGTTTCACAGAACTAAAAACACCAATGGATAAAACACATGAAGCGTTACATAAGAACATGAAAACATTTCAAGCTGTTTGTTATGAGACCGCCATATATGTTCATAGAAACAAAATTCTTTTGACAGATGATATAATGGCTCAATTTAGAGTCTTTCACAATAAATATAGAGAGATTGAGAAGCTTTGTATTTTAGAATCCGAAGAATTAGTAAGAATTGAAGATATTAATGGCTCTTTTGACCCACAGATTTTATATGGAAGCCAAGAAAGGGAAAATGAGTATATAAATTCAAGACTTCAGATATTAAATGACAACTCCGATGTAAGTACTTTTGAAGATGATATATTGAAGTTAAGAGAACTGATTGAAAACTACTTTAAAAAATTAGTAGCATAATTTATAATCTCATTGCAAATTAATACAGATAATAATCTAAATCAATTTTGTAAATTGAATGCATGAGCGAGACGCGAGGTAAGTTAGAGACTTTTGAGAAGTTCTTTATTTAAAACAAGATAAAAAATGCGCAAGTCAAAAACATTTGCGCAACTTTACCCGATCACGCTGATTTCTAATCCGTGCCCGAAAAAATATATCTTAGCAGATTAAAAAAGAAAATCCAGTTTTTATTAATATAGGAACGGGCACGGAAAAAATTTCCGCGCTATCGTTGCGCATATCCGGGCGATCGGGCAACTTTTGCTACATCCAAGTATATCGCCATCTTATTACAACAACATCCTTTCAGTAATTGTTTTATTTGAGGAAGCATCAATTCCGGTAACTTCGGCATACTTTACATTTGGTAACCAAAAAGAACCTCCTTCAATACGCACAAATATTTTTTCAACCTGTATTTTTTTCTGATTTACATTTACAAAAACATGATATTTTTGATCTGAATCTAACTTTTTCAAGGTTAAGGGTAATTTTTTATACGATACAAATTGAAGCTCAAACTCCTCATTATTTACTGTTTTACTTTCTATTCCGTAGGCAAATTTGCGTTGTATATAACTAAAATCTTTTTTTTCTCCTTTCTCGGCATATCGAATCCAATACGCTTTTATAGGATTGCTTTTGTTTATTTTTCCATTTTCCTGATAGTTTATGGCATAAATAGCCGTGTTTATATTTGGGTCCCGCTGAATGTAAAATAGCATATTATCTACATTTTTAGGTGTAGGGAAATTTAATGGCGACGGATTTTTCGATTGCGCTAATAGATTTCCAGAAATTATATTTACTAAGATCGTTATAACGATTAGTGATTTTGTAAAATATTTAAATTGTAATTTATTCATAATAAAATGTTTATACAACCCGTTAGGGCGTAATTATTTTAACACACTTCGACTCCGCTCAGTGCAGGCTAGAGACATAGGTTTAGGACGCTAAAAAAGGCGTTTCACTTGTTTAAATAAATATAGCGAGCTATGTGTTAGAAACTAGTTTCTTTTTATATTCTTTTTACACATCTAAAAACTATGTTTCTATGTGTTAAAAGATTGTACGCAACGGATTAATTTAATTAGATTCGATTACGTTCTGTTTTTCGTTTGTTTTAAAAACCCAATATTTAATTAGTGGATAATTAAATCCATAAGAAACAAAACTATCCGTGATTAATCTCCCGATTCTATAATCGATTTGAAATGATTGTTGCAAAATAAGCGTGCCGAATGATTTTAAGGAAATGCTTCCCAATACAACTAAAGCAAATTTAAAAAGCTGACTATTGATGTGGCTGCTATAACCAGATTGATTTTTAAATACCCAAAATCTATTGATGCTGAAATTGATAATCGCGCCAACGGTTCCGGAGATTAGAATAGAAAAAGTAAAATGCAGTTTAAATACTTCTGTCAATAAAATCATTAAGCCATAATCGGTAATTCCGCCTACAAATGCCGCAACCTGTGCTTGCAGAAAAGTAAAAATGGATTTTTTCTTAAACATTTCAGCCTTGGGTTTTATCTTTTAAATCGCCCAGCTTTAAAAGTTTAAAGCTATCTATGGTATTGATTATAAATAACACAATAGTGATTAAGCCTGCCAAATAGGTAATTGATCCGGGAAATAAAACTTCTGTAATTAAAATTAAAGCAATAATAAATCGAAGCTCTGTTGGGCCAACAAAGCCAGAATCTATACTGTATTCATTTGTAATTTTGTAGCGCAACTGGCTGATGATGATTGACCAGCCATATAACGCGACAAAAGCAAAGGCTATTATTTGTGTGCCATTTTGGGCATAAATATAATAGCCAAAACCTATAAGTACAATACCAATCCAATCGGCAATTATATCGAGTGCAAAACCATACCAACGGCGCGGAATATTTCTGTAATAAGCCAGTCTTCCATCTAAAGAATCGCCTAACCAATTTATACCCAAACCGATAATACCCAAAAGCAGATACCAATTTGCTAAATAAGTTCCTAAAACAAAAGCTAAAAAAACCAATCCAGAACCAAGCGTACCAATTAAGGTGAGCAAGTTTGGCGAAATGAATTTAGGTACTTTTGGCAGCAAAAATACAATCGTTAACTGTTCTGCTTTTTTTAAAATATTAGTTCGCTTACGGTCTGAAAATGTTCTTTGTGCAATTGAACTATAATCTTCAATCTGTGTTTCTTTTCCCATTAATAGCGCAATATTTGTAAGCCAGATACTATGGCCAATTCCAGTTTTGCAATTTTAAATTTGATTCTTCTTTGCGTATTTTTAAAAAAATCTGTGGTACTTTTTAGCTTACCTGATCTAACCAGATAACTAAATGCAATAATAAACAGCATGATTATTTAACAATTCCAGCAAAACGTTGATAGAAAACCGTTGGGCTGTTCTCATTTTTAGGAGCATATTTTCCTGCTATAATTGGAATATAAATAACTCTTCTTCTGCTTTCTTCGCCACGGATAGATGATTCTGCAACTCTGTGCCACAAACGGCCATCGTGAATGGTTAAATCTCCAGCTTCCGGAGTGATAGAAACTTCCTGTGGATCGGGTTTATTATCTAAAAAGTATTTTTTACGGAAAAGCATTTGATAAATACTTTGCTTGTGCGTACCCGGAATGATTTTAAGACCACCGTTTTCAGGTTTTAAAGTGCTTAAATGGATACCCACATTTAGCATTGGGTTTAATTTTCCACCATAAAAAATATCTCTCAAACCATCTGTATGCCAGCCCATTTTAGTAAACTTACTTTCGGGTCCGTTGATATAATGATTAAAAACCATTCCGTCTTTTTCTTCTGTGCCTAATCTTGCGCCATCGCCTGCTAATGGTAATAAACCATTAAATCTTGGATCAAGTAAAAGACCGCTTAAGGTTTGATGATGTTGATTAATAAATGCAAAACGCTGCACAATAGCAGAGCCATCTAAATCTTTTCCATATTTAATTGGAACACCGTTTATTTTTTGAAGGTCATTTTCAATCCATTTTTGCTCCACTTGTTTGGAGGCATCAATGATGGATGAAACCGTTTCCGGGTTTATAAATTTTTTGAAATGGATAAAGCCATGTTCGTTAAAAAAGGCAATTTGCTCATTAGTTAATTGCTCAGTAAGGGTAAAGGTTTTATAAGAAGATCCCATGATAATATAGATTTAATAAATGAAATAATAATGTTTGTAATTTTATCTAAAAGATTGCAACAACAGCAACAACAATACATTAGCATGTTTTTGTGCATTCGACCTTTAGGAAAATTAAACATATTTTTTCTTTTATCTGACATACTCTATAGAATTAGTAGAATTTAATACAAACATAATATATATTTTCTCTTTTCCAAAGAATATTTTTATATTTTTTTCGAAAAAAAATTAAATTTTATAAATCCCGGCTGCCGTTTTTTCGATAAATCCCTTTGGTAGTATACGGTTGGCGTACACCGAAATAATATTTGTAAAACCTGGAATAACTTCTGATTTTTTGTTGAACATGGCTTTTACAGCAATTTTTGCCACTTCATCTGGCTGCATATTAAACTTTTCGGCCATTTTATTTAAAGCACTTAAACCAGCTCTCGCAGCAAAACCAGTATCAACCGGACCCGGACTAAAACAGGTTACTGAAATTGAAGTTTTGGCAAGTTCGAAACGTAAGGCACGCGTAAACGATAAAACAAAAGCCTTTGTAGCCGAATAAACAGCCAGCGTAGGAACGGCTTGGTAGGCAGCAGTACTCGATATATTTAAAATGTAAGCTTGTTTTTCTTGTGAAAGTATGGGTACTAATAAATGCGAAAGTTCTACAACTACATTCATGTTAAGCTGCATCATACCCAGCTGATCGGTTAGAGAAGACTGACTAAAATCGCCCCACACACCATAACCCGCATTGTTAACCAGAATCCCAACTGAATAATTATTCGTTTTTATCCAATCGGTTACTTTTTGCGATGCACCATTTATCGATAGATCAATTGATAAAATAAATGCATTAATGACGTATTTAACTTGAAGATCATCAGAGAGTACTTTTAATTCTTCATTACTTCTTGCAACAAGCAATAATGGATAACCCTGTTTAGCCAATTCATAAGCAATAGATTTTCCAATGCCTTTGCTGGCACCAGTTATTAAGGCATACGGTTTAGTTTTTTCGCTCATTTTATTAATTTAATTATCAAATATAGAGATTAATTGTAATCTCGTCAAGTCTACAAAAAAGCCTGTAAACTTTTGTTTACAGGCTTTTTTTATTTCTTCTCTGATTTGAATAAAACCTTACCATAGAATAATACACCAAAATATAATAAAATACATGAAAAGATCCATGTCCTAAATCCAATAGCACAAGCATCGCGAAAACCTTGTGCATATAGTAACGAAGGAAGATATATTATCCAGCAAATTCCAAATTTAAAAATTCGTTCGGTTGCCTTTATTTTTTGTGTATAATAAAATATGGTAAATGGAATAAAAAAACTTAAAAGGACACCTCCCAATCTACTATTAATATTAGACTCAGGAAACGCAGCCAAATAAACGATCGTAAGCATTATTGCAAGATTCAAAAGAATTAAAAAGATTCCGTTGACAATGAAAGCTACAATTCTATTGTTTTGCGGTACTTTATTTAAATCTTGTAAATCTGCTTTATCAATTTGGAGAACTTCACAAATTAGATCCAAAGTTTTTCCTCGTGGTTCATTGTTACTGTTTTCAATTCTTTGAATTGTTCTCAAATTAACTTTCGATAATTCTGCGAGTTCTTCTTGTGTAAAACCTTTTATCTTTCTTGTTTCACTGATTTTTTTGCCTATAAAATTCATATTTTGTATATTTTATTTTACTCCAAAATTATTTTAAAAAGTATCTGGTGATAACGGTTTTAACACGACATTTTTACGACATTTCATAAAGTCGCTAATATAAAATTATTTTATTGGGAGAGAAACAGTTTTATTAGTCATGTCTATAATAAATTATATTGATCAAATCTAACTACAACACTATATTATGCTGTGTCTCAACCAAAACAGGAAAATCCACCTCCCCTAATATTTGCCTCAAATCAATTTCGTTCATTTTATCAAACCTCTTTTAGTAAACCAAACGATAGCAAAAAACAAAATAAATGCATGATCATTACTCGCTTTCCTTGTATTTTGTTTTCTTTTCATTTAAAGGCTATTCAAAAATTGATTACGTGTAAATCAAGTTTTGAGTGCTATAAATGCACTTAAATATTTATTGCATCGAAAAAGTCTCAAACTCAAAATAAGTTTAATTTCCACACTTAAAAAAGTATCACAATATACCCTAAAAGTGAACTATTTTACTCCTTATGTTTCAGCATTTTTCTCTAACTTAGCGGTCTACATTTTAAAATGTAAGGTTAAAATAAACTTTGTTTTTCTGCAAAACATTGATTGAAAAAGAATTACCATACTTTCTCTTACTTTTTGCTGCAAAAACATTCTTCTAATAATTTAGTTAATTAAAAACTATGAGCAAATTTGATTTTGGAATTGTAGGACTCGGCGTAATGGGTCGTAACCTACTTTTAAATATTGCAAGCCATAAATTCGCGGCTGCAGGTTTAGACTTAGACACTGAAAAAGTCAACTCACTTCAACAAGAAGCCGATTCTGATCATACAATTGAAGCAACTACAGATGTGAAGCATTTTGTAGAGCTTATTCAACAGCCAAGAGCGATTATGCTATTGGTTCCTGCCGGAAAACCAGTTGACAGCGCAATCGCAAGTTTATTACCGCATTTAGATAAAGGAGATATTATTATCGATGGCGGAAATACTTTTTTTACGGATACGGACAGAAGATTTTTAGAATTATCTGAAAAAGGAATCCACTTCTTCGGAATGGGAATTTCTGGCGGAGAAAAAGGGGCTCGTTTCGGTCCTGCAATGATGCCGGGCGGTGACCAAAAAGCATACGAAAGACTTCGCCCTATTTTTGAAGCTATTGCAGCAAAAGTAGACGGTGAACCTTGTGTGGAATATCTAGGAAACGGTTCTGCGGGTAACTATGTAAAAATGGTGCATAACGGAATTGAATACGGAATTATGCAGTTGATCTCTGAGATTTATGACCTGATGAAAAGAGGTTATAATCTGGATGATGAAACGATTCAGAAAACTTTTGAAGAGTGGAACCAAACCGATGATCTTAGATCGTATTTGATCGAAATTACCGGAAAGATTTTAAAACAAAAAGATGAAGACGGAAGTCTTTTAATCAATAAAATTTCAGATTGGGCGAAATCTAAAGGAACAGGAAAATGGACTTCGCAAAACGCAATGGATTTACAAGTTCCGGTTCCAACTATCGACGCTGCGGTTAACATGCGCGATATGTCTAAAACCAAACCTGAAAGAATTGAAGCTGCTAAAAAATTAGTTTGGAACGCTGCTGAAAGTAATGTAAATACAAGCGAGGCAATTGCTGCATTAAAATCGGCATTATACCTTTCTATTGTTGTGACTTATGCGCAAGGATTGGCTCAGCTTCATACCGCTTCTAAAGAATATAATTACGGATTAAACTTAGAAACTGTTGCCAAAATATGGCGCGGCGGCTGTATTATTCGTGCTACTATTTTAGAAGATTTCAGAAAAGCATTTGTGACAAAATCAGATTTACCAAATATACTTTTGGATGCAGGAATTGCTTCTAAATTATCAGAAAACCAAGCAGGAATGAGAACTGCTGTCCAGTTTGCTGTTCAAAAAGGAATACCTGTAGCAGGATTAATGAATTCATTAGCTTATTTTGATGCTTACAGATCTGCAAATCTGCCAACAAATTTAATTCAGGCGCAGCGTGATTTCTTCGGGGCGCATACTTACGAACGTATCGACAAAGAAGGAGTTTTCCATACACAATGGTCTGAATAAGCAACTTAAAGCAACACAACTACACACAATGACTAAAAATAAACTTAAAAATCCAACAATCATCGTGATTTTTGGAGGAACCGGAGATTTAGCAAAGAGAAAGCTCTTTCCCGCTTTTCAAAATCTGTATCTTGACGGACGTATGTCTGAAAAGTTTCAGATTATTGCTCTTGGTAGAGCAGAAAAAACCAATGAAGATTTTCGCAGTTATGTATTAGAAAACCTAAATACTTTTTCAAGAAGAAAAGGAATTTCTGATCCTGAAACTGAAAAATTTCTTTCGCACATTACGTATCACAGTCTTGATATTGACAAAGAAGAATCTTATATCGGATTAAACGAAAAAATCAACAATTTTGATCTGGCTTTTGGCGAACGTGCCAATCGTCTTTTCTATCTTTCGATTACGCCTTCTTTCATTTCAACAATTTCAAGTAATATCAAAAAGATTGGACTTGCGGCAAATCCGAAACAAGATCGTATTATTATCGAAAAACCATTTGGTTACGATAAAGCTTCTGCGATTGAGTTGAACGAAATGCTTTCTGAGACTTTTAAAGAAGAACAGATTTACAGAATTGATCATTATTTAGGAAAAGAAACTGTTCAGAATATTTTGGCTTTCCGTTTTGGAAATTCAATGTTCGAACCTTTATGGAGCCGTAATTTTATTGATTTTGTCCAAATTACCGTTGCAGAAGAAGTAGGCGTTGAAGAACGAGGCGGATTCTACGAAGGTGTTGGTGCATTGAAAGATATGATTCAAAACCATTTGCTTCAAATTTTATGTATGACGGCTATGGAAGCACCTGCTTCACTAAATGCCGATGATATTCGTAATCGTAAAGCCGATGTTTTAAAATCAATTCGCCGAATCAAACCAGAAGAAGTCGATCATTATATTGTAAGAGGCCAATATGGTGCAGGTGAAATAAAAGGAGTTCCGGTTCCGGGTTATCGTGAGGATAAAGGAATTGCACCAGATTCTAATACAGAAACTTATGTGGCAATGAAAATTTATCTGGACAACTGGAGATGGCAGGGAATTCCGTTTTATCTGCGTTCTGGAAAAAGAATGGAAGAAAAACAATCTTCTATTATTATCCAGTTCAAACCAGTGCCGCACTCTGCCTTTTCTTATGGAAAAGAAGGAATGACACCAAACCGATTGATTATCAATATTCAGCCTGCAATGGATATTAAACTACAGTTTATGACCAAAAAACCAGGGCTTTCGCTTTCGTTACGACCAGCAGAAATGGTATTTGATTATTTCTCTTGTTCTACAATGTCACCGGAAGCTTATGAAACATTAATTGCTGATGCATTGTTAGGAGATCCTACCCTATTTATGCGTTGGGATCAGGTAGAAGAAGCTTGGGACGCAATTGATACGATTCAACAAGAATGGAAAACTATTGCACCAACCAATTTCCCTAATTACAAAGCAGGAAGCTGGGGTCCTGAAGAAGCTGACGAATTGTTAGCCCGCCAAGGACACAAATGGATTCCGAATACACAAACAAAAGAAGAAGTTTTAAATGATACAGATTTATAATACGACAGAAGAAATTAATACGAAAGCAGCAGACCTTTTTGTGGAATCAGCTCAGAAAGCTATTGCTGAAAAAGGCAAATTTACAGCTGTTCTTACCGGAGGTTCTTCTCCTGCAGGAATTTACAAGTTATTAGCTTCTGATGCATACAAAACAAAAATTGACTGGAGTAAAGTTTTTATTTTTTGGGGAGACGAACGCTGGGTTCCACTAAATGATGATTTGAGTAATGCAAAAATGTCTTATTCTACATTATTAAGCCACGTCCCTATTCCGACAGAAAACATTTTTGAAATGTACAAAGACGGTGTTACGCCAGAAGATTTTGCGGTTACTTATGAGCAGTCTGTTAGAACTGTTTTAGGTAATGAAGGAAAGTTTGACCTTATCTTATTAGGAATGGGAGACGACGGGCATACGGCTTCTCTTTTTCCAGGTGAAGCGGTATTAAACGAACAAACAAAATGGGTTGATGCTTATTATTTAGCTCCCCAAAAAATGTATCGTATTACGCTTACTGCGCCGTTAATCAATAAAGCGGAAAAGATCGTAGTAGTAGCTTTTGGAGAGAAAAAAATCAATGCTTTAAAAGAAGTTACAACTGGAGAGTATAATCCAACACTTTACCCAATGCAATTGATTAAACCAGTTTCTGGAGAATTATTGTTTCTTGTAGATAAAATTGCTGCGGGAACGAATTAGGAAATTTGTTTTATAACATATTAAAAAGCCTGTAAACATTACGTTTGTAGGCTTTTTTTATTCCATCATCTTTAAAATCATTAAAACAATATTTCCAAAATCCGTAAAAAGAATACAAATTGCCCGAATTAGTATTATTTGTAACCATACTTCTGTTTAGACCTTTACACCATTAATTTAATAGCTAAAAAAAATGGACAAAACAATTTTAATTACAGGAGCAAGCAGCGGAATTGGAAAAGAAACTGCAAAATTATTTCAGGCAAAAGGATGGAATGTTATCGCTACAATGCGTAATCCTGAAAACGAAACAGAATTAAAAGCATTACAGAATGTTTTTGTTACTAACCTTGATGTATTGGACTTAGAATCTATCGAAAATGCGGTAAAAGCCGGAATCTCTAAATTCGGAAAGATTGATGTAGTATTAAACAATGCCGGATATGGTGCTTATGGTACTTTAGAATCTTTTTCAAGAGAAAAAATTGTACGCCAGTTTGATACTAATGTCATTGGACTTCTTGATGTTACTAAAGCATTATTGCCTCACTTTCGCCAGAATAAAAATGGAATTATTATCAATATTTCTTCAATTGGAGGTAAAATGACTTTCCCGCTTGGAGCTTTATATCACGGAACCAAATTTGCTGTTGAAGGCATTTCTGAATCGTTAAGTTTTGAAGTGGAACAATTTGGCGGGAAAGTTAAAATTATAGAACCGGGCGCAATTGCAACTGATTTTGCCGGACGTTCGTTTGATTTTAGCAACGATGAAACTTTTACCGAATATCAAAGTATGGTTGGAAAAGTAATGGAAGCTTTACCTGCTTTATTTGATACTGCTTCGCCTGCAAGTTTGGTTGCTGAAGTAATTTATGAAGCAGCAACAGACGGTACAAATAAATTGAGATATCACGTGGGAGAAGATGCGAAAACAATTATTGAAAACCGTAAGCAATTAGACGATGAAACTTTTATAGGCGGAATGAAAGCGCAATTCGGACTATAATTTTTAAACTGATAAACCTATGAGAATCATTACAATGTCGTGATTCTCATAGGTCTTTTAAAAATTGGTATCTTTACAATAATCATTCTATTATGAGCGCATTTATACATTTACAAACGATTTCAGATTTGTTCCGTTTTTTTCATCTGGAAACTCCTATTCTGCATCCTCTTATTGCCGTGGTAGATTTTAGTCAGGTAAAAGAGCAGATTACCGAAGACACTAAAATTTCGCCTGATTTCTACGGATTGATATTCAAAAACTACAATAGAAATAATATCAAATACGGACGAAAAATCATTGATTTTCAAGATGGAAGTTTGATTTGTGTGGCTCCAAATCAAGTTCTCGAAATGGACGAGGATATTCAGGTTTCACCAACTATGATGGGCTGGGGATTATTTTTTCATCCAGACCTCATCAGGGCAACTTCTTTAAATAATAAATTAAAGGATTATAGTTTTTTTTCATACGATATGTCAGAAGCGCTTCATATGTCAGAGAAAGAAAAGCAGATTTTATACGATTGTGTACTTAAGATTGAAGGAGAATTAAAAGAAAACATCGATATACACAGTCAGGACATAATTGTTTCTACAATTGAATTACTTTTGAATTATTGTTCCCGTTTTTACGGAAGACAGTTTATCACCAGAAAAAGTTCTAATAATTCTGTAGTTACTGAAATTGAAAAAATACTAACTGGATATTTTAATGCAAAAAACAGTACCGAAAAAGGGCTCCCAACTGTAAAATTTCTGGCAGAACAAGTACATCTTTCGCCAAGTTATTTAAGCGATCTGCTTAAAAAAGAAACGGGCAAAAATGCTCAGGATCACATTCATTTCTATTTAATTGAAGAAGCCAAAAACGTTTTATTAAACAGTGATAAATCAGTCAGCGAAATTGCGTATTCATTAGGATTTGAATATCCGCAGTATTTCAATAAACTCTTCAAACAAAAAACCGGAAAAACACCAATAGAATTTAGAAACATGAATTAAAGAAGAAAATAAAATAAAACCTTTATCAATTTGATAAAGGGATTGCCTTTTTAAAGTATATAAAAATTAATTCTTAATGAATTTCTGTACGTAACTAGCTTTGTCAGTTACGATATTTATAATGTATAATCCTTTTACAAAAGAACTTACATTAATTTGTTTATCATTAACCTCAGCATTATCCTACACCATTTTTTCGGATTCTATCTTTGCGCCAGATTTTGGTGTAAAATAAGTTTATAAAAAAATAAACTGGTTTTTTCGGCAGGTAAACTAAATTTAATCAGCACCGCCGTCAACGCTGTCAAAAGTTTCTCTTTCTTTAGGTTTTATGCTGTATTTTACGGAAACCATTGGGCCGTAATACACATCAAATTGATTTCCGTTGGCACGCAGCTGCATCTGACCAATAATGCCTGCCAGAAAATGGATATTGGGTGTTATACCGGCAGTGTAATAAACTGATAATCTGAATAGATCGAAATGCTCTTCGGCATAATCTTTTGAAGCAAACTTTAGCATCAATTCTGTATAATAGCCAATGTTTGGTGCCAAAAATAAAGGCTTTTCTTTGGTTTGACGCAGAAAGTGATTCACACCAAATCTTGCTCTTAAACGCGGAATTGTCTGTGGAACTCCGTTTCTGTCATCAAAAAATTTGGTTTCAAAACGCACTGTTCAAAAATGGAACCTTTTGGCATATCTTGAGAAAAAGTTCCCATTACAATAAGCCTGTTTTCTAAGGTTTCATAATTTCCTGCTTCTTCAACAGCATATTTTTGATTGTGTGCATAACCCAGCCACAATTTTATATTTTTAAATCCGGAATAGATAAGCCACGGCCTAAATACAACACGCTGCGTATAAGCAAAAGGATTTCCATTTGTATAAGCACCTTGTGTAACCAATTGAAAATCTGCCTGCCCGCTCAAATGCCATTTTTCATAAATCGGGAAAGCAATATCTCCTTCTTCAATTGATGCAGGAATAAAACCAATGGAATACGGAGCTTCCTGCGCTTTTACAATTTGTAGAACAGCACAAAATAATAGAAGAAAACCTTTTTTAATCATACTCATAAATCTTAGTTTACTTATTTAAAAGAGAGTGAGTATAACAAAGATAAAGAGGCTGTGCGTTATGCTTAAAGGATTTAAGGTTGCAGATTATAATATGAAACCAATTTTTTCAGAAGGTTTTTATTTCTTTTTTGAAAAAGTGAGTTTTTCAATTTCTCTCAAAAACTCAGAATCAAATTCTGAATACGCACGTAAAGTATATTTTTCGTCCCGTTCGTGCATAACCAAACGAATTTTTTGAACCATTAACCAAATTGGTTCATAGCGTTTATGCCCTAATAAATATTGCAATTGTAAAATGGAGAATTTCTTTTTAGAAAGTGTCATTAATTCAATGCAGATCATCCAGTATCTAAAGGGTAAATTGGAGTTTTCCATCACGGTTCCGGATCGAAGACTTATTCTGTTTTTACATTTTTTACATTGAAATTTTAAATCGACTGTTCTAAAAGAATGAGAATTGTGCCCGCATTTTTTACAAACCAGACCATTTTCCAGTCGTTTGTTTTTAAATTCCTCAATGCAGGTTTCTTCATCATTGTATTTTTCAAAATATTGCCGTAATTCCATTATAAAAATCTCTTTTCAAAAACTAAATATAAAATAAATCTTTGCTTACAAAAAACGATTTTTAATAAAAAAGAGGAAATTCAAATTAGAAAATCCTCTTTTAAAATTATAAAAAAATGCAGTTACAGTTTGTGGGCTATTTCTTTTTTATACTTGTTCAAAATAGATTTTGTCATACCCAAATTTGCTTTGGTCGAATCTACGGCTAAATAAATAAAATACTCTCCGTTATCAGAAACGTCAATAATATGAATTTGAGAAGTAAGCGTAATCATAACGTTATCAACAACCTGACCTTGTAATTTTAAAGCTCTTATAGCATTCATTTCTGCTTTTACGACTTCAAGATTATAGGCAGATGCCAGTTCCGGATCAAAATCGCTAAAAGCTGATTGTGAATAATAAGACATTCCGCTTTTGATTTCTGCTACAGAAACTGCGATAAAACCAGGTACGTTCTTTTTAAGATCTTCTCCAAATTGTTTTAAAAAATCAGACATATGTTTTGGGTTTAATAGGATTCTAAAATGTTATTTCTTGTGGTACTTGACACAAATTTATAGATCTGATTTTATTTAATTATCCGCAATACATACCTTTTTTATTTTTTTTCTTACTTTTTCCCAAAAGAAAAATGACACAAAAAAAGGGGAAAGATATCGAATACCTTTCCCCTTTTTATAACTAACCTTTGTATTTAAAAAGTAACAAATTTTGCACCTAAACTGAACCATCTTGCCGGCAAAGGAAATGCTCCAACTTCATAATAAGTAGTATTGAAAATGTTTTGTGCATCAATAAAAATGGTAAACTTTTTTATAGACTGACTAACTCTTACGTCGTTAATCCAGTAAGAAGCTCCGGTAACTCTTTCGTTGAATCGAGTAGCCAATAAAACGGAGAAATCTTTATGCTGAAAATCTATCGTATTGGCTACCTGATGTTTTAAAGACGAAATCAAATATTTAGAATACGGTTCGTCGCGGGTATCTTTAAATTTAGAATCTAAGTAAGAATAGCCTAAAGTGAAATTTAATTTTGAAGCATCAGAAATATCAAATCTGTACGATCCGCGCATGTTGATTCCGTTTGTAATTAAATCACCGTAGTTTTGACTTTGCCACGGCACCGTTGTTACCATTCTTGTCCAGTCAATGTAATTGCTTATTTCTCTGTAAAAATAATTAGCGTTTAAGCTTAAAGATTTTCTGTTGAATTTAAAACCAAATTCACTCTGAAAAGCGTTTTCAGATTCCAAATCAGGATTTCCAATATTTCCCGGACGCTGATTCAAGTACAAGTCTGTAAACGAAGGAATCCTTTGACTAGTCCCCACATTAGCAATAACCTTAAACTCGTCTGTCAACTCGTAACTTGCATCAAGCCCTGGATAAATCTGCCATTTATAATCTGAATTATAATTTAAATAAGTTCCTAAATTCACGTTTAGTTTCTCAAACAAATACGTTTTGTATTCTGCATAAATGCCTACATTTTCACGATCGTGATCCCCAATATTTGAAGAATGAATATCTTCGTTTCTGAATTCGGCACCAAAACCAATTTCACCTTTTTCAGTTTTGATAGAAGAGTTTAATTCTGCTGCAATAGAATTGGTATAATGCTGGCTTCTTCCTGCATTTAGGTTATTATTCCCTAAATATCGATAATCGTCATAATTGTATCTGTATGTAACTCTTGGCATTATTTTCCAATTGTCTGTAATCGAATGTTTCGACTGAATATTAGCAAAAGTAGTCTGCACCACTTCCGTAGAATTTTTATCGCCCGGCGCAGCATAAAATCCGTTTGCTCCAAAACCGTTGTTTACATAACCAAACGAGCCTAAAATTTCGTTTGAATCATTAACTTGAACATTTCCCTGATACAAGATTTTATTGTTTTCAAAACCTGTATTATAGCGGTATCCGTTGCTTTTATCGTGTGATGCAAAAATAGAGTGCTGGTGTTTTTCTTTTCCTAAAATAGCTCCAACCTGAACTCCGGTTCCAAAAAATGTATCTCCCGTATCGTCAGAATCTTTCTCAAAATTAGAACCTGCATAGGTGCTTAGTAAAACTCCTGATTTTGTTGGCTTTTTAGTAATGATATTAATCGCTCCTGTTAAACTGTTGATTCCGAAGATTCTCGCAGCCGGACCACGCAAAATTTCGATTCTTTCAATTGCTTCGACCGGAAGCGGCAGATTAAGCATATTGTGAGCCGTTTGAGAGTCAATTATTTTCGCACCATTTAACAAAACAACAGTCTGCTCAAAACTTCCTCCGTCTACACTTATATCGGCCTGTCCTCCAAAAGGTCCTCTTTGTCTAATATCAACTCCGTTTGCATATTGCAAAACTTCCTGAAGTGTTCTTCCCGGTAATTTTTTAATCGTTTCGTTACTAATAACATAAACGTTTCTGTTATGTTTTGAAATTGGCGTGCTTAATCGGTTTTCATGAATAATTACTTCATCAATTTCTATAATCGAATCCTTTTTTGTCTGGGCATAAAAGTTGGTACATATTAATGCTGTAACAGCAAAATAGATTTTTTTCATTCTGGGTTTAATTTTTTTGCAAAAGTAGTACCTTGCCGTACTAATCAAGTATACCAGTTTTGTAATTATGAGTGGTCCGGTTCAAATTCCTTTTAAAAGCTTTATTCGGCTTAAGCCAGAAGAAAGCACGGCAATTTACCTGCAAATCGTTTTTGAATTTATAAAAGCGATCCAAACGGGATTTCTTCCAGAGGGAACAAAACTTCCGGGAACACGCATTTTATGTAAACTTTTAGCCGTAAACAGAAACACTTTAATAAAGGCTTTTCAGGATTTAGAATCGCAGGGCTGGATTGAAACGCTTCCTAATAAAGGAACTTTTATCCTTTCTCAGCACAAAGAAAAAAGTAACACCGAATTTATAGTTCCAAAGGAAAATAAAACGCAGGAAATCAATATTGGTTTTGAATTCAAACGTTCGACCATTCTTGAAAACCCTACCGAAACCAGCAATCTGCCGTATCAATTTAATGACGGAATGCCGGATTTAAGATTGGTTCAAAATGATATTTTGGCGAGACTTTATGTTTCAAAATTAAAAAGACAGAAAACATCCAAAACATACGAACAAATTCAAATTAGATCGCATTTGAATTTTAAAACGCATTTCTCTAATTACCTGAATCTTACGCGTGGTTTGCGAATTTCTACGGCAGATTTATTGACGACAAGCAGTCACGAAATTAGCTTGTATCTGGTTACAAAAGTGCTTATCTCGCCGGGCGATAAAGTGGTTGTGGCTTCTCCAGGATATTATATTTCAAACATGACTTTGACGAATACCGGAGCACAGATTATTACGATTCCCGTTGATCTGGACGGAATTGATACGAATCGTTTAAAAGAAATTTGCGAAGAAACCAAAATCAGGGTTTTATATCTGACTTCCAATTATAATTATCCAACGACAATTTCTTTAAGTGCCAAAAGAAGAAAGGAATTATTGGAACTTGCCAATCAATACGGATTTGTTATTATGGAAGACGATTACGATTTTGATTTTCATTACGATAATAATCCTATTTTGCCTTTAGCAGCTTTTGATTCCAATCAAAAAGTGGTTTATATTGGTTCATTTGGAAGATCGCTTCCGTCTGGATTTAGTTATGGTTTTGTGGCCGCTCCGCCCGAATTTATTTCTGAATTAGAAAAACACCAAAATATTCTGGAACCCGGAATTGACGTTTTAAAAGAACAGGTTTTAACCGAATGGATTAACGAAGGCGAAGTGCATCGTCTTTCGAAGAAAAATAAAAAAATCTACAAAGAACGTCGGGATTATTTTATTTCCTTATTAAATGAAAAGCTGAAAGGCAAAATTAAATTTAAAGTCCCTGCGCGGGGTTTGGCGGTTTGGATTGAATGGCTTGATAAATTCAATTTGATTACGCTTCAAAAAGAATGTGCTAAAAATGATTTGTTTCTGCCTAAAACTATTTTATACCAAACAAAAGATGTAACCGCCACAAGATTAGGTTTTGGACATTTAGAAAAAGAAGAAATGGAAAAAGCGGTTTCTATTTTATGCCTGTCAATTGAAGCGATTGGAACACAAAAGTCCTGAATTTGAACACTTTTTAAAGTTATTCTTTTTTGAATTTTGCTTTATAATTAAACACAAAAATTATGAGCAGTCAAAAAGTATGGTTTATAACCGGAGCTTCAAAAGGAATGGGACTTGAAGCTGTAAATGCAGTTTTAAAAAATGGCGATAAAGTAGCCGCAACTTCCCGAAATTTAAAAGAATTAATCGATCAAATTGGAAATCAAAACGAAAACTTTCTTCCGCTTCAGCTTGATATTACCAATGATGGAGAAGTAAAAAACGTGATTCAAACTACAATTGATACTTTCGGAAAAATTGATGTTGTCCTGAATAATGCAGGTTATTATTTAGTGGGAAGCATGGAAGAAATAAGCGACGAAGAATTCCGTAAAACGATCGATGTCAATTTATTTGGAACCGTAAATGTGATTCGAAATGTGATGCCCTTTCTGCGTCAGCAAAAATCGGGGCATATTTTGAATATTGCTTCGAATATGGGCTATATTGGTTACGCGAATACGGGAAGTTATAATGCTGCCAAATTTGCTATTATCGGACTTTCTGAAGCTTTGGCGCAAGAAACAAAACAATTCAATATAAAAGTTACTACAATTGCGCCGGGAATGTTTAGAACGAGTTTTATGAGCGACAGCACTTTGGCGCAGGCCGAAAATAAAATTGCGGTATACAATGTAGAACAGCACGTAAATATGCTGAAAAGTTTTGACGGAAACCAGCCCGGCGATCCAAAAAAACTGGCTAGAATATTAATTGATGTTACCAAATTACAAAATCCGCCCGTGCATCTTCCTTTAGGAAATGACAGTTATAATTCAATTATCGAGCATCGAAAAACCGAAGCCGAAGAAATGGAATCATGGAAACATCTTTCGTTCGCTACTAACTTCGATTAATTTGTAAATTTGTTTATATGAAAAAATCGGTGCCACATAAAATCAAAAGTATTTCAGAACTGCATCAGTTATTTGCGCTTCCTAAACCAGATCATCCTTTGGTCAGCGTGATTGATTTTGCTTTACTGAGTTATAAACACAGCGATATTTGGGAACATTTTTCGAATGATTTTTACTGCATTACTTTGAAAAAAGGAGTTAACGGGAAATTCAAATACGGCCAGCGTGATTATGATTTTGATGAAGGAATGATAACGCTCACAAAACCAGATCAGATATTTTCGGTTACGCAGACCAATGATAATCCTGTTATGGGTTTTATGTTGGTTTTTAAACCTGATTTAATTCGAAATTATCCTTTAGGAAAAACGATTAATAATTACGGATTTTTTTCTTATTCGATTGCAGAGGCATTACATCTTTCTGATAAGGAAGATGTAATTATTTCAGGGCTTTTAAAGCAAATGCAGGACGAACTGAAGAACAATATTGATCATTACAGCCAGGATTTGATTGTGGCGCATCTTGACTTGATTCTTAATTATATTAACCGATTTTACGGCAGACAGTTTATTACCCGAAAAACCGCTGCACACGATTTATTAAGCAGATTAGAGGAATTATTATTTGATTATTTTGAGAAAGAAAATCCTATTGAAAAAGGACTTCCTACGGTGCAGTATTTATCGCAGGAATTAAATATTTCTGCCAGTTATTTAACCGATTTACTTCGAAATATTACGGGTTTAAATACGCAGCAATACATTCAGAATCATATTATTGAAAAATCAAAACAACTGCTTTCGACAACGAGTTTAAGTGTAAACGAAATTGCCTTTTCATTAGGTTTCGAATATTCGCAGTCGTTTAGTAAACTCTTTAAAAAGAAAACCAATTTAACGCCGCTTCAATTCAAAAAATCTCTTAACTGATTTAAAAAAATCATTCAAAATTTTGAATCCAACTTATTTTTTATATAATTTTGTACCGATCATTACAAAATAAATCAGCGATGCGAGGAAGACCGACAATTTACGAAGATGCTAATATTATAAAGAAAGCTCAGGAAGTTTTTTGGCAAAAAGGATACAGCGCTACTTCGCTGAGCGACTTGCAAAAAGCAACCGGAGCCGGAGCCGGAAGTTTTTATAATACGTTTAAAGGCGGTAAAAAAGAGGTTTTTCAAAAAGCTATTGAAGAACGTCGGTTAGCTTTTGATGCTTTTAAAATTGAATTAAGCAAAAGTCATTCTCCTTTAGAATTAATTAAGGATTTTTTTAGAAGTATTGCTTCCGCAGATGAAAACGAGCATCTTAAAGGCTGTATTATTGCTAATACAGTTGTCGAAATGACTTTTATTGATGAAAAACTAGAAGCCAATGCCGTACAGATTTTAAAAGAAGTTGAAGAAATGTTCACTCAAACAATAAAGAATGAACAGGCAAACGGAACTTTAAAAACAAAAACGACTCCCGAAATATTGGGGAGATATTTGATCACTTTTTGGTGTGGATTGAATACGCTGCGCCGAATGTATCCCGACAAAAATGTCTTGAAAAATCAAATTGAAATGCAATTAGCTGTTCTCAGCTAATTTTTTTGACTATTTATGTATCAATCATTACAAAAATAAAATAATAAAAATGAATTTAAAATTAGAAGGAAAAAAAGCTTTTATAAGCGGTTCAACTCAGGGAATTGGTTATGCAATTGCACAGCAGTTATTAAATGAAAAAGCAGAAGTTATCATTAACGGAAGAAATGAAGAAAAAACGAATCTTGCGGTACAAAAACTAAAAGCTGAATTTCCCGAAGCAATTGTTTCGGGAATAAAAACTGATTTTAGCAATAAAGAAGAAGTGGCGAACTTATTAAGCAAATTAGACAATATCGATATCTTGATTAATAATGTCGGTGTTTTTGAATTAAAGGCTTTTGAAGATATTGAAGAGGAAGATTGGTACCGAATCTTTGATATTAATGTAATGAGTGGTGTTCTTCTTTCTCAAAAACTTTTACCGAAGATGCTGGAGAAGAATTCAGGGCGGATTATTTTTATCAGCAGTGAATCTGGAGTGAATATTCCCGGAAACATGATTCATTACGGAATGACAAAAGCGGCGATGATGGCTGTAAGTAATGGTTTGTCTAAATTAACAAAGGGAACAGAAGTTACGATAAATACGATTTTAGGCGGTCCGACATATTCTGACGGCGTTGCGGCTACCATTGAACATATTGCTTCATTACAAAATATTGAAGTCCAACAAATGAAAAATGCTATTATTCAACAGACAAATCCGAATTCTTTGTTACAGCGTTTTATTAATCCAGACGAAATTGCTTCTCTTGCGGCTTATCTTTCAAGTCCGCTTTCGATTGCAACAAACGGTTCTTGTTTACGCGCTGATGGCGGAGTTTTAAAAACTGTTTAACCCAAATATTCTAAAGCCTTGACTATTAAAATCAAGGCTTTAGTTTTTAATTTATTTAAGATGTTTTTCTGTAATTTAAAACGGCAGAAATATTCAAAACAATAGCAAAACCTATAATAATTAAAATGTGTTTTTGAACATCCTTAAAGCCGCTTCCTTTTATCACAACCATTCGCATTACATCAATAAAATAACTTATGGGGTTGAATTTTGAAACTGTTTTTGCCCAATCCGGCATACTGTCAATTGGTGTAAACAAACCGCCCATTAAAACAAAAATCATTACAAAAAAGAACATGATAAGCATAGCTTGCTGCTGTGTATCGCAAATTGTAGAAACTAATAATCCGAAACCTAAAATGGCGAGTAAATAAACGGCAATAAAAGCATATAAAACCAACAGATTCCCGACTGGAATTATTCCGTAAAAAATCCATCCAACTAATAATCCTAAAGTAAAAACTACATTCCCAAGAATCCAGAACGGAATTAATTTCCCTAAAATAAAATGGTATTTTTTGACCGGAGAAACATTAATTTGTTCGATTGTTCCGGCTTCTTTTTCTTTTACAATATTTAATGCCGAAAGAAAACCGCCAACAAGTGTTACCAAAATAGCCAGGATTCCCGGAACCATATACAATTGGTAATTTAAATGCGGATTGTACCAGTTTGATGATGTAATTTCGATTACAGGCATAGCATTAAAACTTGTGGGAACATTCATTTTTTTGCGTAAACCGTTATTGTATTCTCTAATAATATCGCTGATGTAACCTGCTCCTAATCCGGCTTTTGTTCCGTTAATGGCATTTACTCCAATAAAAAGCTGCTGTTTGTTTTCCTTTATAAGATCTTGTTCAAAACCGTGTGGAATTTCCAAAATTAAATCGGCATTGTCTTCTTCTAATTGTGTGAACGCTTGTTTATACGAATCGTTATACGTTCTCAGTTTGAAATAACCCGAAGCTACAACCTGATTAATTAAATCTCTCGAATAATCAGATCGGTCATTATCTACCACCGCCAGATTAATATTTTTGATTTCATAATTAGCAGCAAGCGGTAAAATAATAAGCTGCATAACGGGCATAACCATAATCACGGCTAAAATGGCGCGGTTACGAAATATTTGTTTGAACTCTTTAATGAGTAAAAATTTGATGATTCTCATGATAAACGTATTTTAAAGCTTTTAAGGCTTATGATCAATAAGAAAATAGTGATTCCGAAAAGGATTAAGGTTTCTTTCCAGACATAGGAGAATCCTAGTCCTTTTATCATGATTCCTTTTACAATAATATAATACCATTTTGAAGGCACAACATTTGAAAACCATTGCAAAGGCAAAGGCATATTTTCGATAGGAAACATGAATCCGCTGAAAAGTAAGGTTGGCAAAAGCATTCCCAATAATGAAATCAACATGGCGGTTTGCTGCGAATCGGTTTTAACCGAAATAAAAATTCCTAAAGTCAAACAGGTTATGATAAACAAAGTGCTTTCTGCAAAAAGTAAGAGTATGTTTCCTGCAATGGGCAAATCGAGCACAAATACGCTCAATAATAATATCGAAACTACATTTACCATTGAAAGTAAAAGGTACGGAACTGCTTTTGAAAGTATAACCATTAAAGGCTTGAACGGCGAAACCAAAAGAATTTCCATTGTTCCGGTTTCTTTTTCTTTTACAATAGCAATCGCCGTCATCATCACGCAGACTAGCATTAAAACCAAAGCCATAACGCCGGGAACAAAGTTTGGTGCGCCTTTTAACTGCGGATTATATAGCATTTTTACTTCGGGTTTTATCTGCAACGGCACTGCATTTTCCTGATTCAAATCTGCCTGATAATCGTTTATGATCGATGTTACATAATTGGTTAATGTTGTCGCATTATTAGGGTCTGATGCATCTGCCAAAACCTGAATCTGTGCTTTATTTTGATGCAAAAGCTGGTTATTAAATCCTTCCGGAAATATAATTGCCATTTTGATTTCTCCGGTTCTAAATGCAGCTTCGAGTTCTTTGCTTCCGGCAAGGGTTTTCCTGATTTCAAAATAACGGCTTGCTTCTATTTTGGTAATGATTTCTTGTGAGGCAATATCTTTGGCATAATCAACGACAACTATTTGGGAATTTTTTACTTCATTGGTTAAAGCAAAACCAAAAATAAGAATCTGCACTACCGGCATCCCGAAGAGAATCAGCAGTGTTTTCTTGTCACGCAGTACGTGCAAAAATTCTTTTTTTACGAATGTTAGAAATTGTTTCATAGTATAAATTATTCTCCGCGTTTGGCTTCTCTGGCAAGATGATAAAATACCTCATCCATTGTGGTTACGCTAAATTGTTTTTTTAGGTTGGTTGGCGTATCGAGCGCTTCTACTTTTCCGTCGACCATTATCGAAACTCTATTACAATATTCAGCTTCATCCATATAATGTGTGGTTACAAAAATGGTAATTCCGTTTCCGGATGCTTCGTAAATCAAATCCCAAAATTGTCTGCGTGTTACAGGATCTACGCCGCCCGTTGGCTCATCCAGAAAAACAATTTCAGGTTTATGAATAATCGCGGTTGAAAAAGCCAGTTTTTGTTTCCATCCTAACGGAAGTGAACTTACTCTTTTGTCTGCCTGATCTTCCATTCCTAATTGTTTCAAAAGAGCCGCGCTGTTTTCTTTGATGGCTTTATCACTTAAACCATAAATTCCGGCAAAAAAGGTAATGTTTTCCTGAACCGTCAAATCGTCGTACAACGAGAATTTCTGACTCATATATCCTATACTTTTCTTTATTTTTTCGGTTTCTTTATAAATATCAAAACCTGCAATTTTTGCTTCGCCGGATGTTGGGTTCGATAATCCGCAAAGCATTCTCATCGCCGTTGTTTTACCTGCGCCGTTTGCACCGAGAAATCCAAAAATCTCTCCTTTTTCCACTTCAAAAGTGATGGCATCTACGGCGGTAAAATCTCCAAATCGTTTGGTTAATGCTTTGCACGAAATTACTTTCTCGTTCATATTTTTTTCTGTTACGTAATTTTTTAAACACATAGGAACATAGATTTTAAAATTGAAAAAAGAGTTTAAAAAAAACTAGTTTTTCACACATAGCTATGTTTGTTTAAACAAATGAAATGCCTTTTAACTCAAGCAAAATCTATGTTCCTATGTGTTAAAAAAACCATATTAACTTAAGAGCTTAATAAAACTGTCTTCAATCGTTACGGCAGCTTCTTTTATCTCTATATTTTTAATTCCTTTTGTTTCCAAAAACTGTAATAAATCTGCTTTGTCTGGGCTTTCTTTGAAAGAAAAATGAGCAAATTCTCCAAAAGCATAACTCATTAACCGATTTGGATATATTGCCAAAGCTTTCAAAAGTGAATACATATTATCTGATTTTACAGCAAAAAGTGCATCAGGATAATTCTGGATTATATTTTTCGGACTATCGATCGAAAGAATTTTTCCGTCCTGAATCAATGCAATGCGATCGCAAAGATTGGCTTCATCCATATATGGTGTCGAAACAATAATCGTAATATCCTGTTTTTTCAGTTTTTGGAGCATTTCCCAAAATTCCTTTCTCGATACAGGATCAACTCCGGTTGTAGGTTCGTCCAGAAACAAAACATTTGGTTTATGAATTAAGGCACAGCATAAAGCCAGTTTTTGTTTCATTCCGCCTGATAATTTTCCTGCTCTTCGGGTTTTAAAAGGTTCAATCTGAACATAAATATCTTTGATCAAATTGTAATTTTCCTCAATGGTAGTTCCGAATAATGTGGCGAAAAAATTCAGGTTTTCTTCGACCGTTAAATCCTGATATAAAGAGAATTTTCCCGGCATATACCCAATTGTATTTCTAATGGATTTAAACTCTTTTACCACATCCAGTCCGTCAATCGAAGCCGAACCGCTATCTGCTAATAAAACCGTAGTCAGGATTCTGAAAATACTGGTTTTCCCTGCACCATCTGGGCCGATTAATCCGAAAAGTTCGCCTTTATTTACCGAAAATGAAACATCATTTACAGCGACCTTTTTTTCCTTTCCGTAGGTTTTGATAATATTTTTTACAACAACCGATTTCATTATTTTGAAAGTTTGAGTTTAATTTCGCCATACATTCCAATTTTCAAATAACCATCATTTTTAACTCTCACTTTAACAGCATAAACCAAATTGGCGCGTTCGTCTTTTGTTTGAATTGTTTTTGGCGTAAACTCTGCTTTGTCGCTAATCCATTCTACAACACCACTGTATTCTTTGTAAGTTTTGTTAGTATCGTCTACAAAAACTTTTACATTGTCGTTTAATTTTACGCCCGGTAATTGATCTCCCGTAATATAAACTCTTAAGTTTATTGTTGATAAATCGGCGATTTTATAAAGTGGTTTACCAATGGTCGCCATCTCTCCTACTTCGGCATATTTTGTCAAAACTGTTCCGTTCGTTTTATTGACAATTTTCGATTTAGCCAGCTGATCCTGAATTTGATTTATCTGAACTTTTAAGGTTTGGGTTTCATCGTCGATTCCGATTGTGCTGATATTAAGTTGTGTTTGTAAGGCGGTAATTTGTTTTAGAATTACCGAAACTTTTGTTGTTGCATCATCTAGTTGTTTTCTCGTTGCGGCATCGGCTTTTACCAGATTCTGCATACGCTGCTGATCTAATTTTGCTTGTTTCAGTTCTTCTCTGTAAACATCTAACTGCGAATTGATATCGGGTTTTTTACTCTGCGTAGCTTTAATTTGTGCCAAAAGCTGATCTTTTTTCAGCGAAAGCTGTATGGTGTCAATATAACCTACGACTTGGTTTTCTTTTAAAATATTCCCTTCTTCAACTTTTAATTCTTTGATTATACCGCCCGCTTCTGCCGGAATAATGGTTTCTACTGCTTCAAAAGTTCCTGTTGCATCAAATTCGTTCTTATTATCAGAACATGATATTGCTGTTGCTGCTATTATTATAAATGCTATTTTTTTCATTTTATGCTTAATTACCGGTTATTAATTTTTGTCTGTATTTTGCCAAAAGCAAATCTGTTTCATGAATAATTTTGTTTTGCGTTGCTGCGTTTTCTTCGTTTACTTCTCGCAGATAATCGCTGGAATCAATTACGCCATTGTCTAATTGTGCCAATGCGGCTTTTTTGACATTGTTTCTCAGTGTTATAATTTCATTGTCAGAAACCAGATATTCTTCGAGTTTTGTTATTTCTGCGCTTTGCTGTTTTATCGATTGATTGGTATTGAAAAGAAAAACTTCTTTGTCGACTTCGAGCTGCTGCTTATTAATGTCGATAATCTGTTTTTGTTTTTTATCTGTATAAAGTCCCGTTAAAGACCAGTTTAGCCGTACTCCGCCAATGTAATAGGATTTCCAGCCCACTTCCAGCATATTCAATCCCGGATTTCCGTAACCGCCCTGCACGAAGAAATTGAACTTGGGTAGATTAGCA
Source organism: Flavobacterium sp. 2755 (assembly GCF_031455715.1). Lineage (NCBI taxonomy): Bacteria > Pseudomonadati > Bacteroidota > Flavobacteriia > Flavobacteriales > Flavobacteriaceae > Flavobacterium > Flavobacterium sp. 2755. Next base: position 580,973 of record NZ_JAVDTG010000001.1, read on the forward strand.
ATATCAACTGCTTTTTTACCTAATTCCAGACTTTCGTTTCTGTATTTAAAAAGCTGTAATTCAGGGCGATTAATTTCAATTGAATTTACGATATTTTCAGGTGTTTCTAATTTTGTGTCTGGAGATAATTCTGAATTGATGAAAAGCCCCAGCATATCTAAATAGGCTTTTTTGTAATTGCGAATTCCAATTGCAGTTTGATCGGCTTTTAGAAATTCTGCTTTAAGCAAATCTAAACTGCTTCTGTATGCGGTTCCATTATTCAATTGTGCCTGAACGGTTTTGATTCCGATATTGATATCGTTTTTTAGTAAATCATTTTGATGCAGCTGTTCATCAAAAACCAATATTCCAAAATAAAGTTCGGTTACTTTTTGTTTTACAGCGTACAAATCAACCTGAAGCTGCTGTTCTGAAACTTTTGTTTGTTTCTCTACAACTTCTTTCTGCTGTTTTAAATTTCCTCCGTCATAAAGCAGCTGATTGACTTCTGCGTAAGCGCGATACTGATCTTTGTTTAAAATGGGAACCTCAACGCCGGGAAGACTAATTGGCATTTTGGTAACATCAGACTGATACGTTGCCTGACCAAAAATGTCGAATTTGGGATAATATCCTTTGGCAATATTATCAATTGTAAATTCGCTGCTTTTGGCAATTAAATCTCGTTTTTTAGATAACGGATAATTTTCTTCTGCTAATGCATAACAATCCTGCAGTCGTAATAACTTGTCATTTTGCTGTGCATAAAAATGAAATACGGGCATAAAAACCAGTATAACTACTAATAACCTTTTCATATTCAACTTTTTAATTTTTAATATTTCGTTTTAATCATTTGATTAAATTTAGTCCAAAAAAATAGCTAGGAGTTCATCATAGCTTTAAACCATTGTACAATCAATGTTTTTCTTTCTTCTGCAAAATCATTCATTTGACTTGGTGTCATAACTCCGGCTGATTCTAAAACCGGTTTTGCTATAAAAGGAAAAATACACATTGATAATAGATTGATCATAAAATGCAGCGGATTAATATCCGGTTTTCTTTCTTTCAATTGTTTTACAAAAATGGATTCGGTCAATAATTTTCCTGCTTGTACTTTGTTCCCAAAATGTTCGGGATTATTTCTTATTTCGCTTAAAACAAATAAAGGCAAACCAGGATTTTCAATCAGCATCGAGATATAATTATCTGCTATCAACGTTACTTTTTCTTCTATAGAAGTTGTATCGCCATTTACTATGGGTGCAATTACACCAAATAATTTTGCCACTTTCTCTGACATTACCAATTCAAAAAGTTTTTCTTTACTTCTGAAATAATAATTTAAAAGTGCCAGATTAATTCCTGCTTCCTCGGCAATATCACGAGTACGCGTAGCAGAATATCCCTTTTGGGTAAATACTATTCTTGCTGCTTCTTTTATCTTTTCTTCTGTACTTGCGTCTTTGCTTTTTGGGCCCATAATTTTGTAAATGTTCGGCAAAGATATAAATGATTTTTAATTAAACAAGAGATTTAATCAAATGATTAAAAAATATTTTTAAATCAACAATAAGATTTTGAACCATTTATACAAAAAATGCCTGTAAATTCGGAATTTACAGGCATTTTAGATAACTAACAAATATTAACAATAAAAACTAAATGCTTACTAAAAGTATTATAGTTTATTTCGAAAATTCAACTGTATTTAGTTTTTTCCAGCTTCCGCGGGTAAAATCCGGGATTTCTACCGGAGCTGAATTATTGTCTAAAGAGATTTCCGTTAATGGGCTTAAACAAGACCATTCGGCCAAATCATAAACATCCATATCAAGCGGAAGTCCTTTTTGAAGGCAGTAAAACATTCTGTAATCCATAATAAAATCCATTCCGCCGTGACCGCCGACTTTTTTAGCCAGTTCTTCGATATCTTTTACGATTGGGTTTTTATATTTTTCCATTAAAATCTTTTTCACATCTTCCGAAACATATTCTTCTGCATTAAGATTTTGATAGTTTTTAGAAATTTCTGCTCCAACTTCTTTGGCATCAATTGCATAACCTTCTACCGGATATTTATTAGCAAAACCTTTTGTTCCAGATAATTGATACATTCTGCTGTAAGGTCTTGGGCTTGTAACATCATGCTGAATCTGGATTGTTTTTCCCATTTCGGTACGAATCATCGTCATCGTGTGATCTCCGTTTCTAAAATCGGTAACCACTTCACCTGTTTTTTCTTTTATGAAAGCTGGATTTCCAACTGCTTTTGTATCCATCGAAACCAGAAAATTCATTTTATCTCCTCTATGAATATTTAGCGCTAAACATGCCGGGCCCATTCCGTGTGTTGGGTAAATATCACCTCTGTGTTTGCGGTTGTAATCCATTCTCCAGTTGTTCCAGTAATTTCCCCAATATGGCTGTAATCCATGAATATAAGAACCTTCTGCGTGAAGAATTTCTCCGAATACGCCTTGTTGTGCCATGTTTAGTGTTGTTAATTCGAAGAAATCATACACACAGTTTTCGAGCATCATACAATGTTTACGTGTTTTTTCTGAAGTATCAATTATATCCCAGATTTCATTCATGGTTAAAGCTCCCGGAACTTCTACGGCAACGTGTTTTCCGTCTTTCATGGCTTGCACTGCAATATTAGCGTGGTGTTTCCAATCTGTTACAATATAAATAAGATCAACGTTGTCTAGTTTTGTTACTTTTTTCCAGGCATCTTCTCCAAAAAATTCCTGTGCTTTTGGTGCTCCAAGTTTGGCTAAAGTATCGTTTGCTGCTTTTGTTCTTTCTTCGAGCACATCGCATAAGGCTACAATTTCTACTCCGGGAACATGCGGAATGCGTCCTACGGCGCCCGTACCGCGCATTCCAAGACCAATAACTGCTACACGAACGTGCGGAATTGCGGGCGTGGCTAAACGCAAAACATCTGTTTGTCCTTTGTCTCTTTTTGGTGCTTTTGTTTTAATAAGCTGCGCTGATGTGTCGCAGACTTTGAATAGCAAAAGTGCTATTAGTAAAAATCTTAAACTTTTCATTTTTTTTATTTTAGTGATATTTTTTGTTTGAACGTTTTATTTGTAACAATTTGTTTTATTACACTTTTATATAGGTTTTGTTTTTGTGCATGTACCAAAGTATGAAATAAAGAATTCCGAATCCGGCTAAGTCGCAAAAGGCGTCATAATAAGCTCCTGTAAATTGCTCAAAACCAAAGAAAATTTGCTTGGCGATTAAAGAGAAATTAAAAACATGTGAACCAACATAAGCTGCAATTGCATTTAAACCAATTACTCTAAACGGATAAGCCCATTTTGTATAACCCTGAACGTCGACAAGCCAATAGAATAAAGCTAATAAAACAAAGCTGATTCCTGATGAAAAAATTACAAATGAACTTGTCCATATTTTTTTAATAATAGGATGCCAGATGCCAATTATTAATGAAAGAATAATTGCTGTTACTCCGATTAATAAAAGATACTGTGCTATTTTTTTTCTTGAAAGAGAAGATAAAAGCAATTCTCCTGCAAACAATCCTGATAATGTTGTGGCTGTAAATCCTAAACCTGTTAAAAGCCAGGAATACTGTGTTTGATCGTAAAACGGCCCAAAAACCTGTTGATCGATAAATATGGGAAGATTTTTTTCTGGTAATAATTCGAAATTGTGACCAAAATAACTCGGAATTGATAATAATACGGCATACAAAACAAGGCAAACTACAAAGAAGATGTATCTTCCTTTTCTTGACAAATTTAAATAGGCAATACAGGAAAATAAATATCCAACTGCAATGGCCTGAAGTGTATTACTAAAGATGTGAAACTTTGAAATATTAAGTTCAAGAAGATTTCCCTGTACGATCCAGCCTAATATAAACAGCACTATAAATCGTTTTAAAATGTGCCTGTATAATTTAAAATCTGAATATGTTTCTTTGCTTCTTTTTCCTAATGAAAACGGAATTACAACACCTACAACAAATAAAAATAAGGGCATTATGACATCATACAAATGAAAACCAATCCATTCCGGATGTTCGAACTGGTCGGCCAGCGTTTTTGTTAAACTGGTATTTGCCGCTGTATTCAAATTATAGAAAAATCGATCTGCCACTATAATCATCAAAAGATCAAATCCTCGCAGTACGTCTACAGACATTAATCGGTTATTGGAAATTGTTTTAGTCATATTATTTTCTATTTCTTTTTAAAAATAATCCCAGTTTTATATTTAATCAACTAGGATTATTCTAATTATCTAAACTCGATAGCTTATGCCATTTGGCTCAAAAAATTAATCTCCAAAAAACTCTTCGCCAAATGGCACATTTTGACCGGCTATCGATGACAAACTACAATTGTAATGTAGAGAACTTAGGCGCTTCCGGGAAGTTGGCAACTAATCCCCATCCTCCATTCATTTCTGTAATGGCAATACCAATTGAACTTCCTAATGTTCCTAACTGTGTTTTTGGAATACTGAATTCTATCGCATTTGTGGTGTCGTTTAAACTCACAATTGGTGACGCTTTTAAATTTGCTCCAGAACCTGCAATTCCAGCCCAGCCCCAGCCTCCGTTTGGATCGGTGTGGTTGTAGAATTGTCCCCAGCCGTTAGTTACTACCGGACCTTCGAATAAAAATTCGGCTCCAGAACCTTCTGCCCAATTGCTGTGTAGGAATCCTGTTTGCGTATTTCCATCTGTATTGATGTACATATCAACCAATTCCATCAGCATTTTTTTGTTTCCTTCTAAATACACATTTACATTTGGACCTCCAGCCCAAATTTTAATTTTTTGGATTGAACCATTTCCAGATGTATTTTGATCTGTTACGGCAACATCATCCCAATCTGTAAATTTTCCGTCAATTTTAATATCAATAATTATGATTCTTGGGGCAGTTATGGTTTTAGTGATAAAAGCTTCTTCTCCTTTATCGTTGGTTACGGTCAAAGAAACTCTGATTTCGCCTCCAATTTTATAGGTGTAAACCGGATCTTTGTCTCCAGATGTATAATATAAATCTCCAAAATCCCATCTGTATTTTGAACCGTTTGTAGAAAGATTGGTAAAGGTAAACGTGCTTCCGTCATTTGTAAATGAGAAATCTGCGGTTGGTTTTGTAGCCGAATCGTCTGATGATGCACCATCGCTCGAACAAGCCGTAAGCAATAACATAGCAACAAGCAATGTTATGTATTTGGTTAGTTTTATTTTTTTCATGGTTTTTAATTTAAATGTTTTAATAACTATTTAATGATAACCGTTTGTGATAATTTATTGAATCCAGTTGCGGCTTCCCAAACTCCTGTATTAGCAAAACGAATACAATAATCTGGTCTGTCAACTAGTTTTGTTGAACTGTCTTCGATTTTTAATAACAATTCATAAGTTCCTGCCGGAATTCCGGATAAGCTCACCGATTCTTTTAAATCGTACGTTACTCTTGGTACTACTTTTCTAACATCGAAGTTTAATTTTTTCTTATAAACCGTTCCGCCAGAAGTCGCTCTTAATATTAAATAAGCATTTTTAGGATTGTAAACCGGAGCAAAACCACCATTATTCAGCAATGCTTCAAACTCTAAAGTTCCATTTACTGCTGCTTCTTTTTTTAGACTTGAAGATGCTAATGAAAGTCTGTAACCTAGTTTTCTTTCAAAATCTGTAAAGCAGTTGTTGTTTCTCCATTCCTGTAAAACCGGACCATAATAATCTAGGTTTAAATACGTCCATTTTAAAAGTGACATTTCTTTTTCAGCAGTAGTACAACTTGCCAGCGGAACATCTGTTGGCGGACAAGTTTCTCCTCCTGTTGGGACATAAAGGGCTTCGTTGCTTATGTATGTTTTTTCAGAAGTGATATCTATGTATGTTCCGTAATCGTCTACACTTGCCATGAAACAGTCATTATGAAAACCTAAACGAGCTGTATTTGAAGTTCCGTAACCAACGTTCGCGTCCATTGCAATTGTAGTTGCAACATAGTCTTGTTTGATTTTTGGAGTTCTTAACTGAATTTTTACTTCTTTTGGAAAAGATGCTAAAAGTTTGTCTATAATCAGTTTTTTGTTTGCCGGCGTTGTAAGCTGGTTTGTAGTGTAATACCATTCTCCCCAAGCTCCAACAAAACCTGCCTGAACAAAAGCAATGACATCTTTGTTTTCTTCCAAGATTGGTTTCAACTGATCTAAATGTCCTGAGATAACGGCTACAGAAGCATCTGAACCATCTTGTGCATCTGTATACGCAAAACGCAAAACACATTTTAAACCTGATTCTCTTAAACGTGTAAAATCGGTTTTGATAAGATCTAATTGTGTCTGGCTTAAAGCCGAAGTTTTAAATTTCTCCAAATAATACAAACGGAGAATAAGGCTTACATTTTCCTTTTTCAGATTATTTAAAGAAGCTGCTGTCATTGCTGCTCCTTCAGAATTTACCTGCCACGTATGCATAAATCCACGCTCGGGATTTGTGAACACTTCGTTTGAAGCGGTGTAAGTTACTTTTTCAACTCCGTTTACTTGTTCGCCTCCTTCATTTTTGTCGCCGCCATCGCTTTGACAGCTTGATGCGACATTAAGAAAAAGGCAGATTAACATTAGTAAATTTTTCATTTTTTGTATAATTAAATTATCTGATTTATTTTATTCCTTCACCAATTGTGATAGCCGTCTTCTAATTAATTATATCCAGGATTCTGAATAAATTTACCTTTTCCTTCACTAATTCTGTCTAAAGAAAATGGGAACAAAGCTTTGTATGGAGCACTTTGACTTGCTGCACCGTTTAAGTCAAGGGCATGTTCTGTGTATTTTCCGTGTCTAATTAAGTCTGAACGATATTGTCCGTTTTCGCACCAGTATTCATGTGATCTTTCTAAAAGAATCATTTCATTAAATTTAGCAAGTGTATTATAATTTGCTAATACTATTTCGCTGATTTTAGCTCTCTTTCTCACGATGTTTACTAAATCAATTGCTTCTTGTGTTGGTGTTCCTGTTTTGTTTACAATTGCTTCTGCTCTTGATAATAAAACATCTGCATAACGATATACGATAATATCTACAGTAGTTAAAGCGGTTGTTCTGGCAACATCGGGATCAATTTTTAACGGAATTGGCCCTAACTGCATATAGTTTGCAGGATTTGATCTGTTATACGTTACTCCATCAGTCCCTGTAAATTCTGCAATAAGTGCACCTTTACGAATATCAGTTGCTTCAAAAGAATCATAAAATTTCCATGAACTTTGAATTGTTCCGTAACCTCCGCGGCCTGGGAAATTATTTGGCAATGCCATTAACTGCCATTGGTTTTCACTTGTTCCTGCATAATCTGCCGGAACTGCCCAAATTACTTCTTTGCTTTCAACAGGTGCTTTAATGTCCCATAATCCAACATAATTTTCTTCTAAACCATAATAGTTCATTGCCATAATTGCTGCTGCCTGCTCTTCTACTTCTGCCCATCTTTTTTCATGCAGATATAATCTGATTAAAACCATTCTGGCCATTCCGTTGCTGAATCTTCCGTAAGGAGTTTCTCCCGGCGCTTTTAAATCTGCAGCTGCGGCTTTAAGATCATTTTCAATAAAACTTACCATTTCTGCATTTGAAAGTCTTGCCAAAGGTTCTTCTTTCAACGGATTTTTAAGCACATCCAGAGGCGCAACAACAAGCGGTCCGTATAAATCAAAAAGTTCGTAGGCTAATAATCCTCTTGCGCATTTAATTTCGGCAACGGCTTGTTTTTTAATTAGCTCATTTACGTTTGATGACTGGATTCTGTCGATACTCAAAGTCATTCCGCTTATTTTATTGTAAAATACATCGTAGAAACGGGTAAATGCAGTTGAAGTCGCTTTGTAACTATGTAAAGAAGCTTCTTGCTGTACGCCGTAAGGTCCCTGAAGAATTTCTGTTGTAGCATCAAGCATAAACATTAATCCGTTTTCTGAAGTAGAATGAATTCCGTTTCCATAAGAACCTCTCAACGGATAATAAGCAGAAGCTACTATAGCCTGAATATCAGCCTCCGAGCTTGGAAAAATACTCGGATTAATCTCGTCGTAATTGATAGATTCTAAATCTTCGCTGCATCCAGAAAATGCAAGCATCAATAATACAACTATATAATTTTTTAAATTTTTCATATCTCTTTTTGATTAAAACTTAAGATCAATTCCTACTGTGTATGTTTTTACATTTGGATAAGCTGCTGCATAACCATCTGTTTCAGGATCAATACCATCATATTTTGTAATGGTGAAAAGGTTTTGGCCGTCTAATCTAATCGCCGCCCCTTGTATGTATTTACCAAACCATCTTTGTGGAAAATTGTAACTAAGCGATACATTTTGCAAACGAACAAACGAAGCATCCTGCATGAAGAAATCTCCCGAACCGTATTGTGTATATCCAAAGTGTGAACCCGGACGTGTATTTGTTGGATTATCCGGTGTCCATCTGTTGTATACATTTCTTAATGCATTTCTACCGTTTTGTGCTACTCCAACTGCAGTTACACCGTAAGCAAAATCTGTTTGGTCCACAATTTTTCTACCGAACATTCCATTAAATTGAAAACTCAACATGAAATTTTTCCAGATAATTGTATTGTTTAAACCTGCTGCAAAGTCAGGATCTGCAGAACCTAATAACACAGTATCAGCTTCATCAATTTTTCCATCTGGTGCTCCGGTTCTTAAAAATACTCCTTTTTCATCCGTTACCGGATTTCCTGCTGCATCTCTCACAAAACCGTTAAGGTCTTTTATTTTAATTTGTCCAGGATATAAATCTGGCTGTGCCGGAACTACTTCTCCAATCTGCATAACACCATCAGCAATTTGGCTGTATTGTGCACGTACAGGATCATCATAATTCATATAAACTGAAGGTTTCCAGTCTGGTGCGCGCTCTTTCCAATTTGTTTTATATTGCGAATAAGTAAAAGTCGTGTTCCATTTTAAATCTGGAGTATCAATATTTTTTGTAGTTAAGGTAACCTCAACCCCTTTACTTTGTGTGCTTCCAATGTTTGCCCAAACGGTATTGATTTCCTGATAACTGTTGATTGGTTTCAGCGTTAATAAATCTGAAACTACTCTGTCATAAATCTCAAATGATCCTGAAACTCTTTTATTAAAAATCTCGAAATCAACACCTAAATTTTTCTCTGTTGTCGTTTCCCATTTTAAATCAGGATTTTCAAGTCTTGAAGGAAATACACCAATCAATATTGATTCGTCTGGATTTAAGTAAGCCGGCTGTGCATAGAAAGCTCCAAAAGCACTTCCTCCAATTGATGCATTACCTGTTTGCCCGTATCCAAATCTAATTTTAAACTGCGATACATAATTGTCGATTGATCTCATGAATGATTCCTGAGAAACATCCCAACCTACTGCAATTGAAGGGAACAATCCGTATTTATTATTTTTTGCAAATACACTCGCACCGTCACGACGAATTGTCGAAGTCAGCATGTATTTATCTTTGTATGAATAATTAAATCTGGTAAAATAAGAAATGAAGTTATTTTCACCTTTTGAAGATGCCGTTACTTTTGTTCCTGCACCGGCATTTATATTATTCCATAAAAAGGCATCTGTAATAAAGTTGCTGTTTCCTAATGTTGCAGCTTCTGTTTTGTACGTTTGTCGGGAATAACCCACCATTAAGCCGAACGTATTGTCTTCCATTATTTTTGTTGTATAATTTAATGTGAAGTCAAATAAATCATCATTTTTTTCCAAAGAATTAATTGTGGCTTTTCCATTTTCTAAAGCTCCATATAAAGTCGTTCTTGGTAAATAGGTGCTTCTTTTTGCATTACCCTGATCAAATCCTGCCTGAAATCTTGCTGTAAGTCCTTTTAATGGTTTTATTTCAGCATAAAAGTTGGTCAACGATCTGTCTATAACTCCTTCATCAGAAATAGTTAACAATGAATATGGATTTGGCTCTAAAGCATTATCCGGGTTTATTGGATAATTTCCAAATTCATCAATTGCTAAAATATTTGGTCCTTGCTGTATTGCAGAACGTATAATTCCTGAATTTTCAAATTGATCTCCTCCTAATTGTGAGTTTTGATTTTTGATTCGGCTTTTAGTCATGTTCATACCAAAATTGATATAATCTGTCAATTTTTGGTCAATGCTAAAATGAAACGTGGTTCTTTTTAATCCTGAATTTTGAATAACTCCTTCCTGATTGAATAAGTTTCCTGATAAAAAGTATTTGGTAGATTTTGTTCCTCCGCGTAATGAAAGGTTATTTTGCTCAATCATCCCGTCTCTTGTAACAAGTCCAAGCCAGTCTGTTCCTTTTCCGGCATTGCGAATCTGCTCATCAGAATAAACTCTTTTATATGGAATTCCGTTTACCGGTGCAGCATTTGCTTCTTCCAGAGTTTTTGGAGAATACGGATATACTTTATTGATAAACTCCCAGTTTTCTTTTGCAGCATCATTACGTAACTGCATCCATTCTTTCAAATCAAGAACTTCATAGCTGTCATTGTATTTTTGATACGAATAAGAACCTGAATAATCTACTCTTACATCACCTTCTTTTCCTTTTTTAGTGGTAATTAAGATTACGCCATTTGCAGCTCTTGCACCATAAATTGCTGTAGAACTCGCATCTTTTAAAACCTCAATAGATTCAATATCATTTGGGTTAAAGGAATTTAAGATACTTTGTGTACCTCCGTCATAACGGTTTCCTGTTCCGGGCTGCTGTAAATTTGTAACCGGAAATCCATCAATAACAACTAAAGGATCATTGCTCGCATTAATAGAACCTGCGCCACGAATCTGGATATTAAATCCTCCTCCTGGCTGTGCACTGTTTTGTACTATTTGTAAACCAGCCACTTTTCCCTGAAGCGCAGTTAAAACAGAAGGTGCAGAAGATAATACCAATGCATCTGATTTTACAGAAGAAATGGCTCCTAATACATTTTTCTTTTTCTGCGTTCCGTAACCTACAATAACGACCTCATTTAAACTTTTTGACGATGGTACTAATGAAACTTTAATTGTGGTTTGTCCGGCTATTGCTACTTCTTTTGTATCATATCCTACATAAGAAAACAAAAGAGCTTCTGTAGTAGAAGGGACTACGATTGTATAACTTCCGTCAAAATCAGTTGTTGCTCCTCTTGATGATCCTTTCGGCATGATGGTAACACCAATCATAGGTTGGCCTAATTCATCTAAGACAGTACCTTTAATTGTTATATCTGCTTCTGACTCTTTATTTATAATTTCTGATTTCTTCCCATCTTTTGTAGAAGAAACCGCGCTTACTTTAAAAACAGAAACTATCAGAAATAAGACCGTGAGTAATGTCTTTAAATTAAATTTTATTTCCTGATAGTTACTGTATAGTAACTTGTTACTTTTTTTCATATTATTCTGGTTAGTTTAATGGTTAATGTGAAAAGCAAACTTTGCGTGAGTAAAAATTGGTTAAGGCTTTTTCAAACACAAAGCGAAATGGGTCGGTTATGTTTTTTTTGAATTCATAATTTTTGTCTGTTTTTTGTTTTTGTTTTCGTTTGGTTATTTTTCTTAATTGATATTCTTATTTTATTTTTTTCTTTTAATAATCAGCTGCTTATTTATTTTTTAGGAAGTCCTTTTTTGAGTTTTAAAATTGATTTTTAAGCTTAAAAAAATGGATGAAAAAAAGCTGTTTTTTGACTTAACTATGGCTAAACTAAATAATATTTTTTAATAAACAATGGCAAAATCGAAAAAATGTGTTCGTGCACATAAAAAAAGTGTTTTCGAGCACATTTTTTAGAAAAAGTATTATTAAATTCTTATCATTTTCAAATATTTATCTTGTAAGAATTTAAAAATTTGTCTAAAAAATTTTATTATCAATCGAAAACCAAATCATTTATTTTGATATCCATTTAATTTAAAATCGCAGTCAAATGAATATTTTATTATTTTAAAATCAGCACTTTATTCGATCTCTAATAAAATTTATATTAAAGCTGAGATCGTTTTTTGAACGATTATTTTACAGTAAATTTTTTAATGATCGAGATGAATTTTTCTGCCAGCTCATCTGCATTTTTCTGTGACTTGCTTTCGGTATAAATTCTAATGATTGGTTCAGTATTTGATTTTCTCAAATGCACCCATTCTTCCTCAAAATCTATTTTGACTCCATCGATACAATTCGGGTTTTCATTTTTGAATTTTTGAGTGATTTTTTCCAAAATTTCATCCACATTAATTTCCGGTGTTAACTCAATTTTACTTTTGCTCATATAATAATCCGGATAACTTTCGCGAAGCGTTTTACATGAAACTTTTTCATTTGCCAAATGCGATAAAAACAAAGCAGTTCCAACTAAAGAATCTCTCCCGTAATGTGATACCGGATAAATGATTCCGCCGTTGCCTTCTCCTCCAATTATGGCATTTGTACTTTTCATTAATTCCACAACATTTACTTCGCCAACTGCACTTGCCTGATATTTTCCGCCATGTTTTAAAGTAATATCACGTAATGCTCTTGAAGAGGATAAATTAGAAACCGTATCGCCTTTTGTTTTTCCTAAAACATAATCGGCGCAGGCGACCAAAGTGTATTCCTCGCCAAACATTGAACCGTCTTCGCAAATAATCGCCAGGCGATCTACATCCGGATCAACCACAATTCCGAAATCGGCTTTTTCTGTTACGACCAATTCTGAAATATCTGTCAAATGTTCTTTTAAAGGTTCCGGATTATGTGGAAAATGGCCGTTTGGTTCACAATACAATTTGATACATTCAACTCCTAATTTTTCCAATAAACTCGGAATCGCAATTCCGCCCGTAGAATTAACAGCATCGACAACTACTTTGAAGTTGGCTTTTTTAATGGCTTCAACATCAACTAAAGCTAATTTTAAAACTTCGTCAATGTGTTTTTCGATGTAACCTTCCTTCTTTTCGTAGTTTCCTAAATTGTCTACTTCTGCAAAAAGAAAATTTTCATCTTCTGCTATTTTCAGGATTTTTTCGCCTGCTTCTCCATTTAAAAATTCTCCTTTATTGTTTAATAATTTTAAAGCGTTCCATTGTTTTGGATTATGACTTGCCGTGATGATGATTCCTCCATCCACTTTATCTAATGTTACGGCTACCTCAACAGTTGGCGTTGTCGACAAACCAATATCAACGACATTAATTCCTAAGCCCGTAAGCGTATTCGAAACCAGATTACTAATCATTTCTCCCGAAATCCTAGCGTCTCTCCCTATAATTACGGTTAATGATTGATTTGAGTTTTCACTTTTAAGCCACATTCCGTAAGCTGCGGCAAATTTGACAGCATTTACCGGAGTTAAATTTTCATTGACAACCCCGCCAATTGTGCCTCGTATTCCTGAAATTGATTTTATTAATGCCATTTTTTATTTATTATTTTAGTTTTTAGCCACTGATTAAAAGGATTAAAATGATTTTTTTGCCACGAATTGCTCGAATTATCACGAATTTAATTTGTGGAAATTTGTATAATTCGTGGCAAACTCTAATTTTATTAAACTTAGAATCTTAGCATCTCAGAACCTTAGCAACTTAATAGTGCCATCTCACGAAAGCTTCCATCGCTGCGTAGCTTGAAAGTCCCATTTGTTGGTAGACTTGTGCGGTTTCTCTGTTTCGGTCTTCGGCTCTCTGCCAAAATTCTCTGGCGTCACTTCCTTGGAAAACAACTCCATCTTTTTGAGATTGATGCTTGAAGATTCCGTGGCGTTTTGCTAAAACTTGGTCAGGGCTCATTGGTACTGCCATTTCTACTTCGTCAATTCCCCATTCCTGCCAAGCGCCTCTGTATAACCATAACCAGCAGTCGTTCATAAATGGTTTTGGTTTCAATGCTTTTACAGCTTCAAAAATCGCGTCCAGACAAACTTTATGCGTTCCGTGTGGGTCAGCTAAATCTCCTGCTGCGTAGATTTGATGCGGTTTGATTTTTTCAATTAAATCCATTGTTAACTGGATATCTTCTTGTCCGATTGGTTTCTTTTCAATAGTTCCAGTTTCGTAAAAAGGAAGTTCCATAAAATGAATTTGATCATCGGTTAATCCAACAAAATGGCTTGTTGCTCTCGCCTCTCCTTTTCTGATTAATCCTTTGATATATCTTACTTCGGGAATATCAATTTCACTGTTCTTTTTATTCTCTAAAAACGTTTGTGCTTTTTTGTAGATGTTGTCTGCTTCCTCGCTTTTAATGTTGAATTTTTCGTTGTAATCAATCACGAATCTTGCGAAACGTAACGCTTCATCATCCGCAACAGCGATATTTCCAGAAGTCTGGTAAGCAACATGTACCTCATGTCCCTGCTCCTGCAGACGCATGAATGTTCCTCCCATACTAATGATATCATCATCAGGATGCGGACTGAAAATCAAAACACGTTTTTTAGCCGGTTCTGCCCTTTCAGGACGGTTAGTATCTTCCGCATTTGGTTTTCCACCAGGCCAGCCCGTAATGGTATTTTGAAGTTTATTGAATATTTTGATATTGATGTCGTATGCCGGACCAGAATCTGCCAGTAAATCGCTCATTCCGTTTTCGATATAATCAGCATCGGTAAGCATTAAAATTGGTTTTTTAAGATCAAGTGCTAATCCTAAAACTGCTTTTCTGGTCAATTTATCTGTCCAGACGATTTTCTCTACCAGCCACGGTTTATTGATTCTCGTTAATTTTGAAGATGCTTCCTTATCTAAAATAAAAACAGCATCATCATGTTCCTGTAAAAAAGAAGCCGGAACTCGGTTTGTAACTTCATCTTCAACAGATCTTTTCACAATATTGGCTTTTCCTTCTCCCCAAGCTAAAAGAATTACTCTTTTGGCTTCCATAATTTTTTTAACTCCAAGTGTGATTGCAGTTCTTGGTGTATTATTTAATCCGAAGAAATCTTTGCTTGCGGCAACTCTTGTGATATGATCGAGCGCTACTAATCTTGTTTTAGAGTTTTGAAGCGAACCAGATTCGTTAAAACCAATATGTCCGTTTCCTCCAATTCCCAGAATTTGAAGATCGATTCCGCCTAAAGCTTCAATTTTTGCTTCATATTCATGACAATAATCTGCGATTTGTTCTTTTGTTAAAAGTCCGTCTGGAACATGCGCGTTTTCAGGTAAAATGTCAACGTGGTCAAACAAAAGTTCTTTCATAAAACGAACGTAACTGTTGATTGAATTTGGTTCCATCGGATAATATTCATCCAAGTTAAAACTAATTACGTTTTTAAAACTCAAGCCTTCTTCTTTGTGAAGTCTTACCAGTTCTGCGTAAAGTCCTTTTGGAGAAGAACCTGTTGCAAGTCCCAGAATACAAGGTTTATTTTCTTTTTGTTTTGACTGGATTAAAGCTGCAATTTCCTGTGCAACGGCTTTTGAAGCTTCACCTGAGTTTTCAAAAACAACGGTGTTGATGTTTTCGAAGCGCTTTTCAAAACCGGTTGCTTTGTCTATTTTACTTTTTAACATTGTGGATATTTTTAATATGTTTTTGATTTAATTTTTTTGAATGTCTTTTGGGTTAAAAAAGACATGAGTTGAGCTGGAGCACTTCAAATGTGATATTTGAGTACTTGAATTTTATTTTGAATGAAATGTTTGTGTTCTATAAGGTTACTCCCAAT
Organism: Flavobacterium sp. 2755; assembly: GCF_031455715.1. Classification (NCBI taxonomy): domain Bacteria; kingdom Pseudomonadati; phylum Bacteroidota; class Flavobacteriia; order Flavobacteriales; family Flavobacteriaceae; genus Flavobacterium; species Flavobacterium sp. 2755. The sequence goes on from NZ_JAVDTG010000001.1 coordinate 596,673, forward strand.
CTTGTCATCTCGACGAAGGAGAGATCGCACTAGAAACTCCGCAAACTAAGTCGTCAATCTTTGTCGAGTTACGCGTGCGATTCCTCGTTCCTCGGAATGACAAACTTTGAGGTGAAACTTTGTCGAAGTTCTACTTGCTCATCTTTGTCGAGTTTTTTAGTGCGGTTGCTTCGTTCCTCGCAATGACCATACTTTGGGTTAATTACCATTTCCTGTATTTATGCCCTTTGAAAGCAAAAAACACAATCATTAAATAGGCTGGTAATAATATCAAATACGCTAATTGATTTCCGCTTTTTGCTGTTTCGGTAATTCCTTCGGATGCATTTGAAGTGTTGATTGTATCGGCAAGTAAACCGTAAAATAACGGGAAAACAGCTCCGCCAATAATTCCCATAATTAGAATTGCACCGCCAATTTTTGTATATCCTCCTAAATCCTGAAGTGCCATTGGCCAAATTGCCGGCCAGCAAAGTGCGTTTGCTAAACCTAATAAAGCAACTAAAATAATTATCAACGGTAATTGTGGAATTCCCGGTAACTGAATCATGATTTTTGGAGAAAGTATTACGATTAATGCAACCAAAATAAGTCCTAAAAATCCGGATACTTTTAAGGCAGAAACCTGCGAAACGTATTTTGGAATCAATGTAATTCCCAGAATATAGCCGATAACCATAAAAGTCATCGTGAAGGAAGTCAGCTTTAAATAAAACGAACCGCTTTCTCCATAAACTCCCAATTGTTTTCCAAATCCGCCAATGGAATCTCCCGCTAAAACTTCTGCGGCGATGTAAACCATTAAAGTAATTACACCAAAAACCAATTGCGGGTGTTTGAAGGCTTGTTTTATTTGTTTGAAAATGCTTAAATGTTCTACTTGTCCTTCATCGTCTAAATTAATTTCAGGAAGTGGAGAAAATTTTACCAAAACAGCCAAAACCACCATAATCACTGCCATGTAAATATACGGAGTCTGCAATTGCAAAGCCAACGCATCTAAAGCACTTTCTTTTTGAACGGAAGTCATAACGGCAATTTTATCGGCAGAATAATCTCCAATATTAGATAAAACCAAAGAAGTCAATAATAACGGAGCCAGAAAACCTGCCAGTTTATTGGCAATTCCTAAAACGCTGATTCTTGCCGCGGCACTTTCACGCGGACCAATCACAACGACATACGGATTTGCTGCTGTCTGCAAAACGGCTAAACCGGTTCCCATTACGAATAATGCGATTAGGAAAAATCCAAAAGTTCTTGATGCTGCGGCGGGATAAAATAAAAGTGCCCCAACAGCAATTACGCCTAAACCTAATGAAATTCCATTTTTGTAACCCACTTTTTCAATTAAAAATGAAGACGGAATCGCCATTACAAAATAGGCAATATAAAAGGCAAACGTCACAAAATACGATTGTGATTCGGTTAGTTCACACGCTAATTTAAAAAATGGAATCAGCGGCCCGTTTAACCAGGTTACGAATCCAAAAATAAAAAACAAAGAGGTTAAAATAACCATTGGAATCAAAGTGCTGTTTTGCTCTTTTTTTAAGGTAAGATCGATTTGTGACATATTTTTGGTTTTTGTTTGGTTTGTTCTTTGTTAGTAATTTTTAACACATAGAAACATAGATTTGGGCGGTTTAAAAAAGACACTCACTTATTCAAATAAACATAGCTATGTGTGGAACTTGTTTCTTTGGTATTCTTTTTTATACACATTTAAACCTATGTTTCTATGTGTTAAAATATTGCATTGCTATTGGTTAATTATATTTCGGTCTAAAAATTATTTGCTTACTAATTCCTGATGGTAAAAAAGAATAGTTTCTTCTAATGCCTGATCAATTGTGTATTCTGGTTTAAAACCTAACTGATTGAATTTTTCAGGATTGGCTTTTGAATGTTTGATATCGCCGGGTCTTTCGTCTAAAAATTTGATCTGCGATTTAGAATTGGTGATTTTTATAATTTTTTCGGCCAGTTCTAAAACCGATGTGCTGTGTCCTAAAGCAACATTATAAGTTTCGCTTCCTTTTTGCGAAGCGAGAATATTAGCTTTTACAACATCTTTTACATAAATAAAATCTCTGGTCTGCGATCCGTCTCCGTAAATGATTATCGGTTCGTTTTGAAGTGCTTTATTGATAAAAATTGGCACTGCCGCCGCATAAGCCGATTCTGGATTTTGACGCGGACCAAAAACGTTGAAATATCTTAAAGAAGCCGTTGGAACTTTATATTGATCCAAATACATTTTTAAGTAATATTCGCCATCTAATTTTGTGATTGCGTACGGTGTCATTGGTTCCGGAAACATGGTTTCTACTTTTGGTAAAACGGGATTGTTTCCATAATTGGCTGCGGATGTTGACAATACAACTTTGCAATCTGCATTATTTTTTGCTGCTTCAAGAATATTAATTGTTCCAATGGTATTAATTTCGATACATTCTTTGATTTTCAAAAGAGATTCTGGAACGCTTACTAAAGCTGCTAAATGAAAAACACCGCTTGCTCCGCTTATTACTTCATTGACTAAATTTTCGTCGCGAATGTCGCCTTTTATAAATTCAACATTCAATCCGTTTAGGTTGTGTTCGAATCCCGTTCTAAGACTATCAAATATCAAAACCTGATGTCCTTGATTGGATAAATGTTCGGCAATATGGCTTCCTATAAAACCGGCACCTCCGGTAATTACATATTTTTTCATCTTTTTTATTTTAATGATCCAATGAAATTCAAATTATAATCTTCCATTTCCCTGAATTGTTCGGTAAGGCTTTCAATCAATTTGAATTGGTTTCTTGAACGATCTAAATTATGTTCCGGATATTCAGTTTTATAATACACATCGTCATTTAGGAAATCCGTTAAAAAACGCAAAGCCATTATAAAAGTCATTGTTTTGGCACCAAGCGGAAGATATTTGATTTCCAATGTTGAAAGTGAAGAATTTGTTTTCTCCAAAAATCCTTTTACATACGCTTTATAAAACTCTAAATTGAAATTTACCAAATCCAGATTTTGTTCGTCTTCGGCTGCTGTGTTGCAGATTGTTCTTATTGCGTCTCCAAAATCATAATGAATAATTCCCGGCATAACTGTATCAGTATCAATCACACAAAGTCCTTTTTTGTTTTGGTCAAAAAGTGCGTTGGAGATTTTTGTATCGTTGTGCGTAACTCTAAGTTTTATTTTTTTAGCGTCTTTTAGATTTTGAAGAATATGCATTTCTTCTTTTAAATCCTGAACATTTTGAATTAAGATTTTTGCCTGCTCAATTCTTTGTTCCGAAGCTTCTTTTAAAGCGGTATCAAACTGTGAATAACGAAATGCCATATTATGGAAATTCGGAATTACTTCTGTTAGTTTTCTGGCGTCAAAATCGCTCGTAAGATTTAAAAATTCTCCGAAAAGTTTTCCGCCTTCATAAGCAATTTCTTCATTGTTTACAGTTTCAAAAGTTAAACTTCCTTCTATATAAACCATTACATTCCAGAAATTTCCATCTTTGTCCTGATAATAAAAAATGCCTTTTTTTGTTCCGATAAAAGTTAAAACCCTGCGCTTTAATTCGGCTTCAGATAAATTTTTTAATTTTTTCTGTAAATGTTTACTAACGCTTACTTTATTGGCAATTAATCCCGGAACATCTTTAAAAACGCCTTCGTTAATACGCTGTAAAATAAATTGTTTACCACTTTGAGTCGTTAGTAAATACGTGTCATTAATATGACCGGAAGACAGTTCTTCGAAGGTTTTAAAAACCTCGATATGGTCAAACTGTTCGAATATAAATTTTAGTTGTTCGGCTGTCATATTACCAAAGATTTGTTGGATAAACTTTTTGCGCTCTTAACTTTTCAATTTCTTTTTTTACTATTTCTTTATCCTCTTTATACGTTACTCCAAACCATTTTGCATTGGACTGAAGTACTTCGACAGACGCATTATCTGATTTTAAAATCTCATTTACGACAGATGTAATAAAAAATTCGGCTTTTAAATCGTGTTCGTTTTCTTTTAGGAACTGCTCAAAAAGTGCGCCTCCAAACTCAAAACATTTTGGTGTAAATCCCCAAAAATTCATAGAAACGATTGTATTTTCATCAATTGGAATAAATTCTCCGTTATCGTCTTTACGCATCAGTTTTTCATCTATTTTTTCGATGTGCGTGCGTTCGGTAACATCGGTTAAATAATTGTTTTCATCCACCTGACATTCTCCTCTGGAAACAAAACCATGATCTGAAACGGTATTTTTAAGCAGATACGCCATCATATTAAAGTTGTATGATTCTTTATCCATTTCTGTCAAAGCTTTTGCCATAATTTCAAAAGCTTCTTTACCGTAAAAATCATCGGCGTTTATAATGGCGAAGTTTTCAGTTACTTCATCTTTTGCCATTAAAAGTGCATGTCCGGTTCCCCACGGTTTTTTTCTTTCGGGATTTAAGTATTGTGGCGGTACATTTTCAATTTCCTGAAAAACATATCCTACCTCAGCTTTTCCTTCTAGTTTTTTATTGAATATCTCTTTACACTCTTCTTCAATGTTTTTACTTATAATAAATACAAATTTTCCAAAACCTGCCTGCAATGCATCATATATCGAAAAATCCATAATGGTATCTCCTTCGGGCGTAAATGTATCTAACTGTTTTAATCCTCCATATCGACTTCCAATACCTGCCGCCAGGATCACGAGAGTAGGTTTACTTTTGCTCATTTAAATAGTATTATTAGTTGGTTATTATTTTTAAGGTTTTTGGTCGTTTTTCGGCTTTTAAAAATGATTCTGTAAAAGCGATTATTTTGCAATTTTTAGATATTGAAAATTTCTCCTATAAATTGAAAAATAAATATTAATCTGACAATTATATCGTTAATATGATGCGTAATGTGATTAATATTCGGCTAAAGTATATATTAATATTTTATAAAAAAAGAAAATAATGTTAAAATGTGCTCGAACACAATAAAAATGTTTTCGAACACATATAATTTAATATTTTCTCATATTTGATTTTTATATATATTTGTTTCTATATGGATAAGATTTATACAATTAAGGATATTGCAGAACTTGCGGGAGTTTCAAAAGGGACTGTTGACCGTGTTTTGCATAAAAGAGGAAAAGTGTCTGAAGATGCTTTAAAAAAGGTGAATGAAGTTCTGGACAGAATTGATTATCAGCCTAATTTAATGGCACGAAGTTTAAAGAAAACTCAGATTTATTCTATTTGTGTCCTGATTCCTGATTCTGCAAACGATCCCTATTGGCAGCCTTGTATTGATGGTATAAACGAAGCTAAAAAAGAGTTTAAATCTTTTAATGTAAAAGTGGAGATTTTCTTGTTTGATCCTACGAGCACGGCTTCTTTTGTAGAAACGAATCAAAACGTATTAAATTCTTCTCCAGATGCGGTTCTGCTTGTACCGTTATTTCATAAAGAAGCTCTTGATGCTATCGAAACTTATAATTCTAAAGGTATTATTTCGAGTATTTTTAATAATCAGCTTAAATCGAGTGCGATAAAAAGTTTTGTTGGACAGGATTTGTTCCAAAGCGGAAGGATTGCTGCACGTTTATTAGATTTACTGATTAAGAAAGGTACAATCGCAATTGTTCATATTGATGAAGATTATGAAAATGCCATTCACATGCAGGAAAAAGAGAAAGGTTTCAGAGATTATTTTGAAAATCTGGAAAGCGGAAAATTCGAAATTAAAACCTTTAAAGTAAAACATCCACAATTTAAAACTACCCTAAAAGAATATCTGGAATCAAATCCAGCTATTGAAGGTCTTTTTGTAACGACTTCTAAAGCGTATCAGGTTGCTAAAATTATTGCGAAGAATCCTGAAAAGAAAATCGCGCTTGTGGGTTATGATTTATTAGAGAATAATCTGGAATATCTAAACAATAAAACCATTGACTTTTTGATTCATCAAAACCCGAAACGTCAGGCGTATTTGGGAACTACAAGTTTGATTGAACATTTTATTTTTGAGAAAGAGATTAGTCCTGAAAAATTACTTCCTATTGATATTGTAAATACGGAGAACGCTAAGGATTATTTTTTATAGACTTTGCGCATATTTTTTTTAACACATAGAGACATAGGTTTTGTTGCGCTTAAAAAAGGCGTTTCACTTGCATTAACAAACATAGCTTTTCTACGCAATTGTCATTCCGAGGAAGTACTTTTGGTCTTTATCTTTAAGCTCGCTACATAAAACATAGCCAGTGGTTTCAACCACTGGAACGCAATAAGAGAACGCAATAAATTATCATAATTCGTTTCCCACGGTTGAAACCGCGGGCTATATTTGCCAATATTTGATGGATTTAAACACATAGAAACATAGGTTCAAATGTGTATAAAAGAATATTAAAGAAACTAGTTTCCACACATAGCTATGTGCATTAATGCAAGTGAAACGCCTTTTTTAAGCGCACAGAAAAGCTATGTCCCTATGTGTTTAAACAAAATTCTAACCTAAAGTTAGTTTTCCAAAAGAACTGGCAATATGAAAATTAGGAGTTTCCGTATTTGGATTTACCCACGTAATCCACGTTGGTTCAAATAATTTATTTTCCTGTTTGATGTATTTTGCCCTAAAAATTCCGGCTTCAATAATGTTATCTTTTATTAAATGAAAGTTTTTCAGCGATTGAATGCTGATGGCGAATTCTACAATAAAATGATCGCTTTTTATACTTGATTTTACCGACAGATTATTTTCCGGCCAATTCCAGTCAAAGTCGAATTTCTTTTTCGGAGAAGCTATGAAATCCATGATTCTTGGTGTAGGATCAATTTCCAGACAATAATACGGATTTAGGTTTTCATCTGTTCTAAAGAAAATCTCAACTCTGTCAGATTCTCCAATACTGTCAATAGAATCGTCTTGTCTGTCAATGTGAATGTTATCATCGTAAACCTTATAGCAGAAATAAATATTCTCCGTATCCCATAACGATCTGAATTCGATTTTTTCAGGTTCTAAATCACTCCAGGGCGAAGTAAAATCGGTTAATGTTTCTGCTTTATCCCAAAAAGGATTATCTCCCAAACCATTTATTTGTAAAATGTTTTTCTCGATTCGGTTTACATTGTAATTTTTCATTCTAAAAAGGTACGGAATTTTGAAAAAAATAGAAAGGAGCAAAAGAAAAAATTCTTCTGCTCCTCAATGGCATTATTTTAAGTAAATTTTATTGTGTGTTATTTCGTTATCGGCATTAATTTGAAGAATTACTAATTGCGAATTGATCTTCAAACTTGAAATATTAATTCTTGCTGATTCAACCGAACTAAAATCTTGTTTTAAAAGTTCTCTTCCGTTTAAATCTAATAAAATTATATGGGCTGAATTGACACTTTTTCCGAAATTAATATTGATTTCATCTGAAGCCGGATTTGGGAAAACAGAAAAGCTTGGGGCAATTTGTTCTTCAGCAATTACTGCAGTTGCTGCTTTTTTAGAGGTCGATCCCGTCTGTAATTCAGAACATCCAATATCGATTCTTCCGTTTCTTTTACGAATATCATCATCAAAATCTAAAGTTCCCGAATTAGTCGAACTATAAGTTGGATCACCTTTATCTGTCGCAAAAGCTCCCGAAGCCAGCGTAAAATTAAAAGCTGCAGCGTTTGTAAATCCTGGTAAACCAACTACAGAATTTACATCTTGTCCGGTTGCTGTGGCAAACTGCGACGCATTATACGATCCGGTTGTAGAACTTCCGTTAAAGCTTGTCCCTGTTAAATCGATGATGAAATCGGTATTTGTTTCTCTGTAATATAAATTATAGTTCGAAACAAAACTTGAAATTGTATATCCGTAAGAAGCTAAAAATGCTTTTTTACCCGTTGTCGCATACATAATATTGTTTTTGTATGTAATTCCCGAACTGTTTTGAAAATGCACTTCACCTCCGTAAATATCGGCTAATGTAGAAACTGCAGTTCCCTGAATTGTGGTAACTCCATTAATGGTTGCTCCGGTTCTGTTTTTGTAAAAAGTATTATTGAATATTTTGGTATTTCCCACACTTGTAGTATAACCAGAACCATTAACGCCTCCAAAAATTGCTCCCGTTATAACATTATTATAAACCGAATTATTGTTTACAATATGTCCTGTAGAAAGACCTCCGTTTCCGGTTGAAGTATTTTGTTCTGCACCTACAGAAAGCCCTACTCCACATCGATAAACTTCATTTCTTTGTACGGTACAATTTAAAGCGCCGTCAACATAAATACCTGCGCTATTGGCAACAGCACTCATACAATTAAAAACTTCGTTGGAAGCAATGATACCGTTTCTTGCCTGATTATTGCTTGCTGCTCCGGTTGATAAATAGTTTCCAGCGGCCACGATTCCAATATTGGCAATGTCATAAACTGTGTTCCCTGAAACCGAAAATCCGTTTACATTTCCAGTTACGGTTACAGCTTCTCCCCAGCCTGTTGCGCAATTTGCAACTTCATTAGTTTCGATTTTTACGTTTGTAATGGCATACGTTCCGTTTCCTCCATCAACTTTTATGGCATTGGTAACAATACCGCTGTTTGCAGGGATCGCCGAAAGATTATTGCTGATCCAGCCGATATTCTTAACAATACAATTTTTGATTGTAATGTTATTCAAATTGGCCGTTGCACCAGAATTGGCTAAAATCCAGATTCCTTTACTTCCGTTTCCAATTTTGTTCGAAATCGTCAAACCATCAATGGTAACATTGCTTGTGTTCACAATTCCTAAAACATACGTATCAGTACTTGTCCATCCAGACGCGTTTACTACTACAGCGCCAGATCCGCTTTTTTGAATCGTTAAAGGTTTTCCAACGAATATTGGCCCCGTAACGGCATACGTTCCGGAAAGTACTAAAACGGTTCCTCCAGATGGCGCGGCCTGAACTCCTTTTACAATGGTTTTATACGGCAAAGCAGCAGTTCCCGTACCGGTTGTATCGTTTCCTGTTGTTGAAACATAGGTTTGTGAAAAACCTTGTACAAAACACATTAAAATAAAAAATGTAATTTTCTTGACTTTCATAATTTTGATATTTTGGGTTAACAACTAAAAAAAATTATAGATAGAATATTGCAATATTTTCTATTTCAAATACGCCTTTTCTGCATTTCAATTTTAGAACTAAAAACATCGTTTTTAATGTTCTATTTTGTTCTTTTTGAATCACATAAAAAAGCTTATTTCTGACTAAAGTAAATATTGTATTGTAATTTGCAAGAAAATAATTAGAAAAAATGTGTTCGAACACAGAATTTTAATATTTTGAAAGTTTTTTAGTACATTATTTTGACTTGTTTTGATAAAATATTAAATGTGTTTGAGCACAAATAAATATTATACTACAAATAATATTAAGTTTAAATTTTAAAAGCAAAAAAAATGCCTTTAAAATCTCCATTTTAAAGGCATCATTTTATAGTAATTTTGAAGATTAGTTTTTCAATCTGTATTTATTGAAAATGATAAAAACTATACCTACAATGGCAAGCAAAGAGATGTTTGCTAATCCTAATAAAAACTGACTTTTTACAGCGTATATATTCACAAAACTATAGCTAAAAAGAGCACTTACCATATAAGCTCCACCGCCGGTTAATCCGCTGGCAACTCCTGCATTTTTGGAGAATCGGCTTAAACAATATCCCAGAACAATATTGTATATAAATCCCCCACAGATATTCAGTCCCATTGTAAAAGCGACTAAAGTGTAAATATTACTTTCGAAAGAAGAAGTAAAAATCATCAGCAAAGCTAAAATTAGCTGAATGGTTATGGCGGTTCCCACTTTTTTTGCCAACGGTTTTTTGATCATCGATTTTGCCGTAATTCCGCCAATCATAACAGACAATCCAGATAATAAAGCGCTGTAACCCGTTGTTATTGCCGAATATCCAAAAATGCGTTCTATTATAAACGGACTGGTTAAATTGAACATAATAACGATCGCAAAAGTGATTCCCAGTATTACGAATCCTAAAGTAAAATCAACTGATTTTAACATGTTTGAATACGTATTGGTAATTGCTTTAAATTTAAACGGATGCAGTTCTTTGATACTTTCTCCGCTATATCTAAGTTCTAAAAGTAAAATAAGCAAGGATAATCCACCAAGGAAATAAAAATTAGATTTCCAGCCGAAGCTATGTTCCAAGTATCCACCTAAAAATGGAGCCATAATGGGTGCACATGCCCAAATGATTGAGAACAAACTAATATAGCTTTTTAATTTATCGCCTTTAAATAAATCGACAAAGTAGGCACGTTTTGCAATTACGATAAAAGCAATCGCGATTCCCTGAATAATACGCATGGCATATATTACAAAAATATCCGGAACGAGCGCTATAACAAAACTGGTTATTGAAAATACGGCAAGCGATGCAATACTTATTTTAAAACGCCCGAAACTGTCTAATATACTGCCAATAAAAATTTGGCTTATGCCGAGGCTGAACATAAAAAATACTAATGTAAGCTGAATGGCCGATGCCGAAACATTTAAATCTTTTGCCATTGCCGGAAGTGAAGGCAGATAAATATCTGTTGCAAATCCTGATAACGGAATTAAGGCCAAAGCCAATATGGTACTGAATCCTTTGTGATCCTCTTTTAAATTTCTCATTCTAATTATTAATTTATTTATTACAAAATAGACCAATCGGTCTAAAATATTTTAAAAAAAATATGTTAGATAACATATCTTTCAAATTCATTTTTTAAGATTTCTAAAACAACTTCCATTTGTTCGTTGTTATCAAAAACTTTTCGGCACAAAATAGCGCCTTCTATCATCGAAAATGCCATTATAGCAAATTTTTCAGCGTTGATTTCTGCCAAAAGTTCTTTGTTTTCAACTCCCAATTCAATTATATCCGTATATCTTTTATGCGCTGAGAGAATAGCTTTTTTTACCTGTTCTTTTATAGCTGGGTTTGTATCATCTGCTTCAATTCCAAAATTTAAAATTGGACAGCCGTCCATCATGTTATCTTTATTTTCATAAACTGCTAACAATTTATAAAGCTTTTCTCTTGCTGTTTTTCCCTGCGAAACCGCATTATCTAATTTGGCCGCTAACTGCGATCTTAAATACAAAAACGATTCTTTACAAATTTCTTCTTTGCTTTCAAAGTTTCCGTAAATACCGCCTTTTGCCAGTTTTGTCGCTTCCATAATATCGCTTAAAGAAGTTCCGGCCATTCCTTTTTTATTGATAATCGCAGCCGATTTTTCAATAATAAACTGTTTTGTACGTTCTGCTTTACTCATAATCTTTTTCATTTTGACACTGCAAATTTAGACCGATCGGTCTAAATTTGCAAGCTTTTTTTAATTTATTTTTCATAAATCATTAAAATTCAAGCAAAATCAAGGGTTTATATTTTTATTTTAAAAGAGAAAACGAAGCAATTATTAAAGAAAATAATCCAATTTTAATTTTTCAAAAGCAATTTTATCGGTAGGAAGAACGAGCGGGCAAGCTTCTGAATTCATATCAAACCATTCTAATTTTTCGATAGTTGAAATTTGAACATCCAATTCTTCCATATTGAGAATCTTAACCAGATAATAAATAGTAAAAATCTGCCTGTTATCTTTCATTCTGGAAACTATAAAATTTTCTTGTGTATAAATGTGTTTTATAACTTCAATTTTTAAGTTTAGTTCTTCCTGAAATTCTCTGTGCAGACAATCAATTGTTCCTTCGCCAAATTCAAGTCCGCCGCCCGGCAGTTTGCAAATGTTTGATCCGGCATAGCTTTCGTGCAGCGCTAAAACTTTGTTATCATTTATACAAAACGCATATACTCTGACGTTAAATCCAATTAATTCGCTCATAAAGTTTTAATTAATAATTTGCCGTTCTACAAAAATAAGCAATTGATCGCCCGCTATTGAATAATATCTATTTAAAAAATAAATAGTAACTTTTCATGCTTTTTATTAAAACCTCAGCTTCCATTATGACAACCGATATTATAGAATTACACGATTGTATTGTTTTAGTAGAGCAATCTAATACGACTAAAACAATAGTTCAGAAATGTGAAATTGACGGAGATGCCGTGGGTTTTGCCTTTTATGGTTCGGGCAATGTTGAACTGGAAATCAAGCATAATAATCAGACGAAATATTTAATGAATACAACGGGCTTGGCCATTTGTTTCTTCGGAAATCAAAAAGTCGAATTCTCACATAAAATTGAGCATGATAAACCTTTGCAGTCCATTAGTATTTTTACAAAACTCAAAAACCTGAATTCGCTTCCGCAGGCCGAAAGAGAGATTTTCGAAAATTATTTACCGCAGTTATTAAACCCAAAAGAACATTTTGTAAAAGGCCCGTCTTTTTATATGACGCTTGAAATGCAATTGGCGGTTCAAAAAATCTTTAATACATCGTATACCGGAAATACGCGTTTCCTGTTTTTAAAAAGTCAGATCAATGAACTTTTGGCGCATTTCTACGGACTTTTAGCTTCTGATAAAAAATCGGAATTATCAGAGATTGATAAAAACAAACTTTTTCAGGCTAAGGAAATTGTAACAACGCATTATTCTACACCGCCTTCGATTACGCAATTATCGCAAATGGTGGGTTTAAACAGTAATAAATTAAAGAAGAATTTTAAAGAACTTTTCGGGATTCCGGTTTTTAAATTTGTTCAGGAAGAACGGCTGAACAAAGCGTATGAATTACTCCGCGAAAGCGAAAAAACAGTTCAGGAATCGGCTTGGGAAGTTGGTTATGAAAGTCTGAGTTCGTTTTCGAATGCCTTTCATAAAAAATTCGGAATGCGACCGAATGATGTAAAACAGCAATTCTTTTCAAACAAATCATAATTCTTTTACGACAAATGATTCTTTTTTAATCTCGGCAACTTTGTATCAGTAATCATTTAAAACGATATTGATATGAAAACCAAAATTTTAGTTCTGGGTTCTACCGGAAAAACAGGAAGCAGAGTTGCAGCAAGATTAGAAAACAATGCTGAAGTTGAACTTCGTTTAGGTTCACGAAATGAGAAAATTCCATTTGATTGGGAAAAACCGGAAACCTGGGAAAATGTTGTAAAAGATATTGACACGGTTTACATTACTTTTCAACCGGATTTAGCCGTTCCTTTTGCTGCAGATGCAATAGAAAATTTCACTCAGCTTGCCACAAAATCTGGCGTGCAGAAAATAGTTTTACTTTCTGGAAGAGGCGAACAAGAAGCGCAGGTTTGCGAAGAAATCGTGAAGAAAAATGCCAAAAACTGGACGATTATCCGTGCGAGCTGGTTCAACCAAAACTTTAGCGAAAGCTTTTTTTTAGATCCAATTTTGTACGGAATTGTCGCTTTACCAAGAGCCGAAGCACTTGAACCTTTTACAGATGCCGATGATATTGCCGATGTTGTGACAGCTGCACTTTTAGACGAAAGTCATAACGGAAAAACATACGAATTAACCGGTCCAAGATTATTAACTTTTAAAGATGCGGTAAACGAAATTGCCCATGCAAGCGGCAGAAACATTTCTTTTCAAGGTTTGAGTTTAGAAGAATATACGCAAATGCTTAAAGAATATCAAATTCCTGACGACCACATTTGGCTGGTAAATTATCTTTTTGAACAGGTTTTAGACGGAAGAAATTCGAGTGTAACTTTTGATATTGAAAAAGTTTTGGGCAGAAAAGCGAAAGATTTTAGCGCTTACGCGAAAGAAACTGCCAAAACCGGAATTTGGAATCCTGAAAATTAAAAAGATGAAATATATCAGAGCATTATTTTCGGGGATTTTGGTTTGGTTTGCCGTTAGTATTTCCTTTTATATTTTAGAACAAATTCCCGTTGTAAAAGATTCTTTTTTGGGGCAGTCGTTTATTGTAGGGATTTCTATTGTATTTTTTGCCATTGGCGCGGCGAAGTTTTATTATCTGAAAAATTATAAAATGAGCGGTCTGCAGCTCGGAATTATAATGTCACTTACCGCTTTGTTTCTCGATGTGATTATTACGGTTCCTTTTGTAGAAATTCCAAACGGACGAAGTTATGAAAGCTTTTTTACAAGTCCTGTTTTATGGATTCTGGCTTTTGTAAATGCGGTTTCTGTTTTTCTTTGGCGAAAGCAAAACAATAAAAAAACTCCTGTTTAGTGGTACAGGAGTTTTTCGGATTAATATATAATAGTAGTCAGTGGAATTTATTATCCTCGTGTCAGCCATCCTTTTTTACGCACTGTAATGATTGAGTATGGCGCAATCCAGAACAATGAAAAGGTATAGAAAACACTATATGAATAGGCCCAGAATGCTTCGCCTAATGAATATCTTTTTGCATAGAATAAAACTGAAAAACTTGATACCAGCAATATTCCTAAAAGTGCAGAACTAAGAAACAATAAAGGGTGTGTTGCAATAAAATAGAACATAAAAATAAAGAACGGATAGGTCATTAATATTCTTATAAACTGTTCTGTATACAAAAGTCTTGCTCCTACTTTAGATTCTTTTCTAAAATCTTTCCAAACATATTTTGCCATCATAATGTTTTCACGAACATTACTTCTTCCCCATCTAATGAACATTTTGTACAATCCAGTATAATCTTCAGGAACGTTTGTTAAAACATAAGCATTACGCTGAAATAATACATGATGTCCTTGTTTTAAAATCATGTTGGTCATTGCACGGTCTTCACCAATGTCTGACGGCTGTCCCATAAAAGTCTGGTCAATCCATTCCGGAAGGCAGGCAAAAACGGCTGTTCTTTTGTAAGCTGCTAAAGCTCCTGGTGTACAAAGTACAGAACCCAATGAACTTTCGGCAGAACGCATGAACTCGAAACTCATTACAAAACTTACGTTTAGCATTTTTGGTAAAATTGCTTTTTCGTTGTTTAAAACCTGAACGTTTCCTGCAACGGCTCCACATTTTTCATCTACTACAAACGGACTTACTAAGTTTCTTAAAGTATCTTTTTTTACGATTGAATCAGAGTCAACAGTAACAAAGATTTCTCCTTTTCCTAAATTAAATCCACGGTATAAGGCGTGACGTTTTCCTTTATTTTGCGGCTGCTGAAAAATAGAAACACGATCTCCTAATTTTAATTTTGCCTGTTGAATCCAGTACCAAGTATCGTCTTTACTTCCATCATCAATTGCCAAAAGCTCTAATTTATGTGCCGGAAAATCACTTTCGGCCAAACTCATTAAAGTTTCATATACTAATTTTCCTTCGTTGTAAGCCGGAACAATTACGGTACAAGTTGGCAGTAATTCATCTGAAACTGATTCGATTGGTTTGTATTTAAGATAGAGAATTACGTTGTAAAGAAACATTCCGCCTTTAAAAAGAAATAATGCTGCTGAAACAATCAGCAAAATCATTCCCCAAGTTGAGTTTAATCTTTCTAAATGCAGCTGATCAAAATCGGGTTGAAATTGAAAAACTAAAAGAGATCCCGCAATTAATAGCAAAAATGTTGCGGCAAGAACCATGAAACCAAAAAGGCTTTTTGGTCTTTCTATATGTGTTTTGGTTGAGTTGTTGTTTATTTTAAAAATAGATGGGCTGATTACTTCGCTGCTGATATCGCCTCCTGTATAAAATTGTTTTGAGATAATTGTTTCGCTTTCCATGTCCTGTTTATTTGTATTAATTCTCTAAAATGGCTTTTATCAAATGGTCTTTCTTTGCATTTTTCTTAAGTAAACACCAAAAAAATTAAAGAGTGACATGTTCCCAATTTGCAAGCGTTGTGCCATTTAGGTTTTAAACTGAATTTAAGCGGTTTACGAATTATTACATAAAATGAGGTGTGTAATATTTTTACACTTTGTAGAATGTTTATACAGTTTTTAGTGTGTAAACAGCCGTAAAATAAGGGATTTTTGAAGCCGCGAAGAAGGGTGGCAGAATATAAAAACGCACCATTAATTCAAAAATTGTATTTGGTTTTGATAGTTTTCAAAATTTGAAACCTATTTTCTTAAAATGAAAACTTTTACTTACAAAAATATTTTAGCACGAATTATTAAGACAGAATCTTTTCAGATTTTAATTTAAATGAGTTAATTTTATGTGTATTTAAGTAATTTTCCTGCGAAAATTAACTTTATCTTAGCGGAAAACAATTCATTTTTTGATGCTATTATTTATTCTTTAAAAACATTTTATATTGCATGAACCAACAGATTTACAACATTTTACTTGCCGATGACGATGATGATGACTGCTCTTTCTTTGAAGAAGCTCTTGATGAACTGTCGCTTGCAACAACTCTTGTAACTGTAAACGACGGAGTTCAGTTAATGAATTTTTTAGGTGAGAAATCCGGAGAGCCTCTTCCTGATGTTCTTTTTCTGGATTTGAACATGCCTAAAAAAAATGGATCTGAATGCCTGACAGAAATCAGACAGATTGAAAGATTAAAAGATTTCCCTATTATTATATTTTCAACTTCTCTTGATACCAAAATTGTAGATGTTACCTACGATATGGGCGCTACATTTTATATTCGAAAACCCGGCGATTTTTCAAAACTAAAAACCGTTATTGAAAATGCACTTATCGCAGCTTCTAAAAATAATTTTAAACAGCCCGAAAGAGCGCATTATATAATTCAACCCTAATTTATTTTGAATGAGCCAAGAACATAAGGGACATTATTTTCTAGCCGATGGCGGAGAAATGGGAGAACTAATTCGGTCTAAAGACTGGAGCAAAACTCCTTTAGGTGATCCTGAAAACTGGCCTCAAAGCCTGCGAACCGTAACTTCTGTTATGCTCAATAATCCTTTTGGGATGTACATTGCCTGGGGAAAAGATTTTACGCAGTTGTATAATGATGCTTTTTTAAAAATTATCAGTTCAGAGAAACATCCGCAAGCTTTAGGAAATTCTCCCAAAGATACATTCTCAGAAATCTGGAATATTACTGAGCCAATGTTTGAAGAAGCCATGCTGGGAAAATCAGTTTCTTTTCCTGATTTTGTTGTTCCTTTAAACAAAAACGGAACTATAGAAACTTGTTATTTTGATTTTTCTTATTCTCCAATACGAATTGAAAATGGCGAAGTTGGAGGTGTTTTAGTAACCGTTGTTGAGACTACTGCAAAGAAAAAAGAAGTTATAGATCAGGTTCAAGCCCGTGTACAGCTTCAGGAAAGTGAACAAAAAATAAGACAGCTGGTAGAAAATGCCCCTTTTCCTATTGCGGTTTATGTGGGAGAAGAAATGCGCATTGAACTTGCTAATGATTCTATCATAAAAGTTTGGGGAAAAGGCGACGATGTAATTGGAAAATCCTATCGCGAAATTCTGCCGGAACTTAATAATCAATCTGTTTTTGAACAGGTTCTGGGTGTTTTAAAAACTGGAAAATCTTTTCATAATAAAAACGCCCAAATTGATTTAACAATCAATAATAAACTCGAAACTTTTTATTTCAATTATAGTTTTACACCACTTTTTGATACAAATGGAAATGTGTATGGTGTTATGAACACAGCTGCGGATGTTACTGATTTGCATCTTGCCTCTAAAAAAATTGAAATCGCAGACAAGCGTTTCCGTGATACGGTAAAACAGGCTCCGCTTGGAATTACTATTTTGCGCGGCCCGGATTATATTGTCGAATCTGCAAATGAAT
Organism: Flavobacterium sp. 2755; assembly: GCF_031455715.1. Classification (NCBI taxonomy): domain Bacteria; kingdom Pseudomonadati; phylum Bacteroidota; class Flavobacteriia; order Flavobacteriales; family Flavobacteriaceae; genus Flavobacterium; species Flavobacterium sp. 2755. The sequence continues at coordinate 614,371 of NZ_JAVDTG010000001.1, forward strand.
CTTATCTTAAACTTGTTGCCAGAGAAGAAGGAAATTTTGTAGGCAGGCCATTATTTGAGTCTCTGCCCGAAGTTAAAGATACGGTTGATTCCTTATTAAAAAATGTTTTAACAACCGGTATTCCTTATCATGGCAATGAAGTTCCGGTTCCTTTAAACCGATATGGAAAATTAGGAACTTGGTATTTTGATTTTCTTTATCATCCTTTAAGAGAAGAAAATGGTGAAATTACGGGTATAATTGTCACTGTAACAGAAGTCAGCGAAAAAGTTGAAGCCCGTAAAAAAATAGAACAAAACGAGGAACGTTTAAATATCATTGTTGAAGCCAGCGAATTAGGAACCTGGGAACTGAATGTAAAAACACGGGAACCTCGTTATTCTCAAAGATATCTTGAAATCATTGGCGGTTATAAGGAAGAAATTATGTTGTCGCACGAACAATTGCTGCAACATTTACATCCTGATGATATGCATATTAGAAATAAGGCATTTAAAGATGCCCTTAGATCTGGAGTTCTTCATTATGAAGCAAGAACAATCTGGCCGGATAAAACCATTCACTGGGTAGAAGGAAAAGGAAAAGTTTTTTATGACGATAATAATAATCCGGACAAATTAATTGGAACTGCACGTGATATAACCGCAGAAAAAAACCATCAGCAAAAACTGGAACAAAGCGAAAAAAGATTCCGCAATCTGGTAATGCAGTCCCCTGTTCCAAAAACTATTTTGAAAGGCAGGGAAATGGTTGTTGAAATCGCCAATTTAGCTTTATTAACTACTATTTGGAACAAAAAAGAAAGTGATGTTCAGGGTAAAAAATTATTTGAAATTTTCCCTGAACTTCTCACTCAAAAATACAGTCAATTATTAAACGAAGTTTTTGCCACCGGAAAAACACATTCTGAAATTGAATCGCCAATACTTATTAACGGAGACAAAGGCGAAAAGTTGTTTTATATCGATTTTGAATATGCCCCTATTTATGAAACAAACAATACTGTTTCTGGAATCAGGGCGACGATAATTGATGTAACGGAAAAAGTTGAAACCCGAAAAAAAATTGAAGAAAGTGAAAAACGTTTCCGCTCTTTAACAGAAAGTATTCCGCAGTTAATCTGGGAAACCGATGAAAAAGGAAATGCATTATTTACTTCCGGAAAATGGGAAGAATATACCGGAATAAGGCCTGCCGGAGAAGCGGAATGGAAAGCGATGATTCATCCTGATGATTATGAGGAAAATATTAAAATTTGGACGCATAGTTTAGAAACCGGACAAGTTTACAGAACTGATGTAAGGGTTTTAAGAAAAGACGGAAGCTACAGGTGGCACGCCGTAATTGGTGAACCTGTTCTGGATGAAGATAATAAGATCATTAAATGGGTTGGTGCTTTTACCGATATTCATACCGAAAAAGCTTTTACACACGAACTTGAACAACAGGTTACGGCGCGAACCAGAGAGTTAAGCCAAATGTATGATTCGCTTAAAAAAAGTGAAGGACGTTATCATTTAATGGTCGAAGAAGTTCAGGATTATGCGATCTTGTATTTAAATCATAACGGAATTGTCGAAAACTGGAATGTGGGAGCCGAAAAAATTAAAGGCTACAAAGCACAAGAAATAACCGGAAAACATTTTGCCATTTTCTATACTCCCGAAGATCAGAAAAATAATCTGCCCAGTACCTTACTTGAATTGGCCAGAGAGAAAGGCCGTGCGGTACAGCAAGGCTGGCGCGTGCGCAAAAACGGAAGTTTATTTTGGGCCAGTGTTGTCATTACAGCGATTCATAATAAGAATAATGAAGTAATTGGTTTTTCGAAAGTTACACACGACTTAACCGAGAAAAAGCGAGCCGACGATAAAATTAATCTGAATGCTTTAGAACTGGAACAAAAAAATGCAGAACTGGAACACATGAACAAAGAGCTTCAGTCATTTGCTTATATTTCAAGTCATGATTTGCAAGAACCGCTTCGCAAAATTCAAACTTTTGCATCGCAGATTCTGGATAAGGAATTTCAAAATTTATCAGATTCCGGAAAAGATAAATTCAAAAGAATGCAAAACGCCGCACAGCGCATGCAGACTTTAATTAATGATTTGCTTTCGTATTCGAGAACGAATATTCAGGAAAGAATATTTGAAAAAGCGAATCTTTCTAAAATCATTGATGAAGTAAGAGAAGATCTTAAAGAAGAACTGGAACAAAAAAATGCCGTAATTGAAAATAATGATGTTGGCGAAATAAATATTATTCCGTTTCAGTTTAGACAGCTGCTTTATAATTTAATCAGCAACTCGCTTAAGTTTTCAAAACCGGATATTCCGGCTGTAATAAAAATTAACAGCGAAATTGCAAAAGGTTCTCATTTTCAGGAAAAAGCTTTGACAAAAGAAACCCGCTATTGTCATATCAATATTCTGGATAACGGAATTGGTTTTGAATCGCAATACAGTAAAAAAATCTTTGATGTTTTTCAGCGTTTACATGGAAGAGATCAGTACACCGGAACCGGAATTGGTTTGGCAATCGTAAAAAAAATAGTTGAAAACCATAACGGAATTATTACGGCAAAAGGCGAACAAAATAAAGGCGCTTCTTTTGATATTTATATTCCGCTGGAATAATTCTTCAACTAAAATTTATAAAAAAACGGAAATAACTTTACTAAGTCATTTCCGTTTTTATTCCTGATTCTTCGAATTAGGAATTTACCTTAAAACCAATTTCTTATCTGGTATAAACTGTAATTATACCTGTAGTTTTGTCTTTAATTTTCAGCTCTTTATTAGTAAGGTTCATAATGTCGCTTGTTGAGCTTACGTTACCAACAGTTATTGTTAAATCATTATGAGATCTTACATAAGTTCCTGTAGTTTCTACCAAAGCACAATTCTCACCGCTATAATCACCAATCACTGCTGCGTTACTTACCCTTAGGTCTAAATAATCTCTACTGCATCCACTTTGGTTTTGTGGAGCATCCACTAATACTTCATTTCCATTTTCAATCGTTCCGGTTTTACTTAGATTATATTTTCCTGCTAACGGTACAATTGTTTCTCCTTCATTATCATCGTTGCTGCAAGACGTAGCAAACATTCCCAAGCTTAAGGCTAATACGAATAATATGTTTTTACTTTTCATGTCGATTTGTTTTTTATTGATTTAATTTAATAATGCTAAATTAAAAGTATAATCTTACAGAAATTTCCATGATTTTAAGTTTATTTTACATAAATCGCATTTATTGACAAGGCTTGCCTTTTAAATATTTATTGAACATATAATGTGTAACAGGTCGTAATGTCGCTTTCGTTTCCGGATGTTTCCCATTTCCGTTATCATTAAAAAAATCAACTCCTTCTGATGTCTTTCCATACCAAACAAAGGCTTCCCCATTTTTCATAAAACATGTGGTTGTATCGCAGGCTTTTAATTTTCTAAAATCTAAAAGACTTTCATCAAGCGGAATTACTACGTTAAAATTCCCGTTATCTTTTGTAGAACAATCTACCACTTCATAATGATCATCAGACCACTGCATGCAATGATTTTTAAAGAAGGCAAAATAAATTACTGCGCCTACTAGACCGAAAACTAGTATTATAACGCCAGCCGTTTTCTTTAATCTATTCTTAAAATTGTAAATAATCTTTTCTTTAGCATTTACGAATAGATTAATACGTGGAGGACTTACTTCATTTGATGGAAATAACTTTTGTGCCTCATCTACTCTATTTACTCCTTCTTCATTAAATTCTAAATTTGATGGTTTCCTGTCAATTGTAATAAATGGTTCAGGAATATCAGGCAATCTATTTTCATTTAATTCAATAATTAATTTCTTCTCATTATATGTAATAAATGGCTGTGGAACTGTAGAAGTACCAGAACCTGGCTGTGTTTCATATAACGGTACACCTTTTTCTCTAAATTTTCTAAATGGTCGCGGCTGAAAATCTACAAGAATTGCAGCAAGTTCAACGGGTTCAGTATTTAGAGGATCCGTTTCTTCTTTTAAAAAAGTTCCAATAGGTCTAAATCTATCTGTCTGTTCCCTAAACTGGGTTCTTTTTATGGGATCAAATTGAAATCCAAAAAAAGATTTAAAGACGATTAAGTCACTTGAATTTGGATTCTCAATTCTTTTAAATATTTCCCAGCATAAATTTCTAAGATTTGCCTGCGATGGATTGGGAAAATTATCTGCTTCAGTCTCTTTTTTATATTTCTCCTGAATTGCTTTTTTATAATCTTCAATAGTAAAGTTAGGCATAGGCAAGTTATTTTTTTAGGAATTTTTAGGAATTCCTGTGAATAGTTAAACATTTTAGGAATTCCCGGAATTCCTTGTAAATGCAGGCTTAAAACGGTCGTTACTTTGCCTCAACAAAATTAGTTAGCGCTTTGATCTGCAGGTCAAACAAATGTACAAAACTAGTTTATTCAAAAAGTGCGGAAAACCGTAAGACGGAGTTTATTCCGGGAAGTATAGATGAAAATCTTACTGTTCTACGCACTTCACTTCCCAACCAAAATTTGGTATTGCCTTAAACAAAATGATCTGGAAAAATTCCGGACAGCAATACCCATGTTTAATTTTTTAAAACCTAAAATTATGAAAACATTATATTTAATGGGAGCGTGCGTACTTTTGAGTACTACATTATTTTCTTGCACTGCTGACGAATTTGAAACAACGAGTAAAAAAACTGAAATACAAAAAGATGTAGTTCGAGACAGCATACAAGCAGATGCACCACCAACTGGTCCCGGTGATGCGCCAATAATTGTTCCACCACCAAAATAATCTGAATAAGATTACATAATATATAATTAATTAGTATTTTCGGGGAAAGTAAGTGTTATGCTGCGTTCCCCGTTTTTTTATTCTCTTTTTTTTGTTTTTTTTCTTTCCTGCCAAAAAGAAAAAGACATTACTATTCAGCAAAATAATCCCGGGAAAAAAGAAGCTACGATTATACGGGATAAAGCCATTTTGAATTTTCAGAATAAAAATTATAATAGCGCATTTTATAATTTTAATAAATCTAAAATAAAATTTGAGAACATAAAAGACAGTTCCAACATTATTTATAATCTTATACAAATGGCCTCTATTCAGCAAATAAATGGAGACTATTATGGCAGCAATGAAACGCTTACAGAAGCTTTACCTTATATTAAAAAAAAGGATATTTACAGCGCTGCAATTAATAACCTCTTTGGTATAGCTTACAAAGAACTTGCTATTTATGATGAAGCATTCTATTACTATAATGAAGCTTTAAAAGACTGCACTGATTCTGTATCAAGACAATCTCCTTTAAACAATATTGCGGTTGTTTATATTCAACAAAAAAAATATAATGAGTCTATAAAAATTCTTGAATCCATTTTAAGTGAAAAAATACTCGAAGAAAAAGTTTTCATTCCTAACAAAGCTCGTTTTATGGATAATTTAGGTTATGCCTATTTTAAAAAAGAAAACTACGATAAAGCTCTGATGTTAATGACAGAAAGTCTCAAACTTAGGGAAGAAAATAATGACTCTTACGGAAGTATTGAAAGCTATCTTCATCTGGCAGAATTTTACGCAAAAAAAGACATTCAAAAATCAAATGAAAATGCTAAAAAAGCATACCAAATTTCTACTATCCAAAATAGTGTTGACGAACGTTTAAAAGCATTATCATTTTTAATTTCTAATGGTTCCGGTACAAAATATGCCCAGCAGTATATTTCAATAAATGACAGCATAACTAAAATCCGCAATAATTTTAAAAACAAGTTTGCCAAAATCAAATACGATTCTAAAAAAGAAAAAGATGAAAATCAAAAACTTAAATTAGAAAAAATAGAAAATTTACTAGCTATTAAAGAAGCAGAAAAAGACAAAGTCATTTTATTTGCTACGATAATTGCAACTTTAATTGCTTTTACATCTTTAGGCGTTTATTTAAGAAAACGTTACAAACATAAAACCCGTTTGGTAGAAATTACAACGGCATATAATACCGAAACCCGAATTGCAAAAGATATACATGACGAACTCGCTAATGATGTTTTTCATGCTATCACCTTCACACAAACACAATCTTTAACAACTGAAAACAATAAAGATACTTTACTGCAAAAACTAAATCACATTTATTCACGTGTGAGAGGTATTTCAAGAGAGAATAGTAATGTAGATACAGGAGCTAATTATTCTGCCAGCCTGAAAGACATGCTTTCAACTTATAATACTTCTGATATTCACGTAATTATCACCAATATTGAAAAGATTGAATGGAATGATCTTGAAAATGAAAAAAAGGTTATTATACACAGAGTACTTCAGGAATTAATGGTCAATATGAAAAAGCACAGCCAAGCTCAATTAGTTGTTTTAAAGTTTGAAAATGCTCAAAATACTTTATTGATCGATTATAAAGACAACGGAAAAGGCTGCGAAAAATCTAAAATTATAAAAAATGGTTTGCAAAATATGGAAAACCGTATTCTCGCCATAAAAGGAACTATTACTTTTGAAACTGAACCAGATAAAGGTTTTAAAGTAAATATAACAATGCCTAAATAAAAGCCTATGTTTAAAAAAGTAATTATAGCCGAAGATCTTGATGCAATGAACTTAGGAATTCAACAAGTTTTAAAAGATTTAAATATTGTAGATTTTCAGCATTCTAAATTTTGTGACGAAGCGTTTTTAAAAATACGCGCTGCCATTCAGCAAAATGAACCTTATGATTTGTTAATCAGTGATCTTTCGTTTAAAACAGATCATCGTAAATCGGATATTGCTAATGGAGATGAGCTGGTTCAAAAAGTTCGAGAGCTGCAGCCTAATATTAAAATTATTGCTTATTCTGTCGAAGATAAAAGTTACCGCATTAAATCTCTTTTTGACAATGCCGAAATTGATGGTTTTGTCCTGAAAGGTTTAAATAGCATCGAAGAGTTAAAAAAAGCAATTAATATTATTTCGACTTCAGATCAAATATTTATTTCTCCGGAAGTTGCTTCTGCATTACAAGAAAAAAACAATTATGAAATTGACGATGTCGATATTAAAATCCTGAAATTTTTATCTGCCGGAACTTCGCAAGATGAAATAATAGAAATTTTTAAAAGCACCGATATCAAGCCCAATAGTAAAAGTGCTGTAGAAAAAAGATTGTCTAAACTCAAAGACTTTTTTAAAGCAAATAATACCATTCATTTGGTTTCTATTACAAAAGATATGGGGATTATTTAATTTCTTACGATATACTTTTTTCAAGCTCCTTCGGGGGCTTTTTTTATTTCTTCAAGATAAATTTTCCGATTATGGATTTCCGTAAAATACTGGTTTTTATTGGTTTTACTTTTGAAGAAAATAAACAACCAATGAAAGCCAAACAATTATATATCGGTCACATTTTCACATTGTTGTGCGGAAGTTTAATATATATTTTATTCAGAACCTCAAATTTAAAAATGTTTGTTTGGTTTGATAAATTACAAATCTTAGACATTATAAATAACCTAAGAAGTTTTACTGTCAGCTATTCAAATAATCTTCCAAACATTATTCTTTATTCATTACCAGACGGATTATGGATGTTTTCATATGTCAGTCTCCTTTTGTTTTTATGGAAAAACGAAATTAAAAATGAAAATCTATTTTGGCTTTTCATAATTCCAATAATCTCTATTATTTCTGAATTAGGACAACTCATAAAAATTGTTCCCGGCACTTTCGATTCTTCAGATCTTCTCATGTATTTCTTAGGAACAACTTTACCATTTATAATTTACAAAAAATCAATAACCATAAATTTAATATACTAATGAAAAGAAAAGTACAACACTTATTTTCTGCACTTACACTTGCAGGATTTATCTTCATCGCATTTGGAAGTGGAGATGATGAAGTAAAACCAGAAACTACAACTGAATCATTTTCTTCTGCATCATCAACTGAAGAAAAAACAAAAGACATCCCTAATCAAATTGCTCAACTTAAAAGAGAAATAGTTTCAATAGAAGAAGGAGTTAATTTTTCAACTTATAGAAATACTGTTGAAGCTACACAAATGGAATTAGTGCTATTCGCGGCATGGGCTAAAAACATTAATGAAGCATTATCATCAGAAAACGATGAAGTTAAAACTTTAGGTAAAGAGTTGGAGAAAAAAGTAAAAAACATTCAGATTAAAGAATTTCCTGTTCTGCGTAAGGCCTATGCAAAAGCTGTTTATCATAAGTTATGGGAACAAAACATCGAAACCCAAGTTTTAGGTAATAAAAATAAAACAATTCAATTTACTGGAGGATATTTTGCAAATAATGGTAACAAAGCCCAAACGCAACAAACATTACAGGAAGCATTAAAAATGTTTCGCTTTTCGAAAGTTAATTACAAATGGTATAAATATGATGATGAATATACTTATTATGAAATTGACTCTCCAAACGACTCAGAATTAATGAGTTTCTAATAAAATCAGGTAGAACTACGCATTTTAAACAATGTAAATCTAGTTAGATTTATCACAACCTAAAAATAAAACAAAAACTATTCTATAACCTAAAACCAAAAACTATGAACAATCAAATTATCGAAGCAATTGAGAATCAAAATGTAATCGAGTTTAATTATGAAGGCGAATTACGAATTGTAGAACCTCATTGTTATGGAATAACAACTGCTGGAAATGAAGCGATACGTGCTTACCAAATTGATGGATATTCTTCTTCAGGAAGAATGGGATGGAAACTGTATGATCTTGGTAAAGCTGATGATGTTGAAGTTTCTGAAGATACATTTAGTACACGTAGTGATTATAAACCTGGAGATAAAGGAATGTCTGAAATCTTTGCTGAGATATAATTATGGAAAGATATGCAAATCGAAGTGGTGGATCTGGAATTCATTCGTATGAAATAGGCTATGATTACATTAAAGTAAAATTTAACGGAACTGCAAAAATTTATCAATGGAGCTATTTAGGGAGAGCTGGCCAAAGACATGTTGACAGTATGAAATTACTTGCAAAAAAAGGCTCGGGATTAAACAGTTATATAAACTTACATGTTAAATTTAAATATGATCGATGATTATGGAAAAGCATTATGAAACTTTATTAGAAGGAATACATAATAAAAAAATACTTATTCTTTATTTCATGTCAAAAGAAAAAGGTCTTATAACAAGACGTTGTATTCCTTTTGATTTTGGAATAAGTAGACGATATAAAGATGATTTGGATAGGTTTCATTTTTACGATTTAGATAGTCCTGATGGAAATCACAATTTATCTATACTGCCAGAGCAGATAAACTCTTTAACAATAACAAATGAAAATTTTACCCCTAAAGATTATGTAAGTTGGAAACCAAATTGGATCATAAAGAGAGATTGGGGAATTTTTTCTTAAATACACAAATTATGAAATTTGATAAAAATAAAGACGAAATAAAAAATTTTAAAATTCTTATCAAAGAAATTAAAAGTAAAGCAAGTCCATATTCAAAAATCTTATTAGAAGCCCTTGAGAGCACAAATACTTCAGATGAATTTAGAAATGCTTTAAAGCAAAAGATTAATGAATACATTGAACATAAAATTATGAAATAATGGTTAAATATTATATAAAATCAATTTCTATAGAAGGTTTTAGGGGGATTAATAATCAAGGAAATCCATTGCTAATCAATTTTCAGTCCGACGGGGTAACTTCTTTATTTGGAGAAAATGGAAAAGGAAAGAGTTCAATTTTTGAAGCAATCATTTTTTCAATTCTCGGAAGAATTGTTCGTTTTGATAATTACCATGGTGACATAAAAGATAAGAAAACAATAAAGAATTTGTTCCATTCTGGAAACGGAAATATCAAAATCATTTTTTTAGGTAGTGATAATAGTCAGGTAAAAATTGATTTAAGTATTGATAATAATGGAAATAGAATATTTAATCCCTGTTCTATTCCTAATCCAGAAGAGTTTTTAGAATCTTTATCCAGCGCTTTGAATTTTCTAGATTATAATTCATTTGAAAAAATTATGCTACAAAGTTCAGAAGACACTGGAAAACTTTTTTCTAATCTTGTTGGGTTCGGAAATTTTATTAATATAAAAGAAAAGTTTGATAAAATTTCTAGAACACAAAATATCAATTCTGATTTCGGAAAATCAATAAAAGAAAATAATATTAGAGATAATATTAAAAAAATAAACGAAATTAAGTCTGAAATTATTAAAAGAATAAATGAAATTGGAATTATCACTACTAACTACGATAAAAAAGAATTATTACTAGAAATAAAAAAATTTACTAAAAAACAATATTCTCTAAATACAAAAAAAATTGAAGATATTGACTTTGACAAATTAATTCAAACAAAAATTGGTAGTAAATATGAAGTCAATTTAGAAAAGTTAAATCATCTACAAGAATCATTATCACAGCATTTACAATTACAAAAAGAAATAAAAAAACTCACATCTAAACAATTATCATCTTTAAAAAGTAAGCTAAATAAAGCATATGGATTCATTACTACAAAAAATGATTTAGTATTAGGAAAAATGTATGACGATGCTATATTGAGTTATGATACAATAGAAAAATTTGATAAAAACACCTGCATCCTTTGTGACTCTGAAAATCTAGGAGATCAAAAAAACACATTTTATGATCAAATTAATTTAAAAGTAAAAAATTATAAACATTTTAAAGACAATTACTCAATTTTTTCAAATGCTTTTTTGGAACTATTAACTTCATGCAGAGTTTTAGACTTCGAAAATAAAATTTTACTTGAAAATGAAAAGTTTTTTTCTCAGGTACAGAAAAAAAATGATTATCTAGATCAAAATTTTTTTGAAAAAAATCTTATTCAAGATATTTTAAGTGATTATAAAATTAATCTTGCGAAAGAAATAATTAAAATTAAAACTTTAATAAAAGATTTAAAAAGTCAAATTCCTCCAAAGGTTTCAGAATTAATCGAAAAAAATAATATTTATAAATTCATTACTCTTTCCATTTTAGAAATCGAGAAATTACTAATTGAAAATAATTTTAATGAAAAATATCTTGCTGAATTAGAAAATTGGATTAGATTCACTAATGATTTAAAAGAAGATTACGAGAGTTCTTATAACATTTTAATGGATGAAATAGCTTTAATGATTGATTCAGACACCAAATTATTTTTTAAGGAAATAATGGGTAATGTTGAAATAACTCCTAAGTTAAAAAAAGAAAGAAAGGGGCAAAAAGTTACTATCTTATTAGAAAAATTTTATAGCAATGTCGATGAAAATAAAGCCGCAACATTGCTATCTGAATCTTATAGAAATGCCTTAAGTCTTTCAATTTATTTTGCAGCCGCATTAAAAAGCAAAAATTCTGGAAATTTTATTATAGTTGATGATATAACATCAAGTTTCGATAGTGGTCATCAAATTTTTTTATTAGAATTAATTAAAACAAAAATTGGACTTAACACAACTAATAAAAAGGGGAAACAAATAATATTATTAACACATGATGGTACCTTAAAAAAAGTTTTAAATCAAAATGGTGGTCAAAAAAACTGGACAAATTATAACTTAAATTCAAATAAAGATATTGTTTCATTAAAACCTTTAATGTCTGAAGATTTAAAACTGATAATAAATGAAAAAATTTCTTCTGGAAATTATATTGGGTCAGATTTCAGAATGTATTATGAATTTGTCCTATTAGAAATTATTGAAAAATTAAATCTAGAAATTCCATTTTCTTTAATCAGTAATAATGATGAAAAAATGGTAGGTAAATTATCAACTGCTATTTTTGAAATTGTTGAATTAAAGAAAACTGCTAGAAAGGTTGAAAAAATAAGTTTATTACCAAATAAACAAGACTTTAAACTTAGCACACAAAACCTATCTAATAATTTATCGCATTGGGCAGGAAGCAGCACAATAAGTTTATCAACAAGTGTACTAAATAAAATTGTTGATGACATTGATAACTTCAAAAAAATCTTTCAATATAACTGCACTTGCTCTACAATGAATGCTGGATGGGTCTATTATAAATCTCTATCTTCATTTAAAATTAACAAATGTACTTGCCGAATTTAACATGTCAACAATCAAACTAAATCAACAACTCAAACGCTTAGAAATCAAAGAATTTGAAATAGAAAATCAAATCGTTTTCAATTACTTTGACAATCTTTCCGCAAATGAAAGAGATGAAAAGCTATTACGTGCTATTTATATTGGTGTCTTAGCTTTAATGGAAGATCGCATTTCTTCATTTTTAGCCAAAACCAATAATGAACTTGGAACAGAATTAGAAAGTTTGAAAATAATTTTCGAAATGAAAAAAGAACTTTTTTACAAGTCAACAATCAAAGGTTCTTTAGCAGAAGATGACATTGCAGAATTTCTAAACAATTACTTTTTAGAAAAAAAATTAAAGGACAAGGCATTCCTTACCGGAAATACTGCTGGAAATATCCCTAAAAATAAAACTGGAGATATTATTTGTGAAGTTAATGGAAGCTCAGATTTAAAAATTGCTATCGAATGTAAGTTTGACAAAAGTATTCGTTTTGGAGAAATTGAAAACAAAGAAATTTTTACTCGAAAAACAGATACAGCTTGGAGTCAATTAATTGAGACACAAGCCAACAGAGATTCAAAAGTAAGTTTAATTGTCTTCGATATTTCATTGATAGACAATTCTATTCTCAAAAATTTTGATAATGTTGGTTATATTCCTGGAGTTGGTTTTATAGCAATTATAAATTCTCAAAAAGGAGATTATTCAAATTTAGCTATCGCTTATATGCTTGCGCGAGATATTGCTTTAAACTCTAAAGAAATTGAACTGGATAAAGATGTTTTAGCAATGATTGTAAATCGAATTATCAAAGATATTAACGAAGTGCTTTCCATAAAATCATTAGTCATAAATAATATTGAAAACAACAAGGCTATTCTAAAGCAACTCGAAAAATCCATCTTATTAATGGAATTTAATCAGGATTATTTAAAACGTTTTTTAAATATTGGAACCTTGACAAAAAAAGATTTGTTAGACTTTTATATGGCTGATGACATTAAGGATAAATATAAATTAATTGAAAAAGATATTAATGACATTTAAATTTTAAGTAAGTCTGGTTTTTAAACTTTCTAGAATTATTATTTCATTATGGATTTCCATAAAAGCCATATTTCATTTGGTTTTACATTTGAATAATACAAATCCTAATCACAAAAGCCTATGTCAAAAAACTACTTGATCATACTTTTATTATTTACATTTTATTCCTGCGAAAAAGCCTCTGCACCGCCTCCACCGCAAATCAATACCTTTTATAAACCGGTAATTACAGCAGATGATCGGAAAACGATTACGCCCGAAGAAGCAAAAACGTATCATGTAAATAAAACGCGTCAATACGAATACCGAACCGGAAATTCTGGAAACTATGAATACAATTACGATGTAAAAGGGATAAATGCAACAGGCGATTCGGTTTTTGGGAATATTAACGTGCAGGGAAAATACGGCGCCGGAATTTTAAACGATACAGTTGCCGAAATCGAAATTAATACCGAATGGATTGCATACGGAAAGTTAAAAGCAACTGATAAACAAGGAAACGAATACAATTTAATTGTCAAATAAAAACTAGCTAATGAAATATACTTTACTCTTATTTTTTGTTTTTTTGACTTCCTTTTCTCCTCCAGATACCAGCGTTTATATCTGCGGATCAAGCGGGTCGAAAAAATATCATTATAAAGAACATTGCCGGGGCTTATCGTCATGCAGGCAGGAAGTGGTCAAAACTTCACTCAAACAAGCTCAGGGCCTTGGTTTAACTCTTTGTGGATGGGAAGATTGATTTATCTTCCCATTTTTTATTTAATTATTTGATAATAATGGCTTTACAATAAATTCACATTAGTTTTCGTAATTTGAATAAAACTAATCGTTATGAAATTCTTTAACCTAAATTTCCTGGTATCATTCAAAGAATGGCTTTTTTTAAGAGCTATGCAATCTTCTTTCCTTCATTAATAAGCAGTTTAAAAATAAAGGAAAGTACTATTGAATGAATAAAATTGAAAACTCATTTTTGAACAAAAACCAATTTGGTGAAGATTTCTTGTGGGGTGTTTCTACCGCCGCTTTCCAAATTGAGGGAGCACATGATTCTGACGGAAAAGGTTCTTCTATTTGGGACGTTTTTACTTCTCAAAAAGGGAAAATAAAAAACGGACATCATGCCCTAACCGCTTGTGACTTTTATAATTCTTATCAAGGTGATATTGACTTAATTCGGGAGTTGAACATTCCTAATTTTAGGTTCTCTATCAGCTGGCCGCGAATTATGCCAAAAGGAACTCATCCTGTAAATCAAGCCGGAATAGATTATTACAATAAAATTATCGACTCCTTACTTGCCGCAGGAATTGAACCCTGGATCACACTTTACCATTGGGATTTACCGCATGAACTCGAATTAAAAGGAGGCTGGACAAACCGCGAATCGGTTTCCTGGTTTTCAGAATATGTTGAAGTTTGTACCCAGTATTTTGGCGATCGTGTAAAAAACTGGATGGTAATTAATGAACCTTCGGTATTTACAGGAGCGGGCTATTTTTTAGGTATTCATGCACCTGGAAAAAAGGGAATTACCAATTATCTAAAAGCGATGCATCACGTAACGCTGGCAACAGCTGCGGGCGCTAAGATATTGCGAAACAAAGTTTCGAATGCTAATATCGGGACTACCTTTTCATGTACACATATTGAACCGGCAACAGATAGTCAAAAAGATGTTGAAGCCGCAAAACGTGTCGATACTTTATTAAACCGAACTTTTATTGAGCCAATTTTAGGATTGGGATACCCGCAAAAAGATCTTCCGGTGCTTAAAAAACTGAATAATTATATTTTAGAAGATGATTTAAACAATCTCGATTTTGATTTTGATTTCATCGGATTACAATGTTATACACGTGAAGTTGTAAAATCGGCGATGCTGATTCCGTATATTGGTGCCGAATTGATTAGTGCCGAAAAACGAAACGTAATTTCAACCGAAATGGGCTGGGAAGTTTATCCGCCTGCATTGTATCACGTTCTAAAAAAATTCAACGAATACAAAGGCATCAAAAAAATTATTATTACCGAAAATGGTGCTGCTTTTCCAGATACTGTTACAAACGGAAAAGTATTCGATATAAAACGTACGCATTATATTCAGGATCATTTAGAACAAATCTTAAAAGCTAAAGAAGAAGGTTTAAATGTTGAAGGTTATTTTGTATGGAGTTTAACCGATAACTTCGAATGGGCTGAAGGTTATAATGCCCGCTTCGGATTAATCCACGTTGATTTCGAAACACAAAAAAGAACCATCAAAAACTCAGGATTATGGTTTAAGGATTTTTTGTCTTAAACCCTCCTTGATAATTTAACCGCAATCCCGATAGCTATCGGGAGCAAAGCATTTTATTTAAGTATTAAAAAAAAACGCAAAGTTCGCAAAGCTTTATGTTAATAGCTTTGCGAACTTTGCATAAATCTTAGCGCCCTTTGCGGTTAAATCACATAAAACTAAAAGCCTTTCAGAATTTCACTTCCGAAAGGCTTTTTGAATTAAATATCATTATATCAATTAATGAAATCTATATTTATATGCTTGTTTTAAAATTCCGATATGGATTTTGCCATTCGTTTTTAAATGAGCAGTTACCATAATATATCTTTCTTCGGGATACTTTATTTCATAATTAAATACCGTGTCCTTTACTTTTATCTGAAGCTGGTGTTTTCCTTCGTCAGATACCGGCAGTTCAGCCGTTTCATAAGAAGGTAATCCCTTTGCAGTTTTTAAGTTAATTTCCTGAATTTTCTCTTTATCCAGAAGCACTTCAAGCTTTAAATTATCTAATTTAATATCTGTAGGTTGCTCAAACGAAACAACAAATTTTTTGCATCCGAAAAGGCAAAAAATGACTAATAACAGTAGAACTTTTTTCATGAAAATAATCTTTATTATTTGATAAATATAAATATTTTTATTGATCTGACTGCTATTTTTCATCATAACCATTAAAGCTATTTAAATATAAAAAGCCTTTCAGAATTTCTTCTAAAAGGCTTTTCTCTTCAAAAAACAATAAAATTATAACCTTAATAAGCTTATAATGTTTCCTTTAAAACCGCTACGGCTTCTTTCCAGTTATTTACTCTTATATGATGATTTTGATTCACATTATGAAATGCAGTGAACATAATAGGTTTTCCCATACAATGGTCTAAATTTTTGCAATGATCATCAATCATATAATCGGTATTGATAATTCTTTTGCTGCCGCATAAAATAATATTATCCCATTTAATAAAAGGAAAATGCTCCGCAAGCCAGGCCATTTTTTCTGAAAGTGAAATAGGAAATTCTGTTGCGGCAGACACAATAAAGATTTCAAAATCTTTATCCAATTCAAGTAAACTTTCAACAGCATCGGGCATTACAGGCAATGTTCTAAAGAAGTTTTCTGAATGCAAAAGTTTATGAATAAAATCTCTTTCTTTAAAAGCAACATCAGAAGTTAATCCTTTAATACTTTCCTTTGATAAAGTAGTTCCGTGAGCTTTATTGTAATGGTCAATTAATTGTGCGTCAATGTCGGCAAGTACACCATCCATATCTATTGCAATTGTTTTCTTTCTCATTGTAAATTTATTTTGCGGTAAAATTATGCAAAAATTGCAATATATTGCAATTTTTAACTTATTTTTGCAACATAAAACCGCAAGTAAAATGAAAAAGGAAGAGCGTCAACAGGTTATATTAGAATATTTATCTAAAGAACATCGGGTAACATCTATAGAATTAAGTGAATATTTAAGCGTTTCAGAAGATACTATTCGACGTGATTTAAAAGAACTTTCAGATCAGGGACTTTTAAAAGCCGTTCGCGGCGGCGCGGTTGCTCCTTCTCCAATTCCGCTAAATTATAGAAAAAGAGAAAAACACGATGTTGAAAATAAAAAGATTATTGCCGAAAAAGCGATTTCCTATTTAAAAGATGGACAAGTTGTTTTTATTGATGGCGGAACAACTTCTGTAGCTTTGGTTTCGAGTTTTCCTTACGATTTAAAATTAACCGTTGTTACAAACAGTTTTCCTGTTGCTTTATTGGTTGAAGATTTACCAAATATCGAATTAATTTTTGCGGGAGGATTAATGAGCAAAACGTCTTTTACGACTTCTGGAATTGATACGATAGATTTTTTACGAAATTTTAGAGCAGATGTTTGTATCCTGGGAATTTGCAGTATTCATCACGAACGTGGTATTACGGGTGTTTTATATGATGATTCTCAAATTAAAAAGAGTATGATTCAGAATTCTAATCTTGTTATTGCGCTGAGTTCTATTGAAAAAGTAGGAACAGCAGAGGCTTATTATATTTCTCCAATTACAGATATTGACGTTTTGGTTACCAATATTTCTCCTGAAGATGAAATTTTAAAAACATACAAAGAAATAGGTTTAACCATTCTTTAAATATTAATTTGAAGCTTCATTTAAGGTATTCATCAATGGCCTAAGATCATAAAACATTTGTCTTGTATCTTCTCCATTGTCATTTTCAGAAAGAAACTTAAATCCAAGTTTTTCATAAAAACCTAGTGATTTTTCATATGCATCTACAGTAAGTAATTGACACGCACATTTACTATTTTGTTCTAATGCTAAGTCAATAACAAAATTCACTAAAGCCTTGCCTATTCCTTTTCTTTCTTTTTTTGTAGTCTCGCAAACTGCTAATCTGCCTATTTTTATAGCTGGAAATTGTCTCAAATGTCGTTTACGATGACTAAGGATTTCTTTTATCCATCTCTTAAACGCAGTTTTAGATGCAAACTGATTTTCCTGAACTGCTAAAGCATCATTATATATGCTTAAGTATGCGATGGTTTTATTTTTACTTTCAAGAATATAAGTAGTAGCTAATAAATCTTTTTTATATGAAATTGCTTTGTCGTTTAGAAAACCATTCAAATCAGTATCACCACATTCAAAAGGTTTAATATGTGTTGTAGAGCGTAATTCAAAAAATGAAAATCCGGTAAAAGGCATTAATTAACTTTTAAAATTTCTTTTAACATGTTAGCATCATTTCGAATAGCTTTTAAAGAATCAATGCTGACTTTTTTATCTTTATTTAAATCAATAGTTTTATAAAAGTCAACTGCTTCTTTTCCTTTTAAAACAGGTGTATTTTTAATTGGTTTTGCCATTGTTTGCCTTTATTTATAAAGAGATATTTTTATTTATCCAAAAGTACAAACAAAAAACACATCTGCAACAATTTTTAGTTAAAAGTGAAAATATTCCTATAAAATATTTATAGGTTTACAAATAAAAAAAGCCTTTCAAGATTACTCTTAAAAGGCTTTTTTCTCTACAAATTAACAGGCAATATTATTTCCATCCGCCGCCCAAGTCTCTATAAACATGAACTGCAGCATTTAATTGTTCTTTTTTAGTATCTATTAATTCTAATTTAGCTTCTAATGCATCTCTTTGCGTCATCAAAACCTCAAAATAATCTACTCTTGCCGATTTAAACAAATCGTTAGATACATCAATTGATTTATTTAAAGCGTCAACTTGCTGTGATTTTAAATCGTAACCTTTTTGAAGATTATCAATTTTAGAAAGCTGAGTTGAAACTTCTAAATACGCATTCAAGATCGTACGATCGTAATTGTACAACGCCTGAAGCTGTCTTGCATTAGCACTAGAAAATTCTGCTTTAATCGCATTTCTGTTAATTAATGGCGCAGCAATATCTCCGGCTAATGAATATAAAATCGATTCTGGAAATGTAAACAAATAAGATGGTTTAAAGGCCTGAACTCCAAAAGCTGCCGAAATATCCAATGAAGGATAAAATTCTGCACGAGCTACTTTTACATCTAATTTTGCAGCAACCAATTCTAATTCTGCCTGTTTAACATCTGGACGATTCGTTAACAATTGAGAAGGAATTCCAGAGTTTACAGCTGCCGGAAGCAAATCTGTAAAATTGGTTTTGTCTCTTTTAATATCCTGCGGATAACGTCCTAACAAAAAGTTGATTTTGTTTTCGTTCTCCTTTATTTTCTGTAAAATATCAAACTCCAAACTTTTTGAAGTTAAAACCTCAGCCTGAAATTTCTGAACACCAAGTTCAGTTGCTCTTGCAGCCTGCTTTTGAATTTTTACAATTTCTAAAGCGTTTGTCTGTAAAGTAATCGTTTGTTTTACAATTTCTAATTGGCTATCTAAAGCTAATAACTCGTAATAAGAATCAGCAATTTCAGCAATAAGATTTGTTACAACAAAGTTTTTACCTTCAACAGTTGCTAAATAACGGTTTACAGCTGCTTTTTTAGAATTACGCAGTTTTTTCCAGATATCTACTTCCCAGTTTGCATAAGCTGCAATTGTGTAATCCGGTAACGGATCTGGAGTTTCGATTCCCGGTTTAATTTCAGTTGTAGCATCACCCGCACCCTGGCTTGTGTAACGTCCAACTTTTTCGATTCCTGCACCGGCACGAACGCCAACAGTTGGCAACAAAGCACCTTTACGAACTCTGATATCATTCTTTGCAATTTCAATTTCCTGCAAAGTCATATTTAGTTCCTGATTGTTTTTTAAAGCAACATCAATCAACTCTACAAGGTTTTGATCTTTAAAGAAATCTTTCCATTTTAAAGTCGATGTATTTGTGGTGTCCTGCGATTTTACGTTTCCAAATGCTTCCGGAACCGGAGCGCTTGTACTTGCTGTTTCAGCTGCAGGGGCTTTACATCCTGCCACGGCAAGACATAAACCCAATGCAATACTGTATTGATATAATTTAACTTTATACATGATTGTTATCAATTTCTTCTGTTAATGGATTTTCTTCTTCATGTTTTACCAGTTTGTGTTTCTCAGCAATTTTGGCAAATATGTAATACAAGCCCGGAATTACAAATACTCCGCAAATAGTCCCTATAAGCATACCTCCAGCGGCCGCAGTACCAATAGTTCTGTTACCAATTTTACCCGGACCAGTTGCAAATGCAAGCGGTAATAATCCCGCAATAAACGCAAATGAAGTCATCAAGATAGGACGGAACCTTGCTTTTGCTCCTTCCATTGCAGCTTCTAAAACGGTTCTTCCTGCTGCGTGCCTTTGTATCGCGAACTCTACAATCAATACGGCATTTTTACCTAATAAACCAATAAGCATTACCATGGCAACCTGCGCATAAATATTGTTTTCTAATCCTGCAACTTTCAATAAAAGGAAAGCTCCAAAAATACCCGCAGGTAAAGAAAGAATTACTGATAATGGAAGAATAAAACTTTCATACTGAGCTGCTAATACCAAGTAAACGAATCCTAAACAAATTAAGAATACCCAAATTGCCTGATTACCTTGTGCAACCTCATCGGCAGAAATACCTGCCCAATCAATATCATAACCTCTAGGTAATTTTTTAGCTGCTATTTCCTGAATGATTTTAATAGCTGTACCAGAACTGTATCCCGGAGCTGGTCCACCACTAATCTCTGTAGAAGTGTACATGTTATGTCTCGTAATTTCAGAAAGTCCGTATACTTTTTCTAACTTCATAAAAGCAGAGAAAGGAACCATTTCATCACGATTATTTTTCACGTATAATTTCAGGATATCATCTGGCTGTGCACGATATTCAGGAGCAGCCTGAACGATTACTTTATAGTTAATACCGTATTTAATGAAACTGATCTCGTAGTTACTTCCCACAAGAGTTGACAAAGTATTCATGGCGTTTTCAATAGAAACTCCTTTTTGCTGTGCCAAATCATTATCAACTTTCATCATATACTGAGGGAAACTCGCACTAAAGAAACTGAATACGTTAGATAATTCCGGACGTTTGTTCAATTCTTCAACAAACTCTTTATTAACTTCTTCCAGTTTTTTGAAATCTGTAGTACCAGTTTTATCCAGTAAACGAAGCTCAAATCCTCCCGCAGCTCCATATCCTGGTACCGCCGGCGGTTGGAAAAACTCAATATTTGCACCTGCAATGTCTTTTGATTTTTCTTCCAGTTCCGTCATAATTTCCTGAACAGATTGTTTACGATCGTTCCAGTCTTCTAAGTTGATCAAACATGTTCCCGCATTTGATCCAGTACCTTCTGTCAAAATTTCGTAACCCGCCAATGCAGATACTGATTTTACACCTTCTACAGTTTCTGATATTTTTTGAAGCTTCAAGGCAACATCATTTGTTCTTTCTAATGATGAACCCGGAGGCGTTTGAATAATAGCATAAAACATTCCCTGATCCTCATTCGGGATAAATCCAGAAGGAACAGTGCTGCTGATTAACCATGTTCCGGCACAAAATCCAAGAAGTGCGATAATTGTAACAGCTCTTCTGTTTACGATTTTACCTAATACATTTTGGTATTTACCTTGTGCAAGGTTAAACTTGTTGTTAAAACCATCAATAAATATGTTTACAGGAGTTCTCTTTTTAGGTTTACCGTGGTTGTTTTTCAACATCATCGCACAAAGTGCAGGCGTTAAAGTCAAAGCCACAATACCAGAAAGGATAATCGCTGTTGCCATTGTAATCGAGAACTGTCTGTAGAAAACCCCAACAGGACCAGACATAAACGCAACCGGAATAAATACCGCAGCCATCAGGAACGTAATCGCAATAATTGCCCCTGCAATTTCGTGCATTGCTTTTTTAGTTGCTTTTAATGGAGAAAGATGTTCTTCTTCCATCTTGGCGTGAACGGCTTCAATAACTACAATCGCATCATCGACGACGACCCCAATTGCTAATACTAAAGCAAACAACGTAATTAAGTTCAATGAAATATCAAAGAAGGTCATGAACACAAATGTTCCAACCAATGAAACGGGTACCGCAATTGCCGGAATTACCGTAGAACGCCAGTCTCCTAAGAAAAGGAAAACTACTATACCAACTAAAATAAAAGCTTCAACAAGAGTGTGGATTACTTTTTCGATAGAAGCATCAAGGAATTTAGAAACGTCATAAGAGATTTCATAATTCATTCCTTTTGGGAATTTTTGCTTGATTTTTTCCAGTTTTGCTTTTACATCTTCAATAACCTGATTCGCATTACTTCCAAATGATTGTTTTAATACAATCGCTGCAGAAGGTTTTCCGTTCAAGTTAGAATAGATATCATACATCGAACTTCCAAATTCAACATTTGCAATATCTTTCAAACGCAAAAGTTCTCCGTTAGCATTCGATCTTACCACAATATTTCCGTATTGCTCTTTCGTTGTAAAACGTCCAGAATATTTCAATACATATTCAAATGCCTGAGAACGTTTACCAGAACTTTCTCCCGTTTTACCTGGCGAAGCTTCCAAACTCTGACTTGATAATGCTTCCATTACTTCATCTGCAGAAATTTTATACGCTAACATACGATCTGGTTTCAACCAAATACGCATTGCATATTCACGTGTTCCTAAGATATCTCCGGAACCAACTCCATTTACCCTTTTTAATTCAGATAATACGTTGATATCGGCATAGTTGTACAAGAACTTCATGTCGGTATTTTTATCCGTACTATAAAGATTCACGTACATCAGCATACTCGGAACTTCTCGTGTAATCTTAATACCTTCTCTAATTACTAAAGGAGGAAGTTTATTAGTAACCGAAGCCACACGGTTTTGAACGTTAATCGCAGCCTGGTTAGGATCTGTTCCTAAATTAAATACAACCTGAATACTTGCTTCACCATCATTTCCGGCATCAGAAGTCATATATTTCATTCCAGGAACACCGTTTAAGGCTCTTTCCAACGGAATTACAACAGATTTAATCATAAGCTCTCCATTAGATCCAGGGTAATCCGCAGTAACGTTTACCATTGGAGGAGAAATCGAAGGGAATTGGGTAATTGGTAAATTCAATACCGACAATACTCCCAAAAAGACAATAATCAGCGATATCACTATCGACAATACGGGTCTTTGAATAAATTTATTAAACATTTTTATATTTTTTTAATGATTAAACTTATTTGAAGTTTAAAAAAGGGTTTCATGTTTCAAGTTTAAGGTTTAAGGTTTCAGCATAAAACTTGAAACTTGTAACCTGAAACTTGAAACAAAAAACTTACTCCGCTTTTAAGCGCAGGTTATTAATTACCTTTTTAGGAGACTCAAATTCGTATTTGATTTTGTCATTTTCTTTTACTTTCTGAACACCTTCAAGTAAGATTTTATCATTTTCATTAAGTCCCGTTTTAATCACATACAAATCAGGAATTTCACCTGTAATCGTGATTTCTTTTGAGCTTACTTTATCATTTTTATCAACTATAAAAACATATTTTTTATCCTGAATTTCGTAAGTCGCTTTTTGCGGAATTACGATTGCATTTTTAAGAGGAACCATCATTTGAACTTGTCCTGTTTCTCCGTTTCTAAGCAATTTTGCTGAATTTGGGAATCTTGCTCTAAAAGCAATGTTTCCTGTTTCATTGTCAAATTCACTTTCGATAACTTCTACATTACCTTTTTCTTTAAAAGTATCTCCATTTGCTAAAACCAAGTTCACTTTGTTTTCGGCACGATCTTTAACATTGGTTTGATACTGAAGATATTCTGGTTCAGAAACGTTGAAGTATGCAAACATTTGACTGTTGTCTGAAAGACTTGTCAATAATTCACCTTCATCGATAAGACTTCCTAATTTCAAAGGAATTCTGTCGATTGTTCCGTCAAACGGAGCTCTGATTTCTGTGAATGATAAATGAAGTTTTGCTAATGCAACTTCTGCTTTTGCAGATTGCAATTTAGCCTGAGCAACGCTCAATTCGTTTTTAGAAACGATATTTTTATCTGCCAGTAATTTAGCATTTTGCAGTTCAATTTCTACTGATTTTTGTTCAGCCTGTGCTTTCAATAATTCTGCCTGATACATGTTTGGCATAATTCTGAACAACAGCTGACCCGCTTTTACAAACTGTCCTTCATCAACATAAATGTTTTGTAAAAACCCTTTTTCCTGGGCGCGGATTTCGATATTTCGAACAGATTTAATCTGCGAAACATATTGTTTAGTAAATGAAGTATCAATTCTTACCGGATTTGTAACCGTGAATTTTTCTACTTCTTCTTTTTCTTCCTTTTTAGATGTACAACTAGTTAGGCACACTAGGGCAAACAAGCCCGTGAACACGATAATTTTTTTCATGATTTAGTTTGGAAATTAAGCGATTGAATGCTTGGAATAATGATTTCTTTAGATGATAAAATGCATCAGCCAGCCTGAAGTCAGAACTTAATTTTCATATAAGCGGAAGTAAAATAATATACATCAACGAGATATGCAGATCACGACTTAGGTAACCGATGTATACTGTAAAATCAAATTCTTAATACTCGTTGAGTAATGTAGATAGGATTTGAATGCCCTAAAGAAGGCGTAAAAATTTTAAAACGATTGGAATCATTCGCAGCAGACTGATCTGAAAGTGCCAGATACAAGTTGTCTACTAAGCTGTACGAAGCAGCAAAAAGCTTGTTCGTAAGTAAAGCATCATCATTTCCTAATAGATCTTCTTCAAGATCAACATCGGCATCTTCGATTATAGAAGTTCCACGATCCTGGCTCGTAAATTTAACTCTATGTTTCTGTGCAAGATTATGATGATGAGAAAAAGTATTTGCATTAAGATATTGGCCTCCGCCTAGCAGAAGCAAATTCATGAATACTAAAAATACTATTAACTTTCTCATTTGGGTGCGAAAGTAGTAAAACTATCAAAACAAAAAAAGAATTTTTAACAAGGTTTAACAGTTATATAAAACGAAAACGTTTTCATTTTTTTATTACATTAAAATTACATTCAAAAATGAGGTTTTTTAAAGTAATTTAAGACAATAAACGTCTTAGTATTAATTTGTTATAGAAATGTAGGAAATCTATTTTGATAAATTGATTTCCATAATGGTATATTCCTGTCCGGCTTTGGTAAAAGTTTTAAAAGTATCTTTCATGCCGAATTTTTCATAAAAAGACTTTTTATTGGTTCTGGCATTGCACCAGACTTTTTCTAAATCCCTTTCTTTAGCAAACTGTAAAATATATTCTAAAAGATGAGAAGCGATTCCTTTTCCCTGATATGATACTAAAGTGGCTAATTTTCGAAACTGCATTTCTTTCTCTTCAATAAAGCAGGAAATTATAGAAACTAATTTATCATCTTCAAAAGCGCCAAAATGAAATCCTGAATTGTCTTCTTCTAATTGTACAAATTCTAAAGGCTGGTCCGGCCACATTACTTCGTGTCTAATCTGCCAGGTTTGTGAAGCCTGAATTGCTTTAATTTCCATTTTATACTTATTTCTGATATTCCAAAATTACATTAATTTTAAAATAAAAAAGGGAATCTTAAAACAGATTCCCTTTCTAATTATATTGATTTTTTGAATTACTTCGCTCTTATAAAATAAACTTCAGGATTATTTTCGGTTATTTTTTTAACACCCTTTTTTCCATATTTACCTATATTAATGGCGCGCATTACTTTATTATCTTCATTTAAAATACAATCCCAAACCCTCCCGTCTGATAAAATAAATGCCGAATATAAAGAATCAGATCTGTCATTATTAAAGTAAAGTAAATCCTCTGTTTTAATTAGTGTTTTTACTTTTGATTTACGGTCTTGCTCATAAAATAAAATTTTATCCTGTGCTACTTCAACTAATTTATCAACTTTTTGGTTTTTAAAATCATCATGGGCAGTAACTGTCCAAATTGGTTTATCGCCCGTAACTAACCAGGTTCCGCTTATTTTTTCTAAAACATCTTTTCTTAAAATTTCTTTTAAGGTATCTATCTCTTTTAATGATTCCTGTCCAATTTCGTTTTCCGGTTTAATTTTCGATGCCAGTGAAAACAAATCAAGAGCTTTTACATACTCTGATTTCTTTAAATAAGAAAGAGCCAATTCGTATTTATTTTTTTGAAATGTCTCTTTTGAAGCATTTTGCGCAATACTTTTTACTGAAAAAAGCAAAATGATAAGAATCAAATAATTTTTCATCTATTTAAACTTTATTTTTATTTTGCAATATTAGAATATTTTTCTTACAAAGTGAAATAAAAAATAAGTTTAATCTGATATTAATTTTTAATTTGAAAATGAATTTAAAATAGTCATTGCTTTTTCGACGTCTTTTTTATTGACAAAAATATGGTCGTGATAAAATGCCGCAACAACATTACAGCTTATATTATGATCTGAAAGTGCCTTTGAAAATGCAGCTGTTAAGCCAACAGCTTCCAGCGAAGAATGTACCGTAAGTGTTATCCATGACATTACTATAAAGTAATCCAATTTCATTTTTACTGCTATTTCTTCTTTCAGAATAACCGTTATAGCCTCTTTTTCTCTAAAAAACATTTCAACTTCATCTAAATTGAAATTCTCTAAAGTATCAACTTTACAAAAAACATAATCTCCCTGTTTGTGTTCAGGTTTCATTGTTTTAAGTAATTTTTGAAGATCTTTTTCTCCTGACATTTTCTCTGTTTTATTTTAAAAGCTTATCTAATTTTCCTTTTGTTTCAGGAAAGTTTTTATCCATCGCTAAAACCTTTTCATAATTTGCAATAGCATTTTTCTTATCTCCGCTTGCTTCATAAAAATCACCTAATGAATCATATACATTTGGACTTTGCGGATAATTGGTAACATTCAGCTTAAATAAATATCCTGCCAGTTCCAAATCTTTTTTGGCAAGCGATTGATAGGCAAAATTATTTACTGTGCTTTCCGGAACATCCACTTTATATCCTAAATGTTTTGAAACATCTTTGAAGTGCTTTTCAATTTTGGCAAAAACGGCTGCATTAAAATCAATCTGTTCTGGTATAGAAAGCTTTAATTGATTGAATTTAAAGATAAAACGAAACGCATCATAAGTTGCAATTAAGGGTACAGAACCGTGATTATCTTCGTTATAATATTTATAATCGTAATTAAGATCGCTTTTTTTATTCTGCTTCAGGAAATCATTCAAATCCAATATAGCTCTGATATGTCTGGTAAAAACAGTTGTATCTTTTCTAACTTTTATCAAATCCATATTATCATCCATTGTATTTGCAGCTGCGAGAAACAATGAAATATTAGCTAAGTTTTTTGTGGCTAGTTTTTTTGTGGTTTCTTTTAAAAACTGATCGTGGTCCCACCACATGCTTGGGTCAATGGCCACGTAAGAATTGAATAAGGAAGTATGATTCGTCAAAATATTCATAACGGTTAATCCGCCAAAAGAATGTCCAACTAATGTTTTGTATGGCGCTGTTGGATATTTGGTATTGATATACGGAATCAGTTCATTTTCCAGAAACCCGACAAATTTTTCTCCGCCTCCAGATTGTTCACTTACCACTTTTGGTACAAACGGAAGATCAATCTCAGAATGTGTTGGTGTTAAATCCCGATTACGATTTGTATTTGTAATCCCAACCACAATCATTTCAGGGCAGTTTGTATTGCCGTTTATTTCACTCAATTGCTCAATCATTCCCACAACAGAACTAAAATGGGCATCGCCATCAAGCAAATAAACAACCGGATATTTTTTTTCTGCAAAAACGCCTGCATATTGCAAACTTCTTGGAAGATGAATCCAGATTTTTCTGTTTTCATTTAAAACTTTAGATGAAATACTATCAATAGTTCCTATTTCGATTTTTAAGTTTTTCTGAGCAAATCCAAAATTAGACAGCATTAAAAAAACAAAAAACAAGATTATTTTATGCATTAAAATCTTAACTATACTGCTTTTCATAATTGGTTATTTTATTTTGGTTGATTGTTAAAAGATTTTTTGCTGATAAAAAAAACCGTCTTAATCGTTAGAAAAAGACGGCTCTTTAATTTTTTATTTGGCTGCCCAAGTATTATTGTCTGGTGTAGCATCCATGAAAATACCGCCATCCAGTGTAACTTGTTTAATTTGTTTTTTACTGTTAAAAGCTACAGAAACTGAATTTTGGTTTTTCTGCCAAACTCCCGGAGTCTGATGTAATGTTTCTGTAGAGTTGTCTGCATATACAATATTCACATCAAACGGAATAGCAAATCCTCCTTTATTTTCGATAGTAATGGCATTTTTTGAAACATTACTAACCGAAATATCGATATAATTGTTGGTAAAGAACCAGTTATTGAAAAACCAATTCAGATTTTTTCCTGAACCTGTATTCATCGAATTAAAATAATCCCACGGAATTGGGTGTTTTCCGTTCCAGGTATCCATATAATGGTGCAGTGATTTTTTGAATAATTCATCTCCAAGTAAATCTTTTAAAGCTATATAAGAAAGAGAAGCTTTTCCGTAAGAGTTATTTCCATAACCCGGACCAGAAACTTGTGTAGACATTGTGATTATTGGCTGATCTTCTTCTGTAGATTTATCCTTGATATAATCTTCAACTCTAAATTCTTTATAAAATTTATCTGCGGCTTCTTTTCCGTGTTCGGCAATTCCAATTAAATATTCAAAAGTAGTTGCCCAGCCTTCGTCCATAAAAGCATAACGCGTTTCGTTAATTCCCATATAAAAAGGAAAATATGTATGTGCTACTTCGTGATCCTGAACTAATTGAGCAAATTTTGGATCGTTCATTTGTGAATCGTTACACATCATTGGGTATTCCATATCTGCAAAACCCTGAAAAGCTGTCATTTTAGAAAACGGATACGGAACTCCAGGCCAGTTATTAGAAAACCAGTCTAAAGCATATTGATTATTTTTAATTGAATTTACAAAATCAGTTCCTTTTACATCATAAGCTGCCTGAACGCTGGCGCGGCGATTTGTTTTTTTATCTACCACAACACTGCTCGCATCCCATAAATAGTGGTCGCTTAAACCAAAACATACATCTGAGATATTTTTAACTTCAAATTTCCAGACATTCCATTCGTTTTGTTTAGTTACAATACCGCTTTTCATTTCCTGTTCGTTTGCAATATGCATGATTTCATCAGTCACGTACGATTTTTTCAAACGTGCTGCAAACTCCGGCTGTAAAACCTCATCTGGGTTTAAGAAATCTCCGGTTGCATAAACTACATAATTTTTTGGTGCTTTTACGGAATAAACATAATCGTTGAAATCATTGTAAAATTCCTGACGATCTGTATGTGATATTCTGTCCCATCCATTGTAATCATCAAAAACAGAAACTCTAGGATAACTATAAGCAACAAAAAATGTAGTTTCGTCGATTTGTCCTTCTCTTCCGCTTTCTTTTGATAAAGGATAATTCCAGTCGATATTAATGGTAATTTTAGAATGTGGTGCAATTGCTTTTTTCAATTTCACATTTCCAACAGTTCCCCAGCTTCTGGCATCTTCTTTATAAACTACATCAGCTACTTTTAAAGACGTAATGGTTAATCCGTTACTAAAAAAATCGTCACTTACGCTCCCGCCTCTTGGTGAAGAAGGTTTATGAAGATTGTTTACAAACCGAATCGCAAGGTTTCTTAAACTATCGTTACTGTTGTTTTCGTAAACGATTGTTTCTGTTCCGCTGACCAATTTTGTTTTAGCATCTACGGTAATATCCATTGTATATTTTCCGTGGTTCTGCCAATAGTTTTTTCCGGGTTTTCCGTCTTTCGAACGAGTACCTTTGTCGTAAGCTTCTTTAATATTTCGAGGCATATAAAGCTCTTGTGCAAAGCTGATTTGTGCCAAAAACAAAAATGCAATAAATGCAAATTGAGATAGTCTTTTTTTCATAAGTTGTTTTTTGGTTTGCTGATTAAATGATGTTAATAAGACCCAATTTTTGAAATAATGTTACAAAACTTTATAAAATTATGTTTTTAAAGAATAAAAAAAACTAAAAACTTAGTCCCGATAGCTATCGGGATAGAACCTCAGCATCTTAAAAAAAGAAAAACCGCCTAATTCAAAAAGAAAAAGACGGTATCTACAATTAATATATAACCTTGATACTACAAAATATAGTCGGTATTAATGAAATTTGATTCCTTGCTGTTTAGCAATTCCTGCAAAATTTCATTATTATAAGCGATATCTTTTGAAGCGACAAACGTACGAATTGAGAAAGAACGTAAAGCATCTGGAATACTTAAAGTACCAACAGCAGAATCTTTACGACCTGTAAATGGGAAAGCATCCGGACCTCTTTGGCAAGAACTGTTTAAGTTCACACGGCATACTAAGTTTACCAAAGCATCGATAAGCGGTGCAAGGGTTTTAATATCTTTTCCGAACAAACTTACCTGCTGTCCGTAATTAGATTCAGCCATATCTTCTAACGGCTGCTGAATATCTTTAAAAGAAATAACAGGAACTACAGGTCCAAATTGTTC
This sequence comes from Flavobacterium sp. 2755, assembly GCF_031455715.1. Taxonomy (NCBI): domain Bacteria; kingdom Pseudomonadati; phylum Bacteroidota; class Flavobacteriia; order Flavobacteriales; family Flavobacteriaceae; genus Flavobacterium; species Flavobacterium sp. 2755. The sequence continues at coordinate 644,874 of NZ_JAVDTG010000001.1, forward strand.
TTCGTGATACACACGCATTTTACTGTTTACCGGATATAAAACGGCTGGGAAAATAAAATTATCGGTATGTTTTCCTCCTTTTTCATTCAGGATTTTTGCGCCTTTGCTTGTTGCATCGTCAATTAATCCCTGAATATATTGTGGTTTATCTGTTTCTGGAAGCGGTGTTAATGCAGCTCCTTTTTCCCATGGATTTCCAAATTGTAATGCATCCACTTTTTCAGAAAATCTTTTGTTGAATTCTTCTACAATTGATTCGTGAACATATAAAACTTTTAATGCCGTACAACGCTGTCCGTTAAAAGACAAAGTTCCTGTAATACATTCCTGAATTGCCAAATCTAAATCGGCATCCGGAAGAATAATTGCCGGGTTTTTAGCTTCTAATCCTAAAATTAAACGAAGTCTGTTTTTATTTGGATGCTGATCTTGTAAAGCAATCGCCGATTTACTGTTTCCAATTAATGCCAAAACATCAATTTTACCCGATTTCATAATTGGAGAAGCGACTTCTCTACCTCTACCGTAAACAATATTGATAACACCTTTTGGAAAACTGCTTCTAAAGGCTTCTAATAATGGTGAAATACATAATACACCATGTTTAGCAGGTTTAAAGATTACAGTATTACCCATAATCAAAGCCGGAATCAACAATGAGAAAGTTTCGTTTAAAGGATAATTGTAAGGTCCAAGACATAAAACAACTCCAAGAGGTCCACGGCGAATCATAGCGTTTACACCCTGCACTTTTTCAAAATGTGCACTGCGTCCGTTTAATTCTTTGTAGCTGGCAATCGTATCGTAAATATATTCGACAGTTCTGTCAAATTCTTTTTGAGAATCGCCAAGGTTTTTTCCAATTTCCCACATTAAAAGTTTAACCACTTCTTCGCGGGTTTCTTTCATTTGGGTAACGAAATTCTCCATGCATTTAATACGGTCAGCTACTTTCATAGTTGGCCATAATCCCTGCCCTTTATTGTAGGCGGTATTTGCAGCTTCAACAACTTCGGCAGCTTCTGCTTCTGCCATAAACGGAATAGATCCTAATAATGTCGGCGTATATTTTTCTGTAGAAGAAATAGTCGAAAAAACAGGTGTGGTTTGCCCTGTCCATTGTTTTAATTCTCCATTTACAAGGTAAGTGTCTTGATTTATAAGGCTTTTAATCTCAAACTCTTCTGGAATTAAACTCATAATCTGGTAATTTTTATTTGGTTATTAATAGTGGTTTAATGAAAAAAGAGGCTTTTTTATGCCTCTTTTTCATTTTATGGTTGTACGGTTTCGCCTTCCCAGTCCAGGATTCCGCCTAGCAGATTATAGGCATTTTCGATGCCTAATTCATTCATAACCTGGCATGCTTTCGCACTTCTGGCTCCAGAACGACAATACACGTAGTAGTTTTTGTTTTTATCTAATTCTTCGATTTCATAAATAAAACCCTGACCTTTATTGATATCAATGTTTAAAGCATTTTCAATATAGCCATCATTAAATTCGTCTTCAGTTCTTACGTCCAGTATAACTGCATTCTCGTCAGCAGCAAGCTGATTAACCCAATCTTCTTGTGATAAATTCATAATAAATGTGTTTTTGTAAAATTACGACGTTTCTATTAATTAAAAACGTACCAAATGCGATTTCGATTATTATTCTCAGAAAACGTTTTAGAGAAAGTATTATAATCAGTGAAACACAAATTTACTTACTATTTTTAAAAATACACCCTAGAAAATCGATAGAAAATAGGATTTTTTCATTTACCCAAAATACCTTTAAATATAGTTTTCTGACAATTTATGACAGCCGAATCTATTATCTTTGTAAAAAATTATAGTATTTAATCTCTTTTTGATAAAAGTATTCGCCACGAATTACACTAATTTCCACGAATTAATTTTTAGAATTTTGTGAAATTCGCGTCAAAAAAATAATTTTCAACATATAGAAAAACACCCAATATTTCAAAAAAACATCCGTCATCAATTCAAAAATAAACGCAAACCTAATTTGTGAAAATTCGTGAAATTCGTGGCAAAAAAAATATAATACATGCAAAATTCATTAAAAACCATCTTTCCTAATTTCTCCAGCGAACTTATCGCTACCATTGAAGAAAACGGAAGCCATCAGGATTTTGAAGCCGGAACTATTTTAATGCGCACCGGACAGTATATTAAAAACACCGTTTTGATTACGAAAGGGAAAATCAAAATTTACCGTGAAGGCGAAGATGGAGGTGAATTTTTAATGTATTACCTGCAGCCCGGACAAGCCTGCGCCATTTCGATGATCTGCACTGCAAAAAGCGAAAAAAGCCAAATTATGGCAAAAGTTGTTGAAGATGTTTCAGTCATGATGATTCCGCTGCAAATGATGGACAAATGGATGATGGAACACCGTTCCTGGTATGAATTTGTTATTGAAACTTACAGAAGCCGTTTTGAAGAAGTTCTGGAAGTTGTCGATAATATCGCTTTCCGTTCTATGGATGAGCGTTTAGAGTTTTATTTAAAAAGACATTCTGATGCCTGCGGCTGTTCTGAAGTGAAACTTTCACACCAAGAAATCGCCACCGAATTAAATACCTCAAGAGAAGTTGTTTCACGATTACTTAAAAAAATGGAACAGCGAGGTTTGGTCAAACTAAACCGAAACCAGATTGAATTATTAAACACAAATTTCACTAATTAACACAGATTTGATTAGTCAGAAATGTCAGTTCGAGCGAAGTCGAGAACCCGCAAAGCATTTCGACTTCGTTCAATGTGACATATGAGTTCGTGTTAATTAGTGAAATTTGTGTTTAATAATTCTTTCTGTGATAAATGTTACTGTAGGATTCTAATTTCCGAAGCAACTTTGCATAAAAATAAATGCAATGGAATATTTAGGATATTTTGCTTCAATCATTATCGGGGTTTCACTGGGCTTAATTGGCGGTGGGGGATCGATATTGACAATTCCTATTTTGGTGTATTTATTTAAAGTAAATCCTGATCAGGCCACTTCTTATTCTTTATTTATTGTTGGCTTAACCGCTTTATTCGGAAGTTACAGTCATTATAAAATGGGGAATTTGAAACTAAAATCGGCACTTTATTTTGCAATTCCTTCTGTAATTTCAATTTTGATAATCCGTGAAGTTATATTTCCTCAAATTGCTGCGACACTTTTTTCTGTAGCATCTTATACCGTTTCAAAAGATTTTCTGATTATGATTGTCTTTTCGGTTTTGATGATAACGGCGGCAATTTCGATGATTCGAAAAAACCTTCCAGAAGTAAAAAGTACCGAAACCAATTATATTCAATTAAGTATTATTGGATTTTTAGTTGGAATTGTAACCGGATTTCTTGGTGCGGGCGGCGGGTTTTTAATTATTCCGGCACTTTTGTTTTTTGCAAAATTACCCATGAAACAAGCCGTTGGAACTTCATTATTGATTATTACAATCAATTCTTCAATAGGTTTTGGAGGAGATTTATATATAGGAACTCCAATAGATTATACTTTTTTATTAGGCGTTTCGGGAATGGCACTTCTCGGAATGTTAATTGGAAGCCAGCTTTCTAAAAAAATTGACGGAACTAAATTAAAACCGCTTTTTGGCTGGTTTGTTCTCGTAATGGGTTTTTATATAATTGCTAAAGAGGTTTTGTTTTAGAAATTATTTTCTACCGCAGCTTTTTCTTTAAATATTTTTGAATTAGTTTCACTTGTAGATAATCTTTGTCAAAGTTTAAAACTTTGACAAAGATGAAACTATTTAGATTATTTTCTTTTCAGCAGTTTTAGCAATTGGTTTTCGGTAAAACAAATACCTCAAAACCAAAGTATAAAAAGTAAAGATTGAAGTCGTTAAAGTTCCAACAACAAACAGAAACTCCGTTTGCGATAAAATAAAGAATTTATAAGATCGTCCAAAACCGTGTAAAAGAATTATTAAAGCAATAAAAATCGCCCATCTTGCAGAAAACACAAAAGCTTTTTCAGCATTCTTTTGTCTTAACATTCGTTCAGAACTTTCATTTGCCTGTTCGATTTCAAATCTTTTTAATTCTATGTATTCCGAATGGCTTTTAGGATCATAAGGTTTCATTAAATGATTTTCCTTTTCCGCTTCTTTCGATACATCTTTCGGAACATTAATAATATCGTTTCCTAAAGCACTTTCCGGTAATTTTTCTGCTAAAGTTCTTTCCATTAACTATTTAGTTTTTCCTGATAATATTCTTTAATTAAATCGTTTCCAATTACAACATCATGTGTTCCATCCCAGGTTTGCGACCACGGACTCCCCTCTTCATGCGTTAGTGCCGAAAGCTGCAATCCGGATAATCCTTTGTAATTATCCCAGATTTTTTTCAGGAACTCTTTATCTTCTTCATTTAATGGCGTTTTCGCAGATATATTCAGCAAAAACGGATCAACAGGATCTTTCCCAAACATTCGTATGGCATAATACAAATCTGGAATAACCGCGCCATATTTCCACGCCTGAATTTCATTATCAAAAAGTGGTTTTCCGGTAATTCCCAAATGCCATCCATCTGAAATATAAGTCAGCTTTAGCAATTTCATTGGGTCAAGTCCTTGCCCTTCTGCCTTTGCTAATTCTATGAAATACTTTGCTATATCAAAACAATTATACATTTTCTAAAATTTAAATTATTTCTCTTCTAACAAAACTAAGAAAATCCCAACCAAATACAATATTTGTAAAAATTATATTAAGAAAATTTAACGTGAAGTCCAAAATACATTTAAAAAATAATGAGAAGTTTTTGAGCGTTACCTTCGGCCGGGCTATCCGCTTGTATCTTTTTGTTTTTAAAGAAAAAACAAAAAGGATACCGCTTCTATCCCTAACGCAAACCCGGATAAATAACTTATAGTTTTTCAATAAATTAGCTGGAGGTAAACAAATCTATATAAATAAAGACTTTAGCCAAACTTTACGATTTGGGCTAAAGCCTTCTCAATATCAATAAAAAACCTCCAGCTAAAGCTGGAGGCAATTGATCTTATACCAAAATTTACTTAGCGTTGTCCGCCAGAAACAGCGATTGTTTCACCAGTAATCCAATACGAATCTTCAGAAGCAAGAAACACAGCAACTTTTGCAATATCTTCTGGTTTCCCTACACGAGCAAGCGGCGTTTCAGACACGTGCCATTTTTCTGCATCACCATTCATAACTCCAGAGCTATGAGAACCTTCTGTTTCGATTAGTCCTGGATTAATAGAATTGACACGAATTTTCTTTGGACCAAATTCTTTTGCAAGAATACGCGTCATGGCATCTACAGCGTATTTAGTTTGCGTATAAACCAATGTAGTTGGCATATCAAGTGTTGATACTATCGACCCGACATTAATAATAACACCGCCTTTATCTCCAAATAATTTCGCCGCTTGCTGAATCGTCAATATACTGCCCAAAACATTAATGTTAAACATACGGTGAAAAGATTCTTCGGTAATATCGTCAATACCCGCAAAACTGTAAACTCCTGCATTATTTACCAAAATATCAAGCTTACCAAATGATTTTAGAATTTCTTCAAAAATGCGTTTTACATCGGCCGCTTTTTCAACATTGCCTTGTATGGCAATTGCTTTTCCGCCATTAGTCGTTATTTCTTCAACAACTTTATCAGCGTCATTCTTATTACTAGCATAATTTACAACTACTGTTGCGCCCTGATTTGCGTATGCTTTAGCGATTCCGGCACCTATACCTTTTGATGCACCTGTTATTAAGGCTATTTTACCATTTAATTTTTGTGAATTTTCCATTTTAACTTTATTAATTATACGTTGTTAATTGATAAAGCAAAGTTGGGTATTAAGTCAGGCTGAAAAGTTGAAGTATCTTAGGAAAAAAGGTTGAACTAGTTCAACCTTTTTTCTTTACTTTTTCATTACGTATTTTCGATAAAAACTCTGTAGTCATATTAAGATAAGATGCGAGCGCGTATTGCGGCAGGCGCTGCGCAACTTTTGGAAACTTTTCCAGAAACTCCGTATAACGCTGCTCTGCATTTTGCGTAAGCGTTGCAATAATACGACGCGCAAAAAATGCCGCCGATTTTTCAGCCATTATTCTAAATAATGTTTCAAGATTATGAGCTGAAGATTTAAGTTTCTGTTCGGCTTCGTGATTTATTTGCAGTATCACGCTGTCTTCTAACGCTACTACAAACATCGTTGCTGGAGTTTGGTATATATAACTATTATAATCCGCTATCCACCAGTCTTCTATAGTAAACTGAATTGTATGCTCGTTTCCTTTTTCATCTACCACATAAGCACGAAAAGCTCCTTCAAGCACATAAGTTCTGTGTTTGTTTACAAATTCCGGCTGTACAATAAACTGTCTTTTCTTTATTTTTCGCACTTTAAACTCTGACAATAGAGCATCCATTTCGCCCGGCAATAAAACGACTTTCTGATTAATATTTTCAATAAACAATGTCAGGTCTTCCATGAAGTTTAAGTTACGATTTAGAATAGATGCAAGCAGTGTCACAAATTTATTCTAAAAATTGGTATCAATGCGAAAAATTGAATGGGCTTGTTTTGGGCGTTTCCTCCGGCCGGGCTTATCAGTTCCCGTTTAAATAATAGTGAGATTGCTTCGTTCCTCGCAAGGACACATGCAAAGTCTTTGCGAGGAACGAAGCAATCTCACTATCAAAATCAATCATCATTATTAAATTAAAAAACCGTTGGTTAAAACCAACGGCTATTGATATAATTAATTAGTGTAATTCGTGGCAAAAAATAATCAATGCTCACCATACCCAATATCATCCATTTTACCGCTAAAAACTCTATACTGAATAATAAAATAAATAATCACAAGAAACAAAGCTACAAAAAACCAGCTCATTCCGGCGTTTAATCCGTATTCTCCGGCGGCAGTATTATAAATCGTTAACGATGGATTTACTTTATTTGTCGAAGGCAAAACATTCGGAAAAATCGAAACCGCTGTTGAAGCAAATCCTCCAACTAAAAAGAAAGTAGAAAACATAAATCCGTAACCGTCTTTTTGAAACGAACGTACTTTGAATAATCCCAGAATTCCAACGAAAGTCAAAAGCGGGAAAAACCAAAGAATAGGATTTTCAACAAAATTATGAAACGGTTTTGGCTCAATAAAATGCCAAACCTGCAATGAAATACAGACTAAAACCAACAGAACAATATTCAATGCAAAAACAACTTTTTTAAGCTTCGGGTTTAAAGATGAATTCGTTTTATAAATAATCCAGTTTGCACCGTGAATTGTTAAAGCGACAGTGCTCACAATCCCAAGGAAAAGTGTAAACCAGTCAATAATTCCCAATTCATTTGCCTGCGGACTAAATGTTGGGTTCCATAAAGGCAAAAAGAAATAATGTGCTTCCTGTGTTGAAACTCCATTTTGAACCATTCCGAGATTTACGCCGCGAACAATATTTCCTAAAGCAATTCCGAAGAAAAGTGCCAAAAGTAAACTCGCAATTCCGAAAGCTTTATCCCAAATCGTTTCCCACATGGCGTTATGAATCTGTCCGCGCATTTCTAATCCGATAGCACGGAAAATCAAAAGCCACAAAATCATAATCAAAGGCAGATAAAATCCGCTGAAAGAAGAAGCATATAAAGTTGGAAAAGCAAAAAACAAAACCCCTCCGGCCGCAATAAGCCAAACTTCATTGGCATCCCAAAACGGGCCAATGGCACTTGTAATTGCTTTTTTATCTTTTTCTGTATCGGCAAAAAATAAATGAATAATTCCTGCCCCAAAATCATAACCGTCTAAAACCAAATAAACGGCCAGGATTCCCATTAAAACTATGTACCAAAAAAATTCCATACTTATATTTTTTCTGTTGAAAGTTCCACGTGATGAGGCCCTTTATTGATAATTTTTCCAATCAAAAGTAAAAACAACATTCCCAGTAAAAGGTATAAACCAATAAACCCAAGTAATGTAAACAAGGTATTTCCTGAGGAAACTGTTGGTGAAGCTCCGGCTGCAGTTCTAAGTAAATTATAAACCAGCCACGGCTGTCTTCCTAATTCGGCCGTGTACCAACCTGTTGTATTCGCAATATACGGAAACGGCATCATGAACATAAGCGACCATAAAATCCATTTGGTTTCAAACAATTTTCCTCTAATTAATTGAAAAAGCGAAATCACCATTAAACCTATAAAAACGGTTCCAAGCCCAACCATAATATGATACGCATAATACAATCCTGAAATATTTGTCGGATGCAAATCCTCTTCAAACTGGTCTAAACCTTTAATTTCCTGATCCCAGTTTCCGTACGTCAGGAAACTCAAAATATTAGGAACAGCAATTTTATTATCGAGTTTTTTATCTTTTACATCGGGCTGACCAATTAAAACAATTTCAGAGCCTCTTTCTTCGGTATGAAAAATCCCTTCCATTCCTGCAAAAGTTACGGGTTGGTATTTCACGACATTTTTAGCCAGTAAATCTCCTGTTGGAACTGCCACAATAACACTAGAAATCAATCCGAAGATAACTCCCGTTTTAAGGAACAATTTTCCAAAAGAAACATTCTTTTGACTTAAAATATAGAAAGCGCCAATTCCGGCCACAACAAACGAACTAGTCACTAAAGAAGCAGCCTGATTGTGTAAATAAGAAGGCCAAAGCCAAGGATTTAAAAATAAAGCCTGAAAATTATTGAGTACAAATTTTCCGTTTTCAAGAATTTCATAACCCACTGGATTCTGCATCCACGAATGTGTGGCAATAATTAAAAATCCGCTGGCCCAAGAACCAATCATGATTAATAATCCGGTTATAAAATGCCATTTATGTCCGAGGAGTTTTTCTCCAAATAAAAATATTCCAAGAAAAGAAGATTCGAGAAAGAAAGAAAACATTCCTTCCATTGCGAGAGTCTGCCCAATAATTCCGCCTGTTAATTCGGAGAATTTTGCCCAGTTCGTCCCGAATTGAAATTCCATCGGAATTCCGGTTACAACGCCCATTGCAAAGTTGAGAGCGAAGATTTTCATCCAGAAATGGGTGGCGTGATTGTATTGTTCGTCTTTAGTTTTTAGGTATTTCCATTTGAAGTAAACAATAATGAGCGAAAGACCCATTGTAAGTTGTGGAAAAAGATAATGAAAAGTAATGGTGAACGCGAATTGCATTCGATCATAAAAGAGCATTTCTTCCATAAGTGGTAATTTGTTTATGAAGTTCCACAAATTTAACCATTACAACCCGAATTGTCGCTTTAAAAAAGAGTTTCTTTTTTAAAATTTTAAACCATATAAGTGATATAAGTTCATTTTAGTTTTTTGTGTAAAACTCACATTTACTTATATCACTTATATGGTGAAAATCATTTTTTCAAAATTCCTTTTTCTACGCTTTCATTTATCAAACCTTCAGCATAATTCCATAAAGATGTTGAGCCATTTTTTATAACGCTCTTTTTTTCGTAAACCTTATTATACTTTACATCAAATTCTTTCCAGGTTCCGCCATTGTTCGAAGTATTTTGTAATAAAGGCTCCAATCTGTCCATCGATCTAGCAAATTTGGCTTCGTTGGTTTCTCCGGCTTCAAATTCTTCCCAAATAGCAATTAACTCTTCTGCTTGTTTTTTTGGAAGTAAACCAAAAATTCGATTCGCTGCTAATCGTTCTTCATCTGTATTATCATGACTTTTCACCGTATCATACATGAAAACATCTCCAGCATCGATTTCTACAATATCATGAATCAAAACCATTTTTACTACTTTTAAAACATCGATTGGTTCATTAGAGTGTTCTGCCAAAACAATGGCCATTAAAGCTAAATGCCAGCTGTGTTCGGCATCATTTTCACATCGGTCGCTGTTGAATAATTTTGTTTTTCTCTGAATGTATTTTACTTTATCAATTTCTTTTATAAAAGCTATCTGATCTAATAAGTCTGCTGTATTCATATCAATAATTTTCGTCAGTTGTAAAATTACGTAGATTTTTTTTTGCACCATATAAGTTATATAAGTTCATTTTAGTATAACGTCGATTATGTATGCCAGATTTTTTTATATGGTAAAACAGGCGAGCTTATAAATCCATTTTAATATAATATCAATTATGTGATGCCTTAAATTTACTTATATAACTTATATGGTTAAATTCCTTCTTTTTACACAAAAATCAAATTTCTGTAACATTAGTCACCTATTTTAAATGAAAACAGAGTTATCTTTGTATTCCCAATATTTTTCAATTCATATCATGAAAATAGAACAAATTTACACCGGATGCCTCGCACAAGGTGCATACTATATAACTTCAAACGGAGAAGCAGTAATTATTGATCCGTTAAGAGAAATCCAGCCTTATTTAGATCGTTTAGAACGCGACAATGTTAAACTAAAATACATTTTTGAAACGCATTTTCACGCTGATTTTGTTTCCGGACACATTGATTTAAGCAAGGAAACAGAAGCTCCAATTGTTTACGGACCAAATGCGGCCTGTGAGTTTGACTGCATTTCTGCAAAAGACGGACAGGAATTTAAACTCGGAAATGTAACGATAAAAGCATTGCATACTCCGGGTCACACCATGGAAAGCACTACTTATTTATTGATTGACCAAGACGGAAAAGATTATGCGATTTTTTCTGGTGATACTTTATTTATTGGTGATGTTGGCCGTCCGGATTTAGCTCAAAAAGCTGCCGGAATGACTCAGGATCAATTAGCCGGAATTTTATTTCATTCTTTAAGAGATAAAATTATGACGCTGAATGATGATGTAATCGTTTATCCTGCACACGGTGCCGGAAGCGCCTGCGGAAAAAACATGAGTAAAGAAACGGTTTCAACAATTGGAAATCAAAAAGCTACGAATTATGCTTTGCGTTCGGATATGACGGAAGCTGAATTTATTGAAGAAGTAACGGACGGATTATTACCTCCTCCAGCCTATTTCAGCATGAACGTTGCCATGAACAAACAAGGCTATGAAAGTTTTGAAACGGTTTTGCATAACGGAATGAAATCTATTGATGCCAAAGATTTTGAGGCTGTTGCCGAAGAAACCGGAGCTTTAATTTTAGATACACGAAAAAGCGGTGATTTTGCCAAAGGATTTATTCCGCAGTCTATTAATATAGGAATCAACGGAGATTTTGCTCCGTGGGTTGGAACTTTAGTGGGCGATGTAAAACAACCTATTATATTAGTAACCGAATTAGGTCTTGAAGAAGAAACGGTTACACGTTTAAGCCGTGTTGGTTTTGATTCTATTATCGGACATTTAGAAGGTGGTTTTGAAGCTTGGGAAAAAGCGGGTTTTGAAATTGATACCGTTAACCGAATTTCGGCAGAACAATTTGCTATTAAATTTAATATCAAAGAAGATAAAGTTATTGATGTTCGTAAGGAAACGGAATATGAAGCTGAACATATTGAAGATGCTTACAGCAAACCTCTTGCTTATATTAATGACTGGGTAAAAGATATTAACCCAAATGAACATTTTTATTTGCATTGCGCAGGCGGTTACCGCAGTATGATTGCCGCTTCGATTTTACAGGCACGCGGTTTCAGAAATTTTAGCGAAATTGACGGCGGTTTTGGAGCCATCGCAAAAACTGAAATCCCAAAATCAGATTTTGTCTGTCAGAGTAAGGTTTTGAAAGCATAAACATTGAACATAAAGTTTAACCATATAAGTGATATAAGTTCATTTTAGTTTGGAGCGTTTTTAAGTCTGCTTCTTATATTCCTTAGCTTTTCTAAGTTATATAATAAACCCCAACTTATAATTTCTTATATAACTTATATGGTGGAAAAAACACTTAATATTTAAATTATATATGAGTTTACTAGAAATTATTCAAGAACCTTGGCCTTGGTATGTTGCAGGTCCGTTGATTGGTTTGACTGTTCCTATTTTATTGATTATCGGAAATAAATCTTTCGGGATTAGTTCTTCACTTCGTCATATTTGTGCGGCTTGTATTCCAGCGAATATTTCGTTTTTTAAATACGACTGGAAAAAAGAAAGCTGGAATTTATTCTTTGTTTTGGGGATATTTCTTGGCGGTGTTATTGCGGCTTACTTTTTATCAAACCCAAATGACGTTCAAATTACTCCGGAACTTTCACAGCAATTATCGTCTTACGGGATCACAGATCATTCTGGTTTGGTTCCTTCGCAATTATTTTCCTGGGAAAGTTTATTAACGCTTCGCGGATTCATCATGATTGTTGTGGGCGGATTTTTAGTCGGCTTTGGAACGCGTTACGCAGGCGGATGCACGAGCGGACACGCCATAATGGGATTATCAAATTTACAATGGCCTTCATTAGTAGCTACAATCTGTTTTATGATTGGCGGTTTTGTAATGTCACTTTTGATTTTACCTTATATTCTTTCACTTTAAAATTTCAAAAATGAGCAATTTAGAAAATAAAAATACAGACGGAGAAGGAATCAATGCAAGTCATCAAAAAGAAACAGTATTCTCAAATCTTAAATATTTAATCGTCGGAATCTTTTTCGGGATTGTATTTGTAAAGGCAGAAATCATCAGCTGGTTTCGTATTCAGGAAATGTTTCACTTACAGTCATTCTTCATGTATGGCGTAATTGGGAGCGCAGTTGCTGTTGGCGTTATCTCGGTTTTCATCATTAAAAAATTCAACATTAAAACGCTTCAGGGCGAGAAAATCGAAATTCAGCCAAAGACTTTCAGTAAAGGACAAATCTATGGCGGATTACTATTTGGTTTTGGATGGGCGATTACCGGAGCTTGTCCGGGTCCGCTTTTTGCTCAAATTGGAACTGGTGCAACTGTAATTATTGTGACTTTATTAAGTGCTATTGCAGGAACCTGGTTTTATGGTTTGATTAAAGATAAACTTCCCCACTAAAATTTGTTTCAGGTTTCAAGTTGATTTAACCGAAAAGCACGCAAAGATATACACAAAGTTCGCAAAGTTTATTTATAAAGCTTTGCGAACTTTGCGCTTTATAAAAGTCTTGTTTCTAATAAACCTTGCGCGCTTTGCGGTTAAATCAACTTCAAACCTGAAACTTGAAACAAACTTTAACAACTAAGATATTTCTTCATCTAAATCTAATTTCGTTTCGTTAAGTTTGCTTTAAACAATGAATCCCAAAAAATAGAATATAATATATGAACCGTTCAGAACAGCTATTGATATTAAAGAACACTGAAAAATGGGATGTAATTGTAATTGGAGGCGGTGCCAGCGGTTTAGGAACTGCTCTTGATGCTGCAAGCAGAGGATACAAAACAATTTTACTTGAAGCAGTTGATTTTGCAAAAGGAACTTCGAGCAGAAGCACTAAACTAATTCATGGCGGCGTACGTTATCTGGAACAAGGAAATATTCACTTGGTCATAGAAGCGCTGAAAGAAAGAGGCTTAATAGCTAAAAATGCGGGTCACTTAGTCAAAAACCAATCTTTTGTGATTCCAAACTACAATTGGTGGAGCACTTTCATTTATACTATTGGGTTAACTGTTTATGATTTATTGGCCGGACGTTTAAGTTTAGGCCGTTCCAAATATATTTCTAAGAAAAAAACAATCGAAATGCTTCCTAACGTAGAAGAAGCTGGTTTGCTAAATGGTGTTATTTATCATGACGGACAATTTGATGATTCACGTTTAGCTATTAATATCGCTCAGACTGCTGTAGAAAAAGGAGCTTGTATTTTAAACTATACAAAAGTTATAAATTTAATAAAAGACGATAAAAACCAAGTCATTGGTGTTGAAGTAGAAGATCAGGAAACTGGAGATAAATACAACTTAAAAGGCGCTGCAGTTATAAATGCTACAGGAGTTTTTACAAATGCCATAATGAAACTAAACGATACTGTTTATAAAAAATATATCGTTCCGAGTCAGGGAATTCATCTTGTGTTTGATAAATCTTTTTTACCCGGAGATCATGCTTTGATGATTCCAAAAACAAGTGACGGACGAGTTTTATTTGCAGTACCCTGGCATAACCGAATTGTAGTAGGCACAACAGATACTTTAATTAAAAAGCAAAGTTTAGAGCCTGTTGCTTTAGAAAGCGAAATCAAATTTGTGCTAGAAACAGCCCAGCATTTTTTAGCAAAAAAACCAACCAGAGCAGATGTTTTATCGGTTTTTGCAGGTTTACGTCCTTTGGCTGCTCCCGAAGAAGAAGGAAAAAAAACTAAGGAAGTTTCCAGAAGCCATAAAATTATTGTGTCAGAAACCGGCTTAATAACGATTACAGGAGGAAAATGGACAACGTACAGAAAAATCGCTGAGGATATTATAAACAAAGCAATTACTATTGGTAAACTGCCCAAAAAACCATGTATTACAGAACATCTTCCCATTCATGGAAATAAAACTACGACGACTTTAGACCGAGAAAATCATTTGTATATCTATGGTTCAGATATTTCTAAAATAATTGAGTTACAACAAAACGATCCTGAATTAAACGAAAAAGTTCATCCTGATCACGAATTTACTATGGCAGAAGTGCTTTGGGCGATTCGATATGAAATGGCAAGAACTGTAGATGATATTTTAGCCAGACGTGTTCGTTTATTGTTTTTAGATGCAAGAGCAGCGATTCAATCTTCAGAAAAAGTAGCAAAACTTCTTGCTAAAGAGCTTGGACATGACGAAAACTGGATAAATAACGAAATTTTAAATTTCAAAAAAACTACAAAAGGCTTTCTTTTGTCCGAATTTCAATAAATCTTTTTTAAATTCGATAACTTTTATAGAATTTATAAGGACAAGTTTAATTTTTAGTTAAATATTTAAAAATCAATATTTTAAAACTAAAAAATAAATTATTTTTATTCTAACTTTTTCCGTTCAAAATTGATGTCATTTTGAATTAACAAAAAATTAACATGACATTTGTATATACAACTATTAAAACTTCTACATTTGTATATACAAATTATACACTTACGACTATGACAATTGAAGAGGTTATTAAAAGTACAGTTAAGATGGATAATGCGAAAAAAGTTATTCTAAATATCATGTACACACAAAATGTGATTCAGGATCATTTCAGCGAGTTGATGAAACCGTATGATTTATCCGGAGAGCAATATAATGTATTACGTATATTAAGAGGACAAAAAGGAAAACCTGCTAATATGTGTGTAATACAGGAACGTATGCTGGCTAAGACAAGTAATACAACCCGATTAGTAGATAAATTATTGCTGAAAGATTTAGTAACAAGAAATGTCTGTCTGGGAAATCGACGCAAAATTGAAGTTTTGATTACACAGAAAGGATTAGATATTTTAAAAGAATTAGACCCTAAGGTAGATGAGCACGAGCGTTTGTTTGCCGAAAATATAAGCCAAGAAGAATTAGAATTATTAAATACATTATTAGAAAAATACCGAACCCAACAAAATTAAAATTATGAGTACATTATTAGATAATTTAAACTGGAGATATGCAACAAAAAAATATGATGCATCTAAAAAAGTATCTTCAGCAGATTTGAATACTATTAAAGAAGCTGTTAGATTAAGCGCTTCTTCATACGGATTACAACCTTACAGAGTTGTTATTGTAGAAAATCCGGAAATTAGAGAACAATTAAAAGCGGCTGCTTACGGACAAACTCAGCTTACAGATGCATCTCAAATATTTGTATTTGCAAATGATGTAAATCTTGGAGCACATTCTGTAGACAGTTATATCAACAATATTAGTGAAACAAGAGGTATTCCTGCTGATGCTTTAGCTGGATTTGGCGATATGATGAAAGGTACAGTGGCAAACTTATCTGACGATGCTAAAAATACATGGACAGCAAAACAAACTTATATTGCTTTAGGAACTTTATTAGCTGCAGCTTCTGAATTAAAAATTGATGCTACTCCTATGGAAGGTTTCAATGCAGCAGAATTCAACAAAATCTTAGGTTTTGACAAACTTGGCCTAAGTGCTACAGTAATTGCTGCTGTAGGTTACAGACATGATGAGGATGATACTCAGCATTTCAAAAAAGTTAGAAAATCTCACGAGGAATTATTTATCACTATATAATTATTATTAATCAAATTCAATTTTACAACATGAAAAATTTAAAGACAATTGCAATTGCATTATTCGTAGCAGCAGCTGGTATCTCAGTAAACGCACAAACTAAAAAAATCGACGTAAAAGCGTCTACTATCAAATGGGTAGGTAAAAAAGTAACTGGAGAGCACTCTGGAACAGTAAACTTTAAAGAAGGTGCTGTAGTTTTCAAAGGAAAAAAATTAGTTGGAGGAAGCTTTACAGTTGATATGACTTCATTAACTTCTACAGATTTAACTGGAGAATACCAAGGTAAATTAAACGGTCACTTAAAAGCTGACGATTTCTTTGGAACTGAAAAATTCCCAACTTCAAAATTAGTTTTCAAAACTATTGGTGCTAAATCTGCTGACGTTTACACTGTAACTGCTGATTTAACTATTAAAGGAATCACTAAACCAGTAACTTTTGATATCACTGTAAGCGGAAACACTGCTACAACTGCATTTAAAGTTGACAGAACTAAATATGATATTAAATACGGTTCAGGAAGTTTCTTCGAAGGTTTAGGAGACAAAACTATCAGCGATGATTTCGAATTAACAGTAGCTTTAAAATTCTAATTTCAGGCTTACCTAATTCATATATAAGAAAAACCCCAATAGTTGATTCTATTGGGGTTTTTCTTTTTTATTTCTTTTCAAAAGCATAACATTCTTAACGATAAAATAACGCTTTCATAATAACTATCCCCGTATTGATTAACATTCGGGGTCTAATTTTGAGCAAATTAAAAATCCAAAACTAGAAATTAAAATTATAGTTATGAAAACAAAAATACGTGTTATAATAATTACACTTCTAAGCACTTTTTTACTTCAAGCTCAACAACAAACAAAAGGAATAATCGGTACTAATAACTGGATGAACAATTGGACCAATTTTAATCCGGCAAAAATGGAATACAGCGAAGCGACCAACATAATTGCAGGAACAATTGATAAAGATACCAGATTGGTAAAACGAAATACATATCAATTAGTAGGGATTGTTTACGTGACAAACAATGCAACTTTAACCATCGAACCCGGAACTGTAATACGAGGCGATGATAAAACCTGTGGAACTCTTGTTATTTCAAATGGTGCAAAAATTGTAGCAGAAGGTCTAGAAACAGATCCAATCATTTTTACTTCAAACAAAGAAATTGCAGACAGACGTCCGGGTGACTGGGGCGGAATTATCATTTTAGGAAAAGCTCCAATTAATTTTCTTGGCGGACTTCACACACTGCCTTTTACTTTAGATCCAATAATAAATCATTATGGAGGTCAGGATGCCGAAGATAATTCAGGAATTTTAAAATATGTCAGAATAGAATTTGCAGGAAGAAAATTGAGTTCAGAAAAAGAACTTAACGGACTTTCACTGGCTGGAGTTGGAAAAAAAACAATTTTAAGCAATATCCAGATCAGTTTTTCAAATGATGATTCTTTTGAATGTTATGGCGGAGATTTAAATATGAACAACTTAATTTCATACCGAACAACTGATGATGATTTCGATTTTACGCAAGGTGCTCAAATCAGCATCAGCAACAGTATTGCTATTCGTCATCCTTTTTCATCAGATATCTCTGGTTCAAGATGTTTTGAAGTCGATTCATACGACAAGATTCAAAATACGGATATGAGTAAAAAAATGACAAAAATCACCGCAAGCAATATCACTTTAGTTAATCTTGAAGAAAACAATCAAGGTTTGGTTAGAGAATCTGTTCACATTAGAGAAAATACTTTTTTTAGTTTAACCAACAGTATTGTTTCTGGTTTTTCTCCTTTTGTTTTATTAGAAAGCAATATTGGAGATGGAAATGAAAACTTATCAAAAATGAGTTTCAAAAACATAATTGTAAACAATTGCAACGGCGGAATTACAAGTGAATCATCTAGTTCTGATGTCGCAATTCAAAATTATTATAACCCAAATTCCGGGATAGAATACTCAAAATGGAAGAATAGCGAGTTATTTACAATGCCAAATATCAAAGGAAATCCAGATTTTAGAGCAAATGTAAATAATACGATTGCGATTGGAAACTAAGACCTTAAGCAGATTTTAGATTTTAAAATTTAACAAATTTTGAAAATTAGAAAAGTTTTTTTTGAGATTTTATGTATTCTAATTCAAATTACATTTATATCTTTGTCACATCAAAATAAAGAAATGAAAACATTAATGAACAATACTTGGTGGTGGAACAATTTACGTCAGACGTCGTGAACTAAGCTTCCTATGGTATTTTCAAAACTATAAACAAAAAGGGCTTGTCATCACGACAAGCCCTTTTTTTTGGTCAAAACTTTAGCCTAAAAATATTAAAAACTAAAAAACAACATACTTTGAAACCTTTTATACTCAACACACATTACAAACAAATTCTGGCAGACACTATTACGCCAGTTAGTATATATTTTAAAATAAGAGATAAATTTCCTAATAGTTTATTATTAGAAAGTAGTGATTATCATGGAAATGACAACAGTTTCTCTTACGTTTGCTGCAACCCGATTGCAACGATTAAAATCGAAAACGAAACGATTTCAAAAACTTTCCCTGACGGAACTTCGGAACAAACTAAAATTGATGCTTCAACAAATATCCCGGAAGTAATTCAGGAATTCTCAAGCAAATTTCAATCGGAGAAAAACGATTTTAAATTCATCAATAACGGATTATTCGGATACATTTCTTACGATGCTGTTCGTTATTTCGAGAAAGTTTCGATTGCTAAAAAAGACAATGCAACTTCAATTCCGGATGTTTTTTATGCAGTTTACCAAAACATCATCGCCATCAATCACTTTAAAAACGAGGCGTATATTTTCTGCCACAGCGTTGATGGAACAAACAATATTGCTGAAATTGAACAATTACTTCAGTCAAGAAATATTGCTTCATACAAATTTTCAAAGGAAGGTGAAGGTTTCTCAAACTTAACCGACGAAGAATTCAAACACAATGTTGCTTTAGCTAAAAAACACTGTTTCCGCGGAGACGTTTTTCAGTTAGTTTTATCTCGTCGTTTTACACAAGGTTTTAAAGGTGACGAATTTAATGTTTACAGAGCCTTAAGAAGCATCAACCCATCTCCTTACCTATTCTTTTTTGATTATGGAGATTTCAAAATATTTGGGTCTTCGCCCGAAGCACAAATTATCGTAAAAAACAGAAAAGCCGAAATTCACCCCATCGCAGGAACTTTTAAAAGAACCGGAAATGACGAACGTGATGCGCTTTTAGCTAAAGAACTTTCGGAAGATAAAAAAGAAAACAGCGAACATGTAATGCTTGTCGACTTAGCAAGAAACGATTTAAGCCGAAACGGTCACGATGTAAACGTAGAAAAATATAGAGAAGTTCAGTTTTTCTCGCACGTAATTCACTTGGTTTCTAAAGTAACCGGACATTTACATGAAAAAGCTACAACTATGCAGGTTGTTGCCGATACTTTCCCAGCCGGAACTTTAAGCGGCGCACCAAAACACAGAGCGATGCAATTGATTGAAGATTACGAAAAAACAAATCGTAATTTCTACGGAGGTGCAATTGGTTTCATGGATTTTAACGGAAACTTTAATCATGCTATTATGATTCGAACTTTCCTTTCTAAAAATCACCAATTACATTGCCAGGCCGGAGCCGGAATCGTAGCAAGTTCTGACGAAGAAAGCGAAATGCAGGAAGTTTATAATAAATTAAGAGCATTGAATACAGCGTTGGAAATGGCGGAGAAAATATAGTTTCAAGTTTTCTTTGTTTCAGGTTTCAAGTTGTTGGAACGTGAAACTTGAAACCTGAAACTTTAAACAATAAAAACAAACTATAAAAAACCACAAATTATGAAAAAAGCAATTTCAATTTTAGTTTTAATCATTAGTATAACCGCTTGTAATTCGGAAAAAAAGGAAAATCCGATAAAAGGAACCTGGCGTCTGATATCTGCAGAAACGACAGAAAAAGATTCAACGTTTTCGACTTTTAATCCGAAAACAAAAATGATTAAAATTATAAACGATACACATTTTGCTTTTTTCAATCATGATTTAAATAATGGTAAAGATTCAACAAATGCAGTATTCTTTGGCGGAGGCGGAAAATATACTTTAAAAGATAGTATTTATACTGAGAATTTAGAGTACTTCAATAACCGTCAATGGGAAAATGGAAAATTTGAATTTGTAGTAAAAATCAAAAACGATACTTTAACTCAAAAAGGAGTTGAAAAAGTAGAAAAATTAGGAATCGATAGAATTATTACTGAAAAGTACGTTCGAGAAAAATAAATAAAAATTAGTTGCCAGTCACAGTATTCAGTCTCAGTTTAAAAACTTAGTAACTCAGAATCTCAGCAACTTAGAACCTTAGAAAAAATGAAAAAAATATTAGTTATAGACAATTACGATAGTTTCACTTATAATTTAGTACACTACCTGGAAGATTTAAACTGCGAAGTAACGGTTTACAGAAACGACGAATTCGAAATTGACGAAATCGCTTCTTTCGATAAAATATTACTTTCGCCAGGTCCGGGAATCCCTGATGAAGCAGGTTTATTAAAAGCAGTAATCGAAAAATACGCGCCAACAAAAAGTATTCTGGGCGTTTGTTTAGGACAACAGGCAATTGGGGAGGTTTTTGGCGGAACACTTTCTAACCTTGATAAAGTATACCACGGCGTTTCGACAAATGTAAAAACGGTAGTTTCAGACGAAACTTTATTTGAAGGTCTAGGAAACGAATTCGAAGTGGGAAGATACCATTCGTGGGTTGTAGACAGCAATTTGCCTGAAGTTCTTGAAGCAACTTCAATTGACGAAAATGGGCAGATAATGTCACTAAGACACAAAACTTTTGATGTAAGAGGCGTTCAGTTTCACCCTGAAAGTGTGCTTACGCCAAAAGGAAAAAGGATTTTAGAGAATTGGATAAAAAGCTAGTTTACAGTATTCAGTCTCAGTTTACAGTCACAGTAAAAAAACTTAGCATCTCAGTATCTTAGAACCTTAGCAACTTAAAAAAAATGAAAACTATATTAAACAAATTAATCAATCACGAAGTGCTTTCTAAAGAAGAAGCAAAAGACGTTTTGATTAATATATCAACAGGTCAATACAATCCGAGTCAGATTTCGGCATTTTTGACCGTATTTATGATGCGAAGCATTACGATCGATGAACTTTCGGGTTTTCGCGAAGCTTTATTAGAATTATGTGTTCGCGTTGATTTATCAGCTTACAATACAATCGATTTATGCGGAACGGGCGGCGATGGAAAAGACACTTTCAACATCTCAACTTTAGCTTCTTTTGTATCTGCTGGAGCTGGAATTAAAGTTGCTAAACACGGAAATTACGGCGTTTCATCCATTTCTGGATCGAGTAACGTAATGGAAAAAATGGGAATTAAATTCAGTAATGATCCTTCATTTTTAGAAAAATGTATCGACAAAGCCGGAATCTGTGTTTTACACGCTCCCCTATTTCATCCAGCAATGAAAAATGTTGGGCCAATCCGTAAAGAATTGGCTGTAAAAACATTCTTTAATATGCTGGGTCCAATGGTAAATCCATCATTTCCACAAAATCAATTGGTTGGAGTTTTCAATCTAGAATTAGCTAGAATGTATGCTTATTTATATCAAAATACCGATATCAATTTCACGATTTTACATTCGCTTGATGGATATGACGAAATCTCTTTAACAGGTCCAACCAAAACGATAACATCGCATATGGAAGGAATGCTAAAGCCAGAAGATTTTGGTGTTAGACTTTTATCCCAAACAGAAATCGAAGGCGGAAAAACCATCGAAGAATCGGCTGAAATATTTACGAATATCATTTCTGGAAAAGGAAACGAAGCACAAAATAATGTGGTTTGTGCCAATGCTGCAATGTCAATTGCAACGGTTACAAAATGTTCTCCGCTTGAAGGATTTGAATTAGCAAAAGAAAGTTTATTGTCTGGAAAAGGACTAAAAGCATTACAGACATTACAGGAATTAAGCAAATAAAAAACAAACACAAATTTCACGAATTAGCACTAATAAATTTGCGTCTTTGTGACTTTGTGGCAAAACAACAAAAATGAATATTTTAGATAAAATAATATTTGATAAAAAACGAGAAGTCGTTCTCAAAAAATCAATCATTCCGGTTTCTCAGTTGGAAGCTTCGGTATTTTTTGGAAAAGAAACAATTTCATTAAGCCAAAAACTAAAAACAAGTTCAACTGGAATTATTGCAGAACACAAACGTCGCTCTCCTTCAAAATCAGTCATTAATCACAATTTTACAGTTGAAGAAGTTGTAAAAGGTTATGAAAATGCCGGAGCTTGCGGAATCTCTGTTTTAACGGATGGTAAATATTTTGGAGGCTCTTTAGACGATTTACTTTTAGCAAGAGCAAGCGTAAATATTCCGCTTTTGCGAAAAGAATTTATTGTTGATGAATACCAAATTTTAGAAGCAAAAGCACACGGAGCTGATTTGATTTTATTAATCGCTGCAGTTTTAACCCGCGAAGAAACCAAATCTTTATCTGAATTTGCAAAGAATTTAGGTTTAGAAGTCCTCTTAGAAGTTCATAATCAAGAAGAATTGGAAAAATCGATTATGCCGAGTTTAGACATGATTGGAGTAAACAACAGAAACTTAAAAACTTTCGAAGTCAGTTTAGATTTCAGTAAACAATTGGCATCGCAAATTCCAGATGATTTTGTAAAAGTTTCCGAAAGCGGAATTTCATCAATCGAAGCCATTCAGGAATTAAAACCTTACGGTTACAAAGGTTTCCTAATTGGAGAAAACTTCATGAAAACCGATAACGCCGGACAAGCCGCAACGGAATTTATAAGCAAGCTAAGTCTTTGACGGTTTGCCACAAAGTCACAAAGGCGCAAATTTAATTTGTGTCAGTTTGTGAAATTAATAAAAAAAACTTAGTGTCTTAGCGCCTTCGTGGCAAAAACAAATATAAAATGAAACTCAAAATATGCGGCATGAAATATCCTGAAAACATTCTCGAAGTAGGCGCACTCCTACCCGATTATATGGGATTTATTTTCTGGGAAAAATCCGCACGATATTTTAACGGAACCATTCCTGAACTTATAAAAACAATCAAAAAAGTGGGCGTTTTTGTAAATCAAACACAGGAAGAAATTCTGGAAAAAGTAACAAAATACAATTTACAAGCCGTTCAGTTACACGGAAATGAATCTGTTGAATTTTGTTCAGAATTAAAGAAACAATTGCCAAAAAAAATCGAAATCATAAAAGCATTTTCCGCAGATGAAAATTTCGATTTTGAAGTGATAAAACCTTTCGAGCCAGTCTGCGATTATTTTCTATTTGACACAAAAGGAAAACTACCGGGCGGCAACGGAACAACATTCGACTGGACCATATTAAAAAAATACAATTCAGATAAACCCTTCTTTTTGAGCGGCGGAATCGGAATTAACGAATTAAAAGCCATTGAAGAAATTTCAAAAAGCAATTTGCCTATTTATGCTATCGATGTAAATAGTAAATTTGAAATCGAACCAGGGCTGAAAAACAGAAATTTATTTAGCAATTTCAAACGAAAATTTGATGTTGCCAACTTTTAAACTTTAAACAAAATGAGTTTTAACGTCAACGAAAAAGGATATTACGGAGAATTTGGAGGAGCTTACATTCCTGAAATGCTTTATCCAAACGTAGAAGAATTACGCCAAAAATACCTAAGCATAATGGATGAACCGGATTTTAAAGCTGAGTTCAACCAATTATTGAAAGATTATGTAGGGCGCCCAAGTCCGTTGTATTTTGCAAAGCGATTATCTGAAAAATACAATACAAAAGTCTATCTAAAAAGAGAAGATTTAAACCATACAGGAGCGCATAAAGTCAACAACACAATCGGGCAGATTTTATTAGCAAAACGTTTGGGTAAAAAAAGAATTATTGCCGAAACCGGAGCTGGTCAACATGGTGTTGCAACAGCAACAGTATGCGCTTTAATGGGAATTGAATGTATCGTTTATATGGGTGAAATTGATATTGCGCGTCAGGCACCAAACGTGGCCCGTATGAAAATGTTAGGCGCAGAAGTTCGTCCGGCACTTTCGGGTTCACGAACTTTAAAAGATGCTACAAACGAAGCGATTCGCGATTGGATCAATAATCCGGTTGACACACATTATATTATCGGATCGGCTATTGGACCTCATCCTTATCCAGATATGGTAACGCGTTTTCAGAGTATTATTTCAGAAGAAATAAAATGGCAGCTAAAAGAAAAAGAAGGACGTGAAAATCCTGATTATGTTGTTGCTTGTATTGGCGGCGGAAGTAATGCGGCCGGAACATATTACCACTTTTTACACGAACCAGAAGTTGGAATTATTGCTGTTGAAGCTGCCGGAAAAGGTGTTGACAGCGGGCATAGCGCAGCAACAAGTAAATTAGGAAAAGTAGGCGTTATTCACGGTTGTAAAACGCTTTTAATGCAAACACCAGACGGACAAATTACAGAACCATATTCAATTTCTGCCGGATTAGATTATCCGGGAGTTGGACCTTTACATGCGCATTTGGCACAAACGGGACGTGGTGAATTTTTCTCTGTAACCGATGATGATGCAATGAATGCAGGTTTGCAATTAACAAAATTAGAAGGAATTATTCCGGCAATTGAAAGTGCACACGCATTTGCAGTTTTAGATCAAAAGAAATTTAAACCTACAGATGTCGTAGTTATTAGCCTTTCTGGACGTGGCGATAAAGATTTAGATAATTATATTGACTATTTTAAATTGTAATAAAAATCGTAATTTGGGCGTTCCCTACGGTCGGGCTGTCCGCTATATCTTTTTATTTTTAAAGAAAAAATAAAAAGGATGCCGCTCCCATCCCTAACGCAAATAAATAACGAGAAAAAAGTAGATATGGAAAAGTTATTCTCTTACGGAACATTACGATCAAAGCAAATTCAAATGCAGATCTTCAATAAAGTATTGTCGGGAACTGCAGATCAACTTCTTGGCTATAAATTAAAAAGCCTTCAAATAGAAGAAGAATTTGGAATGGCTGATTATGTAGTAGCGGTTCCAAGCGATGATCTTTCAGATATTATATATGGGGTTGTTTATACAATTTCAAATACAGATCTGGCTAAAGTAGATATATTCGAATCGAACTCATATAAAAGAGTTCAGGTAAGATTAAAGTCTGGAATACAGGCTTGGATTTACACAGAAAATTAATAATTGATATGATTCTTGCTGCTGCACAAACAAAACCAAAACGAGGAGATATCGATGCTAATTTATCAGATCATTATCGCCTTATCGAATTGGCCGTAAAAAATAAAGCGCAATTAGTTGCATTTCCTGAAATGTCTATTACTGGCTATGAAAGAGAACATGCACAAAAATTAGCTTTCCAGAAAAACGATTCGCGTTTGGATCATCTGCAAAAATTAGCTGTAGAAAATAATATTACAATTATTGCCGGAGCACCTATTGAAATTGACTCCAATTTGTTTATTGGCGAATTTGTAATTTCTCCGGATAATTCGGTTTCCATTTATACGAAGCAGTTTTTACACGAAGGTGAGGATGAATATTTTCAATCTTCTTTTGATAATAATCCAATTATTTCAATTGAAAATGAAAAGATTTCATTTGCTATTTGTGCCGATATTGATAATCCGCTGCATCCGGAAAATGCACGTAAAAGAGAAACTGACATTTATATTGCCAGTATTTTCTTTTCGCCAAACGGAATTCCGAATGCGTATAGAAACTTGCAAAATTATGCCGAGAAACATCAAATGAATGTTTTGATGTCGAATTTCAGTGGCGAATCCTGGGGATCTCCTTCGGCGGGTCAAAGCGCTTTTTGGAATAATAAAGGAGAATTAATTGGTCAGATGAATGATTCAGATTCCGGATTATTATTAGTCGAAAAACAAAATGATAATTGGACAACTCAAATCATTATTGACTAGCAAAGACTCCTGCAAGGTTTTCAAAACCTTGTAGGTATAAATAAATTACTTAAAATAAAACACCTACAAGGTTTTGAAAACCTTGCAGGAGAAAAAAGATATTAAAAATGAACAGAATAACTCAAAAATTACAAGAAGATAAAAAGATACTTTCGATCTATTTTTCTGCGGGATATCCTAACTTAAATGATACCGTGCAGATTATTCAGGATTTAGAAAAAAACGGTGTTGATTTAATCGAAATTGGACTTCCGTTTAGTGATCCTTTGGCAGACGGACCAACAATTCAGGCGAGTTCTACACAGGCGCTTCATAACGGAATGACAACTCAAATTCTTTTCGACCAGCTGAAAAACATCCGCGAAAGCGTAAAAATTCCGTTGATTATTATGGGCTATTTTAATCCGATGTTACAATACGGAGTTGAAGCTTTTTGTCAAAAATGTGCTGAAATTGGTATCGACGGTTTAATTATTCCTGATCTTCCGGTTGATGTTTATGCTGAAGAATACAAAGCAATTTTCGAAAAATACGGATTAATTAATGTTTTCCTTATTACGCCTCAAACTTCAGACGAACGTATTCGTTTTATTGACAGCGTTTCAAACGGATTTATTTATATGGTAAGTTCTGCAAGTGTTACGGGATCGCAGTCTGGTTTCGGAGATGTTCAGGAAAGCTATTTCGAAAGAATATCAAATTTAGATTTAAAAAATCCTCAAATTGTTGGTTTTGGAATTTCAAATAAAGAAACTTTTAATCAGGCTACTAAATATGCAAAAGGTGCTATTATAGGAAGTGCTTTTATTAAACATTTAAGTGAAAGCGGAAGTGGGAAAATTGAGGAATTTGTTGGAGAGATTCGATAGAATTTAATCTGTATAATTACTTATCTTTGAATAAAATAAAACAAAATGGATTTAGAAGCTCGTAAAATATCATTTGTTCAGGAATTCCTGAGACTTGAAAATGAAGAGATTGTTACTGGATTAGAAAATTTACTTCATGAAAAAAAAGTAGAATTATTAGATTCTGAAATGAAACCAATGAATATTGATCAATTTAACAATGAAATTGATCAATCAATTAATGACGCTTTTCAAGGAAGAATTGTTTCTGCTAAAGATCTAAAATCCAGAATTCAAAAATGGGATTAACGGTTTATTGGACTCAATTTGCAGAAAATAAACTTGAAGATATTTTTGAATACTACAAATTCAAAGCTGGTATTAGAATTGCTCAAGTACTTATAAATGGTATAATTGATTCTTCACTAACTTTAGAATTCAATGCATTTGGCGGGCAAAAAGAAGAACTTTTATCAGACAGAATTCAAGACTTCAGGTATTTAATTTTTAAAAATTACAAAATAATATATTGGATTGATGAAACTCGAAACACCGTTTTCATCTCAAACATTTTCGACATAAGACAAAATCCTGATAAACTTAAATTAGGAAAATAATTTCATAATCATTTTCAAAAAGCTGAAATACTAAGTGTTTCAGCTTTTTTTTGCCCAAAATTATCGAAACCGTTTTATGTTAATATTATGTTAAAATAAAATTAAACAAGTGTTTAAATTAAACAAGTGTTTAATTTTGTATCCGATTAGAAACAATTCCATGTCACACATCGAACTAAACGATAAAAAAATTCAGATTCTTAATGTTGCTGAAAAGCTATTTTCTGAGAAAGGATTTGAGGGGACGTCTATACGGGATATTTCGAAACATGCAAAAATTAATATTGCGATGGTTTCCTATTATTTCGGTTCAAAAGATAAATTACTGGAATCTTTAATTATTCATAAAACAGCCGATTTAAAACTGCAAATCGAAAGTTTACAGCACGAAGATCTTCATCCTCTTGATAAAGTCAATAAATTAGTCGAAATTTATATCAATCGAATTAATTGTAACAGAGGGATTTTCAGAGTTTTACACTTCGAACTTAATTCTAAAAAAAGAGAAGAGAGTCTTGCTGCTTTTACGGAGCTGAAAAAGGGGAACCTAAAATCTCTTGAAACGATTATTAAAGAAGGCCAGTCAAAAGGAATTTTTAGAAAAGATGTCATTATCCCGTTGATTACACCAACGATTATGGGGACTTTTTTTCATTTCCACATGAACAAATCATTTTTTGAAGAACTCTTAAATCTAAAAACAGAAACGTTATACAACGATTATATTAAAAACAGTCTTACAAAGCACATTCAACAAACTATAAAAGCGCTACTTGTTTATGAAAATTAGTCAATTAATGCTCTTTGGAGTTTTCTTTATAGGAATCTCTTCAATAGAAGCACAAGAAAAAACAAGTTTAACTTTAGATGAAGCCGTAAAAATGGCGTGGGAAAAGAGTAACGAAGTTACGCTTGCCAACACTAAGGTAAACTCAAAGAAATATGAATTACAAACGGTTAAGAATAACCAATATCCAGATTTAAAAATTTCAGGACAATATCAGCGATTAACAAAAGCTTCGATCGATATGCCTAATCAGGGAGAAAGTGCTTCTTTAGCTTCTCCGGATCGTGCAATGCTTGGAATGGCAAATTTAAGTTTACCTCTTTTTGCAGGATTTAAAATCCAAAATAGTATTGACGCTTATGAAAGCTTATATGAAGCTGAAAGCGTTACTGCGGCTAAAACAAAAGAAGATGTTGCTTTAAAAGTAATTACTTATTACACCGCTTTATACAAAGCACAAAAAACTTTGGATGTTTTAACAGAGAATCAAAAAAGTGCTAAACAGCGTGTTACTGATTTTATCGAATTAGAGAAAAACGGAATCATTCCAAGAAATGATTTATTGAAAGCACAATTACTGGTTTCAAAAACGCAGTTATCTATTGATGAAGCTAATAACAACATCAACAATATCAACTTTTATTTAACGACATTACTTAAATTAGAGCCATCTGTAAAAATTCAGGTTAACGAAGATGATTTCTTCAACCTAAAAACAACTGGTGCTCCTACATCTGATGTTCTGGCACTTGAAAGCAGAAAAGATTTAGAGGCAATTCGTTTACAACAAAAAGCTTCAGAGGCTAATGTTAAGATTGCAAAAGCCGGATATTATCCAACAATTTCATTACTTGGAGGTTATACTGCTTTAGATCTTAAAGACATTATTACGGTAAAATATGCTATGAATTTTGGTTTAGGTTTATCTTATGATTTATCTGGAATTCTGAAAAACAGCGCACACGTAAAAGAAGCAGAAAGTAAAGCTCTTGAAGTAAAAAACACGGAAGCTATTATGACGGACCGCATTAAAGTTGAAGTTCAAAAATCTATTGAAGATTATGACTTAGCGATCAATCAAAGTGTGGTTTATGAAGAAGCATTTCAACAAGCTACAGAAAATTACAGACTTGTAAAAGATAAATTCGACAATGGTCTTGCAGATACCAATGATCTTGTTGAAGCCGATGTTGAGCAGTTAAGTGCAAAAATCAATACTGCTGTAGCAAAAGCAACCATCATTCAAAAATATTACGAATTACTTTCAGTATCAGGACAATTATCACAATCATTCAATCTTTCTAAAATATAATCGAAGCTCTCATGGAAAAGAAAAAGACAAATAAAAAATTCATCATCATACTAACCGTTTTGGTTTTAGTGGGAGGAACTTACGGAATATCAAAATACTTACACTCATTGGCTCACGAAGAAACGGATGATGCTCAAATTGAGAAAAAAATGAACCCAATTATTCCGAGAGTATCAGGATATATCAGCAAAGTTTATGTGAAAGATAATGACTATGTAAAAAAAGGAGATACTTTATTTACTATCGATAAAAGAGATTATCAGTTAAAAATCGATGAAGCAAATGCTGCATTATTAGGAGCTGAAGGTCAATACGAAGCTGCAAAAGCTGATATTGGAAGTGCTTATGCTAGTATTTCAGTTTCTGATGCTCAAATGAGATCTGCTGGTGGTTCTATCGAAAGTGCTAAAATTAGATTGAGACAGCTTACAAACGATTTTAACCGTTACAGCAATTTATATAAAACACATACAATTACAAAACAACAATTTGAACAAGCTCAAACTGCAAAAGATGAAGCTGAAAATCAAGTACGTGTTTTAGAACAACAACAAAGAGCGACTTCTTACCAAAAATCGGTTATTCAGTCAAAATCAAAAGTTTCTGATAAACAAACAGAAGTTGCTGCAGCAAACATCAAAAAAGCAAAAACAATGCTTGATGTTGCGCACTTAAACTTAAGCTATACAGTAGTTACAGCGGCTATTGACGGTCAGGTTTCTAAAGTTGATATTCAGCCGGGACAATTAGTTCAGCCGGGACAATCTTTATTCTATATCATCAACAATAATGAGGCTTGGGTTGTAGCGAACTTTAAAGAAACACAATTAAACAAAATGGTTGTGGGACAAAAAGTAAGTTTAAAAGTTGATGCTTACCCTAACTATGAGTTTAAAGGTACTGTAACTTCATTTTCTCCAGCAACAGGATCACGTTTTTCATTGTTACCTCCTGATAATGCTACAGGAAACTTCGTAAAAACAATTCAGAGATTACCAGTAAAAATTAGTTTAGATCAAGCAAACGATCCTGAAAAAGTAAAACTTTTAAGACCGGGAATGAATGTTGACGTAGACGTACATTTAAAATAAATAAATGGCAGCAGCAGTACAAGCAGACGACGATTTAGTAGAATACGGTTACCGACGCGTTATTATTACCATTACGGCAGTACTTTGTGCCTTGCTGGAAATTGTAGATACGACGATTGTAAACGTAGCTCTAACAGACATGCGCGGAAGTCTTGGTGCTACCTTGACCGATGTGGCGTGGGTTATTACAGCATACGCAATTGCGAATGTTATTGTAATTCCGATGACGAGCTGGTTATCACAGCAATTTGGAAGACGTAATTATTTTGTGGCTTCTATCATAATATTTACCGTCTGTTCCTTTTTGTGTGGAAATGCCAGTAATATTTGGGAACTTGTAGCCTTCCGATTCGTACAAGGTATGGGTGGTGGAGCGCTACTTGTAACAGCCCAAACGATTATTACAGAAAGTTATCCGGTTGCAAAACGTGGTATGGCGCAGGCTATTTACGGAATGGGTGTAATTGTAGGTCCAACTTTAGGTCCGCCTTTGGGAGGATATTTAGTAGATAATTATTCTTGGCCTTATATCTTTTACATCAATATTCCGCTTGGAATTATTGCTACTATTTTGGCTTTAACTTTCGTAAGAAGTCCTAAATATGGAGAGAAATTAAAAGCAAATCAGGTTGATTGGTGGGGAATTTTCTTGTTGAGCGCCTTTATTGGTTCTTTACAATTCGTTCTTGAACACGGACAGCAGGATGACTGGTTTAACGATTCTCTTATTGTAACTTTAAGTGTTGTGACTGTTTTAGGATTGGTTCTTTTTATTTGGAGAGAGCTGACTTACAAACATCCAATTGTAAACTTAAGTGTTTTAAAAGATGGAAATTTAAGAATTGGAACTGTAATGTGTTTCATTCTTGGTTTTGGATTATATGGTTCGACGTTAATTATTCCTATTTATACACAGTCAATTTTAGGATGGACAGCAACTGATGCGGGATTATTATTAATTCCGGGATCTATTACAACGGCGATTATGATGCCATTTGTTGGAAATATGATTCAAAAAGGTGTTCCGCAAGGTTATATGGTTGGAGTTGGATTTTTAGTATTCTTCTTCTTTACCTTTATGATGCAGACTCGTATGACGCCAGATACTGGTGTAGAACATATGTATTGGCCATTAATTTTGAGAGGAATTGGTCTTGGATTACTTTTCGTTCCAATTACAACACTTTCGCTTTCAACTTTAAAAGGAAAACAAATTGGTGAAGGAGCCGCTTTTACCGGAATGATGCGTCAATTAGGAGGTTCATTTGGTATTGCAATTATTACCACTTTTATTACACGTTTTAGTCAGGAACACAGAGTTGATTTGATCAACAATTTAGATCCTGCAAGATATGATGTTCAACAGCGTATCGCAGGAATGCAGCACGCTTTTATGTCCAAAGGATATAGTGCAGATGTTGCTCTTAAAAAAGCTTATCAGGGAATAGAATATTCAGTATTGAAACAAAGTACTGTTTTGGCTTACATGGATATTTTTATGTACCTGGGAATTATGTTTTTATGTTGTATACCGATTATTCTCTTTATCAAAAAAGGGAAGAACAAAATTAGCGCAGCCGACGCAATGCACTAATAATAATAATTTTATAATACGCAGAAACGCCGAATTCAATTTAGAATTCGGCGTTTATTTTTTTAATTTAACCGCAAAGAGCGCAAAGAATTTATCTCTAAGATGTTTTAAAAACGCAAGGTTCGCAAAGCTTTGTGTAAAAACTTTGCGAACCTTGCGTAAATCTTTGCGCTCTTTGCGGTAAAAATATTAGAATCTTAGCAACTCAGAACCTTAGCATCTTAAAATCATCTTGTAAAAACCAAATGATTTCCTTTTGAAAGATTCGCATCAAAATGATAACCTTCGTAATTAAAACCTTTTAAGTCATCAATAGTTTCAGCATTTGTATCAATAATATAACGAACCATCATACCTCTCGCCTTTTTTGCGAAGAAACTGATCATTTTTAATTTTCCGTCTTTGTAATCTTTAAAATCCGGAGTGATTACAGGAACTTTTAAAGCTTTTACATCAACTGCCGAAAAATATTCGTTACTGGCTAAATTCACGAATAATTCTCCTTTTGCCAATTCTTTATTTAGAGCTTTTGTAACAACAGGTTTCCAAAATTCATGCAGGTTTTTATAATCTCCAACAGGTAATTTTGTTCCCATTTCTAAACGGTAGGCCTGCATTAAATCAAGCGGTTTTAAAACACCGTAAAGTCCGGATAAAATTCTAAGTTTATCCTGAAGGACATCTAGTTTTTCTAACGGAATTGAATAAGCATCTAAACCTGTATAAACATCTCCATCGAAAGTATAAACTGCCGGGCGGGCGTTTTCAACTGTAAATGGTGTTTTCCAGTCTTGGTTTCGTTTCCAGTTTAAGTCAGCAAGTTTATCTGAAATTGACATTAAATGGGATAATTCAGCAGGCTTTTTCCCTTTTAATATTTTATGAACCTGACGCGCTTCTTTTAAAAATGAAGGTTCAGTATGTTGAGCAGTAGGTAATTCTTTTTCGAAATTCAGTGATTTCGCCGGCGATATAACAATTTTCATTTGTGCATTTTTATATGATTCAAAAATACAAATTGCAATTTTAAAAATATGTTATTGTAATTGATTTGTTTTATCGTTGTATAATTTTTTCTGCCACGAATTACACGAATTTTCACGAATTATTCTTTTATGTAGATTGTGATTTTTTTCTGCCACAGATTAAAGTGATTTCCACAGATTTTTTTAATCCTTATAATCTGTGGCAGAAAAAAAATAATTCGTGAAAATTAGTGTAATTCGTGGCAGCCCTTTCTCAATTCATAAAAATCAACGCATCAAAATGTGAAATTGTTCAAAAAATTGAGCTATAGATTATAATAGCGATTTTCTATGTTGTAAATTTGCATGCATTTCATTTCTTCGAAAATTGAAATCATCTTTATTCAAAAATTAGTGATCCCGATAGCTATCGGGAGTGGCAAACAATATGAACTATAAAACTGCTTTACAAAACAAAATCTTCGATATTATTTCGAAAGCTTCTCAGGAATTAAATGTAGACTCTTATGTGATAGGAGGTTTCGTTCGTGATTTGCTTTTAAACCGAGGTTCTAAAAAAGACATCGACGTTGTAGCAGTTGGAAGCGGCATCGAATTAGCGCTTAAAGTTTCTGATTTACTTCCGAATAAGCCAAAAGTTCAGGTTTTTAAAACTTACGGAACAGCAATGCTTCGTTTTGAAGATACCGATATTGAATTTGTGGGTGCCCGAAAAGAATCTTATAATTTCGACAGCCGAAATCCGATTGTAGAAAACGGAACGCTTCAGGATGACCAAAATCGTCGTGATTTTACAATCAACGCTTTGGCTTTATCTTTAAATAAAAAGAACTTTGGAGATCTTTTGGATCCGTTTAATGGATTGGCGCATTTAGAAAGTAAAACAATCAAAACGCCTTTAGATCCGGATATTACTTATTCTGATGATCCGCTGCGAATGCTTCGTGCAATTCGTTTTGCTACACAGTTGAATTTCGAAATCGAAGAAAATTCTTTGAATGCAATTACCAAAAATGCTGATCGCATCAAGATTATTTCGGGAGAAAGAATTGTAGACGAATTAAACAAAATTCTTTCTACGCCTAAACCATCAACTGGATTTTTACTTTTATATAAAACAGGGCTTTTAGATTTAATCTTACCTGAATTAACAGCTTTAAATCAAGTAGAAGAAATTGAAGGTCATACGCATAAAAACAACTTTTACCATACACTTGAAGTCGTTGATAATATTTGTCCAAATACAGATGATGTTTGGCTGCGATGGTCGGCTTTATTACATGATATTGGAAAAGCTCCAACAAAACGTTTCAATAAAAAACAGGGTTGGACTTTTCACGGACATGAATTTTTAGGTGGAAAAATGGCGAAAAAAATATTCGAACGTTTGCATATGCCATTGAATCACAAAATGAAATTTGTGCAAAAAATGGTTATAATGAGTTCTCGTCCGATTGTTTTGGCGCAGGATATAGTAACCGACAGCGCAGTGCGTCGTTTGGTTTTTGATGCGGGTGAAGATGTTGAGGATTTAATGACTTTATGTGAAGCTGATATTACAACCAAAAACCCAGCGAAGTTTAAGAAATATCATAAAAACTTTGAAATTGTTCGCAAGAAAATTGTTGAAGTCGAAGAACGCGATCATGTTCGTAATTTTCAACCGCCAATTTCCGGTGAAGAGATTATGGAAATGTTTGATTTGAAACCTTCACGAGAAATTGGAGTTTTAAAGGAAGCCGTAAAAGAAGCGATTTTAGAAGGAGATATTCCAAATGAATATCAAGCCGCATATGATTTTGTGATTAAAAGAGCTGCGAAGTTAAATCTTACCCTAAAAAAATAATGATAGCTATCGGAGTCATCTTTTTATTGATTATTATATCAGTCTTTTTATCAACTAATATACTTTTTTATAGAAAGCTTAAAAACATTAACAAGGTACGGTTTAAACATATTATACTTTATTTTTTGTTCTCTGTTGCTTCAGCTTTTATAATTGCAATACTATATTATTTTTTTGAAAAATATATTCTAATTAGTTTATTTGGAAATGAATTCCATGCATCTATTACTGAAAGGATAATAAAATTTATTATGCTATTTTCATCTTTTATATATGGGAGTTTTTATTTTTCAAAATTTTACATCAATAAATTAACAAAAACAAACGAAATCGAATTAATCGGAAAAGAATGAAAAAAGAGAATAAATCAGTAATCATTTGGTTACTATCAGGTTGTGTTTTATTATTTTTAATGGTTGTCGTGGGTGGAATCACACGTTTAACCAATTCAGGTTTATCAATGACGGACTGGCATTTGGTTACCGACACATTTCCTCCTTTAACGGATGCAAAATGGCAAGCCGCTTTTGATGAATATAAAAAATTTCCTGAGTACCAAAAAATCAATATTCACAACGATTTTCAATTAGCAGATTATAAATTCATTTATTTCTGGGAATGGTTTCACCGTTTCATCGGTCGTATAATTGGATTGGTTTTCTTTGTGCCTTTTGTTTATTTCTTAATCAGAAAGAAATTAGATACTCCAACAATTAAAAAATGTATTGTTCTTTTAGCAATGGGAGCTTTTCAAGGTTTTCTTGGATGGTTTATGGTTCGAAGCGGATTAATTGATAATCCGGATGTAAGCCATTTTAGACTTTCCTTACACTTAACTTTTGCTTTTGTCACTTTTGCTTACACACTTTGGGTAGCGTTAGATTTGATTTATCCTGAAAGAAATATCAATAAAATATTACCGCTTCGTACAATTGCCAGATATGCTTTAGTCGCTTTATTGATCCAGATTATTTATGGTGGATTTGTTGCGGGATTAAACGCCGGATTAATTCATAATCACTGGCCTTTAATGAGCGATGGAGAATTTATTCACGAATCGGTTTTTATTGAGCAGTCTAGCTTGATTAAAAATTTAATTGAAGGAAAAAGTGGCGTTCAGTTCGTACACAGAACTTTTGCTTATGTTGTAGTTGCAATTATTCTTTTCCTTTTCTTCAAAAGCAAAAAATATACGCTTACGAATACACAATCAAACGGAATCAATACTTTAGTTGTTTTTGTTTTTATACAATTCCTTCTTGGTGTTTTTACATTATTATACAGCGTGCCTTTGGCTCTAGGATTAATTCATCAAATTATGGCATTTTTCCTTTTGAGCGCCATGACATATACATTGCATAGATTGAGTAAATAATGTTTTGAATAAAATAAAAAAGAGCCGAAAATTTCGGCTCTTTTTTATTTTATATAATTGGGACTAGAAAATTATTTTATCCCAGCCAGGTTTTAAAATCCTGCACTTTTTCACGGCTTACAATAACCTCATCTTCTTTATAAGTTGGTAAAATTACTTTTAAACGTGAATTGGTATAAACCTGAATTTCTTTAATGGCCTGAAGCGGAACAATAAATTTTCTGCTTACGCGAAAGAAATCCTTTTTGTCTAATTCCTGTTCCAGAATCTCTAAAGTTGAATCGATTAAGTAGTTTCGATTGTCATAAGTATGGATATATGTTCCTTTGTTTTCACTAAAAAAACATTCAATTTCTTCTGTTGTAATTACTTTTAAATGCTGGCCAATTTTAACCGTAAATCTCTTTTTATAAGTCTTCTCAAAGGGATTTGAGAGCATTTGGCGAATCTGTTCAAAATCAAGCTGTACGTTTGAAGTTTCAGAAGCTGTTTTCGGAAGTCGGGATTTAAATTTTGAAACCGCTGCTTCGAGATCATCTTCGTCAATTGGTTTTAGAAGATAATCTATGCTATTTAGTTTAAACGCTTTTAATGCATATTCATCATAAGCTGTTGTAAAAATAATAGCGCTTTTAATATCTATTTTTTCAAAAATTTCAAACGACAATCCATCTGACAATTGTATATCCAGAAAAATCAAATCCGGATGCTGGTTATTGCTAAACCAATGAACTGATTCTTCAACCGAATGAAGCATCGTTTCTACGGTAACGTCTAACTTTTCAAGTTTTCTTTGCAGCAATCTTGCAGCTGGTTTTTCGTCTTCTATAATTAATGTGATCATTTACTATATACAAAATTTAGAAAAAATAGTATTTCAAAGTTACTCCCATTTATTTGTATTCGCGGCTTCTTTCTCCATATATTTTTGGATTTTCTTTTGCTCCCAATCGTCACTAAAGAAAAGATCACGGCCAAAAACAGACATTGCGTGCGCCAATAAACCAATTCCCCAGAAAAATGCTGTTGAATAAGTCTGCCAGTCCATTAATCCGCTTTCATGAATATTTTCGCTAAAAATATCCCTGTTTAAATTTGCGATTATAATGATTACATTCACAATAATATAAACTCTTAAATGCGAGTAGAAACCTTTTAACCTTTTAACTTTTCTATAAGCATTATTATAATTTTCGTCTGTGCTGAATTCGTGTGCATATTCTTCGTACATGCGTCTTCTAAAACGTCCCATAATATTTATTTCTTTAAAATTATTTCCATTTATTTTTATTCTCTTTTTCCTTTTCCATAAACTCTTTGATTTTTCTTTCTTCCCAGTCTTTTCCTAAAACCGGAAATACTTCAAAAACCTTTAATCCATGAAAAACAACTCCAATTCCCCACCACATTAACGGCCAGAAAAACCATAAATATTTTGGTGAAGTATATAGATTAATGAAAATCAAAATTGCGTTTACTAAAATATAAGCAACAAGATTTCCGTAAAACCCTTTAATACTTTCTACTTTCTTTTTTGCTAAAAAGTATTTATCATCTTCATTAAAATTCATTTCCATGATTACTCCCATTTTTGTGTTCTGTTTTTCTTTTCTAAAAGGCTTCTCAATTTTCTTTCTTCCCATTCCTTGCCGAATATTTTGAAAGAAACAAACATATCAATTGCGGAACCTACATATACTGCAGACCAAATAATTACTACCACTCCGTTTAAAAAATGTATCGGAAAGAAGTTTAATGGCAATTCTGTATATTCTTTCAATACATAAAGAATCATTGCAGCGGCATACAGAAAAGTGTGTTTGTAAAATGATTTTAGTTTCACCACTTTTTTACTTGCCAGCTCTTTCAAAACATTTTCTTCTGAACTATTATTAGAATTTGTTTCCATTATTCCCAAGTTTTTTGATTGCGTTCTTTCTCTAAAATTTCCCTGATTTTTCTTTCCTCCCATTTTTTATTAAAAAAAGGCGGAAGGTTAAAAACCTTTAATCCGTGTAAAACAACTCCTATTCCCCATCCCATTAAACACCATATAAACCATAAATATCCCGGCGAAGTCATAATATTAACCACAATTACAATTGGATTTACAAGTACATATACTGTGAGATGTTCATAAAATTCTCTTAGTTCTTTTACTCTTTTTTGAGCCTGATAATATCTTTCACCTTCGGCATAATTCTTTTCCGTCATTATTTCCAGGTTTTTTGATTATTTTCTTTCTCTAAAATCTCTCTGATTTTTCGTTCTTCCCAATCAGAGCTGTAACCAAAAACTTTAAAAGCATGCATCGCAACTCCAAATCCCCATCCTAAAGCCGAGAACCAAAACCATTGAAATCCTGGTGAAAATTTTAAATTGATGAAAACTAAAAACGGAATGACACATAAATATGAAATTACATTTCCGTAAAATCCTTTCAACTCTTCTACTCTCTTTTTAGCTCTGTAATACGCTTTTGCTTCGTCATTATATTCTGTACTAATGTCCATAACTGCAATTTGTTTAGTTAAAATTGGAATCTTAACCGAGAAGTTCTTTTCATCCTGCTCAATCAGCACTTTTCTGTCGGTTATAATTCCGTAACGGTTTACAATATTCTGCAATCCAACGCCTTGCCTGTCCTGCAGAACTTCTTTTTTCTGAAGATCATTTTGAATAACCAAATAATCTTTGTCAATAAAAATTCTAATATGTAATGGCTTCTGTTCGCTTACCACATTGTGTTTTACTGTATTTTCCAGTAAAAGCTGTAAAGAAAGCGGAACCACTTTGGCATCCGGATTTATATTTCCTGCTGGCAATTCATAAAACAAACTGTTTTCGAAACGCATTTTCAGCAGGTTCATATAAGTTTTTGCAAATGATAATTCATCTTCTACAGAAACCAGTTCTTTATCTTTTTGTTCTAAAACATATCTGTAAATTTTAGATAAAGAAGTGGTGAACCGCTGTGCGTTATCCGGATTTTCTTCAATTAAAGAACTAAGAACATTTAAGCTGTTAAAAAGAAAATGCGGGTCGATTTGATTTTTTAAACTTTCGAATTTGGCGTTTGCCGTTCCCGCAATTATCTTTTGCTGTATAACCTTATTTTCCTGATATAATTTGTAAAAATGTAATGCGTGAAATATCAGCAAAACGATAAAAGTAATGACCGAAGATTCTATATAATTTGCCGGATCTTCATTTGCCAAAAAGCTTAATAACGGGCGTCTTTCTATAACAACCTGCGTGAAAATGCGCAGTACAAAAATGACGAAAAGCGAAATGAAAAATGAACTTATAAACCCTATAAAAATTCTTCTGGCAGAAAACCTGTTTGCTCCTTCAAAAACCTTATCTAAATACACAAATAGAGAAGCATTTACCACGTACAAAACAACGCTGTACAACATACAGTACAAAAAATAGATGTACAAATCTTTGGTAAAAACTGCAGTTCCAAATGATGCAAAGCGAATCAGGAAGGAAAATAAAAATACTACTCCGCCAATTAAAAACGCTTTAAATAGATTTGGTTTTAAGGTCATTCTTTTATTTTTTTATAAAATTATTTACAATTTTTTTGAGTTTCCAAAGCTCTGTCTAATCCCCACTTAGGAGAAAAAGGAGTTTCTGGTTTAAAAGTAGCAAAAAGTTCTATAGCTTTATCAACTTGAGCACAAAGTGGTTTTGTATCAACTCCTGTCCATTTTGCACCG
The DNA here is from genome assembly GCF_031455715.1 of Flavobacterium sp. 2755. NCBI lineage: Bacteria > Pseudomonadati > Bacteroidota > Flavobacteriia > Flavobacteriales > Flavobacteriaceae > Flavobacterium > Flavobacterium sp. 2755. The sequence continues at coordinate 685,192 of NZ_JAVDTG010000001.1, forward strand.
CCTATTTGGTAATCAGCTTCTCCAAAAACAATTCTTGGATTGTTTGGGTCAATCGCTTTTCCTTTTGCGTAAGCTTCCATTACTTTAGCCGAATATTTCATTCCGTTTGTCATTGGGTCAGCCACAACATATCCTGTATAAATTAAAGCTTGCAAAGCATAAAGTTCAGCATTGTTTTGATCTTTAATAAATTCAACATCTAATGCGTCTTGTGCTTTTGTCAATAACAAATCGATTTTTGTTTTATCTTTTTCAGTAAAAACCGCTGTTGCATTCATCAAAGCAATATAATAATTTGGCAGATAACTGGTTTTATCAGCAGAAGCAATTCTTTCAAATAATGCCGAAGCTTCTGTAGTTTTGCCTTCTTTCCAAAGCGCGAAAGCTTTAGTCATTCCTTGCTCAAATTGAGTTTGAGCTGAACTTATTACTACAACAAATAATGCGATTAACGTGATGATTTTTTTCATTTTATAAGTAATTTAAATGGTTATTTTGATTTGTTTGCTAGTTACTGTTTATAATATAATTTCAATTTTTGAATCTTTTGCTATAACAAATTTAGCATCTTTATAGGAAGGCGGCCCCATAAATCCTTTTGCATTGTTTGAAGCTGCATAATCTTCAGAAGGTATTCCCATCGCGTTTCTATCAAGCTTACCGTTATTGTTTTCATCGTGATATGTCGAAATTGCATATTCTCCCGAAGGAAGATTGTCAAATGTTACGATAACTTCATTGTTTTTAATTTCAGAAGAAAGACTTTTGTAAGTCGTTTTAAGAAACGTACCGTCTGAGTTATACAAACCTACTTTTACAATTCCAGTATTGTTTTTTATACCTGAAACAGCAACAGTTAATTTTACATTTTGAGCAGACATTAAGCTGCAGATAAATAACGTGATTAGTGTAATAATTTTGGTCATGATTCTTTTTTTTAAAGTTTCTAAGATTCTAAGGTTCTGAGATTCTAAGTTTTTTTGTTGATGATTAAAACTCTTTTTTCTAGGCTCAAAGGTTCTGAGTTACAAAGGGACAAAGGTTTGACTTTCTTATTATTGACATTCTAAAAAACTTTGAACCTTTGTCACTTTGTTTCTTTGTACCTTTTAATTTATACTTCAAAAGTATATCAGATTTTACCTTCTTAAAATTAAATGATACTGAGTTGTTGATTTTTGATGCTGAATTGTTTTTTTTTGAGGTTCTAAGATTCTGAGATACTAAGGTTCTAAGTTTTTTTTCTTAGTTTCTAAAATCTTAGCATCTCAGAACCTTAGCAACTTAGCATCTTTTTAAAGATTCTTCAACTGATTCTCGCTCTTATTCTGGCTGATCGTCCAGAAGAAACCTACGAAGAAAAATCTATCTGCGGTTGGTGTAATTGCTTGTCTATTATACACTCCGTTTGGATCTGGTAATTTTGCGTAATCGTATCCAAAGATATTCTGCGTTCCTAAAAGGTTTGAAACTGAGAAATAAAGGATTTTTTGTGTTGTCAATAAATACGCCCAGTTAAAACTCAAACTATTATACGATTTTGTTTTTCCGTTCATGAATTGCGTTTGATTTGGATCGTTATACGGACGACCTGAACTGTAACTATTTGTAAATCCAATTTGTGATTTCCAGTCCGTAATGAAATATTTCGTTACAACAGATAAGGTATGATTTGCAATAAAACTTGGCGTTGCCATTGTTGGAAAATTCTTGTATTGTCTTTCTGAATCGATATAAGAATAGGATATCCAATATTCTAAATTTTTATACAAGTTGCTGTCTCTCCAAAATAAATCCAATCCTTTTGCATATCCTTTTCCGTTATTATTGAAAACCGAATTGTACTGAATATCTCTCGTATCGTATTGCACTAAATTGCTGTAATCTTTATAATAAGCTTCGGCTCTAAAAGTTTGTCCCGGCTGTGTAAACTGATAATTTAAAATATAATGCTGTGCTTTTTCGCTTTCAAACTGATGGTATTTTGAATACTTAATATAATCTACAACAGGCGTTTGAGAAAAATCTCCGTAAGCAAATGAAAACTGGCTGCTTTTTGAAACTTTGTATGCTATTGAAGCTCTTGGCGCAATATTATTTTCGTTTAATAAACTGTTGTTCGAATATCTCAAACCAACTTTCATTGCCAGTTTTTTAGAGAATAAAATATCTGCTTCGGTATAAGCTGCAAAAATGTTAGAATCATATCCGTTTTTAACATCAATAGAAACATTGTCATCAAAATTTTCATTGAATTTGGTAATGAAATAATCTGTTCCAAAAGACAATTTGAAATAGTTCGAAACTTTCTTTCCTAGTTTTAATTTCAACTGTGCAGCATTTTCATCTGTATTGATATCATTAATGTCGTATTTTGTTTTGTTTTTGCTGTAACCGTAACTAATTCCAGAAGTTAACTGCCATCCCGTTCCAAAAGTTCCTTTATAAGAAGAATTTAAATAGAAGTTATTATTGTTTAAATCTGTTCTGATAGGATTCTCGAAGTTGATATTTTTCTGATTCAAATCGAATTTTTCAGAATCAAAAGCCGCATATAATTTGAAGATTCCGTTTGTAAAATTGTATCGGTAAACCGTTTCTCCTCCAAGAGATTGATACGGATTATTCCAGTCAACATTTTGTGGAATTACAGCCTGATAAGGCGCTAAATTAATATAAGCCATATTGACACTTAACGAACTTTTTGTCCATTTTTGAGTATTTCCTAAACTCAAACCAACCGTCATTAAACCAATATCTGTTTTATTATGATCTGGTTCATCCTGCGTATTTAAAAGTAAAACACTTGATAAAGCTTCACCATATTCTGCCGAGTAACCTCCGGTAGAAAAAGCAATTCCGCTGAATAAAAAAGGAGAAAAACGGCTTCTTGTTGGTAAATTATTAGTTGTTGCTCCGTACGGTTGTGCCACGCGAATTCCGTCAACAAAAGTCTGTGTTTCACTGGCTTCTCCACCACGTACAAATAAACGTCCGTCTTCGCCCACACTTTGCGTTCCAGGCAAAGTCTGCAAAGCGGCAACAATATTTCCGGCAGAACCTGCAGTTGTTACAATATCTAAAGGTTTTAAAACCGAAACTCTTGCTTTATCTCCAGATTCTAAAGTTCCGGCTGTAATGACAACGGCATCAAGAGCATTTACATTTTCTCTTAGTTTTACCGTTTGATCTTTAAAGTTGGTAACATCAATTTCTTTTTTGAAAGTTTCGAAAAGTAAAAAGCTTACTACTAAAAACTGATTTCCTGTTGCAGAAGTTTCAAAAGAGAAATCTCCAGTTTCAGAACTTGTTGCTCCATCGTAAGTTCCGTCTATATAAATATTCGCTCCGGCAACTGGTTTTCCTTTTTGGTCCAAAACTTTTCCTGAGATAACATTTTGTGCAAAAGTAAAAGTGCTTAGTAATAATAAAATAAAAGTAATTCTGGTTTTCATGATATTGGTTTTTGATGAGGCAAATGTATTTTAACATTTCCTGTTAAAAAATATATAATAACCCAATTGTAGAATTTTAAGGATGAGTTGTAAAATACTAATTTGTATCTTAGCTAGAAATTGAAAAACATCGTTAATCATGTCAGAAAGTAAAAGAGTTTCGAACTTGTACCAATCCATTTATAATGGAAATCCGTGGCTTGAAGTTACCTTAGCAGATACTTTAAAAGATGTAACTGCGGCTCAGGCTTATAAAAAAATCAACCCTAATTTAAACACGATTTGGGAAATTGTCAATCACCTAATACAATGGAGAAGAAACATATTAAAACGTGTTCAGGGTGAAATAATCACAACTCCCGATCATAATTATTTTGTACCCATTTTAGATTCATCAGAGCCGGCCTGGGAACAATCATTGCAGAGTCTGGCAAAATCTCAGGAAATGTGGAATGATTGTTTGAGTAATTTTAATGATGCGGATTTTGAGAAAATAGATCAAAATAATAATCATAATTTTTATGAAGATATTCACGGAATCATCCAGCATGACGTTTATCATTTGGGACAAATTGTTATTTTGAAAAAGCTGCTTTAGTAGTATGATTAAAAATATTGATAAAATACAGAACTTACTTCCTTTAGGATATCTTTTTCTTATCCTTTTAGGAATAACAAAGGATAGCATTTTTTACTATCTGCTTGGTATAAACATTATCAGATATTCGTCTATTATGGATATTTTGATAAGTCCGTTAGCAGCAACGATGTCACATCCAGTGTTTTTTGTAACTGTATTAGCATTATTTATTTTTTATTATAATGTGCCAAAATTGTTATTAAATAAGAAAGGTAAAAATTGGCTGCCTAAAATTACTGGTGTAAAAACCGGTCCTGAATTCGAGAAATTACCCGAAAATGAAAAACTAGAATATTATAATATAATTGCAATACAATCTTTAAGTACTTTTTTAATTTCTGTTTTTTTAGGATATGGGCTAGCAGATGGTATATCAATCTCTAATAAAATAAAAAACAACACATTAAACTATAACTACACATTAAATTATAGTGATGAAAAATCTGAAAATATTTATATAATTGGTTCTAATACTGCTTATTACTTTTATACAACACAAGGAAATCCAACTATAAAAATTGCACCTATTAGTTCGATAAAAAATCTGGAATTCACAAAAAACAAAATGCTGGACAAATAACAAGAAATATTCTTAAAAATGAAAAATTCAATTTTAATCCTGCTTCTTTTACTTTGCAACTTTGGTTTTTCACAAGAAACTGAAGTTAAATTCGATGAAAATCTGGCAAAATCTCTAAATGCAGATGAATACGGAATGAAGAAATATGTTTTCTGTCTTTTAAAATCGGGAACTAATACAACGGCTTCAAAAGAAGAAACCAAAAAATTGTTTGAAGGACATATGGCAAACATCAATAAACTGGCAAAAGAAGGAAAACTCGTTGTGGCAGGGCCTTTTATGAAAAACGACAGAAATTATAGAGGTATTTATATTTTTAACGTAGAAACTGTCGACGAAGCAAAAGCGCTTGTAGCAACAGATCCTGCCATAAAAGCCAATTTACTCGAAGCCGAATTAACGCCTTGGTACTGCACCGCAGCTTTGCAGGAAACTGTAAAAATTCATGAGAAAATCGCTAAGACGAAAATGTAATACCTTATAATGAAGACAGAAAAAGAAAAAATGATTTCGGGTGAATACTATAACGCTTTTGACCTTGAATTAGTAAAAGGCCGCCGAACTGCAAAAAATCTTTTACACAGTTTAAATGTAAAAGAATATAGAGTTACCAAAAAAGCAAAAGAAATTTTAAAAGAACTGATTCCCAATACTGGAGCCGGTTTTTACATCGAACCACCTTTTCATTGTGATTACGGTTATAATATTTTTTGTGGCGAAAACGTTTATTTTAATGTGAATTGCGTTGTTCTGGATTGTGCGCCTGTAAATATTGGTTCGAATGTATTTATTGCGCCAAATGTTCAAATTTATACCGCATCACATCCTCTTGACGCTGAATTACGAAAATCATTAGAAAATGCTTATCCGGTTACAATTGGCGACGATTGCTGGATTGGTGGAAATTCAGTTATTTGTCCGGGTGTGACAATTGGAAAAGGCTGTGTTATTGGCGCCGGATCTGTTGTTACAAAAGATATTCCTGATAATTCATTAGCCGTTGGAAATCCGGCAAAAGTAATCCGAAAATTAAATCAAGAACCTGAATCAAAAAAATAATGCTTACCCTAAATAAAGTTCACCATATTGCCATTTTATGCTCTGATTTTCAAAAATCTAAAACTTTTTATACCGAAATTTTAGGTTTAACAGTTATCAGAGAAATTTACAGAGAAGAACGCCAGTCGTATAAATTAGATTTGGCTTTAAATGGAATTTATGTAATTGAATTGTTTTCATTCCCAGATCCGCCAAAAAGACCTTCAAGACCAGAAGCGGTTGGATTACGTCATTTAGCATTTGAAGTAATTAATCTCAATGAAACTGTTGCTTTTTTGACTTCAAAAAACATAGAATCTGAGCCTATCAGAATTGATGAAACGACAGAAAAACGTTTTACTTTTATCGCAGATCCTGATTTACTGCCGATAGAGTTTTATGAGAGATAAGTTTTTGCCGCGAAGGCACTAAGGCGCGAAGTTTTTTTTCTCATTTTATATCATTACGTATGTAAAAAAATATTTCAATTGCTTCCAGCTTTAGCTGGATGATTAAAAAAGCAAAACTTGAAAGGCTTTAGCCCAAAAATACAGTAATTTGGCTAAAGCTTTTTTTATTCAAATTTTATTTGTCTACAGATTTTACAAATCGTCCCCAACCTTTATACTAAAAAAACACTCTATTAAAGAAAAGAAATTCTAAAACATAGATATGAGATTATTTTACTTATTTATTTTAATTTTTTTTCCTCTAATTCTGTGCAGTCAGGAAAATAGAATAATCCAAATGATAGATGGTGAACCGATAAAAAACGGGGTATTTTTAAAATCTACCCCAGAAGGATGGACTTTTGCTAACAAAAAAGGAGTTCAATATAACAGATCGTTCAAATCAGTTTTTAGCATTAATAACGGAATGGTCAGAGTTGAAGAAAATCTGCCTGCAGATCAAATTAAAAGGAAAACCAAAGGAAAAACTGCCAATGTAAGTGAAATTTATATTTTAGAAATCATGAAACAACTAGGCGACATTCACTATTATTATTTTCAAGATCGATATATAAAAGTTGGGTATCATGAAGATAATTCAAATAAGTTAGATTATACTATTGAACTTAATGAACAGACTGATGCCGTGGGCTTTGCTGGTTCCAGAGACAGCAAATATGCAAAAATTAATAAGAACGGAGACGTTTTAACAGATTTTAAATACGACCATAGTTTTAGATTTTTCACTGTCACTAAAAGAAATAAAAGCATAAAAACCTATGTAAAATTAGATTACTATTCCGGTAAAGAAATTTTCAAAACAAAAGACAGTCTTGTAAGATATTGGGACCCTAACAACTATATTGTCAAAAACACCAAGACTAAAAAATATTTTTTTACTTACGATTCTCATACTTACAAAGTACCAAAAGAGTTTATCTACATAAAAAGCTTATCACAGAAAAGTAAAATTTTTGCCTATCACTTTTACAATCATAAAAAAGAGATTCATGAATATGGTTTTATTACACTTAAAGGAAAAAAATTAAAAACTGATTTAGAACCGCTTTCTACTTTCTATAATGGCCATTGTATCGTGAAGGAAGAAATAAAAGATAGTCTCCAAAAAACAACAACTATTATTAAAATTGTAAATGAACAATTAGAAAGCATCAAAATACTAACCGATGCTCAAATAGCTAGTGATTTCGATAGTTATGGAAACGTCATTATTACATATCCGGTAGGAGAAATACAGAACATTCGTTTTAAAGATTGTGTAATTGACTATAAAGGAAATTATATTATTACTCCTGAAGGAGATTGGAACAAAATATGGGAAGTATCTGAGGGTATTTATCATCGTGAAGTATATCATTTTAAGCTAATAGAAAATTTATGGAGCAATACCACAGATGAATATTACTACAACCAAAAGGGCGAAAAATTATTTGAAGTTTCAACAGATGGTTTAAATAGACCTTTATTTTTTATTAGCGAAAAAATCAATTATTTCCGCATGTCTAGTACACAAAATATTATTATGACTTTGGATAAGCAAAATAACATATTGGAAAGTACTGTATCCGGTATAGTTGAAACCAAGTTATAAACGAATAAAACGTTATGCAATGAAAAACACACTGAAAGAATTTTCTTATTTTAATAATTTTAACATATAATAAGGAGTGATTATTATTAAAAAACAGATTTGATTGCCTAATTTTGTGAAATCGCAAATAAAATCCTGCGACTACAAAATCACTTCTGATGAACAAAACGGCGCAAATCAAAAAAAATCATCAATTCATTAAGTTCCGAAAATTAGTTATTGTTTCTATTTTAATTGGCTTCCTTTCTGCCTTTCTCGGAATTTCACTTAAAAAAATTACGGAGTATTACGAAGAAATCTTCTTTCATCAAGTTTCGGTAAATCCATTATTCTATATCATTTTCCCGGTTTTCGGATTGTCTGTAATTTATTTTTTGAGGCAATATCTTTTTAAGAAAAAAGAAAACAAAGGAATCAAAGAAGTCTTTGAAAGTACACAAACCACAAAAAATCTTCCCTCTTATAAAATTCCATCACACTTTATCAACGGATTATTGACTGTAGTTTTTGGAGGTTCAACCGGAATCGAAGTTTCTACCGTAGTTGCCACAGCCACAATTGGTTCCGTTGCACATGAAAAAGAAAATGTTTTCCGCCAATACAAAACAGAATTAATCTGCGCCGGAGTTGCTGCCGGAGTAACAGCACTTTTCAGCAGTCCAATTGCGGGAATTTTATTTGCTCTTGAAGTTATTTCCAGAAAAGTGACACGAGCTTTTATCATTTCAAATGTAATTGCGGTTTCAATTGCTTTTGGTTTGCTTTCTATTTTAAAAGAAGAACCTTTGTTTGCGGTTTCTATTGAAACCTGGCATTTAAAAGCGATTCCGTATTTTATTCTTTTAGGAATTTTAGCCGGAATGAACTCGGTTTATTTAACCAAATGTGTATTGTTTTTTAAATCTCAATTTGGGAAAATCGGAACTCATTATTATAAAATTATAATAGGCTCTGCAGTTTTAAGTATTTCATTATTTATTTTTCCTCAATTATATGGCGAAGGTTATCATGCTATAAAAGGTATTTTCGAAAATACTGCAGAAATTCCATTAACAATAACATTAGCTTTAACATTCATCGGAATTTTAATTCTGAAACCAATCGTAACATCTATAACATTAGCTTCCGGCGGCGACGGCGGCGTTTTTGCTCCAAGTTTGTTTATTGGGGCTTTCTTAGGATTATTATTGGCTTCTGTTTTAAACAGCTTTTTCCATGTAAATGTAATTCCGGTTAACTTTATGATTATCGGAATGGCGGCTGTTTTGAGCGCGAGTATTCATGCTCCATTTACAGCAATATTTTTAGTATGCGGATTAACAAATGATTATACGTTGTTTTTACCGATTCTTGTTGTTTGTTTAATTTCAAAATACACAGCAAAAACACTTTATCCTTATACTGTATATAGTTACGCCCCAAGCTTAACGAAATAAATATTTTTTTAGGCCACAGATTTCACAGATTCACACAGATTTTTAATCCTTTTAATCTGCGAAATCTGTGGCAAAAAATACCACAAATTATATTATTATGCCCACTCCTAAAATTAAAAGAAGCTATCGCAAAACACGTTACATTCTTTATAAAGAAACTTTAATTGATTATAAGGAACATTTTTGGTCGTTTTTAGGATCGTTTGTTGGAATTGGAATTCTGGCTTACGTGCAATCAATTCATTTTTCGGGAAGCGATGCCGTTTACTTAATTGGTTCTTTTGGGGCTTCGAGTGTTTTGGTTTACGGAATTATTCAGAGTCCGTTTTCGCAGCCTAGAAATCTGGTTGGCGGACATGTAATCTCTGCTCTTGTAGGCGTAACCGTTCACAAACTGGTTCCGGATATTATGTATATAGCTGCTCCATTAGCCGTTTCTATTGCCATAATTTTAATGCAGATTACTAAAACGCTTCATCCGCCAGGAGGTGCAACGGCTTTAATTGCTGTTATTGGAACAGAAAAAGTAAAAGCTTTGGGATATATGTATGTGCTTTCTCCAGTTTTAAGTGGTGTACTTATTTTACTTTTAACGGCGTTGATTTTTAATAATATGACTTCAAGCAGAAGTTATCCTAGTCATAGTACTTACCACAAACATTATCATAAAATTAGAAAGAGATTGACTGGGAGATAAGATTTTTTCTAAGTCTCGTTTGTCACCCCTGAGCGAAGTCGAAGGGCGCTCCTATTGGATTCGGGGCTTCGACTTCGCTCAGCCTGACAATCGACGCCACATAATCAGAAAGCTGAAAAAATCTTTTCAACAAATCGTAATTCACAATTCGTATTTCGTTTTTTATATTTTACCTTTGACCTCTCAATAAAAACAAAGATTATGGTTTATAAATTTAGAGTAATTCTAGACGCCGAAGAAGATATTTTTAGAGACATTGCTATTCTTGAAGACGATACGCTTGAGGATTTACACAATGCGATCTTCAACGCTTTTGGTTTTGACGGATCAGAAGTTGCTTCATTTTATACTTGTGACGAGACTTGGAATCAGGAAGATGAAATTCCTCTTTTTGATACTGGCGATGTTCCGGGTGAACAAAGAACCATGAACGATTATCCGTTATCTAGTATTTTAGATAAAGAAAATACAAAGATTATCTACGTTTATGATTTCATTAGCATGTGGACTTTCTTAGTTGAATTGGCTGCTGTTGAAGATGAAGCAGTCGGAGCAACATATCCTGAAACTTTATTCTCTCACGGTGAAATGCCAGACGAAGCGCTTGAAAAAAACTTCGAAGCAGATGATATGCACAACGATATCTACGGAGAATTTGAAGACGATTTAGACGAAGATGATCTTGATATGTTCGAAGGCGACGACAGCTTTGAAGATTACGGATTTGAGGAAAATTGGAATTAGTCTTTTAAGGTGCAAAGGTTCAAAGTGGCAAAGGTTCAGAGGTTTTTTCTTTAGAATCTTTGATTTTTTATTGTAGGAATATTTTTATTTTTGTGTTTTATTTTTAAATACAAAATATGAATACTTTTAGAGATCTTTTGATTTGGCAGAAGTCAATGAACTTAGTTACCGAAATTTACCAATTAACAAATTCATTCCCTAAAGAAGAAATTTATGGACTATCTTCACAAATTAGAAGATGTTCAATATCAATACCGAGTAATATTGCTGAGGGATACGGAAGGGATGGAAATAATGATTATTTGAGATTCTTAAATATTTCAATTTCATCACTATTTGAAATGCAGACTCAGCTTGAAATTTCATTCAATTTAAAATATATAACCGAGTATCAATTCAATAAAATAAATGGAGAAAGCAGAGAAATAGAACGAATGTTAAGCTCTTTTATCAGAAAAATAAAAGACAGAAAATAACCTTTGTGCCTTTGAACCTCTGCCACTCTGTACCTAAATAAAAAATATGATCAATTTATTCAACACCCACATCGAGACGCTTGCGATACACCGCGTAGGGAACAAAAGTCGTAACGAAGCTATTTTTTTATCAGAGCAGCCATTTAATCTTAATGATGAAATTGTGCCTTTGATAAAAGAGTACTTCTTTAAACCTTTTAGAGAGAAAGAAGAAAACTATTATCAGTTTGCGCACGAAGTGGACTTGGATTACAACGACATGTTTAAATATGCAACGGAGATTTTTACAAATCCTTCTAATTTACAGGAGATTTCAAAAAAAATCACGACGCATTTATTTGAGCAGTCCAATCATCCGCATATTAAAAACGGAGAGGTTTATGTAACGTACTTAACAAACTTAAGTATTGATAATAATGTAGTTGACGCAATTGGGATTTTTAAAAGCGAATTGCAAGCAGACTTTTTACAATTTGAAGAAAAAAACAGCAACCTTGAAATGATTTTGCAGCAGGGAATCAACCTGAGCAAATTAGATAAAGGATGTTTGATTTTTAACTATAAAAAAGAAGAAGGATACAAAATTCTAACTGTAGACAGCAACCGTTACGACGCGCGTTACTGGTTAGAGCACTTTTTATCTGTAGATGCTTTTGAAGACGAAAACTTCATCACTAAAAAATATTTAAAATTCTGCCAAAACTTCGCAAAAGATGTGGTTTTACCAGCAGAAGATAAAAAAGAGGAAGTAATGTTTATGAACCGATCTGTGAATTATTTCGCTAAAAATGATCAGTTTGAAGAGCAAAACTTCCTGAATGAAGTATTAGACAATCCAGACTTAATTCCTGAATTCAAAAACTATAAAGTTGATAAAGGAGAAAAATATAGCATCGAAGATGTAACCTCATTCCCAATTGCTAACGCAGCAGTTTCTGACGCCAGAAAATCGATTAAAAACGTAATTAATCTGGATACTCACATTCAGATTAAAATGGATTTTATCAACCCTGAAAGTGCAGAAAAATTTGTTGAAAAAGGCTGGGATGAAGAAAAACAAATGTATTACTACTTAGTGTATTTCAACAAAGAAGAAAAAAGCTAAGAAGTTTTCATTTTCTATTACTTACTTAAAACAAAAAATGGCAGTTACAAAATGTAATTGCCATTTTTTTATTGCCTCAATTTAGATTTTATAAAAGAGAAAAAACTGCTTTTACAATATCATCATAAACTTGTTTATCTCTTTCTCCGGCGCGGGCCAAAACCCTAATTCCGGAATAATTATTAAAGATGAATCGGGCTAAAGTTTTCGCATCTAACTGTTTGGAAATATGTCCTGCTTCCTGCCCTTTTTTTACGGCATTTGTAAAAACTTCTTCCATTGTCTGGCTGTTGTTTTTTACAATCTTAGCAATTTCTTCATCGTGCATAGCTAGCTCTACAGAAGAATTTACCATAAAACAGCCTTTTGTAATTCTGTCTTCGAGGCTTTCTATAACTGCTTGTTTAAAAATAGCATGCAATGTTTCTTTGACATTTTCAGATTTATCCAAAAGCTCTTTTACAGCATCTTGATTCTGCTGCTGATAGCGCTGCAAAGACTTTGAAAACAATTTTTGCTTGTCGCCAAAAGTATCATACAAACTAGAGCGGCTTAAACCTAAATGTGTTACCAAATCCTGGGCAGATGTTCCGTTGTAACCTTTGTGCCAAAAAATTTCAATTGCTTTATCTAAAGCCTGATCTTCATTAAATTCCTTCGTTCTAGCCATGACATCAAAATTATTTTTTTTTACAAATATAAGAATTAAACGGAACAATCGTTCCTGAATAAGTCAAAAAAATTATAATACTGTGTTTACAGTAAGTCCGCCGTCAACCACAATTTCGGTTCCTGTAATGAATGAAGAATCATCAGAAGCAAGGAAACTAATTGTTTTTGCAACTTCAGCAGCTTGCCCAAAACGTTTTAATAAAATTTTGTTTCCTAAAGCAGCTCCTAAACCTTCAACTTCTTCTTTTTCTAAACCAACTTTACCATACAAAGGTGTTTCGATTGGACCAGGAGAAACTGCATTTACTCTAATTTTTCTTGGCGCTAATTCTGCAGCAAATATTCTGTTTAATGATAAAACCGCTGCTTTACTTGCTCCATATACGCTTGAACCCGGCATTCCTAATTGAGCATTTACAGAAGTATTAAAAATAATAGAGCCGCCATCGTTTAAAATTGGCAATACTTTTTGAACTGTAAAATAAACTCCTTTTACATTCACATTCATAATACTGTCATAATGATCTTCTGAAGCTGAATCTACCGGAGCGAAAGCTGCAATTCCGGCATTTAAAAATAGAATATCAACTTTTCCGAATTGTGCTTTTACTTGTTCTACTAAACTGTCAATAGATTTTAAATCAGATTGATCTGCAACGATTCCGGTAACGTTTAATTCTGTTTCGGCTTTTGCCAAAGCTTCTTTGTTTCTTCCTGTTACAATTACTTTTGCACCTTTTGATACTAAATCAGCTGCTGCTGCGTATCCAATTCCACTATTTCCACCTGTTACAATAGCTACTTTGTTTTCTAAATTTTTCATTTTATTTGTTATTTAAGTTATTGATTATTCAATTATTATGGTACAAAGATATAATGACGGAACGATCGTTCCGTTATTATTAAAGTTAATTTTTTGTTAAAATAATTATTCACTTCTGAAAGTGCCATTTTAAAAGGGTTTATGTCTATGTAACTATAAAGGAAACAAATCGTAAAATGCCTCGAATTCTTAATTTATGCTTAATTTTGTATTTCTAAAAACAAAAAAACAGATGGATCGTCTTTTACCAACCGAAAGTCCTTTCGAAACGATAATCTCATTTCATAAACTGATTGAATCTTTTGAGCAGATTGCTTTATCTAATGTCGATTACCGATCTAACTACGCCAAAGCGATTTTAAAAGAAATTGAAGCGTATCCGGAATTCAGAACAGGAATTCGCGATTACAGTACTATTAAGGATAATGAAGCTTTAATTAAAAACATTGCTGCTGACTTATTCCCTACGGCTTTAACAAACAATGAAATAAAAGCCATAACAATACCTTTTCAAAATATATCATTTAATTATACAGAGCGTTTCAAGAAAATTTTACGTAATGCCGGTGATGAATTTTACATGGAAATTCGTGATTTTGATGATCACCAATTCTATATCAATAACTGCTGTTTAATTTTAAGCGCTTATTATCGTCAAAATATAGATTTTAATAAACCTTTTTTCTATGATATTCCAGATGAAGAAGGTGTAGAAAAACATTATCGTATTCTGTACAATGCCGATTTCATGGAAATCACACCTACAGAAAATGCACCGCAGCTTACGCAGGACGATATTGATATTTTGATTGATAATTATAATGATATTGATTTATGGAAATCTAAATTTCCGCCAAGAAGCTGGATTTTAAAAGGTTTCGGAATTGTTTCTTTATTTGATGCGACTACAGAAAGTGCGATCTCTAATTTAAAAAGTAATCTTTTAAAACCAGAAACTTCAAGAGTTGCTTCTACAGAAATTATAGAAAATATCTTCAGGTCTATTTTTAAAATTCCGAGTTTAAAAGTCGGGTTTATTATCTATAATCCTGAAGAAGAAAAATTTATACGACCTATAAAGTTTGACAACCAAATGCAGAGTTTTTTACTTTCATCAACTCAGGAAGTAGATTGTAAAAATGCTTTTTTTGGATGTTCGTTTGAAAATCTTTTAGATAAAAAAGAGCCGTTTGTAATTTCAAATGTGCAAAAATTTATCGAAGAATCTTCAAACCCTAAACTTGGCGAGCATTTATTAAGTCAGGGAATTCAAAGCTGTGTTTTTGCACCGGTTATAAAAGATGACCATTTACTGGGCGTTGTCGAATTGGTTTCTGGAAACATCCGCGAATTAAACAGCGTAAATGCAACAAAACTAGAATTGGTTTTACCATATTTAACCGATACTATTGATCGCTATAATACGGACATGCAGCATCAGGTTGAAGCGATTATTCAGCGTGAATATACTACGATTCACCCAAGCGTTTATTGGAAATTCAGAAAAGAATCTCAAAACTATTTCCAAAATATAAATCACACAAAAGATTATATTTTTAAGGAAATTGTATTTAAAAATGTATTTCCGTTATACGGACAAATTGATATTAAAGGTTCATCTGAACATAGAAATGAAACGGTTAAAATCGACTTAAAAAATCAGCTTACTGCCCTTTTGGAAATTTTCGATAATCAGAAACCGAATTCAAATCTTGTACTTTTAGAACAAAGAAAATTCGAATTGGAATCTCTTCGAACTGAATTGGATTTTCCGCTAAAAGCAGATATGGAACAGCATATTCAGCGTTATATTGAAGACGAAATTCATCCGATACTGAAAAATACCAAAGACAATGCTAAAAATAAACAGTTAGAAGAATTGTACTTTGAAAGTCTGGACGAAAAAACGGGAATGTTTTATCAGGAAAGAAAGAAGTTTGACAATGCTATGTCGATTATCAATAAAAGACTGGCTTCTGTATTAGATAAAAAACAAGTTGAAGCACAGCAAATTTATCCGCATTATTACGAACGTTTTAAAACGGATGGTGTTGAGCATAATTTATATATTGGGGCATCGATTTCGCCAACAAAACCGTTTGATATTATGTACCTGCACAATTTACGTTTGTGGCAGCTGCAGACTTTATGCGAAATGGAATTAGAGCATCATCAGCTTAAGGAATCGCTTCCGTATGAATTAGATGTTACTTCGCTTATTTTGGTTTTCAGTTCGCCGCTTTCTATTCGTTTTAGAATGGATGAAAAACGCTTTGACGTTGACGGAACTTATAATGCAAGATATGAAGTGGTTAAAAAACGTATCGACAAATCGAACATTAAAGGAACAAACGAAAGAATTACCGAAAAAGAGAAAATTACAATTGTATATTCTCAAAACAGTGAAGAAGCAGAATATTTAAAATATATCAAATATTTGCAGCACAAGAAAATTTTAGAACCGTCTATAGAACAATTTGAAGTTGAAGATCTTCAGGGGGTTTCTGGTTTAAAAGCGATTCGTGTAAAAGTGATTAATAACGTAAATAATTCAAAAATAAAGAAAATTACTTATCAAGATTTATTAGATGAGCTTAACTAAAAGTTGAGCTTTTTCTTATAGTCAAATTTTATAGAAATAGAACGCGGATGAAACGGATTCGCTTCGCGAAGACGCAGATTACACGGATAAATATTTAACGCGGATAAATACAGAAAAAAATCTGTTTTTATCCGCGTCTAATTTTTATAGATTTTAAAATTTAAATCGATTTAAAAGCGATTACAAACGCAATTACAGTAACAATAATTCCAAACATAAACAGATTGTACGCAATACGAAGCAAGTTATATTTTCGCTGTAAAACCAATCCCAGATAATATAAATCTTTGATCATGTTCGAATAAAGATAATCTCGGTCTTTCATCATTTCGTTCATCGCCCAGTCGTATTCTTCTAAAGGCATTTTGTAGAAATTTCCAAAAAACAATAAATTAATCTTTTTATTCTCAATATCTTCTCTTGTAAAAACACCCGAAGTTACTTTTGGCCTTGTAGAAAGAATCGCAAAAATAATCGTGATTACACTCGACATCAGCATAATAAAAGTCGGGATAACTAAATGTGCATTTTTCGGACTGTCTAGTTTTGGAATAATAGATGAAAGTGCAATCGAAATAATAATCGCATTTACAGATAATAAAATATTGGCTTTACTATCAGCAATTCCGCTTAAACGGGTATGATTTCCAAGCGTAACGCGAAATAAGGTATCAACACCGCGATCTGGTTTTTCTACTTTTTCGCTTTTTTTGGTTTCTTTTTCAAGTTCTTCTGCCGCTTTCAATTCCTGTTTATTTATTTTTTTCTGAATCAAAATAAGGTTCTTTTCTTTTAAAGGCTGCCATTTTCTTAAAGCATAATCCGTGTAGAACCTGTGTTTATTCAGTAAAAAGTTTAAGTTTTCCTTTGTCCATTCCGCATTCGAAAAATTTACAATTCCTGTATTTTTCAATTCTAAACGCAATAATTCGCAGGTTGTAACATATTCAGTTCCCATTAAATGGGCATAATCAGCATCTTTAATTATTTTTTCCAAATGTGTTTTTGGATGGTAATCTTTGGCTGTAGCCAAAATCAAACTGGAAACCAATTCGATAAACTTTTCAGATTTTCCTTTTTCCTTTAAAAAATCAACTGCAATCTTTACGCTCTTCGCTTCATGATCTTCGTAACCTTGAATATATCCTGTATCATGAAACCAGGCTGCAACTAAAAGTGCCTCTTTATCATCACTTTCTACATCTTCCTTTTTGCAAAGCTCTTTTACCGCTGTAACTACTGTGAAAGTATGGTTAAAATTATGGTAAGAATATAAATTAGAAAGTTTATCTTTGAGTAAATTACCGACGAAATCCTCGGATTGTTCTATTAGATTCATAAAAGAATATTTTTATACCACTAAATTATGAAATTGTTTTTGGATATTCATTTTATTGCTAAGGTTAAAAAATTTTCATTAGCAATTATAACTTTAACATTTATTTATTCTTGTGCCACACATAAGGCGCAGTACGGAAAAGATGTTAGTGCTAACGAAACAGAAAACGCAACAGATACTATAAAAATTGCCCACACTTTTTATCTAGTTGGAGATGCCGGAAATGCCGATGAAGAGCAGGCACAGCAAACACTTGAACTTTTACATCACAAGCTTAAAAAAGCGAGTAAAAAATCGACTTTACTTTTTTTAGGAGACAATATTTATCCTAAAGGTTTTCCTACTGACAATGCTGATAATAAAGCTTTGGCAGAAACGAAATTGACGAACCAGTTAAAATTAGCTAAAGGATTTAAAGGAAAAACAATTTTTATTCCCGGAAACCATGATTGGTACAGCAGTATAAAAGGTTTAGAATTACAGGCTGATTTTGTAACTAAAAATTTAAATGATAAAAAAGCTTTTCTGCCAAGAAAATCCTGCCCTATTGAAGATGTAAAAATTGATAGCATAACGACGTTAGTAACTATTGACAGCGAATGGTTTCTGGAAGATTGGGATAATCACCCAACAATAAACGATAATTGCGACATCAAAACGAGAGAAGATTTTTTTAAGGAACTAGAAAGCATCTTAAACAAAAATCAGGAAAAAACGGTTGTTTTAGCAATTCACCATCCTTTATTAACTAATGGGAGTCACGGAGGTCAATATTCTTGGGAAAAACAATTATTTCCGTTAGAGAAAAAAATCCCGCTTCCGGTAATTGGATCTTTCATTAATTTATTGAGAAAAACATCTGGAGTAAGTCCGCAGGACCTTCAAAATAAACAATATACCATTTATGCAAAACGAATAAAAACGCTTTTGCAAAAGCAGCGAAATGTAATTGTAGTTTCCGGACATGATCATAACCTGCAATACATCAGCAAAGAAAATATTCAGCAGATTATCAGCGGCGCAGGCTCAAAATCGGAAGCGGCAAGAGCCATAAATCCATTTGATTTTTCATATGGCGGCAACGGTTATGCAGCTTTAACTTTATATAAAAGCGGCGACGCCAAAGTTTCTTTTTACGGAAATGAAAATAACAAAGAGAAACTGCTTTTTGAAAAAGAAATTATAAAAGCAAAAGAAATTAACTGGGCATCAGACATTTCGAATAATTTTCCTCCAAGAATTACAACTTCTATCTATTCCACAAAAATGACAGATAAAAGTATGTTTCACAGGTTTTTATTCGGCAAGCATTACAGAAAGTATTACAGCATGCCAATTGATGTAAAAGTAGCCACTTTAGATACTTTAAAAGGCGGTTTAAAACCTATTCGCGAAGGCGGCGGGCATCAATCTGTTTCTTTAAGAATGTCTGATCCAAAAGAACGTGAATATGTAATGCGTGGCATGAAAAAAAGTGCCTCGGTATTTTTACAATCTGTAGCTTTTAAAGATCAATACATTGTGAATGATTTTGAAGATACTTATACCGAAAGTTTTTTATTTGATTTTTATACCACTTCGCATCCATATGCTCCATTTGTAACTGGCAGTATGTCAGACAAAATTGGTCTTTTGCATACCAATCCGATTTTATATTATATCCCAAAACAAAAAGGTTTAGGCGAATTTAATGCCGGTTATGGAGATCAATTGTATATGATTGAAGAAAGACCTGCTGATAATCATTTAGATGCTAAAAACTTTGGAAATCCGAGTAACATTATCAGTACAGATGATATGATGATGAATCTTCATAAGGACGAAAAATATTCGGTTGACGAAAAAGAATATATTAAAGCACGTTTGTTTGATATGTTGATTGGCGATTGGGACCGTCACGCTGATCAATGGCGCTGGGCTGAGTTTAAAAAAGATGGTAAAGTTATTTACAGACCAATTCCAAGAGACAGAGATCAGGCTTTTGCAAAATATGACGGTGCACTGCTTTCTATTTTAATGAACATTCCTGCATTGCGCCACATGCGTACTTTTAAAGATAAAATTGGCAATGTAAAATGGCTGAGCAGGGAACCTTATCCTATGGATTTGGCTTTCCTAAAAACGGCTGAAGAAAAAGACTGGATTGAACAGGCTAAATTTATTCAGGATAATTTATCTGACAGCGATATTGAAAATGCTTTTAAAGCGATGCCAAAAGAGGTTCAGGACGGAACAGTTGACGAAATTATCCGAAAATTAAAAAACAGAAAGAAAGAGCTTCAGGAATATGCCATAAAATATTCTGATGTTTTGAGTAAAACGGTTATGATTGCCGGAACAGATAAAAAAGACAAGTTTGTTTTAAATCATAATGCCAGAAAAAGTATTGAAATTCAGGTTTTCAGAGTAAAAAAAGAAGGCGATGAATTAGTTTATACCAAAACAGTAAATGATGCTAAAACCAAAAATTTATGGATCTATGGCTTAGATGATAATGATATTTTTGAAGTGAAAGGCGATCAAAAATCGAGAATTAAAGTTCGTTTAATTGGCGGTCAAAACAATGATACTTACAATATTGAAAACGGAAGAAAAGTTATTGTTTACGATTTTAAATCAAAAGAGAACACTTATAATTTAGATTCTAAAACCCAAACACAGTTAACCGACGACTACGATGTTAATTTATATAATTTTCAAAAACCAAAATACAATGTTGTTTCCGGCTTGCCAAATATTGGTTTTAACCCGGATGATGGTGTAAAATTAGGCGTTAACTTAAATTATACAGTAAATAACTTTAAGCAGAATCCGTACACACAAAGACACGTTTTAAATGCTTTTTATTATTTCGCAACCGGAGGTTTAGAGTTTAATTATGTGGCACATTTCCCTGGGTTATTAGGAAAATGGGTTATTGATGTTGAATCACTTTATACCACACCAAATTTTGCGATGAACTATTTTGGTTACGGAAATGAATCTCAATATAATGATGATTTAGGAATGGATTATAACCGTGTCCGAATCCGAAAATTTAATGCTTCGACTGCGATTCGACATGTTGGAAGATATGGAAGTGAGTTCAGTATTCAGCCTATTTTCCAGAGAATGACGGTTGAAGAAACGGAAGACAGATTTATCGACATCCCGAATATTGTAAATCCTGATGTATTTAACAGTCAGAATTACGGAAGTTTAAAAGTAAAATATCTTTTCAAAAACTCAGATTTTGCTGCGAAACCTACGTTAGGAATGGCTTTCATGATTGCGGCAACCTGGACTACTGATTTAGATGACACGAAGAAAAATTTTCCAACGCTGGAAAGCTTTTTAGGTTTTACCCATAAATTAGATCATAACGGAAAACTGGTTTTAGCAACTTACGTAAAAGGGAAAGCCATTTTTAATAATAACTACGAGTTTTATCAGGGAGCTGCTTTAGGCGGTGATACCGATTTAAGAGGTTTTAGAAATGAGCGCTTTTTAGGAAACTCTTATTTCTCTCAAAGTTCTGATTTGCGTTTGAGTCTGGGGAAAATCCGTAAAACGATTGCTCCTTTTACATACGGAATTTTAGCTGGTTTTGATTACGGAAGAGTTTGGCTTGACGGCGAAGATTCCAGAAAATGGCATCAGGATTACGGCGGCGGTTTTTGGCTGAATGCAATCAATGTTTTAACAGCCAGAATTTCTTATTTCAAATCTCCTGATGAAGTTGGGAGGGTTATTTTTGGAGCGGCTTACAGTTTCTAGGTTCAGAGGTGCAAAGTAACAAAGGTTCAAAGGTTTTTGCCACGAATCACACTAATTCTCACTAATTTTTATTTAAATATAATTCGTGGAAATTTGTGTAATTCGTGGCAAACTTTTTTTTCTTAGAATCTTAGCAACTCATAACCTTAGCAACTTAGAGTTTAAACTCGTAGACGTTCCCTCCTATTTTGTTTGTTTTTTCGTCGGCTACGAGTAAGGTGTTGTTGTCTTTAAAAACTATTGCTTCTTTTTGGGAGAAGTGGTTTAGACTTATTTCAGTTTGGGTTCCTTTGTGGAATAAATCTCCTTTGAAACCTTTAAACAAAACTATTTTATCGTGGCTTAATAAAACCACTTTTTTTCCGTCGGGACTTATCGTTGCGCTTGTTAAAACACAGTGATTGTAATTACTACACGTTTTAAACTCTCCTATTTTAACTGCTTTTTGAGTTCCTTTTGCATTTTTGATTTTGTAGATAAAAGCAGTTCCGTCAAAACCTTTGCTTCTGTTTTTGGTGAAAAGATAAAAATAACCGTTGTGCTCAAAGAAACCTTCAACATCATAAAACATTTCTTTTTTCTTAGGCGGAAATTCGGTTTGTTCCGGATACGAGAATGAGATTTTATATTCGGCGGAAGCCACCTCTTTATTCAACTGATTTTTGGCCACTTTATAAATGCACAAATCTCTACGTTCGTTATCGTTGTTTCCAAAATCGCCAATGTAAATATTTCCTGTTTTATCTTTGGTAATATCTTCCCAATCTACATTTTCGGCATTTGAAATTGTAATTGTCTTTTCTAATTTTCCTTTGGAATTAATGGCATAAATAGCATTTTTATTTCCGCTGTCTTCCAGTGTATAAATTATGTTTGTTTCCGGAAAATAGGTAATTCCCGAAACTTCTTTTAATTTTTTCGGAAGCGAATAAAGCGTTTTCAAATCATCACCAGATTGCTGCTGGCAAGCTAATAAAACAATAGAAACAGCTACTAAAAAAGATTTTTTCATAAGATTTGTTTTTTTTGAACCATATAAGTTATATAAGAAAATTTAAGTTTTTGCTTTATAAATAACTTGTGTTGATTTTAAAAAATCAACATAACAAAATTCAAGTTTTACTTTAATGAACTTATATAACTTATATGGTTTAATCCTTTAAACTAAGTTTGTGTTTTTAAAATTACGGATAATGAATTCAAAAGCGGCCTGCATGATGTGTCCCATTGATCTTGCGTTTTTAAACTTCATATCATTTGTGTATCGGTACAATTCCATTTTTAATTGGTTTAAATGTTCCTCTGTCGAAATAGTATCGTGACACATAATATTCAATAATTTCTTAATTCTGTTTTCAGCAGAATGGATTCGTTTCGCCAGAATCGCTCTTTCTTCATCTTTATACTGAATGATCGAACGTTCTTCCAATTTCTCTTTAATCAGCTGAATCATCGGATAGTTTTCCTTGAAAAACTGTGGACGATACACTTTAAAATTCCCTTCGTAACATTGCTGATCAAAATCGATAGGGCGAATTTTATAAACGACCTGATCAAAATCATGAATTGGTACAATAACATAATTATACGCTCTCATATCGCCCAAAAGCCTGATCATACAGCGTTCGTTAAATTTAACAAATTCTTTCGCAATTTGCGCTTTCTCCATTTCGGTACATTTGTCGAGCAGCGTATCCATAAAAACATCGCCGGGAATCCCAATAATATGTTCTTCGATTAAGGTGTCATTATAAACCAAAAAGTTGATTTTATCCGGCGAAAGAATATCTTCTAATTCTAATCCGTAAATCCTTGAAGCATCAGCTTTTTTAATATAAAAGTGAACATAATTATCGTTGAGAATATTACGGACTTTAATTCTAAAAGGTTTTGAATTTCCAAAAGTACAATAGTCAATTGCATCAATATTTAAAAACTGAATAATCTCGCTGTTTCCATCAGAATGTAAAAGCGAGTAGATTTTCTTTAAATTGAGATCAATTTCATTTCTTTCAAATTCATTGTAGTAAACCCGAATCCATAAAGTATCAGTTTCGTTTTTATCATAAACGTTAACCGAACCAGAAAATCGCAATAAGTCATCATAAAACACAGAAACTTTCGATATACGCTCGTATCTGTCTAAATAACTTAAAAGTGGCTGTGTTAAAGGAAAAGAAGGTTTCTTTAACACCATCAACGGTTCGCTCATTTTGAATATCTTTATTACAAATTTACATCAATAAGCTGATAAAAATAAATTTGACGTAACAATATAGAATTTGAATCGTCATACTAAAAACTAAAACCGAAATAAATTTGGAAACCATCCTTACTATTCAGAATCTCAGTAAAAGATACGGGCGCATTCAGGCGCTTAAAAATGTATCTTTTAGCATACAAAAAGGCCACGTCTACGGAATCCTGGGCCCTAACGGAAGTGGAAAATCAACCACTTTAGGTATTGTGTTAAATGTTGTAAACAGAACATCAGGCGATTACAAATGGTTTGACGGAAATATAGAAACGCATGAAGCTTTGAAAAAAGTAGGTGCTATTATTGAGCGTCCAAATTTTTATCCCTACATGACAGCCGAAGAAAACCTAAAATTGGTCTGTAAAATTAAAAGCATCAATTATTCTAAAATTGGAGAAAAGCTTGATCTTGTTGGTTTATCTGAAAGAAAAAACAGCAAATTCAGCACTTTTTCTTTGGGAATGAAACAGCGTTTGGCAATTGCATCGGCACTTTTAAACGATCCTGAAATTTTGATTTTAGATGAGCCAACGAATGGATTAGATCCGCAGGGAATTCATCAAATTCGAGATATTATTAAAGAAATTGCATCGCAGGGAACTACAATTTTACTGGCTTCGCATTTATTAGACGAAGTCGAAAAAGTATGTTCTCACGTTGTTGTTTTGCGAAAAGGCGAAGTTTTATATTCTGGTTCTGTGGATGGAATGTCTGCAAATGAAGGTTTCTTTGAAGTTTCTTCAGATGATAATCTGGCGCTTAAATCTGCTTTACACAACCATCAGGCCGTTGCAGAAGTTAAGGATGAAGACGGAAAAGTTTTGGTTTACTTAAAAGCCGATTTATCTGCTCAGGAATTGAATCAGTTTTTATTTTCAAAAAATATTATTTTAAGTCATTTGGTCAAACGTAAAAATAGTTTGGAAGCCCAATTTTTAGAATTAACCAAAAATACAAATCCAAAAATCTAACTAAGCCATGAAAAGACTTATCTCTATAGAATTGCAAAAAATCTGGTTGAATAAAGCCAGTCGTATTCTAACTTTAACCTATTTTATTTTACTTTCATTTATAGCCTTAATTGCTTCAATAAAGTTTAATCTTGGCCCGCTTAAATTTCACTTGGCCGAAATGGGAATTTTTAACTTCCCTTTTATATGGCACTTTAATACTTATGTTGCCGCTATCTTGAAATTATTTCTTGCTATTGTAATTGTTTCCATGATGGCTAACGAATACAGTTATGGAACACTAAAACAAAATTTAATTGATGGCTTGAGTAAAAAAGAATTTATTCTATCGAAATTCCTAACTGTCGTTTTATTTTCAGCTGCTTCAACTGTCTTTATATTTGTGATGAGTTTAATATTAGGTTTGATTTTTTCTTCTTACACTGAACTTGATATTATTTTTAGTGACTTAGATTATCTTCTGGCCTTTTTTGTAAAGTTAACAGGATTCTTTTCATTCTGTTTATTTCTTGGGATTTTGGTAAAACGCTCCGCTTTTGCATTAGGTTTTCTTTTAGTTTGGAATATAATCGAAGCCATAATTAGAGGTTATCTTGCCTTTACGATTTTCCCAGACAGCGATACTGATGAAAAAATTACGCAGTTTCTTCCGTTAGAATCAATGGCTAATTTAATAGTTAATCCTGGCCCAAGATTATCTATAGTTAAAAACATTGGAACACAAATGGGAATCAATACGGATATCGATTATAGTGTAAGCTACTTTGCAATTTTGATTGTATTAATCTGGACATTTTTATTCGTGTATTTTTCTTACAAATTATTAAAAAATCGGGATTTATAGTATATTTGTTATACTATGAATCAGGCAAAAAGTTTTTTAATTATTTTATTTTTATGCTGTTTATCTACGAAGGTAAATGCGCAGTTTATTACTATTGATGATCAAAAAACACCGCAGCAGCTTATTGAAGATATTCTCGTGAATAGTTCGTGTGCTGCTGCTACAAATTCAACCGGTAATGGTGATACTTTCAGGCCCGGAAAACAAAGTTTTGGTTATTTTAACAGCAACGGAAGTAATTTTCCTTTTGCCGAAGGAATAGTTTTAGCAACATCAACTGCTGAAAGTGCCGTTGGGCCTTTTGTTAGTGACTTAACCAGCAGCGACAGTCCTAACTGGCTTGGCGACAGCGATCTTGATCAAATATTAGGTATTCATTCTATAAATTCAACAGTTTTAGAATTTGATTTTATTGCCTATACAAGTGCATTGAGCTTTAATTATATTTTTGCATCAAATGAATATCAGTACGATTATCCTTGTGAGTTTTCAGATGGATTTGCTTTTTTAATTAAAGAAGTTGGAACCTCAGATCCTTATAAAAATTTAGCCGTATTACCCAATACAACTACTCCTGTTTCGTCTATAAATATCCGTCCGAAAATTGAGCCCGGAACCAGACCTGGCGGAATTAATTATCAAGGCTGTGCGGCTGCAAATGAAAATTATTTTGATGGTTTAAATAACAATACCAGTCCGGTAAATTATGCCGGACAAACTACTGTTATGACGGCACAGACTACCGTAACAACAGGAAAAACATATCATGTAAAATTGGTAGTGGCCGATGATACTTACAGATATCTCGAATCTGCCATTTTCCTTGAAGCCGGAAGTTTTGCTTCAAAAATTTTACTAGGTGAAGATCGTACAACTGCCACAAATAACCCTGCTTGTTTTGGAGAAGAAATCGACCTTAACAGTAATCTTGATCCTGCCACTTATACTTTTAGATGGTTTAGAAAAAATGATCCAACTAATATTCTTGGCACAAATGCAACTTACAAAGTTACAAGTGCTGGAAATTATAGAGTTGAAGCTACTGTTATTGGTACAACTTGTGTATTATCCGGAGAAATAAAAATTGATTACGCTCCCGAAATTCTTTCCTCAAATACTTCTTTATTTCAATGTGATGACAATACCGATGGAATCTCAATTTTCAATTTAGATAAAGCCAACAATATTGTTAAAAATAACGCGGCCTATATTATTAATGAAGGCTATTATGAAACATTAGCGCAGGCACAGGCTAAAACAAGTAAAATTGTAAAACCTGAAATGTATATCAATAAATATGCAGATCAAATTGTGTATGCGAGATTAGAAAATGAGTTTGGCTGTTTTAAAATTGCCGAAGTAACCTTAAAAATTGCACCAACATCAATCTCAGATCCGAGTCCGATAAGTACTTGTGACCGAGACGAAATTCAGGATGGACTTTATCAATTTGATTTGAATGCAGAAGTTACGCCGATAATAACTGCCGGACTTCCAAGCGGATTGATTGCTAGTTATTATTTAAACGCAAATGATGCTTTGGTCGAAATAAATCCATTACCTAATATCTTTAAAAATACAACACCTTTTAATCAAAGAATATACGCAAGAGTCGTAAACGGTCCAGATTGTTATGATGTTGTACCAGTCGATCTTGTCGTTAACACTTTTAATCCACCAAATTTTCAGGATGAATCGGCTTTTTTATGCAAAAACGGAGATACAACTTTGTCTGTAGCCACTGGTTTTAGCAGTTATTTATGGAGCAATGGAGATACTTCAAATTTTACTATTATAACTGTACCCGGAGATTATTCCGTAAGAGTAACAGATGCAAATGGCTGCGAAAAAACAAAAGATTTTAAAGTCATTTTGTCTGAACCTGCAATCATAACAAATGCAGTTGTAAAAGATTTTTCAGGAAATGAAAACTCTGTTTCTATTGAATATACCGGAGTTGGAAATTATGAATTCTCATTAGGCGGAACTACTCAAAACGAACCACTATTTACAAGCGTACCTGCAGGAACTTACACAGCAGTAGCAAGAGATAAAAACGGCTGCGGATTGTCTAATGCGTTTGTGGTTTATGTTTTAGATTATCCTAGATTTTTTACTCCAAACGGTGATACTTTTAATGACTTATGGCTTATTGGAGATTCTAATTTGCTGCCTAATTACACTTTAAATATTTTTGACCGCTACGGAAAACTCTTGAAACAAATGAACCAAAACAGTCCGGGATGGAACGGTATTTTTAACGGACAGCCGCTTCCTTCTGATGATTATTGGTTTACTTTAATTTTTGTAGACGGCAGAAATGTAAAAGGGCATTTTAGTTTGAAAAGGTAAAATCCTAAAATTTCAATTTGAAAAATTCCAAATTCTAATTGCTTAAAAAATTAGAATTTAAAGCATAAAAAAATCCCAAACTCCTAATGGAATTTGGGATTTTTATATTGAAATTTAAATCTAATTAGATTTTAAATCTTTTTCTATCAGTTTCTGTCAAATAGATTTTTCTCAAACGAATAGATTTTGGTGTAACCTCTACATATTCATCTTTTTGAATGTACTCTAAAGCTTCTTCAAGAGAGAAAATAATTGGTGGAATAATTCTCGCTTTTTCATCATTTCCAGAAGAACGAACGTTAGATTGTTTTTTCTCTTTCGTTACGTTTACACACATATCATCACCACGAGAGTTTTCTCCAATTACCTGACCTTCATAGATTTCAGCATTTGGTTCAACGAAAAACTTACCACGATCTTGTAATTTATCGATAGAATAAGGAATAGCTTTTCCTTTTTCCATAGAAATTAACGAACCTTTGTTACGTCCAGAAATTTCTCCTTTGAAAGGCTCATATCCAATGAAACGGTGCGACATAATAGCCTCACCAGCAGTAGCTGTAAGTAATTGATTTCTTAAACCAATAATTCCACGAGATGGAATATTAAATTTAATAATCATACGCTCACCTTTAGTTTCCATACTTAACATTTCACCTTTACGAACTGTTACGAACTCAACAGCTCTACCTGAAAGATTTTCTGGTAAATCGATTGTTAATTCCTCAATTGGCTCACATTTTTTACCATCAATTTCTTTGATGATAACTTGCGGCTGACCAATTTGTAACTCATAACCTTCTCTTCTCATTGTTTCAATAAGAACAGATAAGTGAAGTACTCCACGGCCAAAAACCATGAATTTATCTGCAGAATCAGTTTCACCTAACTTCATAGCTAAGTTTTTCTCTAATTCTTTTGTTAATCTTTCTCTAATATGACGAGAAGTTACAAATTTACCTTCTTTACCAAAGAAAGGTGAGTCATTGATTGTAAACAACATACTCATTGTAGGCTCATCAATAGCGATAGAAGCTAAGCCTTCTGGGTTTTCGTTATCTGCAATAGTGTCTCCAATTTCAAAACCTTCAATACCAACTACAGCACAAATATCACCAGCAATAACTTCTGTAACTTTTTTACGTCCAAGACCTTCAAAAGTATGTAATTCTTTGATTCTTGATTTCGTTACAGTACCATCTCTTTTTACTAAAGATATTGCCATACCTTCTTTCAAAATACCTCTTTCTAAACGACCAATAGCGATACGTCCAGTAAAAGCAGAGAAATCCAAAGATGTAATTAACATCTGCGGAGTACCTTCAGAAACTTTAGGAGCAGGCACATTAGCAATAACCATGTCTAATAAAGGCTCAATGTTTTCTGTTTGGTTTTTCCAATCATCAGACATCCAGTTGTTTTTAGCAGAACCATAAACAGTTGGGAAATCTAATTGCTCTTCTGTAGCACCTAATTCAAACATTAAATCAAAAACTTTCTCATGAACTTCTTCCGGAGTACAGTTTTCTTTATCTACTTTATTGATAACTACACAAGGCTTCAAACCTAAGTCAATAGCTTTTTGTAATACAAAACGAGTTTGCGGCATAGGACCTTCAAAGGCATCCACTAGTAAACATACACCATCGGCCATGTTCAATACACGTTCTACTTCACCTCCAAAATCCGCGTGGCCAGGAGTATCGATAATGTTGATTTTTGTTCCTTTGTATTGAACAGAAACGTTCTTAGAAGTAATAGTAATACCTCTCTCACGCTCTAAATCGTTATTATCAAGAATTAAATCACCTGTATTTTCGTTGTCACGAAATAATTGACAGTGATACATAATTTTATCAACCAAAGTGGTTTTACCGTGATCGACGTGGGCAATAATTGCAATATTTCTAATAGATTCCATTTGTGATTTTTAATGGGTGCAAAAGTACACTTTATTTTGATAAAAAAAACGTTTCTGCGATAGTTTGCGTATATACAAGTAATTAGTTCATTAATCTAGTGTTAATTTGCACCCTAAAATGAACTTTACTTATTGTTTAGTTATAGTTAATTTAACTATATTTGAGTAATGAAAAGTAAAACTCTCCAAATTACTCTCGTTTACGTTATCATATCGCTAATTATGGCAATAGTCTGCCATAATTTACTCACAGACTACTTTTTTGATGCAAAATACTCCTATTTATTTTTTGCAAAAGATGTCTTATTCATAATCAGTACTGCATTCATTTTCAGATATATAATTTCTACAAATGAGACTAAAAATATTTCTGTTTTTCAGAAATTAAAAAGCACAAATGAGGAAATTAAAGAATCAAACGAAAAATATGATATTGTTGCAAAAGCGACAAGTGACACTATTTGGGACTGGAAAATTCAGGAAGATACCATAAATTGGAACAAAGGAATTGAGAGTGTTTTTGGCTATAATCCGGAAGAAGTTGGAAAAACTTCAAAGTGGTGGTTTGACAAAATTCATCCCGAAGACAGCATTCGAATGTCAATCAAATTATACTCTTTTATTGAGCAAAAAACAGAAAAATGGCAGGATCAATACCGATTTAGATGCGCCGACGGGACTTATAAGTATGTTTTGGATCGAGGTTTTTTACTGAAAGATGAAAACGGAAGAGCCATTAGAATGATTGGAGCAATCCAGGATATTACCAAACAAAAAGAAGAAGAACAGCGATTAAAACTTTTAGAAACCGTAATTACACAATCTAAAGATTCAATTTTAATTACCGAAGCCAACTCACAAGATCGTAAAATACCAAAAATTGTTTACGTAAATCCGGCATTTTCGCAAATGTCCGGTTATCAGTCTGATGAAATTATCGGGAAATCAACCAATATATTTAAAGGTCCAAAATCGGATTCGGAAGAATTGAAAAAACTTTTGCGGGCAATAAAAAACGAAGAAGAATGTGTAATTGAAACCATAACATATACCAAAACTCAAGAAGAATACTGGGTTCGTTTTGCAATGATACCTATTTTTAATAACGAAGGAGTAATTACACACTGGATTTCTATTCAAAGAGATATTACAGACGAAAAGAAACTGGAAACAGAAAAAGAACATCTTATTAGAGAGCTTACACAAAATAATAAAGATTTAAAACAATTCTCTTATATAACATCGCACAACCTTCGCGCACCATTATCTAATTTAATCGGACTTTTAAATCTGATTGAAGATATTCCAATCGAAAATGAAGAACTGGAAGAAATTTTGGCCGGTTTTACAAAATCAACTCATTTACTAAATGAAACCATAAATGATTTAGTAAAAGTGATTATCATAAAAGACAACCCTTCGATGCAAAAAGAGGAGGTTTCCTTAAAAGAAGTTTTTGAAAATGTTTTTAGTCAGCTGTCTTTTCAAATAGAACTTCACAAACCTATTATCAAATTAAAATTTGACAGAGTCCCACTTTTAATTACCAATAAAGCTTATATTGAGAGCATTTTATTGAATTTGCTTACCAATTCCATAAAATACAAATCTGAAAACAGAAAACTAAAAATATCAATTACTGCAGATCAAATAGATAATTACGCTATTTTAACTTTTAAAGACAACGGAATTGGAATTGATCTGGAAAGAAATCGTGACAAAGTTTTTGGACTTTATCAAAGATTTCATAATTATCCTGACAGTAAAGGATTAGGTTTGTATCTTGTGAAATCTCAGGTAGAAACTATGGGAGGAACAATTAGTATTGATAGTGAAGTCAATAAAGGCACCACATTTACTATAACATTTAAAAATTAATACATTATGCTTGAGCAAATTTTATGCATTGACGACGATCCAATTACGTTGATGTTGTGCAAAAAAGTAATTTCAAAATCTTCATTTTCGCATGAAATTATTACTGCTCAAAATGGCGAAGAAGCATTACACCATTTTAATACTTTAAAATATACCAACAACAAGAATAAAGTAAACAAAAAACCGGAACTAATTTTTTTAGATTTAAACATGCCTGTAATGGGCGGCTGGGAGTTTCTGGATCATTTTACTTCTGCTGATTATGCAGAATTCAACACCGCAAAAGTCATTGTATTATCTTCTACAATTGACCCCGATGATTTAGCGAAAGCAAAAAAATATCCTATTATAATAGACTTTCTTTCAAAACCTATCACCCAGGCCATGCTGGAATATCTTAAAAAGAAAATCAGCTAAAACAGAATAAAATTTAAAATTCCAAATTCCAATACACACACGCATAATTGGAATTTGGAATTTACCATGTGGTGTCAACAAAAAAAGTCCTCTAAAAGAGGACTTTTTGTATATTTAGGAAATTGTAATTAATTACAATTTAGCAACATGCTTAGTTAATTTAGACTTCAAGTTAGAAGCTTTATTATCATGAATGATGTTCTTTTTAGCTAATTTATCAATCATAGAGATTACAGTTGATAATTTTGCAGCTGCATCAGCTTTATCAGTAGCTATTCTTAATGCTTTAATAGCATTACGAGTAGTTTTGTGTTGATATCTGTTAAGAACTCTTCTTTTTTCGTTACTTCTGATTCTTTTTAATGCTGACTTATGATTTGCCATTTTCTTTTAATTTTAGATGTAATAATAATTATAAATACTAGTTAAAAAAGAAAAACCTCCCACAATTGCAAAACAATCACTTTGGTTTTAACTAATAAAACAAAAACCGAGACACCAATTTTTATTTTACAAAACTTATTTACAACTAATTTTGTAGTCTGTAAGGGAATCGAACCCCTGTTACCAGGACGAAAGCCTGGAGTCCTAACCCCTAGACGAACAGACCAGTTTCATTCTAAGTTTTCTTCAATTTAAATAAAATTGAAATTGTAGTCCGTGGGGGAATCGAACCCCCCTTACCAGGATGAAAACCTGGCGTCCTAACCGATAGACGAACGGACCATTAACATCAAGTATAATAACTTATTTGCAGAAAAAAAAGTAGTCCGTGGGGGAATCGAACCCCCCTTACCAGGATGAAAACCTGGCGTCCTAACCGATAGACGAACGGACCGTGTTTCTCTAATGCGGATGCAAAAATACAACTATTTTTAAGATGTACAATACCTGATGCAAAAAAAATTAAAAATTTTTAATATGCCTTAGCAAAAAGCACTCTTTTTGAAGAAGGATTCCCAGTAAACACACAGGCTCCCGCTTCTTCTACAGCATCTAAAGGGATGCAGCGAATCGTCGCTTTTGTCAAATCTTTTATTTTTTCTTCGGTTGCTGCAGTTCCGTCCCAATGAGCCGAAACAAAGCCTCCTTTTCCTTCTAAAATTTCTTTAAATTCCTCAAAATTATTTACTTCCGTAATATGTGTATTACGATAGTCTAATGCTTTGTTAAATAAATCCGTTTGAATTTGCTCTAACAAGTCATTGATATAATTTACGATTCCCTCTCCAGAAACAACTTCTTTTGTCAATGTATCACGTCTTGCAACCTCAAAAGTTCCGTTTTCTAAATCTTTTGGTCCAACAGCAATTCTAACAGGAACGCCTTTTAATTCCCATTCAGCAAATTTGAATCCTGGTTTTTGAGTCGTTCTGTCATCATATTTAACCGAAATTTTCAGTTTTCTCAATTTCGCAGCCAATTCATTAACCGCTGCTGTAATTTCAGCAAGCTGTTCGTCTGTTTTATGAATAGGAACAATTACAACTTGTATTGGCGCTAAGTTTGGAGGAAGTACCAATCCCTGATCATCAGAATGTGTCATTACTAAAGCTCCCATCAAACGAGTAGAAACTCCCCAAGAAGTTCCCCAAACATATTCTTGTTTTCCTTCTGCATTTGCAAACTTCACATCAAAAGCTTTAGCAAAGTTCTGACCTAAAAAGTGAGAAGTTCCAGCTTGTAATGCTTTTCCATCTTGCATTAATGCTTCAATACAATAGGTTTCATCAGCTCCTGCAAAACGTTCCGTTTCAGTTTTGAAACCTTTTACAACCGGAATCGCCATAAAGTTTTCAGCAAAATCAGCGTATACATTCATCATTTTTTCTGATTCTTCTATCGCTTCTGCTTTTGTAGCATGAGCCGTATGTCCTTCCTGCCATAAAAACTCAGCAGTTCTCAAAAACAAACGCGTACGCATTTCCCAACGAACCACATTTGCCCATTGGTTAATTAATAAAGGTAAATCTCTATAAGACTGAACCCATCCTTTATATGTAGACCAGATAATTGCTTCACTCGTAGGACGAACAATAAGTTCTTCTTCTAATTTAGCATTAGGGTCAACTATTAATTTCCCTGGTTTATCCGGATCATTCTTTAATCTATAGTGTGTTACAACAGCACACTCTTTTGCAAATCCCTCTGCATTCTTCTCCTCAGCTTCAAACATGCTCTTAGGAACAAATAAAGGAAAATAAGCATTTTGATGTCCTGTTTCTTTAAACATTCTATCTAACTCTGCCTGCATTTTTTCCCAAATTGCATATCCGTATGGTTTGATCACCATACACCCTCTAACTCCTGAATTTTCAGCTAAATCTGCTTTGACAACCAGCTCATTATACCATTTAGAATAATCTTCTGATCGCGTAGTAAGGTTCTTACTCATATTATATAGTTTGGCACAAATTTTGTTTTAATAATTTTAACTAAATAGTTTGACAAAACTAACTATTTTTGTAATGTGCAACAATAAAAAACACCACAGATATGAAAACTTATATTACTCTCCGCCAAAACTCAAGTTCTTTTTACTTAATTGGATTACTGAGTTTTCTAGCAGCATCCTGTGGTTCTTACCAAAACACTTCATATAATGATAATGATGGAGTATATGGTAATTCTACCAACAGATATGCTCAAACAAATACCACAAACACAAACAATCAATATAAAGACTACTTCAAGTCACTGCAAGATGACAACCAGCCTACTGAAATTTTTACAGATGTAGATAATTATGGTAATTATGCAGAAAGCGACAGTACGCAAACAGCCGCTGTAGCTTCTTACCCGGCTTGGGGAAGCAGTAATTCTGATGTTTCAGTAAACGTTTATTCTGACCCAACATGGTCATTAGGATTCGGATGGGGATACCCTTATTACGGATATGGATGGGGATACGGCGGTTATTGGGGCGGCTACTGGGGATATCCTGGTTACGCTTGGGGATATCCTGGATATTGGGGACCTGGATGGGGTTATCCTGGATACTGGGGCGGCGGTTACTACGGTAACTATGCTTACAGCTATGGAAGAAGAGGGTCTGCAGCTTACTACGGAGGCAGAAATTACGCTTCAAACAGAAGTTATGCTACAAATAGAAATTTTGTAAACAGCAGAAACTACACTAACAGAGGAAGCTATACAACAAACAGAAGTTATACTAACAGATCTAACGGTTATTCTGATTACAGAAGAAGCTCTGCTGTAAACGGAAGAACTTACAATTCTGGCAGTCCAACATTTACAAATAATAGAAGAAGTTATTCTCAAGGTCAAAGCAACAGCTACGATTATTCTAACAGAAGATCAGGCACAACTACTAACACAAGAAGTTACAGCAACGGTAACAATGGCAGTACTTCAAGAACCTACTCTCCTAGCCCATCACGTTCAATGAACAGCGGAAGCGGTGGAAGCATGAGATCATCTGGCGGCGGCGGTGGCGGCGGTGGAAGATCATACGGCGGAGGCGGAGGTGGAAGAAGGTAACATTTTCCTTCTTTTCCACATCTAGTTTATATATTTAAAATCTACCCAAATGAAAAAAATATTATTCCTTTTAATTACAGGACTAACTATCAGCGTCTCACACTCTCAGGATGTTTCTGATGCTTTACGATATTCACAAGATAACATAACCGGAACTGCAAGATTTAGAGCAATGAGTGGTGCTTTTGGAGCTGTGGGAGGTGATTTGTCTGCTACAACCGTGAATCCGGCTGGATCTGCAATTTTCAACAACAATCAAGTTGGAATTACATTAAGCAATCAAAACATTAATAATGGTTCAAAATATTTCAACAGTAACGAAACCCAAGACAAAGACAATTCTTTCATCCTAAATCAGGCTGGCGGTGTTTTTGTTTTCAAAGATCGAAATCCCAATAATAAAGGATGGAATAAAATTGCAATTGGAGCAAGCTACGAAAACACAAATAATTTCAACAGCAATACTTTCTCAGCAGGAAGAAATCCAAATAATTCTGTAGCTAATTATTTCCTAGCATATGCAAATGGGGATCCTTTAAAAAACAACGCTGTTCCACTAGGAGCCATAAGAAATACAAACTATGCGGATCAAACTTACAAACAACAACAAGCTTATTTTGGTTATTATGGATTTGTAATAAATCCCGCAGACGATGGTGATAATGGAAACACAGAATACACAGGTAATCTAGCTCCCGGAGGGAATTATTATCAGGAAAATAACATTTACGAAAGAGGCTACAACAGTAAAGTAAGCTTCAACATTGCAACATCATATAATGATCGCATTTATCTTGGAGCAAACTTAAACGTACACGTAACAGATTATAGAAGATCAAGTAGTTTTTACGAGTTTAACAACAACCCACTTACTGGAACACCAACTATTTCTGATGTAACATTTAATAATGAATTATACACTTATGGTAACGGATTCTCTTTTCAATTAGGAGCAATCGCTAAAGTTACAGAAGCTTTCAGACTTGGATTAGCATACGAATCAAATACATGGTACGAACTATACGATGAAGTATCTCAAAGCCTCTACACTACTACACAGGCAGCAGGCGGATCTTTAAATTATGCAAATATAAATCCAAATATTGTAAACGTTTACGAGCCTTACACTTTACAAACTCCAGGGGAATTTACTTTTAGTGGAGCTTACATATTTGGTAAATCAGGCTTAATTAGTGTAGACTATTCCATTAAAGATTATAGTAATGCAAAATTTAAACCAACAAATGATCCAGATTTTAGAGATTTAAATACTGAAACAAGCAATGAATTAACCACTAATGGTGAATTAAGAGTTGGAGCTGAATTTAAAATAAAACAATTAAGTCTTAGAGGAGGATATCGTTTTGAAGGAAGTCCTTATAAAAACGGAACTACAGTTGGTGACTTAAACAGTTTTTCTGCAGGTTTAGGGTATAACTTTGGAGCAACTAAATTAGACTTAGCTTATGCTTATGCAGAAAGAAAATCTAATCAAGGTTTCTTTTCTCAAGGATTCACTGACGGAGCAAAAATTAACTCAACACTGAATAATGTTTCTTTGACTTTATTATTTGAATTGTAATTAAAACTAAATAGATGAATGGAAATTTCCGTCAGGTTTTTACTTGGCGGATTTTTTTTACCACAAAATATCAAAAAGCCCTTCATAAAAAACACCTAAAAGAAACCGAAACAAGCGGTGTTTGAATAAAAAAGTGTAATTTTGCACTCCAATTTATAAAAGTATGAGAACCAAGTCTTTAAAAAAGAACAAAATTAACGTAATCACTCTTGGGTGTTCAAAAAATGTATATGATAGTGAAGTACTTATGGGTCAGCTTCGTGCAAACGGAAAAGAAGTAACTCATGAGGCAACTAAGGATGAAGGAAACATTATTGTAATTAACACTTGCGGTTTTATTGATAATGCGAAAGCAGAATCGGTAAACATGATTTTGGAGTATGCAGACAAAAAAGACAGGGGATTAGTTGATAAAGTTTTCGTAACCGGATGTTTATCTGAGCGTTACAGACCTGATTTAGAAAAAGAAATCCCAAATGTTGATCAATATTTTGGTACTACTGAATTACCTCAACTATTGAAAGCTTTAGGAGCTGATTATAAACATGAATTATTAGGAGAAAGATTAACGACTACTCCTAAAAATTATGCTTACTTAAAAATCGCCGAAGGCTGTGACAGACCTTGCAGTTTTTGTGCAATTCCGTTGATGCGTGGTTCTCACGTTTCGCAGCCAATTGAAAAATTAGTTAAGGAAGCACAAGGTTTAGCTAAAAATGGCGTTAAAGAATTAATACTGATTGCTCAGGATTTAACGTATTACGGTTTAGATCTTTATAAAAAAAGAAATCTTGCAGAACTTTTAGAAGCTTTGGCAGCTGTTGAAGGAATTGAGTGGATTCGTTTGCATTATGCTTATCCTACCGGTTTCCCAATGGATGTTTTGGAATTAATGAAACGTGAACCTAAGATCTGTAATTATATTGATATTCCGTTGCAGCATATTTCAGATTCTATTTTGAAATCGATGCGCCGTGGTACAACTCAGGCTAAAACGACACAATTATTAAAAGATTTCCGCGCTGCCGTTCCAGGGATGGCGATTAGAACTACTTTAATTGTTGGATATCCTGGTGAAACGCAGGAAGATTTCGAAATCTTAAAAGATTTTGTTCAGGAAATGAAGTTTGACAGAATGGGCTGTTTTGCTTATTCTCATGAAGAAAATACACATGCTTATTTATTAGAGGATAATGTTCCGGATGATGTAAAACAAGCAAGAGCTAATGAAATCATGGAATTGCAATCGCAGATTTCCTGGGATTTGAACCAAGAAAAAGTTGGGCAGGTTTTTAGATGTATTATTGACAGAAAAGAAGGTGCACATTTTGTGGGAAGAACAGAGTTTGACAGCCCGGATGTTGATAATGAAGTTTTGATAGATGCGTCTAAACATTATGTAAAAACAGGCGAATTTGTTAATATCAAGATAATTGAAGCAACAGAATTTGATTTATACGGAGAACCTGCTTAAATTTACCGTAAAACTATTGCTAACCTTAGACAAAATAACTTTATGAAAGCTACTCAAAACTTAATTCTATTAGTTTTTACATTATTCTGTTTCAATTTTGCTTCGGCTCAATACGGAAACGGGTATGGTAATGGTTACGGCAATGGCTATGGCGGCGGTGGTTACGGAAGAGGCGGCGGAATGGGTATGGACAGAAGTATGATGGGAGGCCCGCAAGGTAATACCAGCAAACCAAAAGAAATACCAGTTGAGGAAACTGCCGGAAAAATCGTTGATCAAATGAAACCTGTAGTAAATCTTGATGAACTTCAGGTAATTGCGATTACAAATGTTTTTGCTGAAAGTTTGAGAGAGCAGGGAATTCTTTTGAAAAATGAAGAAAGCAATCAGGATACAAAAATGGAGCAGTTAAAAGCTCTAAAAGAAAGTATGGACAAAAAAATCACTGCTTTTTTAAATCCTGATCAAATAGAGAAGTACAAAAACTTCATGGCTGATTTTAAAGAAATTAAAAAAACAAAATCAAAAAAGAAAAAAGATTCTAAAGAATCAAAAGATAATAAAGAAGAAGAAAAACCAGCTGAAAAAGTTCAGGAATAATTGTTCTAATTCTATTATAAAATGTAACCAACCATGGCAAAAAAACATTTATGTTATTTGTTTTTAGCAATTATCATTACTTCTTGCTCAACAAATCCGTATAAGAATACTGAAAAAGCTTATGATCAGCAGTTAAAGACTCTAGAAAATCAGATTACAAGCAAAGAAGCACAAACG
This sequence comes from Flavobacterium sp. 2755, assembly GCF_031455715.1. NCBI lineage: Bacteria > Pseudomonadati > Bacteroidota > Flavobacteriia > Flavobacteriales > Flavobacteriaceae > Flavobacterium > Flavobacterium sp. 2755. The sequence continues at coordinate 724,590 of NZ_JAVDTG010000001.1, forward strand.
ATTCCTCCGGTAAGTCCGTTAATTATTGATACTACTTATGCTTCGCAATTGGGTATCGTAAAAGATACGCTGTCTAAAACAGGTTCAACAGCTTTATTAAACGGAATTAGCACAGAATGGATTGGAACTGTAAATTTCAACTTAAGAAAGCCGAGTTTTGTTGTTATTCATCATACTGCTCAGGATTCAATTCAACAGACTATAAATACTTTTACTAAAACCAGAACTCAGGTTAGTGCTCATTATGTGATTTCTGAGAATGGAAAAGTGGTTCAAATGCTGAATGATTATTTAAGAGCATGGCATGCTGGAGCGTCAACTTGGGGAAAAAACACTGATTTAAACTCTTCTTCTATAGGAATTGAATTAGACAATAATGGTTTTAAACCTTTTACTGAGGCGCAGATCAACAGCTTAGTCGCATTGCTGACTAAACTAAAAAAGGATTATAATATTCCGACGCAAAACTTTTTAGGTCATGCTGATATTGCTCCGGGAAGAAAACAAGATCCTAGTGCTTTATTTCCGTGGAAAACATTAGCCGAAAAAGGTTTTGGTATCTGGCCGGATGAAGTTCTCGAAGAAGCTCCTTTTGACTTTAAAATCGAACCTGCATTGAGAATTATTGGTTATAACACAAAGAATCTTTCTGCAGCAATTCAGGCTTTTAAATTGCATTATATTCAAACGGATGCAACTTCGACGCTTGACCGTAAAACAATTGATACTATATATTCTATATACAAAAAACAACTGCAGTAAATAGTTGATAAAAAACATAAAAACGCATTTCTAAATTTTACAGAAATGCGTTTTTTTATGCTTGCATTTCACTAACGATATAATATACATACAAGGTTTTGCTACTCCCGATAGCTATCGGGATAAAAGGATTAAAAAGATTTTTTTCTACCACGAATTTCACGAATTTTCACGAATTAATTTTGCTTGTTTTTTAAATTACTACATGAAGAATCTCTAACAAATGCTCTAGCAGAAGCCTGAAATATTTTTTTTGTTTACAATTTTCACCACAAATAATTCGTGAAAATTCGTGAAATTCGTGGCGAAAAAACATCAACCCAAAGAGCAAAAAAATAATCCTAATAAAAAAGCTGCCAAAACATTAGTATGTTTCGACAGCTCCAAAAAAAAAAAAAAAATATCAATCTTTATCTCTAGAAAGAGTATGTTGTAGCAAGTAAGGCGAAGAATGATCCTCCTGTTGGAGCAGCATCGCTGTCTAAGAAAATATCTTCAGAAGCAGCATCGTATCTTAGCTCAGGAATTATTGTTAGTTTTCCAACTTTGTAGTTTAATGAAACTGTGTTTGCAAATACATTAGATCCAGTTAATGTTCCTAAACTTGGAGCAGCATCTTTTGCATCAAAATATTCAACTCTGTATGCTAAAAGCAAAGACGGGCTGAATGAATAATTTGCATATCCTACTAATGAGAACCACTCGCCATCTAAAGTACTATCGAAATCATGTTTCGTTTTAGCGTAAGTTGCATTAAATCCAAGTCCGAAACTGTCGCTTATTGTTTTAGAAGCAGTCAAATCGAATTGAGTTTTATTCTCATCAGAAACTGGTATTAAACTTCCAGGAATTGGATTTGTACTTCCTGATGTAAAGTTTAAATAAGCACTTCCTGTATCACCCACAAAACCTACTTGTCCTATATACGTTTTTTGAGTAGAACCAGCATCCATTGCCGATTTAAAATCTGTTGGGTTAGTAATACCAAACATAGCAGTGAATTTACCAGCTGTATATTGTGCTTTAACCCCAGTATTAAAGAATGGCCCATAAGAGAAAGCATAAGACATACTGTAGTTTTTATTATCTACGGCATCTAACACTTCATAACCTATATGTGTACCAAAGCTACCGGCAACAACTTTAAATTCTTCTGTAATTTGGTAAGTGAAATATAATTGTTTAATTAAAAATTTAGCGTTAATATCTTTATCTGTTGTTTCATTATATGAGAACTCTCCTGCTCTTTTTCCGAAACCTAAGTCTACAAAAACAGAAGCTTTTCCAAAAGTATGACTTGCTTCAATCGAAGCCATTCCTAATTCAAACGAATCCTGAGAGTTGGTAAAGCTCGTTAATCCGTTCATTTGTTTAGAAAAATCATATTTATAGTAAGCGTCCGCAGACCCTCCCCATGTAGTTGCTGGCGAAGTTGGTTTTTCATCCTCTTGTGCAAAAGCAAAAGAACTCGTTAAAGTGGCAGCTAAAATGTAAAATACTTTTTTCATGTGTTAATTGGTTTTTAGTTATTAATTTGATTTTGGTTAGTTAATCGTTTATATATCTATTTAATAGTATAAGTCATTTTTTAAAACCCTTGAATCTCCCCCTAAAACCTCTTCATTTTCATTAGCGAATTTATTAACTTTTGTATGAGTAGAATAATTGGAAACTACTTTTTTGGCTTTTATAGCGAAGAATTATGGATTACAAAAATTAAACTGCCAATAATCGTTATTTGACATTTATAGCGTTTTGTTTTTGAAAATTCAACAACGCATTTTTAGCATTTTAAACTAAAAAACAAGGGTAAAACAAAAATTCAGTATTCAAATTTGATTAAAAATCATCTTAAAAACACTTTAAAAAAATTTTACCCTATAATTTTAAGGGGGTATGTTTAAAAATAAAATTTTAAAATAAAATCAAACAACAAATACACCTGAAATCCAGTAATGCTAAAGCTTAATGAAAAATTCCTACAAAAATAAACCACTCAATACAGCCGATAAAAATGTAATTCAAGACCCAAAAAATGGTTCATAAAACAAAAAAGCCTGTTCAAATTGAACAGGCTTCCTTATTATATAAAAGAGTTTTTTTTTATTCTTGAGTATTATATTTTCTTAAAAATTCCCGAACCTTAATTCCGGATTCTTTTAAATCTTCATCTTTCCACTTTCCGTCTGATTTTGCCGTTTTTTGCAAAATGGAACAAGTTTCATCTTTATCCGAAACTGACCATGTTATCCAGCTTAACTTTTTGGATTCCATCCAATCAATATATTCCTGCCATGCTTTTACATTTAAAGGCCCGTCGCCAGAAGCTTCCATTCCGGCAGATTCAGAAATAAAAATAGGAATACCTCTTTTTAGCGCCTGATCAGTTCGGTCTCTTAATTCCTTGCCGTGTGTTGCGGCATAAAAGTGCATGGTATACATTATATTGTTGAATCCTAAAATTGGATCTTCTGCCGGAAGGTCAACATCCTGATCCCAATGCGGTGATCCTACTAATATAATATTGTTGGGATCATTTTCTCTAATTACCCTTATTACTTCTTCGGCATAGGTTTTTACTTCCCACCAGGTTTCATAATCGGGTTCGTTAAATATCTCATATATTATATTAGGATACTTGGCGTACTTTTGGGACATTTCTGCAAAAAATGCTTTTGCTTCTTTTAAATTAACATTATGACTGTGCCAATCGATAATTACATAGATATCAGATTTTATGGCTCCGTTTATTACGGCTTCTATTTTTTCTTTTGAAAACTGAGGATCATTCATATAAGAGTAATCTCCAAGTTCGATTCCCATTGCGGCACGTACGACATTGCAATTGAAATCTTTTTTGAGCCAGCTTACCGCTTTTTCGTTATAAAATCTCGGCCACATACTATGCCAACCGAAACTTAATCCTCGCAAAACAATGGGTTCATTGTTTTTATCTACTAACTGAGTTCCATGAAGGCTTAATTGTCCATGTTTTTTCACAAATTGTGCTTGTGCAAAGCAGCATACTAATAAGAATAAAATCGTAGTTAATTTTTTAAACCTCATCATAAATTTAAATTTTAAAGAGACAATTTTAATGTTATGCAATCATGTGAAGCTAATTCTGCTGTAAAATTCTTTTTCGTATTTCCTGAATCTTTATTCGTCCAAAGATTCTTTAATTTGAATGTAGTTTTATTAAAATCAGCTTCATAGCCGAAATCTACATCTTTTATTGCATTCTTTTTCCAATCGAAATTAATTTTTTTAGAAACCTCACTTCTGTTTAAAAAAGTAACCGCCCAATTTCCATCTGATAAAGGTTTAACCCAAACTTCTAAACCATCTTCTGCTGAATGTTTGAAACCCTGAATTCCTAATTTATCCTGATTTACAGCAATTAATTCTTTATTGGTTAAAATTGCCAGCGTTTCTTTAGACATTTTTCTATAATCATTTCCTGTAAATAATGGCGACGAAAGCATACACCACATAGCAAAATGCGATTTGTCTTCGGTATCGTTCATTTCGTTTCCAACTTCCATCATATCAAAATCATTCCAATGATCTGGGCCTGAATATTTACGGATGTCTTTTCGCATTTCGGCTATTTTCATAAATCCCCAGGATGACCAATTTTCAGGATGTTTAAATTCGCAGTCAAAACAAGGATAAATATCTCCGGAAATTCTCCAAAGATTTCCAACTGGCTTGCCCCACTCCCACGGCTGATTATCGCCCCATTCGCAAAGACTGAAAACAATTGGTCTTCCAGCCGTTTTTAAGGCATTACTCATTGTTGTATACGCTTCTGGCGCAGTAATTCCTTTTGTGTTACACCAATCGTATTTTAAAAAGTCGATTCCAAGTTTAGCATAAAAACGGGCATCCTGATATTCGTAACCGCGCGTTCCCGGATATCCGGCACAGGTTTGCGTTCCGGCACAATTGTACAAACCAAATTTTAAACCTTTACTGTGTACATAATCAATCAGCGCTTTCATTCCGTTAGGAAATTTAACGGGATCAGGAACTAAATCCCCATTTGCATCGCGTTCTCTGGTCATCCAGCCGTCATCTAAAACAATATAATTGTAACCCGCTGCGGCCAATCCTGATGAAACCATTATATCTGCTGTTTCTTTTACTAATTTTTCATCAATGTTGGTCGCAAAAGTATTCCACGAATTCCATCCCATTGGAGGTGTCATGGCCAAACCTTCAAATTTTCCTGCTGCCTGTGTATGTGTATTTCCTTGGCTAAAGCCAAAAAAGGAAGCACATAAAGCTAATCCTAAAATAATTTTCTTCATTTTATAAAATTTAAAAAGACATTATAAAAAGATATTCCCTAACTTTTCAATTAGGGAATATCTTAAACTAACTCAAAAAAGCATTTATTTATTTTAATACGAATCCTATATCATCAAATAATACCGTATTACCGCCGTCATTATTTGATTCCTGGAATGTAAGCATAGTAAGACTTGTAGGATTTCCTAATTCGCTAAAAGGAATTTCCAGATAAACCCATGTACTTGTAACTGGTAAAACATAATTTACACCGCCGTTTACACTAAAATTAACGCGTCCGGTTTTTGTACCTTTTATAGCGATACGTAATGCTTTGTATGGAGTTAAATCGACATTGAAACCCCAGTTTCCTCCATCCCATTGACCAAACTCCCACTGCCATGATTTTTCGCCTTGATAAGAATCTTTGTCATAAGCAAAATTAACACCTTTGCCTGCCCACGGGCCTCCCCATTGTACGCCATACAATACATCATCATACAACGCTGTTCCTATAGCTTCTTTTGATACGGCTGCTCCGGATATATTAGCAACAGAAAGATATCTGTGATTTGCGTTTGCCGGGATTTTTACTACGATCTGTTCTAAAGTTGAAGATACTACGGTAACCGGAACTGCAGGCTGCGTTGCTGTTTCTGCCAAAGTAACTACAGGATTTAAGAAATATTTACCTTTAATTATTACCTGATCTCCCTCTGCACAATTGATAGAATTGAAACCACTAAATGTCGGTACAGGAGGCGCAACTGTCAAATTATAAACAACAGTTCCTCTATCTGTAACAACCTTTAACTGATTTGAAGCATTTGCATAAGGCGTATCTTCATCTACCAATATAATGATATCCGTATCTGTTACAAATGTTGGTCTGAAATAGGTATCGAAGTCATTAAAGTATACTTTTTTGGTAGTAAGCAATCCTTTTCCGTGAATTACATAATAGTTTTTTGGATCTACTAATGTTACCGGAGTTAAGGGTTTCAGGGTTCCATCTGCATTATATCCAGAAGGCATAACAGATTCTATTACAGGCGCACCAGTAGAAGCCTCAGCGCTGCTGTCATCACTTGAGCATGAAGTAAAAAGCATTAAAGATAACATCCATGCCATGCATGCTGCTAACGAAACAATTTTTATATTTTTCATATTTTTATTTTTAAAAATTATTTAAAAGTATACGGTGCTACTTCTGTTAATTTTGGATTTTTAATTAAATCATCTGCCGGATAAGGCAGTAAAAGATTTGTTGCCGAAATTGTAATGTATTTTGGCGTTTCTTTATCTCCTCTGTTTTGAGCTTCTAAAATTGCTTTTGCTTTTGCAAATGGCAAACGTCCTAAATCAAAATAATAATCTCCTTCACAAGCTAATTCTGCACGTCTTTCTTTAAAGATATCGTCAAATGAAATAGAAGCTTTAATTGGAAGACCTGCTCTTTTACGAACTGCGTTGAATGATTTTAAAGCTGCAGGATCAGAAGTGCTTCCGGTTTGTGAGCCTAAAATAGCTTCGGCATGAATTAAAAGTAAATCAGCATAACGCATCATATAACTATTCATACTGCTTTCTCCATTAAATGGCGCATTGAATGGTCCTGTTATTGGTAAATTTTCTTTTCCTATTACATACTTTTTCAAACCAGCTCCTGAATTTTGAGCTTCGTTTTCTTCTTCAAAAGTATATCCTAAAAGTTTTGGAGAATCTACTGCAAGTGTTTGTGCATAAGTTAAGTTTGGATAATAATCTCCAGGAAGCATAAATGTTTCTGCTCTTCTTTTATCGCCCGGCTCATAAACATTATGAATTAAATCCTGAGACGGTGCAATTTGACCTGAATAAGATGTTTCAACCAATCTGTTTTCCGGAGCAAATAATGTATTTGAAAAGTTTCCTTCAAAGTACGTTCCTGCACCAGTCCATTGCCATGAAAAGATAGACTCTTCATTATTATTGTTTTTTTGAAGCCATAAATCAGCAAAAGATTTAGTTGGAAGTTCATCTCCGCCTAATAATTTAAACTCTCCGCTGTTAATTACTTCCTGAGCCATAGCTCTTGCAAGCTCATATTTCTTTTGATACAAATATACTTTTGCCAATAGTGCTTTTGCAGATCCACTCGAAACGTGTGCATTTGAAGCATAATCAGAACCTCTGTTTTTAGATCTTAAATTAGCAATAGCAAATTTTAAATCGTTCTCTATAAATGTATAAACGTCTGCTACAGGATTACTTGGAATCACAAAATTTTTAGAATAATCGGCATTGTTTTCAATAATAGGTACATTTCCCCATAATCTTACCAAAAAGAAATATGAAAAAGCTCTGATAAAGTGCATTTCACCTAAAGCATTGTTTAACGCTTCACTGCTTACATCCGGCCCAACACTTTGAGGTAGTAAACCTATATAAGTGTTACAATTTGCAACAGCTCCAAAACAAGATCTCCATGAATCACCAATAAAAGATTGTGAATTAGTAAAACTCAAATCTGTAAATTTTCCAAACTCATTATAAGGTCCCGCATACATATTACCAGAAATAACATCTGTAATACCATAAAAACCTTCTTTGTTCATATTAAACCAAACAATTCCATAAAGTCCGTTACTAGCATTGTCCAGTTTTACATCAGAATCGTAATAGTTTCCTATTGTTGGCACTCCTTCTGCAGGCACATCTAAAAAGTCCTGAGAGCAAGAAGAAGATATTAACATCAGTAGTGTCAAAGCAACAGCACCACTTCTTTTTATTATATTTTTCATATTAATTCGTATTAAAATTCAACATTAAAACCAAAAGATATTTGTCTAGGCACAGGATAACGGCCATTATCAACACCTGATAATAACGCATCCTGATTATAAGAACCAACTTCAGGATCGTATCCTTTATATTTGGTAAAAGTGTATAAGTTTTGTCCAGAAGCGTAAACTCTCAATCTTGTTAATTTTATTTTTGAGATGATGTCAGAAGGAAGTGAATATCCTAAAGTTACATTCTGAATTCTTAAGTAAGATCCATCTTCGATAATTCTTGACGAAACTGCGTTGTTGATATCATTGTAAGCAGAAGGTCTAGGCAGTGAAGCATCTAAATTATCTGCAGAATAAAAATCAGCAGCATCAGTTAAATAATTAGTTCCTAAATTACTATTCAAAGTACCAGACATACGAGTTAAATTCATAAGCTTGTTTCCGGCAGTTCCCTGAAGAAAAATAGACAAGTCAACATTTTTGTATTTAAAGTTGTTTGTAAACCCGTAAGTGAATTTTGGGTTTGGATTTCCAATCGTAACTAAATCTTTTGTATCAATAATACCATCATTGTTTTGATCTTTATAAATAACATCTCCTTTTACAAAGTTTGGTAATAATGAATTTGTTCCGTTTTTCAGCACAACTCTTGTTCCACCGGCAGTTTCGTGACCATAAGTCAATAAATCCTCATCTGTTCTGTAAATTCCTGTTGCTTGATAACCTATAAATGAACCAATTGGTAAACCTTCCTGAGTTCTTGATACTGTTACAGTATTATAAGCCAGCGTACCCATTGTTTTAACAATGTTTAAGCCTGCCATATTGGTAACTTCATTTTCATATTTTGTAAAGTTTGCACTTGCATTCCATGAAAAGTTTGGCGTAAATTGCTGCGTATAATTAAGTGTAACCTCAATACCTTTATTTTTCATGCTTCCAAGGTTAAAAGATGGAGGATTTACACCACCTTCATAATCTCCTCCTCCAGAAAGGAAGTTTGGCAAAGGAACCTGATACAAGAAATCTTTAGAAACTTTTTGATACACATCAATCGTTGCAGAAAGTTTAGAATCAAACATGGTAAAATCTAATCCTAAGTTGGTTTGTTCTTGTGTTTCCCATTTCAAATCTTTATTAGCCGTATTTGATGGCAGGTAAGAAGTTCCCATTGTACTATTAATAATATGCAGATTAGAATCGTATAAATTATTCCCAATCTGGTTATTACCAGTTTGTCCCCAACCCACTCTAAGTTTAATATTATCAACATACTTTCTTGTACTTTCCATAAAATCCTCATGAGAAAGTTTCCAAGAACCGCTGGCAGAACTAAAAACACCCCATTTATTTCCTACGAAAAATTTAGAAGATCCATCTGTTCTAACTGCTCCGGTAACACTGTATTTATCACCAAAGTCATAAACCACCCTTCCTAAATAAGAAGCTAAAGTCTGAGTTCCTGAGTAAACTCCGCTTGTAACAGCTTTTGACAAATCAGAAGCCGCTAATGATTTATCATTATTATCTTTATAACCATAACCTGTTATTGTATATCCTTCCCAGTGCGCTCTGTTTGACTCCTGAACCGCAAGAATAGTAAAATTATGTCTGCCAATAGTGTTTCTATACGTAAGCATATTTTTTAAGTTCCAAGAATTACCCGTAGAAGGATTGTGATATAAATTAGCAAAACTTTTTACTGCATTCCCCAAAGAATACATTGGATCAAATCTTTCTCCTAAATTGTCATATATATAACCTCCCGCTTCAAAACGATAATCCAAACCTTTTACGATATCAACCTGAGTATAGAAATTTCCTGAGTAGTTTTTTCTAACCAATGTATTTGATCCTAATAAAGAAGTAGCAACCGGGTTAACAAATGATGTTGCTCCACCAGCAGGCGGACCTGCAAAAGCTCCCGAAAGTTCTCTAACCGCAACATCCGGAGTTGCTAATAATGAAGTCGCCACAACTCCGTTAAACTGTCCGTTAAGCGTTAATTTTTCATCAGTAATGGCACCGCTTACATTAACCCCAACTTTTATAAACGAATTAACTTTAGCATCAATGTTTGCTCTAAAATTGTATCTTTTAAATCCTGACTCTATTACAATACCTTCCTGATTTAAAACTCCTCCTGATATATAGTAATTCACCCCTTCTTTACCTCCTGAAAAAGAAAGCTGGTTAGAACTCATAAATCCAGTTTCATAAATAGCATCTTGCCAGTCTGTACCTTTTCCTAAAAGTTCAGGATGAGCAAATTCTGGTCTGTAAGAAGTTGGATCATAAACTGAAGACAAAGCATTTTGATGCGCCGCATATTGCTGCAAATTCATTGAATGAAGTTTCTTTGGCAGGTTACTTATAGTATACGAATTTTCAAAAGATAATTTACCAGTACCTTTTTTACCCGATTTTGTAGTTACAATTACAACACCATTTGCACCACGAGAACCATAAATAGCTGTTGCCGAAGCATCTTTTAAAATATCAATAGATTCAATATCACTTGGATTAATAAGCGCTAAAGGGCTTTGTGTGATATTACCATTATTAGAAAAGTTAGAATTTCCCTGTGCATTTCTTCCAGAAGTTGATGAGTTTCTTGCATCTCCCGAAATTGGCACACCATCAATTACATACAAAGGTTCGTTTGTTCCTGTTAAAGATGAAACCCCTCTAATTCTTACCGAAACGTTACTTCCCGGCTCACCAGAGTTACTATTTACAACAACCCCGGCTGCTTTACCCTGCATCATTTGATCAAACGAAGCAACTTTTAGGTTTTCAATATCTTTTGAACTAATACTGGAAATAGCACTGTTCACATCTTTTCTCTTTTGTGTACCGTAACCAATTACAACTACATCTTTTAAGTCTTCAGCACTTGATTTTAAAATTACATTGATTGTTTTTTTACCATCAACTGCAACTCTTTGTGTATTAAATCCAATAAAAGAATATACTAAAGTTCCATTTGCAGGAACATCAATAGAATATTTTCCGTCAAAATCAGTTGAAGTTGTTGTCTTTGATCCTGCTATCGAAATATTGGCACCAGGAATCGATAAACCTTTTTCATCAGATACCGTTCCCGATACTTTAACCTGAGCAGCAATATAATTACTTGTCAGTAACAAAAATAAAATCAGAGGAACCGCTCTGTGGTTAGCGTTCCAATGAATAAAGTTAGTCATTAGTTTTTTCATAATAAGTGTTTGGTTAGTTTAAATTTGTTTCATTCCATAATTCAGCAGTAAGGGTAACTTTTACTTCGAAATTATTTAACAAATCTATAACAGATGAGATTATCAAATCGATAGTATTACATCATTTAATGATAATATTTTTACTATATCTCCTTAAAAAAACACATAATAAAATAAAACCATACAAATATTGAATTATTCGCAATGAAGCCACCCTTAACAACCACAAACTATAAAGAAAAGTTAACGAAATTGTAAAAATCAAACGTTTTCGTTAAAAATAATATTTATTTGTGCAAAAAAAGTATCACTATAAAATACGTTTTAATCCAGAAAAATCCTCACGATATTGACTAGGTGTGCAGTTTTTAATAGCCTTAAAGCTACGATTGAAGTTCGCAATATTATTAAAGCCAGATTTAAAAGCCACTTCAGAAACGCTCATATCTTTTTCAACAAGCCAGCGGGCAGCATATCCTATACGGATATCATTAATATAATTGACAAAAGTTTTTCCGGTACGCTTTTTAATAAAACGGTTAAAAGAAATTATAGACATGCTCGCAACACTCGCAACATCATCTAAAGTAATTTTATCAGCAAAATGTTTTTGTACATATTCGTAAACCAATTTCATTTTATCATAATCATCAAACTTATCATAATCAACAGTATAAGTAGAAAGTAAACGTTGATTTCTCGAATTGGCAAGATCATATAATAAGGAAGTAATTTCCAGAAAATAGTCCATACCGTCTAATTTAGAAAGCCTTACCAATCTTGGAGTTAATTCTTCGGCAGTTTTTTTAGAAAATAAAATTCCGTGAATAGATCTATTAAACATATCACGGATTGGATTCATAATACGTCTTGCCAGCAAAGATTCATGAAACAAATCATTATGAAACTGAATCGTAATTTCATGTATTTTTTTATTGGTACATTTATTTAATTCCCAGCCGTGATATAAATTTGGCCCAATCAAAACCAATTCGACATTATCAATTTCTTCAATATTATCACCTACAACTCGCCTTACTCCTTTTCCGTTTAAAATAAAATTGATCTCAAATTCAGGATGATAATGAACCGGAAAATCAAAACTATCTTTAACCCTGTCAAAGACCAAAAAACTATCTCCGGCAGAAAGCGGAGCGATTTCTCTATAAAAATTTTTAGCAGTACTCATCTCTTAAAACTGTTTTTAGCTGATATCAATTGATTTTTTCCTGCAATAATATGATATATAATTGATAAAATAATATTAATTACGCTATAAACATAAATTTATCTTTGAAAAATAGAATTATCAACTTTATAAAATCAGCATTAATAATAAACATTAATCATTTTTAATACTTAAACTTTTTATAGTTTTAATAATTTTATAAGGAAAACAATACCGAATTACAAATAGATAAATTAAGCTTCAGCGGCAGATTTGCAATTTCAAACCAGAAGTTGAGAATACACTGAAAAACAATATTTTCGAAAATGAAAAAATACTTTTTTAATCTTTTAGCCACCGCATTAATAGGAACTTCATGTTCTGCACAGTCTATTAATAGTAATACGAATTTGTCACTTTCAGATAAAAAAGCAACACCTGAAACCGTTTCTCTATATAAAAAACTAAACCAGCTTACACAAAACGGTTATCTTTTTGGTCACCAAGATGACTTAGCCTACGGCGTAAACTGGAAATATGAAAACGGAATAAGCGACATAAAAGATGTTGTGGGAGATTATCCTGCTCTTTACGGTTGGGATATTGCAGGTTTAGAAAAAGACGATGCCAATAATATAGACGGAATTCCTTTCGCCAAAATGAAACAATATATTATAGAGGCCAATGAAAGAGGCGGAATCTCAACAATAAGCTGGCATTTTGATAATCCTGCAACCGGAAAAAGTGCCTGGGATAACACACCAAATTCTCTAAAAACAATTTTACCCGGCGGAGAAAATCATCAAAAATTTACTTCGTGGTTAGATAAAGCCGCGAATTTCCTTCTTTCCTTAAAAGATAAAAAAGGAAAAAACATTCCAATTCTATTTAGACCGTATCACGAGCTTTCCGGAGGCTGGTTTTGGTGGGGGAAAGGAAATTGCACTCCTGAAGAATTCAAAACCGCATGGAAATTTACATTTGAATACCTGCAGAGAAAAGGCGTACATAATTTAATCTATGTTTACAACACAGGAAGTTTCAGCTCAAAAGAAGATTTTCTAACGAATTATCCCGGAGATGATTTTGCCGATATTTTAAGCTTCGATTCTTATCAAAACAACAATGATACAGAAGGAACAAAGTTTATAGAAGAAGTTCAAAATCAGCTAAAAATTTTAAATGAAATAGGTCTTGAAAAACACAAATTAATTGCCGTTGCCGAAGCTGGTTACGAAGCCGTTCCAGATCCAAAATGGTGGACAGGAACTTTCTCAAAAGCCATTGGCGATTATAAAATATCCTATGTTTTATTATGGCGAAATCACGGTTGGCAGGAAAAAGAGCAAAAAATGCATTATTACGCACCATTCAAAGGTCAAATAAGCGAAAAAGATTTCATTGAATATTACAATCTCGACAAAACCTTATTTGAAAAAGACATAAAAAAAATTAAAAATTGAGAATTAAAAATTAAAAATCCGCGTCATCTGTGTGCTAAAGAATTCAAAAATAAAATCTGTTTTTATCCGCGTTTTTACGAAGTAAATCCGTTTTATCCGCGTCAAAAAAAACACACAGAAACATCAAAAATAATTAACCACCCAAAATAACAAAAGCCTAATGCACGACAAAATTAGTTTAAAAGAAAAAATCGGTTACGGACTTGGAGACGCCGCGTCATCTATGTTCTGGAAAATCTTTAGTATGTATCTTCTGTTTTTCTATACCGACGTTTTCGGATTGGCGCCTGCCGTTGTAGGAACCATGTTCTTGATTACCAGAATCTGGGATTCCTGCTTTGATCCAATTGTTGGAATCATTGCCGACAGAACAAAAACTAAATGGGGAAAATTCAGACCGTATCTTTTATGGGTTGCGATTCCTTTTGCCGTAATTGGAGTTTTAACTTTTTACACACCGGATTTTGACGAAAAAGGAAAAATAATTTACGCCTACGTAACCTATTCCTTAATGATGATGATTTATTCCTTAATCAACGTTCCATACGCATCACTTTTGGGCGTAATGTCATCTGACAGAAAAGACAGAAACACATTATCATCCTACAGAATGGTTTTTGCCTTTGGCGGAAGTCTTTTGGCACTTTGGTTAATTGAACCTCTTGTAAATTATTTCGGCGGAAGCCTAAATTCTAAAACGGGCTGGTTGGCAACAATTATTGTTTTTGGAGTAATTACAACAGCATTTTTCTGGGCTTGTTTTTTCTTTACAAAAGAAAGGGTAAAACCTATCGAAAATGAACAATCAAACCTAAAAGAAGATTTAAAAGATCTTCTAAAAAACAAACCTTGGTGGATTCTACTAGGAGCCGGAATCGGAACTTTAGTTTTCAATTCCATTAGAGACGGTGCGGCAGTTTACTATTTTAAATATTATGTAAGCAGTTCTGTAAATTTTGATTTCTCGCTTTTTGGAACCGATTTTCATATGACGCCAACATCCATTTATTTGGTTTTGGGACAAGCTGCCAATATCATCGGCGTAATTATCGCCACTCCTATCGCCAACAAAATTGGAAAAAAGAACACCTTTTTTGGTGCAATGGCAATCGCCTCAATTTTAAGTTTAGCGTTCTATTTCTTCGGAAAAGAAGACGTTCTCCTAATTATGAGTTTTCAGGTTTTAATCAGTATTTGTGCAGGCTGCATTTTCCCATTAATCTGGTCAATGTATGCCGACAGCGCCGATTACTCAGAATGGAAACAAGGCCGCAGAGCAACCGGATTGGTTTTCTCTGCTTCATCAATGTCACAAAAATTTGGATGGACCATTGGCGGTGCCGGAGCCGGATGGCTTTTAGGTTATTATGGTTTCCAAGCCAATGTAGAACAAACTGCCGTAACCCAAAACGGAATTCAATTAATGTTAAGTATACTACCTGCAATCGCAGCCGCAATATCAGTCGCTTTTATATTATTCTATCCTTTATCTGAAGAAAAACTGCAAACGATAGAACAAGATTTAAACGAAAAAAGAGACCAAACAAAATAAAAATAAATCAGATACCGAATCAAAAATGACAACAATAACCTCTTCGACTACTTTTCTGGATCGAAAAGCAGCATTAGAAAAAGAACATAAAGCACTAATCGAACGAAAAAATACTCCGGAAGAAAATGCTGGAAACGGGATTTATGAACGTTATAAAAATCCTGTTGTTACCGCATCTCACGTTCCGTTGAACTGGCGTTTTGATTTAAACGAAAAAACAAATCCGTTTTTACAGGAGCGAATTGGCGTAAATGCAGCTTTTAATGCCGGAGCAATGAAATGGAATGGAAAATATCTTTTGGCAGTTCGTGTTGAAGGAATTGACAGAAAATCTTTTTTTGCCATTGCCGAAAGTCCAAACGGAGTAGATAATTTCAAATTTTGGGATAAACCCTGTGTAATTCCACAAACCGAAGAACCAGACACAAACGTCTACGACATGCGTTTAATCAACCATGAAGACGGCTGGGTTTATGGTATTTTTTGTACCGAAAGAAAAGATCCAAAAGCACCAAAAAGTGATACAAGTTCGGCTGTAGCCAATGCAGGAATCGTACGTTCAAAAGATTTAGTAAATTGGGAAAGATTACCGGACTTAATTTCAAATACCGGACAGCAGCGAAATGTTGTTTTGCATCCGGAATTTGTAAATGGAAAATACGCCTTATACACACGTCCGCAAGATGGATTTATTGACGTAGGAAGCGGTGGCGGAATTGGTTTAGGATATGTTGACGACATGACAAATCCGGTTGTAAAAGAAGAAAAAATCATCTTCGGAAAACAATACCACACCATTTACGAATTAAAAAATGGTCTTGGCCCTGCCCCAATCAAAACAGAAAAAGGATGGTTACATCTTGCTCACGGCGTTCGTAATACCGCTGCAGGATTGCGCTATACGTTGTATATGTTCATGACCGATTTGAATGATATTTCGAAAGTAACGCACGTTCCGGCAGGACATTTTATGGGCCCAGAAGGAATTGAAAGAGTTGGCGATGTATCAAATGTTTTATTCTCAAACGGATGGATCGAAGATACCGACGGAACTGTTTACGTTTATTATGCATCATCAGATACAAGAATGCACGTTGCTGTTTCTTCTGTAGAAAAATTAGTTGATTATGTTATCAATACTCCCGCAGACACTTTTATTTCTGCAGGTTCAGTAGAAACTATCATCAATCAAATTGAAAAAAATAACGCAATTTAAGTATCGTGTGTACAACTGTAAAACAGCTAAAAACAGAACTAACAACAGAGCTCGATTCTATTTTAAATTATTGGATAAAACATACGCTTGATACTCAAAACGAAGGTTTTATAGGTCAGATTGATTTTAACGATCACCTAATTGCCAATGCAGAAAAAGGCGCTGTTTTGAATTCAAGAATTCTTTGGACTTTTTCATCAAGTTACCAAGTCACCAAAAAAGAAAATCATAAAAAGATTGCCGAAAGGGCTTTTGATTTTCTTTCAAAATATTTTTATGATGCTGAATTTGGTGGACTTTTTTGGAGCATTAATGTTGACAAAACACCAAAAGATACCAAAAATCAAATCTATGCCTTAGCATTTGCGATTTATGGTTTAACCGAATATTATGCTATTTCTAAAGATGAAAAAGCTTTAGAAATAGCCAAAAATTTATATTTCAAAATTCAGGAACACAGTTACGATCCTGTAAACAAAGGTTATCTCGAAGCTTTTACAAGAAATTGGCAGCCAATTGAAGATTTGCGTTTGAGCGATAAAGATGCCAACGAGAAAAAGACAATGAACACGCATTTGCATATTATTGAAGCCTATGCAAATTTGTATAAAGTATGGAAAGATGAAACGCTCCGAAAAAACAGCATCGAATTATTAGAAACAATTGAAAAGCATTTTATAAATACCGAAACCGGACATCTTCGTTTATTTTTTGATGAAAACTGGATCGAAAAACCGGACGTAATTTCATACGGACACGATATCGAAGCGGCTTGGCTTTTATTGCAATGTGCCGAGATTTTAGAAGAAGAAAATTTAGTTGGCAATTATAGAAAACACGCCGTTCAAATTGCCGAAGTTACCAAAGAAGGATTAGATTCTGACGGAGGTTTATGGTATGAATTTGATCCTGAAAAAAACGAATTAATTGCCGAAAAACATTGGTGGGTTCAGGCCGAAGCCTTAATTGGTTTTTACAACGCTTATCAATTAACCGGAAATGAAGATTATCTGGAAATCGTTTTTAAAAACTGGAAATTCATAAAAAAATATATTCTCGATCTTAAAAACAGCGAATGGTTTTGGGGAATTTACAAAGATTATTCTTTAATAGAAAAAGACAAAGCCGGATTCTGGAAATGCCCTTATCATAACAGCCGCGCTTGTATGGAGTTGATTCAGAGAATTAAAGATTAAAAACTTAAAATCGTTGAGTGAAATTAATTTAAACACATAGAAACATAGCTTCTCTTTGTCTTCAAAGGCGTTTCACTTGCATTAATACACATAGCCTATGTGTGAGAAACTAGTTTCTTTCTTTAATCTTTTTTAAGTTAAATATAAATCTATGTTTCTATGTGTTAAAACTTATTTTACAAATTAGACTAATAATCAACTAATTGCATTAAAAATATTGCTTATGAAAACACTCTTTCTTTTTAGTTTATTATTTCTAACTACAATAACAAACGCACAGGGAAACCTTGTCAAAAATCCCGGTTTCGAATATGAATTTATCAACTGGAACGGCAGCGACGCGGCTTATATAACTCCGTATGATAAAAAATCAGGAAAAAGCTGTGCGGCAATCAATCAGTTTGTTGGTGCCGAATGGAAAGCCGTTGATCAAACGATAAACATCCCGAAAAATATTTACGCTTTAGAATTCAGCATTTGGATTAAATCTGAAAGTATCGAAGAGCAAAAAGAAGCGTACAAAGCCGGTGCAGCAATTGCAGAGTTTACAACCTTAAGCGATAAAAAAATTATATCCGAAACTTTTGCCCAGGTAAAAGGAACAACCGAATGGACGAATTATAAAAAAACGGTAAAAATTCCAACCGACGCAAAAAAAGTCCGCATCATGCTTGCTCTCGCACAAACCAACGGCACCATTTATTTTGATGACGTAAAAGTTACCACTCTTTTAGAAGAAGAGTATTTAAAACAAAACGCTATAACTACCGAAAAATAAGAGATGAAAAAAACAATATTAAAAATAGCCTGCATAAGTCTATCGATTTTAGCATTTGCAAGCTGTTCTTCCGATAACGAAAAAGAAGACGAAACTATAATAATAGTAGATCCACCAACACAAAGCGATCCGTTAACAACGCAAAACGCACCAACTTACATGGTTGATGCAAACGCAACTAAAGAAACCACAGCTTTATTTTACAACTTAAAAAGACTCGCACAAACTAAAGTGGCCATTGGTCAGCAAGATGCTTTTAACGGCTTTTATCAGGATGCCGGAGGAGATTCTGACATCAAAAAAAATACAGGTTTTGATCCGGCTGTTTTAGGTTCAGATTTTATGTTTATTACCGATAAAAACAATAACAATCAGGCCGACAACTGGTTTTACCAGCAAGAAGTAAAAATTACAAACGATGTTAAAGCCGCTTACGCGAAAGGCATAATCAACACCTTCAGCTGGCATATAAGAGAACCTTTTAAAGACGAATCTTTCTATGCCGCCGATATGTCGGCACAAGAAAAAGCAACAGCTTTTAAAAGTATTTTACCGGGCGGAACCAATCACGAATGGTACAAGAAAAAATTAGACAAAGTAGCCAGCGTAGTTTTAAACTTAAAAGGTGCAAATGGCGAATTGATTCCGATAATTTTCAGGCCTTTTCATGAATTCGACGGAAGCTGGTTTTGGTGGGGCGCAAATTACTGCACCGCCGATGAATACAAACAAGCCTATCAATTTACCGTTGATTATTTGAAAAACACAAAAGGTGTTCATAACATTTTATATGCTTTTTCTCCTGATAATTCATATACAACAGAAAGCAGTTATTTAAGCCGATATCCAGGCGATAAATATGTCGATATTCTGGGAATGGACAATTACGGAGATTTCAATAATCAAGGTACAACAGGTTCCGGCAAAGCCAATGCCAAGCTGAAAATGATATCTGACATTGCTAAAACCAAAGTAAAAATCACCGCTTTAACCGAAACGGGTTATAGAGTTACAAGTTCAATTCCGCCAGTTACAAACTGGTTTTCAACTTATTTATATGATGCTTTAACAGCAAACGATATTCAGGTAAGTTATGTAATGTTTTGGAACAACAACAGCGACGGTTATTATGTTCCAAATGGTTCTGTTTCGAATGCCGCAGATTTTAAAACTTTTAGTACCAAAACAAAATCGGCATTATTGAATTCCCTACCAAAAATGTATGAAATGCCGAAATAACACAAAGCATGTCATTGCGAGGAACAAAGCAACCACACTAACAATAAGCACATTTGCTAATGAAATACGAGATGAGATTGCTTCGTACCTCGCAATGACTAAATAAAAAACAAACAATGAAAAACATATTTCTAAAAAACCTCAGCTTTGCTTTAATTTTCTCAGCAATCGCCTGTCAGGCGCAGGAAAAAATTACTGTAAAAGGAAACCAATTTTATAACGGTGATAAACCATACGCTTATATTGGAACCAATTATTGGTACGGAAGTTTACTGGCATCCAAAAAAGTAGGTGACCGAAAAAGACTTCTTCGTGAACTTGATTTACTGCAAAAAAACGGAATCGATAATCTAAGAATTTTAGTTGGCGGCGATGGCGGAAAATACGATTTTACTGTTCGTCCGGCTTTGCAATACGAGCAGGGAAAATACGATGAGGATTTATTAGACGGATTAGATTTCTTGATTAACGAAATGAGCAAACGTAAAATGTATGCCGTTTTGTATTTGACAAACAACTGGGAATGGTCTGGCGGAATGTCGCAATATTTAGAATGGAATGGAAAAGGGGCAATTCCGATTCCAGCGATTCCACCTAATACTTGGCCGCAATTTATGTCGTATACAGAACAATTTCATAGCTGCGAGCCTTGTATGAAAGGCTTAGAAAATCATGTAAAGTTTATTATTGAAAGAACAAATTCCTATTCTAAAAAGAAATATACCGAAGATAATACCATTATGGCGTGGCAGGTTGGAAATGAACCCCGAACTTTTACGCCAGAGAATGAAGCAAAATTCACAGTTTGGCTAAATAACATTGTCGATTTAATTGACAGCCTAGACAAAAACCACTTAATTTCGACTGGTTCTGAAGGTAAAAACAGTTCAAATGACAGCATGGAAATTTTTGAACGTACGCATCAGAATCCGAATATCGATTATTTGACGATGCATATTTGGCCAAAAAACTGGAATTGGTTTAAAGCAGACAATGCCGAAAAAACGCTTCCGACAACTTTAGAAAATGCCGGAAAATATATTGACGATCACATTAAAGTCGCAAACAATTTAAAACGTCCAATTATTATTGAAGAATTTGGTCTGCCAAGAGAAAACGAAAATTTAAATGCCGGATCTTCTGTTATAAATCGAGATATTTTCTACAATTATATTTTTAACCGAGTTGCAGAAAGTGTAAAAAATCATGGTCCATTACAAGCCGCAAATTTTTGGGGATTTGGTGGCGAAGGAAAGGCAATTACCAAAGACGGAAAATGGAATCCCGGCGATCCGTTAACGACAGATCCTCCGCAGGAACCACAAGGTTTGAATTCTGTTTTTTCTTCGGATAAATCGACTTTAGAAATTGTAAAAAAATACAATTTACAGTTGAAAAAATAAAATATTATTTCACCCCAATTTTCCGTAGAGACGCACAACAGTGCATGTTATGTGCAACGAATATACGCAACGTAAACTGGACGTAGACGTACTGCTGTGCGTCTCTACAAATCAAACCTCATGAAAAAACATATCTGCATATTATTCATTTTCTTTTCTATAATTGCAAACGCACAGACTTTTGACGTAACAAAATACGGTGCAATTGGCGACGGAAAAACAATAAATACCAAAGCACTTCAAAACACAATTGATGCTTGTTTTAAAAATGGCGGTGGAACTGTTTTTGTTCCAACTGGAATTTTCATGACGGGAACTTTAAACTTAAAAAGCAACGTAAATCTGCATTTAGAAAGCGGTGCAATACTAAAAGGAAGTGCAGATATTAATGATTATATTCCTGTAAACGGTGTTCATTACGGAATGTTTTTTACTGAAAATTCAGAGAACATAACTATTTCCGGAACGGGAACTATTGATGCAAACGGCGATACTTTTTTTGACACAACCAAAGCTAAAAAAATTGAATGGGGCGGCGTTACAGGCACTCGCCAAAAAGAAAACTTTAGAAAAGTAGTTGATGGCGGAATTGGCGACGGACCGATTGTTCCAAAAGAAAGACCTTATCAAACTATTATTTTCAGCAATTGCAAAAGAGTTACGATTAAAGATGTTTTCATTACACAATCGACTTTCTGGACTATTTTAATTGCCGACTGCGATAGCGTTCTCATTGACGGAATCAGACTTTGGACTAATATGCTTGCGCCAAATGCAGACGGAATTGACATTACTTCTGGAAAAAATATTACAATCAGCAATTGTGATGTCCGCGCTGGAGACGATGCTATTATTGTGGTTGGTTATGCGTCGCATTTTGAAGTTCCTGGTTTTAAAGATTTACGTCATTCATCAGAAAATATAAATATTGTAAACTGCAACCTTCAGTCGGCTTCGAGTGCAATTAGAATTGGTTATTTTGATCATAATTCAGTTCGAAATATTAATATTTCAAATTGTAATATTACCAATTCGACAAGAGGAATTGGAATTTTTCTGAGAGATCAGGGTTCTTTAGAAAACATAAATGTATCAAACGTAAATATTGAAACAAAACTCAGAACCGGAGATTGGTGGGGAAATGGAGAGCCCATTCATATTTCGGCAGTTCGAGGAAAAGTAAAAGTTGCGGGCACAGAAACAGAAAAATTAGGCGTTATAAAAAACGTGACTTTTACCAACGTAAACTGTAAAGCCGAAAACGGAATTTTAATTTATGGCTCTGAAGAAAGCCGGCCTCAAAACATCAATTTCAAAAACGTAACTTTCGAATTTATCGATAGTAAACTAAATGATGTTGCGGGTGGAAATATTGACCTTCGTGGCTGTCTGGACGAAAAACAACAGCTTTTTCAACATGACATTCCCGGAATTTACGGTCAATATGTTGACGGATTAACAATTGAAGATTTTAAATTAACCTGGACTGGAACCAGAATGCCTTATTTTACAAACGGAATCGAAATCAATAATTTTAATGATTTAAGAATTTCTAATTTTAAAGGAACGGGTTCGCCAATTAATAAAAATGCTGTTCCTGTTTTATTAGAAAACGGCAAAAAAACAACTTTAGGTTTAGACAAAAATCTTGTTGTGAAAATGGTAAAAGTGGTGAATTGATATTTTCTGAATGCAAACTGGGCGTAGACGCACTGCTGTGCGTCTCTACAATTTGCGTTGTGTGAAATATGTTTATGCTAATATTTTCTCAATCGAATTCAATTCATCATGTGTAAATTCGGTATTTTGAAGACAATCAATATTATTACACAATTGTTTTACAGAACTTGCACCAATTAAGACAGAAGTAATTCGTTTATCTTTTTGCAGCCATGCCAAAGCCAATTGCGCTAAAGACTGATTTCTATTTTGAGCAATTTCATTTAACTGGATTAATTTCTGAATACGTTCCTGCGTAACTTCATTTTCTTTCAAATGTCCATTTGGATTATGCGCTCTTGAATTTTCGGGAATTCCATTTAAATATTTATCTGTTAAAAGCCCTTGTGCCAAAGGTGAAAAGGCAATACAGCCCACTCCTTTTTCTTCTAAAACATCTAATAAACCATTTTCAACCCAACGCTCTAACATCGAATATTTTGCCTGATGAATTAAACACGGTGTTCCCAGTTGTTTTAAAACATCAACCGCAACACGAGTCTGCTCAGCCGAATAATTACTGATTCCAACATACAATGCTTTTCCGCTTCTGACAGCGTGATCCAGTGCCATCATAGTTTCTTCAATTGGCGTTTCTGGATCTGGGCGGTGCGAATAAAAAATATCGACATAATCAATGCTCATTCGCTTCAAACTCTGATCTAAACTGGACAATAGATATTTTCTGGAACCCCAGTCTCCGTAAGGGCCATTCCACATCGTATAACCTGCTTTTGTAGAAATCACGATTTCATCACGCAAATTTCCCTGAAAATTATGCCACAATATTTTTCCAAAATTTTCCTCGGCAGAACCGGGAACCGGACCGTAATTATTCGCTAAATCAAAATGGGTGATTCCTTTATCAAAAGCTTCTACGGCAATACTTTCGGCATTTTCAAAATTATCAACTGAACCGAAGTTATGCCATAATCCTAAGGAAATTTCCGGAAGTAATAAACCGCTTCTTCCACATCTGTTATATTTCATTGTTTTAGTTTAAAGGTTGGAGTTTTAATAGAATTTAAAGTTAGAAAAATAATGCTTTTGTTTTGCCACAAAGACACTAAGACGCAAAGATTTTTTTTACATAGCCCTAGCTTTAGCTGGGGGAATAAGATTGGAAGTTACAAAGGGCTTTAACCAAACTTTGTAGGTTTGGCTAAAGCCCTTTTGATTGCGTTAATATTTTTCATCCAGCTAAAGCTGGACGCTATTAATCTTAAATTTAAAAAAAAACTTTGCGGCTCTGCGACTTTGCGAGATTAAAAAACCTTGTGCCTTAGTGCCTTTGTGGCAAAAACGTCTACTCTTTTATCTCAAAACCATCTTGTAAACCTTTATCAGAACTTCCTCCAACCATAATTTTAAAAGTTCCCGGTTCAACTAAATAATTTCCTTCATTATCATAAAAACCAAGTTCCTTATCAGTTAAAGTAAAAGTTACGGTTTTAGTTTCGCCTTTTTTCAGGTTTACCAATTCAAAACCTTTTAATTCTTTTATCGGGCGAACGATACTTGCGTATTCATCATGGATATATAACTGAACTACTTCTTTTCCATCGTAATTCCCAGTGTTTGTAACCTCAACACTTACTTGTACATTTTCTCCTTTTGCAAAAGCAGTTTTATTCAATTTCAGGTTTTTATATTCGAAAGTCGTATAACTCAATCCAAAACCAAACGGAAATTGCGGTGTTTTCTCCACATCCATATAATGTGACCAGAAAACATTCTTATCGCTGTCTGTTGGTCTTCCTGTGCTGTATTTGTTATAATAAATTGGCACCTGACCTACATTTCTTGGAAACGACATTGGCAGTTTTCCACTCGGATTATAATCTCCGTATAAAACCTGCGCAACTGCATTTCCGGTTTGCGTTCCTAATTGCCACGCTTCCACAATTGCCGGAACGTTTTCTGCAGCCCACGGAATACTCAACGGACGTCCGTTATTTAAAACCAAAACCACATTTGGATTTACTTTATAGATTTCTTCTAATAATTCCTGCTGCAAACCCGGCAAATTCAAATCAGTTCTGCTTCTTCCCTCGCCGCTTTGAAATCCGTATTCTCCTAAAACCATTACTACAACATCGGCACTTTTTGCTGCTATTTTTGCTGCTTCAAATCCGCTTTTATCTGTTGTGTTGAAAACCGTTTCAGTTAAGAAAGTTGCTTTTTGTTTTAATAAATCAGCTCCCTTTTCAAAAACCAATTGATTGTCTTTGTATTGCTGCATTCCTTCTAAAACCGAAACCGCTGTGTTATCATCAGCAGCAATTCTCCAGCTTCCCAGCGGACTATTTTTATCATTTGCCAAAGCTCCAATCAAAGCAATTTTTTTTCCTGATTTTTTTAATGGCAATAAATTCTTTTCGTTCTTTAATAATACGATCGATTTTTTCGCCATATCCAAAACGCCGTCATTATTGATCTTACTTCCAACAACAGCCTTTTCACGTTTTTCATCACAATATCTGTACGGATCATCAAATAGTCCTAATTCGAATTTTACACGAAGAATTCTACGAACGGCATCATCAACCAAAGATTCTTTAACTTTTCCAGACTTAACCAAATCCACCAATTTTGCAACATACAAATACGATTCCATATCCATATCAGAACCCGCAATTACCGCTTTAGCAGTTGCATCAGCTTCGTCTTTTGCGTAACCGTGCGCAATCATTTCGCGAATCGAAGCATAATCAGAAATCACAAATCCGTCAAACTTCCATTTTCCTTTTAAAATATCTCTTTGTAAAAAAGCATTTCCGGTTGCCGGAACGCCATTTAAAGTGTTGAATGAATTCATAAACGTACGAACTCCGGCTTCTACAGTTGCTTCAAAAGGAGGCAAAACCGAGTTATATAATTTAGAATTACTGATATCCACAATATTATATTCTAAACCTGCTTCAACATAACCGTAAGCGGCAAAGTGTTTTGCACAGGCTGCAATTGTATTTACTTTGGCTAAATCAGCAACTGTTTCTCCCTGAAAACCTTTTACTCTCGCATAACCGACTTTGCTTCCTAAATATGGATCTTCCCCTGCACCTTCCATCACACGTCCCCAGCGCGCATCATTTGCCACATCTACGTTTGGTCCAAAAGTCCAGTTAATCCCAGATGCCGAAGCTTCATCTGCCGCAATTGCCGCCGATTTTTTAATCGCTTCTAAATCCCAACTTGCTGCTTCTGCCAACGGAATTGGACTTAACGTTTTATAACCATGTATTACGTCAAAACCTATAATTAACGGAATTCCTAATCGTGTTTCTTCAACCGCAATTTTCTGCACGGCACGAACTTCTTTTACGCCACGCACCGTCAACATTGATCCGACTAATCCTTTTCTTAAATGTTCGTATTTTAATTCGGCAGTTCCGCCTTTTGGAGCCGGTCCCGTAACATCCCAAAAACCATTATATTGGTTCATCTGCCCCACTTTCTCCTCCAATGTCATCAAAGGTAAAAGCAAATCAATTCTTTGCTCAATAGTTTTGTTTTTATCCAAATACGGCTTTTTTTGTGCATTCATATTTCCAACAGTAAACAGGGACAAAACCCCAAAAATTATTATTTTTTTATTTTTCATATGTGGTTTAGTTTTTTCAAGGTGCTATCCCGATAGCTATCGGGACTGAGATACTAAGATTCTAAGTTTTTTTTTCAAACTTTGCGGGGCTTCAACTTCGCTCAGCCTGACAAAAGCGAGCAAAACATCTGCGCAAATCAGTTGAATCAGTAAAATCCGTGGGCAATCCCGATTGCTATCGGGACTAAAATCTACAATCTAAACTCTAAAGCTCTGTCGTAAAACAAGAAGCGGGCAGATTTGCTTTATTAAACAAATCAGACTGTGTGGTATTTCCCCATGCAAATCTCACTTTTGCTGGGTTTGTTACTTTTTTACTTGTCAAAATCACTTGATTATTTTTTATTGAAGCTTCTGCAGAAACAAAATTTCCATCGGCTCCAGCTATTTCAAATTGATTCGAAATTTTGTTTTTAAAATACAATCCGTCAGCATAATCAAAAGAAACTGTGACTTTGTTTTTATCGATTTTAATTTCTTTGAAAAGCGGACCGTTTACCAAATTTGAATTTGTTTTGTAAACTTCTGCCAAAGCTAAATTTGCTAAACGAATTCCAACTGATTTTTTATTCTTTGGATGAATATCAATTGTATCTGAAATGTCTGAAGTTAAAACCATTCCTGTTTTCGGAACTTCTTTTAAAATTTTTCTTTGAGAATTTCTAACCGTAACATTCGAGAAATTATTTGTTCCGGTTTTATACGGTGCTATCTGAACGAAATAAAAAGGAAATTCGTCATTCCAGTTTTTTCTCCACGAAGTAATTAAAGCCGAAAGTGTTTTATCGTAAACTAAAGAACCCACATTTGATTCTCCCTGATACCAAATTGTTCCCGCAATTTTAAATCCAACAATTGGTGCAATCATAGCGTTGTAAGCACGTCCGGGTTGGTGCGGGCCATATTCCTGTTCGTATAGTTTTTTGGCATTTTCTAATAAAACAGGATCATTTTGAATCACTTCTTCCGGCATCCAGATTTCGGCTGGAGTTCCGCCCCAGTTCGATGAAATTAATCCGATTGGTACATTTTTTAAATCTTCACGTAAGCGTTTAGCAAAAAAATAACCAACAGCACTGAAATATTTCATTGTTTCAGGAGTCGATTCAACCCAATTTCCTAATACATTATTCTGCGGAGTTATTGCCGTTGATTTTGAAACGGTAAAAAATCGAATATTAGGATTCGTGGCATTTTTAACTTCTTCATCGCCGTTATCGATTCCCCAGCTTGCAGACATTTCCATGTTGGATTGCCCGGAACAAATCCAGACTTCTCCAATTAAAATATTTTTCAGTACAATTTCATTATATCCTTTTATAGAAATAGTATAAGGTCCTCCGGCTTCAGGAGTTTTGATTATAATCTCCCATTTTGCCTGATTATTTGTAACGACTTTATATTCCTGATTATTCCAGCTCGAAACTAATTTGATTTCTTCTTTTGGATTTGCCCAGCCCCAGATTTTAACTTCTGAATTTCGCTGTAAAACCATATTATCTCCAAAAATATTCGGGAGCGTAACATTTGCTGTTATGCTATTTGCAATCATAAAAAAGAAAATAAGCTTAAGTATATTATTTTTCATTTAGCAGCTTTTTTAAAAATGGAGCATATTCCTCTGCCAAAACTTTATGATCTTCAACATCCGGATGTCCTGAACAGCCTTTTGGTGTCATTGGTTTGAATTTGAAAATCTGAATTGTTTTGTGCTGTTTATCTTCCGCGAAAGCGTTTTTTACTTTATTCAGACAATCTTCAAAAACAACGGCTCTTTCTCCGCCAACCATCGGACTGTTTGTAATTACGATTTGTACATTTGGATTATGTTCGTACAACATTTTTATAAAGTTGATGTAATTCGAAACATATTTTTCGGGATTAAAAGGCAGACGTTCTTTTTTTCCATCTCCTCCAGAAAAATCATTTGTTCCTAAAGCGATACTTATAATATCTGGCTGAAAAGCAAAATCATATTTTGGTTTTGATGGATCTTTTGTCAAATATAAATTCTGATAAATATCCGGCATTATGGCTTCGTCTTTATTTTCGTCATTCCAGTTTCTGTAAATTCCAATTCCTGAAACGCAGCTCATTAAATAATCTATACCAATTTCTCTCGAAAGTCTTGGTCCGTAAGCATAATAACCGTTATGATGATCCATATATTCGCCTTTATCACACGGAATATCCGACGGATCGCTGGCCGCTCCGCAAGTAATTGAATCGCCTATAAATTCTATTTTCTTTTTCTTTTTAGATGAAATCGAAGTCAGTTTTGCCGTTGTTCCGGCAAACAAAATATTGCCGCTTTGAGCTTCGGTATTTTTATAGATTTCTAAATGATGCTCTTTTTTATTGGAAGTAACTTTTATTGGAAATGATTGAACGGCTCCTTTTTCGATTCTGATTTTTCCAATGTATTTTCCATCTAAAACCAACTGAACATAATTATGATGTTCATAAGCATCAACGCTTTGAAGCGAAATTGAACATTCATTTCCTGTAAAATTAAAAGATACAGAAGATGCAGTTCCTATTAAGATTACTTGATCGTTTTGAAGTTTATCAACTCTTCCGGCATAAAGAAAAGTATTTTGGTTTTGAGATGTCGAAACAAGTGAAATCAGCAAAAACAGAATTAAAAGTGCGTTTTTTTTTAGAAACATAATTTATTTGTTAAAATATAAATACGATTCACAAATATATTTGAAACTTAATAAACATAAAGATACTAAAACATCAAAAAGTAATAAAAAAACACCACGTAAACACATCATTTAATTGCTAATTCTTACAATCTATACTGTATTTTGAAAAATAACGTTCTATCTTAGCAATTAAACTTTTTCTTACTTAAAAAATGAAATCCTACTTTTTAATCTTCCTACTTTCTGTTGTTTTATTTTCTTCTTTTACTACAAAAGAGAAAAATAAAAATATCATTCGAAAAGAGCAATCAGCAATAGATCGCGATTCTATAATAGTTTTTGCTAAAAAATATTTGGGAACGCCTTATTTATATGCGAGCAGTAATCCACAAAAGGGGTTTGACTGTTCTGGTTTTGTGAGTTATGTTTTTGGGAATTTTGGCATGACTTTGCCGAGAAGTTCCAGCGGTTATAAAAATTTAGGAACGGCGCTAAAACCTGAAGATTTTAAAGTTGGAGATATTTTGGTTTTTTACGGTTATAAAGACAAAACCGTAATTGGTCATCTTGGTATAATTTGCGAAGCTGACGGAATGCATTCTAAGTTTATTCACGCTTCATCTGGAAAAGCGCAGCAGGTTACGATTACAGCTCTTGATACAGAACATTATACGAACCGTTTTTATAAATGTATTGATGTAATTTCTAAATAAAAAAAGCTCCAGATATGTAATGTCTCTGGAGCTTCCACTTTATAACTAACCTTTATTTTTAAATAACCGTTCCTTTTAACGTAAGTATTTTTGGAGCAGTTTCAGCACTTGTCGTTACAGTAACTGTTTTTGTGAAAGCACCTTTGTTTGCTGCATTGTAAGTTGCTGTTACTTTTGCAGATTTACCAGGTAAAATTGGTTCTTTTGTATAGTCTGTTGCTGTACAACCGCATGAACCTTGAACTTGTGTAATTACAACGGCAGTTTTTCCTGTGTTTTTAAATTCATAAACGATTGCTTTTGGAGTTCCTTGTGGAATTTCTCCAACATCGATTGTTTCAGCTTTCCAAACAATTGCAGAAGCTGTTTCAGTAATTTTTGTTTCAGCTGTTAAAGATTTTACCGGAGCAATTGCTGAAAAAGACATTAGGCTTAAAGCCAAAACCAGCATAGAAATTTTGATAATTTTCATAGTTAAATATATTAATGGTTTATAGTTCGATTTTTACATTACAAAGATATTTCAGACAAAAAGAAATCGCTGTTAAGCGGTTTCAAATGTTTGTTAATGACTTGTTAATCGCTGTTTTTAACTATATTTTTGATTAATATTACACTCTCAAAAGTCTGTTTTCTTGAAAATTAATAAACTCAATAGTATTATCGTTCTGGGATTGGTCGCCATAATTAGTATTTTGGTGGCGCAATTGCTTTGGACAAAAGAGGCTTTTACTATAGAGCAGAAAAAGCTGAGTCAAAAAGCCCATATTGCTCTTCTTGAAGTAGCCAAAAAATTGTATGAAGGAACGAGTCACGAACTTCCGGCGCAAAGTCCTGTACAGAAAATTTCAAATGATTATTATATTGTAAATGTCGATAATGAATTTGAACCTGATATTTTAGAATTTTATCTAAAAACAGAATTCAAAAAGATGAACATTACGACAGATTTTGAATATGCGATGTACAATTGCCAGAGTGATGAAATGATTTATGGCGATTATATTTCTTTATCGAAAAAAAAATCGGAATGTAAAAAGACGGTTTATTTCCCGAAGCATAAAAATTTAGTCTACTATTTTGCGGTTCGTTTCCCAAATGAAACGACTTATTTATTTAGTTCGATGCGCTTTTGGTTTGTGCTTTCGATTATGCTGATTTTGATTTTATTGATTTACGTTTATTCGATTTTTACGCTTTTGCAGCAAAAAAAATATTCTGAATTGCAGCGTGATTTTATCAATAATATGACGCATGAATTTAAAACACCTTTGTCTTCTATTTTAATTGCTTCGAAATACTTAAGTGAACAAAATCCTATTAAGGACGATAAAAAACTGCATACTTATACGGAGATTATTATTAATCAAAGCAATAAACTGAATCATCATATTGAGAAGATTTTAAATATCGCCAAATCAGATTATGCGCCTTTGGAATTAAAAAAAGAACCTGTTTTAATTGTTCCGATTATTGAAGAAGCGATTGAAAATATTCAGTTAAAATACCCTGAAGCGATTATTACTATTGAAAGTCCTTCTCAGGAATATTTATTAGAAACAGATGTTTTTCATTTTGGAAATCTGATTTATAATCTTTTAGATAATGCGGTAAAATACTGCAATAAAAAGCCTGAAATTACGATTAGAATTTATGAGGATAATTCCATTTTAAAATTAGAGTTTGTCGATAACGGAATTGGAATTTCTACTAAAAAATTATCTTATATATTTGATAAATTTTACCGTATTCAAAACGAAAAGAGTAATGAAGTAAATGGTTTTGGACTTGGATTATATTACGTAAAAGAAATCTGCAGTTTACAAAACTGGAAAATAAAAGCTGAAAACAATACTGAAAACGGAGTTACTATAACTTTGTCTATTCCTTATAAAAAATGAAAAATTTCAAGATACTTTATACCGAAGATGATGAAACGCTGGCATTTTTGACCAAAGATAATTTGGAACAAAACAATTATGAAGTCGTTCATTGTACGAATGGAAAATCTGGTTTGGAAACTTTCAAAGATGAAGATTTTGACATTTGTATTTTTGATATTATGATGCCAAAAATGGACGGTTTTGAACTGGCTGAAGAAGTTCGAAAAATGGATACTGATGTTCCAATTATTTTTCTTTCGGCTAAAACTTTAAAAGAAGACCGTATAAAAGGACTTCGTCTTGGTGCCGATGATTATTTGGTAAAGCCTTTCAGCATTGAGGAATTAATCTTGAAAATTGAAGTTTTCCTGAAACGTTCCCAAAAGAATAATAAAGTCGAAAAATCGGTTTATGAAATTGGTAAATATCAATTTGATACCAAAAATTTTATTCTTTTTAATGATGAAGAAAAAGTTGGCCTTACGCAACGTGAAGCCGAATTGCTAAAATTGTTTCTTGACAATAAAAATTTAGTTTTAAAAAGAGAACAGATTTTAACCGCACTTTGGGGAACTGATGATTATTTTATGGGAAGAAGCCTTGATGTTTTTATTTCGCGCCTGCGTAAAATTTTATCAAACGAAAAAGGTATTTCGATTGAAAACCTACACGGAATTGGTTTTAGGTTTTCTATAGTGTAATTGTAAAGTGTATTCTTTCAAATAATCACAATTCTGTTAAAAATAAAGAATAATCTGTAAATAGATTTTGAAAAATCTTTGTATTTTTAAGTTCTAATTTTCCAGATATGAAAATACATCATTTGCGAAATGCCACATTGGTTATTGAGACAGAAAAGCATGTTATTCTTGTAGATCCGATGTTAGGAAAGAGAAAAACAATTGCTCCTTTTACTATTTTTCGTTACAATCCAAAACGCAATCCTCTAGTGGCTCTGCCTAAAAACAGCAGGGAAATTTTGAGCAATGTTACGCATTGTTTAATTACGCATTTACACCCGGATCATATTGATAAAGCCGGAGAAGTATTTTTAAGACGAAAAAGCGTTCCTGTAATTTGCAGTGCTAAAGATGAAAAGGCTCTTTTACAAAGAGGTCTTAATATTGTACAGACTTTAAATTATTGGGAACCTCAGCCTTTTTTAGATGGTAGAATTATTGGAATTCCTGCGCTTCATGGTTACGGATGGGTTGCAAAATTGATGGGAAATGTAATGGGATTTTACATTGAACTTGCAAACGAAAAATCGGTTTATATAAGTTCTGATACTATTTTTAC
The DNA here is from genome assembly GCF_031455715.1 of Flavobacterium sp. 2755. Classification (NCBI taxonomy): domain Bacteria; kingdom Pseudomonadati; phylum Bacteroidota; class Flavobacteriia; order Flavobacteriales; family Flavobacteriaceae; genus Flavobacterium; species Flavobacterium sp. 2755. The sequence continues at coordinate 757,521 of NZ_JAVDTG010000001.1, forward strand.
AGATGATGTTCAAAAAGCCTTAATCGAACTCAAACCCGATATCGCAACGGTTGCCTGCGGAACTGCCAGACTAGATATTGGACAGCCTTTATTGATGCGAATGAATGATATTTTGAAATTTACAGCTCTTGCTCCCGGAAAAGTTTTTGCCAATCATCTTGAAGCTCTAAATCACTGCCCAACAACTCGTGAGGAATTAAGAAAAGCGTTGACTGAGAATAATCTATTGTCTAAAGTTGCTATTCCTAGTGACGGAACTAGCGTAGATTATTGATTCTAAATGCATTCTGTTTTTACTGAAAAATAGTTTCGTTTTGCTATTTTCTGTTTCAGTATTATACTATATTTGGCTCTTAATCCAACCAAAAACAGATGAATAATTTTTTAAAAAAAATAAACTTAATTAAAAATATTACAATACAATTACCGGTTTCAAAAATAGATTTTATTCAAAAATTTAGAAACAATGTTGATGAATCTGATTTGGGTTATGTTCCTTTTGAAATTTTTCTATCCAGTAGAAATGAATACAAAGGCAATATTGAAAATAATTCATTTGAGTTGAAAAAGAGAAAAAAATTATTTGACATGAATCATTCTTTTGCCAAAGTAAATGGAAATTTAATTCAGGAAAATGATAAATTGACTATTGATGTTGAAATTATAGGCTTCAGAAAAAGAATGATTATCTTTTTTGGATTTATAATTTTCTTCTATCTCATATCTATTGCAGGAATGATATCTGTAGGTGATAATGTGACTTTTATTTTTTTACCTTTTCTATTTATACATATGTCAATTATGTTAGGCATTCCTTACTTTATAATTAGAAGAAGTGTAAACAGAATGGCTTATGATTTAGAAAGAGATTTTCACTATTGGGTAACAAAAAACTAGTTCAATTTTTTTATTATAAAACTAACAATCCAAACTCTCGCAAAGTATTGATTGGTTTTGAATACCAAAATAATTCGAAATCTTCTAATGAAGTTTCGAAATCATTTTTGACTTCCTGAAAAGTATAATTTTTAGTATTCGAAATTGAAATTCTTGTCAAAATATCAATTAACCAATCGCCTTCTTCTTTACTGGTTTGAATGGTAAAACTTTCTTTTTTATCATGAAAAGTTAGCGACATCATTTCCCAGCTTCTTCCTTTTTTTGATTTGGTGAAGATTTCTGCCGAAGGCTTTCCGCCTAGCCAAACTACTTTTGCATTTGGTTTTGTATTGAAATCGTTTTGTTCTTCTAGCGCATTAAAAATAAAATCGGGATGAATTTTTGTTTTCGGAATTTTGAAATCGAACCAATCTTGCAGTTCGTAATCAAAACAAATTCCGTGCATAAAATTGAAAAGAGATTTCTTTAATCCGAAGCTAAATTTATCGTGATTGATTCCTGTTGAATCTGTGTATTCAATATCGTTGTTTGCAAAAGTCCCAATAACTTCTGTCTTTTTAGTCACACCAAATTGCTCCGGATATAACCCAACCGGACTATGCGCCGTCAACGCAAACTGATGCCAAAATCCTGATTGCAAAACTCCTGCTTCAAATAACTGACGTACCATTTCAAGACTATCAATGGTTTCCTGAATGGTTTGCGTAGGATATCCGTACATTAAATACGCATGAACCATAATTCCAGCTTCGGTAAAATTGCGAGTTACTTTTGCAACTTGTTCTACCGTTACACCTTTGTCAATTAATTTCAATAATCTATCCGAAGCCACTTCTAAACCGCCTGAAACAGCAATACAGCCAGAAGCTTTTAACAATAAACATAAATCTTTAGAAAAGCTTTTTTCGAATCGAATGTTTGTCCACCACGTTACAGCAAGTTTTCGTTTTAAAATTTCGAGTGCCAAAGCTCGCATTAAAGCGGGCGGTGCAGCTTCATCTACAAAGTGAAATCCGTTTTGACCCGTTTGCAGAATCAATTCTTCCATTCGGTCGCAAAGCAGACTTGCTGCAACAGGTTCGTAAACTTTTATATAATCTAGTGAAATATCGCAGAAAGTACATTTTCCCCAATAGCAGCCATGTGCCATTGTGAGTTTATTCCAACGTCCGTCACTCCACATTCGATGCATCGGATTTACGATTTCGATAACCGAAATGTATTTATCCAAAGGTAAATCTGAGTAATCGGGCGTTCCTACATAGGCTTGTTTATAATCGTGTTTTAAGGAATTATTTTTGTAGACAACTTCTCCATTTTCTAACAAAAATGTTCTTTTGAAACGCTTCTCGTCCCTCGACTCCGATCGGGATGACAAATTTTCAACAAGTTCTTCTATCGGAACTTCTCCATCATCTAAAGTGATAAAATCAAAAAACTCAAAAACTCGTTTATCCGAAAGTGAACGAAGTTCTGTATTTGGGAAACCACCACCCATTGAAATTTTAATTTCGGGATGATTTTGCTTTACCCATTGTGCAGATCGAAACGCACTGTATAAATTTCCCGGAAATGGAACTGAAATTAAAAACAATGTAGGTTTTACAGCTTCTATCTTTTCTTTTAAAATTGAAATTAAAATTGAATCAATATAAGTTGGTCCTTGCTGTAAAGCGTTGTATAATTCATCAAAAGAATTGGCACTTCGGCCTAAACGCTCGGCATATCGGCTAAAGCCAAAATTTTCGTCGACACATTCTACAATATAATCCGAAATATCTTCAAGATATAAAGTAGCCAAATGTTTTGCCTTATCCTGAGTTCCCATTGTTCCAAAGGCCCAATCAAGTTCTTCTAACTGTGCAAAACGAGAAGCCTCAGGCAGAAAATCTTCCTGACAAATCTGCAATGCTAATGTTGGATTTTTCCCTTGTAAAAACTGAATCACAGGATCAATTGTTTTGATATATTCATCCTGCAAAGCAAAAATACGTTTAGAGTTGTCTGAGATTTCAGAACCTGAAACTTCAAACTTAAAACCTGAAACCTGAAACAAATCAGAAAGTCCTTTCTTCGAAAACAATTCTAAAATCACATCAATACCCAAATCTGCCTGAACTGATTCTATATTTTTTGTATTGAGAAAACCTTTTATATACGCCGTTGCCGGATACGGAGTATTCAGTTGGGTAAATGGCGGTGTAATTACAAAAAGTTTCGTTTTCAAAAGAATTTATTTTTTTGCAAAAATACGGGATATTTGGAGACTTTTTAGGAAAAGATTTTAAGTATGCGAAGTTTGATTTTTTAATTTCGGTTTGTAGATATTTAATTACATTTGCGACAGTCAAATTAATCAGATGAAGCATAAATTACTTTTCGTTTTCTTTATAATAACTATTCAATTATTTTCTCAAAATAAAAATCAATCTATTGGTTTTAAAGAGAACAAAGGTCAGATTATTGACCAAAAAGGAAAACCAAATACTGCTGTTAAATATTTACTGAACACTAACGGGCTGAATGTCCAACTAAGAAAAAATGGATTTTCATATGACGTTTATGAAGTAAAAAAAACGCCAGTAGAACATCATCCCCGCAATCCCAGAGAAGAGCAATCCCATTTTCATTATAATCAGGAAAAAGATAAAGAAGACTTCAAATTAGAATACACTTTCCACAGAATTGATATTGACTTTGTAAATTCAAACTCAAAAATTGAATTAATTGCAGAACAAAAATCAACTGATTTTGATAACTATTATAATGTTCCAAATAAACCCGAAGGAATTACCAGCGTTTATCAATACAAACAAATTACTTATAAAAATATTTACCCAAATATTGATGTAGTTTTTACAATTCCAAACGACCCTAAAAAAACAGTTGAATATAATTTTGTGATTCATCCAAAGGGAAAAATCTCTGACATTCAATTAAGATTTAATGGTGCCGAAACTGATTTGGTTGATAATAAAATCCAGATGAATGTTCGCTTTGGAAAAATGGAGGAAACACTTCCTGCGAGCTGGATTGAAGATGGAGCGAGTAAAAAGGAAATTGAGGTTGGATATACTAAAATCAAGGAGGATATTTATGGGTTTTCTTCTTCTGATAAGGTAAGTGGAAAAACTATTGTGATTGATCCGGTACCGACAAGACTTTGGGGAACATTTTATGGGGATGACGAAAATTATGGTAGTAATGAATTTGGAGGAAGTACAACTGATTTATTAGGTAATAATTACTTAGTAGGATCAACTTCAGTTCCTAATTCTTCATATGCTACATCGGGTGCACATCAAACTACAATTGGAAACCCTCAAAGCATGGCTCCAGATGGAATAATTGTAAAATTTTCTTCTAGTGGACTTAGACTATGGAGTTCTTATTATGGAGGAGAAGGATATGATCGAATAAAAGCTGTAAGAACAGATTCTCAAAATAATGTTGTCATTGTAGGCCAAACAAATAGTACAACCAAAATTAGCACATTAGGTTCATACCAAACTTCATTTAGTGGATATGATGATGCTTTTTTGGTAAAATTTAACTCTTCAGGTGTTAGACTTTGGGGTACATATTATGGAGGAAGAGATGAGGACGGAGCTTATGGCGTTGATATTGATAAAAATGATAATATTTTTATGGTGGGATATTTTTCAATAAATCACTCAACAAATATTTTTGATACCCCAATAGGAGATGGTTTCATAACCAAATTTAACCCTAATGGAACTATAGTTTGGAATAAATTATATGGGGGGAAAGGTACAGATGAATTTAGATCGGTTAAAGTTGGAGAAAACTTTATTGCAGTTGGTGGACTTTCATACAGTACAGATAATATTTCTACACCGGGAGTATTTCAAGAAAATCTTTATTACACGAATAATCTATCTAACGATGGCATAGTATTTAAATTAAATTTAAATGGAGATCGAATATGGAGTACCTATTATGGAGGGGAATCTGGAGAAAAAATTCATGCAATCGAAATTGATGACGAGAACAATATATATGTAGGTGGAGAAACTACTAGTTCTAATAATATTGCCTCACCAAGTTCTTTTGATGATTATAATTCATATTCTTGGACAGGTTTTCTTGCAAAATTGGATCAAAACGGGCAAAGATTATGGGGAACCTATTTAGGCTATGATACAATAATCTACTCTCTTGCTTTTACAAATAATTCAATCTATGTTGGTGGTAATGGAGGAATTGATAATTCAATAACAACTTTATGTGCATATAAACGAACTGGTATGGCTGGTGGGTACATTGGAAAATTCTCTAAATTAGGAAGCTTAATATGGGGAAGCTACACTGGAGGATTTGACCAATACTCTCAAACAGAAATAACTGTTAAAAATAAAGAAATAGTAGTTGGTGGAACATCATCGATGAATGATGGAATAGCTGACTTAAATTCATATCAGCCTGAAATTTTAGGTCGTAAAAATTTCTTTCTAATGAAGTTTTCAGAAGAAAACAATTGTAATATTAATGCGAACCCAAGCAGTAATTCTCCTGTTTGTATAGGGGGTACATTAAATCTTAATGCTGATTCAGGATATCATTATGCATGGACAGGACCTAATGGTTTTACAAGTAATTTACAAAACCCAACGATCAATAACGTATCAAATGCAAATAAAGGGACTTACAAATTAGTAGCAAGCGATGATTGTGGCTGTCAAAAGAATTATGATATTGAAGTAGTAATTGGAGATATTCTGGCACCAGTTCCGGACATTACCAATCTGCCAACAATAAATGGTGATTGTCATACCACAATAAATACAATTCCAACCGCTACAGATGCCTGTGCAGGACAAATTACAGGAACAACTACAAATCCATTATCTTATAGTTTACCGGGAACTTATACAATTGTATGGAATTATGACGACGGAAACGGAAATTCATCAAAACAAAATCAAACTGTTACAATTACAGGTCAGCCATTGCCAGTTGCAAATTCTCCACAAACTTTTTGTGTTGACAAAAATGCTACAGTAAACGATATTCAAATTACCGGACAAAATATAAAATGGTACAGTAATCTAACCGGAGGAACACTCGTGCCTACAACAACTGTAGCTCAGGATAAAGCAACATATTATGCTTCACAAACCATAAATGGCTGCGAAAGTGAAAGAGTTCCTGTTACAATTAATATTCAGGTTACTTTTCCTCCAATAGGAAATGCAAATCAACCATTTTGTTCAGGACAAAATCCAACTATTGCAGATATTCAGGTTACGGGAACTTCAATAAAATGGTATGACTCGTTAAACAATGGTTCTTTATTATCACAAACTACAAATCTTGTTAATGGACAAACTTATTATGCTTCACAAACAGAAAATAGCTGTGAAAGTCAAAGATTTGGAATTACTGTTTCAATAGTAAATACGCCTTCTGCACCAATATTAAATGGAAATACAGAATTTTGCAAGAAAGAAAATGCAAAATTATCCGACATCCAAATGTCTGGACAAAATATAAAATGGTACGATACTAATTTCTCTGCTACCAGTTTACCTACTACTACTTTATTAGAAGATAACAGAACATACTATGCTTCACAAACAATTGGATGTGAAGGTGACAGAACCCCTGTTTTGGTTCGGGTTTATAATACTCCGCTGCCAACCGGAAATAATAGCCATCTATTTTGTATTGATGAAATCGCAACAATTGAGAATCTTAATATAACCGGAACAGCTGTTAAATGGTATGATGCAGCAACAAATGGAAATATTTTGCCAGAAACAACTTTACTGCAAAGCGGCATTTATTATGCAACACAAACATTGAATAACTGCGAAAGTGAAAGATTTGCTGTTACTGTAAAAATACAAGACACTCAAATTCCAATTGCAGATTCGCCACAAACATTTTGCATACAAAAAAATGCATCAATTAATGACATTGATATTACTGGACAAAATATAAAATGGTTTGAAAGTATTTCTGCAAATAGTACTTTATCCGAATCAACACTGCTTGAAAACGGACACACTTATTATGCTTCGCAAACAATCAGTACTTGTGAAAGTGACAGAATTCCTGTTGTGATAAATATTTTGGGAGCCACAACCGCAGAATGTATCAATTTTGTTGATGATTTGCCTTTTCCAAAATTCTTTACGCCAAATAATGACAACTTCAATGATCACTGGACGATTGATTCAGCTTATTTAGCTCCAAACACAGCAATTAGAATATTTGATCGTTATGGAAAATTAATAAAAGAATTAGCCCCAAATACTTCTTGGGATGGAACTTATCTTGGTCATCAAGAACCAGCTTCAGATTATTGGTTTACTGTTACAAGATTAAACGGAACAGAATTTAGAGGGCATTTTAGTTTAAAAAGATAATTAATAAAAAAGGCGCAGTTTTATGTAACTCGCGCCTTTTTTTATTTCAAAAAATTTAGAATTCTATTATTTAAAATTTATGTTCCTCCTTGCTAATTACCAAAAATGAAACTAAAGAAATAAATGCTGCAATCGTTAAGTACAAACCAACATAACTTACATCATAAGTTTTGGCTAACCAAATTGCAATCATAGGCGCAAAAGCAGCACCAAGAATTCCCGCTAAATTAAAAGTCAAAGACGCACCGGAATAACGAACATTTGTTGGAAACAACTCCGACAGAAAAGTTCCTAAAGGTCCATAAGTGAATCCCATTAAAGCCATTCCGATACAGGCGAAAGTGGTCACTAAAACAATATTTCCGGAACTTAAAAAATAAGAAAAGAAAAATCCGAAAATCGCAATAGCTGCTGTTGCTATAATAAGCATTTTACGACGGCCGATTTTATCTGCAACTACAGCCGAAACCGGAATAAAAATAGCAAAAAACAATACCGAAAACAATTGGATTAATAATCCATTTCTTTTTACAATTCCTAAATCAGAAGTAGCCCAGCTTAATGTAAAAACAGTCATCAGGTAAAAAACTAAAAAAGTTGTAATGGCTGCAAATGTTCCAAAAATCAATTGATTTTTATACGATTTTACAATTGTTAAAAATGGAACTTTAACTTCTTCCTGTTCTTTTTTAGAATTTTCGAAAGACGGAGTTTCTGTAATTTTTGTTCGGATATAAAAACCAACAACAACCAATAATGAACTGGCAATAAATGGAATTCTCCAGCCATAATCCATAAAATCTTCATTGCTCATAGAATCGGTTAGCAATAAAAAAGTTCCTCCTGAAAGCAGCAGTCCTATTGGAGCACCCAATTGTGGAAACATTCCGTACCAGGCACGTTTATTTGGTGGTGCATTTTCTATCGCTAATAAAACAGCTCCTCCCCATTCGCCGCCTAAACCAACACCTTGCCCAAATCGGCATAACATTAATAATAAAGGAGCTGCAACACCAATACTAGCATAACTTGGCAAAAATCCAATTGTAACAGTCGAAATACCCATCGTCAATAAAGCCGCAACTAAGGTAAATTTACGTCCTATCTTATCTCCATAATGCCCAAAAAAAGCTGAACCTAACGGACGCGATAAAAATGCAATCGAAAAAGTGGCTAAAGATTCCAGAGTCGCCATTGTCGAATCTGAACCGGGGAAAAATAATTGAGGAAAAACCAATACTGCAGCATTGGCATAAATATAAAAATCAAAAAATTCAATTGTGGTGCCAATAAGGCTTCCAAAAAGAACATGTTTTAGTGAGTTCTTCTTTTTAGGGTTTGTTTCCATGCAAAATCAGGTATATCTTTTTTTGTTTACAAAAATATAGTTTCGTTATTAATATTTCACATTTAAGACAATTAGTTTCAAAACACTTCTGTATTTTTAACAAATTTCATGTATTTAGCATTTTAAATCATGTTTAATTTATACAAAATTAAAAACCTGATTATAGGAACTTTAAAACAAAAAATAAAAATCAATCTTAAGCAATAGTTAAAACCGATTTTAACTGTATATTTTCATTAAATTTACAGCTGTCAAAAATAAATTTAAAATTATGCCTACCGACTGTATCAGCTATCAAACTTCTGGATATTTCTCTAAATTGATACAAGATTATTTAGATCAGAAATCAGAATTGAAACCGCTGTACAACAATTTCCCAACATTGGAGAATTTCGAAAAACAGATTGCCGAAAAAACAGGCAACTTTGATAACAGCAACCGAATTCCTTTGGTTACTACTTTAAAAAAGCAATATCAAAGCATCGAAATTTCTGATTCAACAAAACAAAACATTGAGCTTTTAGCACTCGAAAACACCTTCACAATTACAACCGGACATCAGTTAAATTTATTTAGCGGCCCATTGTATTTCTTATATAAAATCATTTCGACCATTAATCTTACCAAAGAATTAAAATCGAAATATCCGTCATACAATTTTGTCCCAATTTATTGGATGGCGACAGAAGATCATGATTTTGAAGAAATAAACTATTTTAATTTTAAAGGTAAAAAATTCAGATGGAACAAAGAAAGTAACGGTCCAGTTGGTCGACTTTCAACTGAAGGTTTAGATGAATTCTTTGAAATTTATTCATTAGAATTAGGTTCAAGCACAAATGCCAATACTTTAAAAAAGCTTTTTCAAGATGCTTATTTAAAACACAATAATCTGGCTGATGCAACCCGTTTTTTAGCCAACAGTTTATTTGCTAATTACGGTTTAGTAATTATAGATGCTGACGATGCCGATTTAAAACGTGCTTTTATTCCGTATGCAAAAGAAGAATTAGAAAAACAGACTTCATACAAAGCTGTTCAGGAAACTATCGAGCAATTAAAAGAGTATACTGTTCAGGTAAATCCGCGTGAAATTAATTTATTTTATATTGAAGATAATCTGCGAGAAAGAATCGTTTTTGAAGAAAATAAGTACTTCGTAAACAACACTAAAATCTCATTTTCTAAAGAACAAATTCTTTCTGAATTAGAAAATCATCCTGAAAAATTCAGTCCAAATGTTATTATGCGTCCACTGTATCAGGAAATTATTCTTCCGAATCTATGCTACATTGGCGGAGGCGGAGAAATTGCCTATTGGCTCGAACTAAAATCATTTTTTGATACCGTAAGAATTACTTTTCCAATGATTTTGGTTCGTAACTCTGTTCTTCTGGCAACCGAAAAACAAGGAAAAAAAGCAGATCAATTAAACTTAAGCTGGAGCGATCTTTTTACCAAACAAGAAAATTTAATAAATACGATTACACACAAAATTTCTGCATTTCCAATTGATTTAACACCTCAAAAAGAAATATTGAAAACCCAATTTCAATATCTTTATGAATTAGCAAATCAAACCGATAAATCTTTTTCCGGAGCTGTAAAAGCACAGGAAGTAAAACAGACAAAAGGTTTAGAAAATTTAGAAAAACGTTTATTAAAAGCACAAAAAAGAAAACTAAACGATCAATTACAACGTGTAGTAGACTTACAATGCGAACTATTCCCAAATAATAGTTTACAGGAACGTCAGAGCAATTTTTCAGAATTTTATCTGGAAAAAGGCGAGCAATTAGTTCCACTTTTATTGCAAAAACTGAAACCTTTAGAAATGAATTTTAACATCATAACAATTTAAAATAGTTTGCCACGAATTGCACGAATTACCACGAATTATTTTTTTTATTCAAAGAATATAAATTAGTGGAAATTCGCGTAATTCGTGGCAGAAAAATAATATAATAATAATTCTTGAGAACTAAATAACCACCTATCTTCTCTAAATTATTATTTCAAACCAAATAGCGATTTTTAAAATTATTAACTAACCAATTTACCCAAAACCAATGGTAAAAGAACGCTTAATTTCGCTAGATGTCTTTCGTGGACTAACAATTTTATTAATGACAATTGTAAACAACCCCGGAGATTGGGGCCATGTTTTCCCGCCTTTATTACACGCCGAATGGCACGGCTGCACACCAACAGATTTAGTATTTCCGTTTTTTGTTTTTATAATGGGAGTTGCCGTTCCGCTTGCAATGCCTGATAAATTTTATGACGGCACCACTTTCAACAAAATTTTAGTCCGCTCTTTGCGAATGCTTTGCTTGGGGATTTTCTTTAACTTTTTTGGAAAAATCCAATTGTTCGGACTGGAAGGAATTCCGCTTTTAGTTGGCCGACTTGCTATTACTATTGCTGTCGGTTATGCCTTAATGGGAAATTTCAGTTCAAAAATCAAAAACATTTTAGCATTTTCAATTCTGATAATTTATCTCTTTCTCGCTTACAGCGGCATCGAAGCTTATAGTGATGTAAGGCTTCCGGGAGTTCTACAACGAATTGCAATTGTTTATTTTGTAGTTTCTCTTTTGTATTTAAAAACATCTCAAAAAACACAGATCATAACCGGAATCGTTTTATTATTAGGATATTGGGCAATAATGACTTTGATTCCTGTTCCGGGAATTGGCGACGCAAATCTGGACAAAGGAACAAATCTTGCTTCGTGGTTGGATAGCGTTTTACTAAAAGGGCATATGTATCGCGGAACCGTAACCTGGGATCCTGAAGGAATTTTAAGCACACTTCCTTCAATAGTAAACGGGATAATTGGTTTATTAATTGGTCAATTATTACAGCAAAACTTTCCAAAAACTAAAAAAGCACAAAAAATGGCAATCGCAGGAGTTGCGTTAATTATTGGAGGTTTACTTTGGAATATTGTTTTCCCAATAAACAAAGCCCTTTGGACAAGCAGTTATGTTTTATACACTACAGGGTTAGCCACTACATTTTTAGCGATTTTATATTACATCATTGATATTGCCGATTATAAAAAAGGATTCAAACCATTCTTAATTTGGGGTGTAAACCCAATGATCGTTTTCTTTACTTCGCAGATAATTCCGCAGGCATTGGTAATGATTGAGTTTCAAAATCCACATAAAACTGGCGAAAAAATCAATTTATTAAATTACTTATACAGCTTTTGGATTGCGCCATTTTTCACTAACCCAATGACCGCTTCATTAGCCGGCGCATTAGTTTACGTTTGTATCTGGACTTTTATTTTGTGGATATTTTACAGAAACAAATTAATATTCAAAGTATAATTTTTAAACCATATAAGTAATATAAGTTCATTTTAGAAATACGTTATACTTTGCGGAGATATTCTGCACGCAGTATTTAAATGAACTTATATTACTTATATGGTTTAAAAAAAGCTTTTCTTGGTTAAAACATCATTCTACCATGTTTTAATTACGAATTAATTAAAATCAATTCATAAAAAAAGTCTACTTTTGCACAAAATTTAATAAAATATAAAATGGCAACAAATAGAACTTTTACAATGATTAAACCAGATGCTGTTGCAAACGGACACATCGGGAATATCTTAGCAATGATCACTAATGGTGGTTTCAAAATCGTTTCATTAAAATTAACTCAATTAACTGTTGCAGATGCAAAAGCATTTTACGCAGTTCACGCAGAAAGACCTTTCTACGGAGAATTAGTTGAATTCATGTCACGTGGACCAATTGTTGCTGCAATTTTAGAAAAAGACAACGCAGTAGAAGATTTCAGAACTTTAATTGGAGCTACAAATCCTGCTGAAGCTGCTGAAGGAACTATTCGTAAAGCATACGCAACTTCTATTGGAGAAAATGCAGTTCACGGTTCTGACAGCGACGAAAATGCTGCAATCGAAGGTGCTTTTCACTTTGCTGGTAGAGAGCAATTCTAATATTTTAGATTATAGAGTTCAGATTTTAGATTGCTGAACTTAATAAACAAAAAAAATCCCGTTTCAAATTAAACGGGATTTTTTTATTTGGATATTGATTAAAGCTTGTCTGATTTTTTAACAATTTTCTCCAATTTTTCATCAAGATCTTTCAAAAGTTCTTCTAATGCACTTTCACACATAGGTAATACTTTATCAAGACTTAAAACAGGAACTCCACCTACGATCGTTCCAGTTTTCTTAGAGTTTGCTCCTTCAGAAAAAGCAAATACTTTTTTTCCTGTTTTATCGTATAAAGCGATTCTGGCATAAGCTTTCATTTTTATTGTTCCAGTTCCGCCAACAGCGAATCCTTTTACTACAGCAAAATGAATTTCTGTAAATAAAACACCATCAGCTGTTTCTTTAAACATTTGAGCAGATGCTACTTCATTTGCAGAACCATTCATTCCTTCATAAATATATTTATATCCAGGATAATTAATAATAGTACCGCTTTCTCCGCCTTCTCTTGCAAATTTAGGAGTGAATGCAATGTATTCCTGTTTCTGAGTCACATCAGTTTCAGGAAGTAAATCAAACGGAAATTTTTTAGCATAATCATTAAAAAATGCATTGTGATATTTCTCTAAAATTGGAGAAAGGTTAAAATTTGGGTTATTTCCTAAATCTGCTATCGCAGCCAGTCCATTTAAACCCAACTCCGAAAGATCTATTGTTTTATCTGTGTAAAATGACACAACAGCAACTTTTTTCTTTTGTGAATAACTAGTTAAGGCAAATAATACAGTTAAAATAAGTAATACTTTTTTCATGTTTTGGTTTTGTTTTTTATTTGTTTATTATTAATCAGGTGTTTATAAAAAAACACTTAATGCTCAAATATATCATAAAAAAAACACTTCCATAATGGAAGTGTAATATTTATTTTTAAGCTTAAAATAAAAATTTAAAATCAGCGTAAAACCACGTCTTTAACAACTTCACGACCTAGTTCTTCATTAATCATTTTAATAATTTTAGATTTTCCGTGACTTAATTCCTCTCTTAAAACTGCTGAGCCAAGTTCAACATAAAGTGTGCTTCCTTTCAAAACAACATTTCTCGTATACGTTTTCACGCCATTTCCCATTAGGTTTCCCCACGCATCTTTTACATCAATCTGATCCATTCCGGGCTGTAATTTATTAACCTGAATAATTTGTTGCAAAACAGCCCCAATCGTACTTTGGTTATTTAGTCTTTTTGCCATCGTTTAAAATATTTATTGGTCCCGTTTTTTTATAATAATATTCTTTGTTCTGATCATTTTTCACCACAAACTCTTCATCCGAAATCGAGATTAATTCCTCACTCCATTTGGCATAATTCGTATTATAATCCAGAAAAGTTCCCTTATCCGTAAATCTTACTGAAACATTTTCAAAAGTATCAGTAGTTAAAAAAGTTCCGTCAAGCTGTGCCATTACTTTAGTACGAGTTCCTTTTACGCCTTTAATTTTAAAAAAATCAAAGTTCTCGTTCATTCCATAAGCCTTTTCTTCACCTTTATCAAAAACCACTTTTTCAATTTCCCAGTAACCGTTTAGTTTTTCAATATCTGCCGGTTTTATTTCCTGTTTACAGCTTACAAACAAAAGTGATAAAACCAAAATCATAAAAGCATTTTTCATAGTAAAATATAATATTAATAAGGAGCTGTTTCCTGCTGTCCGCTATATCTTTTATGGCCTCGTTAAAAAGACGAAGCCATAAAAGGATGCCGCTTCCATCAGGGCTAGGGCTCCCTTTTTCAAAAGAAAATTTAGTGAATTACAAAGGTAACTTTATAAATTTCAAAAGAAATATTTTAGTCAATAATTATCTCATTTTTCTCAGACTTTATTTCCCAGATATTGGCAGCCTATAAAAAAGCCTATTTTAACAATCTTATGTCATATTATGGCAGAAATAAATGTGAATCTACAAGACCTTTGCGCAAAATTACCCTGCTTCAGTTTTATAAAAAAAATTAACTGAATTAAAACTTCAACTGCAAAACTCTTATCAAAAATATTATGAAAAAGTATTTCATATCAACACTCGGCACGCTACTCTTAATTTTAGGATGCAGTAAAACCCCTCCTAAAAACATTGCACACATTAAACCAGTGTATGTACAGATAAATAACTATCATCAACCTGAAGAAAAAGAAAATATTGCACCTTCTATAAAAGAAGATTTTTTACAAAACAAAAATTCAAAAAATTCACCAATCACAATTTTAGCTTCCAGCCTGTCGAGAGCACAATACTCTGATCATAAAGACATAAAAATTGTCTTTAAAAATTCAAGCAAAAAAAACATTCAGGCAATTAAACTGGAATGGTACTGCGAAAACTCATTTGATGAACCCGCAAATGGCAGGTATTTTTATGGAAAAGGAAGATCTACGGGAGAGATAGCAAATTTGCTAAAGCCCGGCATGATCGAATCAAAAATCTGGGAAGATTTTTCTACAGATGCAAACCGCATTATAAAAGTAAGGGCTTACTATGTAGTATTTACAGACGGAACAAAATGGGAGCTTAAATAAAAACACTTCATGGTTAAATATGTAAAATAAGTTTTCCCACTCATTAAACTATTTTACATATTTTTGGTCAAACCCCAAACCAAAAACAAAAAACCATGACCAAAACTCTTTGTACAATCCTTACTACCTTATTATTGATAGGCTGCAGTAAAGATTCAGCAGAACCAGATCCGGTTCCAACTCCATCAGAAAACATGTATTTCCCTCCATTAACCGGAACAACCTGGGAAACAAAATCCATAGCCGATTTAAAGTGGAATCAAAATGCCGTACAGCCGCTTCTGGATTACTTAGAACTAAAACATTCTAAATCGTTTATCATTTTAGTAAATGGCCGAATCGTTTTAGAAAACTATTTCAACGGACACACAGCTTCAACAAACTGGTATTGGGCAAGCGCCGGAAAAACATTAACTTCAACCGTTACCGGAATCGCACAACAGGAAAACCTACTAAACATTAATAATAAAGTTTCTCAATATTTAGGCACCGGCTGGACAAGCGAAACGTTGGCACAAGAAAACAAAATTACCTGCAAACATTTACTAACCATGACATCCGGGCTTGATGATTCAACCGATGATGTAAATCCTGAAAATCTAATCTACAAAGCCGATGCAGGAACAAGATGGGCTTATCACAATGTTTATGTAAAACTACAAGATGTTGTTGCAAGTGCAAGCGGACAGACTTGGGAAAATTATTTCAATGCCAAATTAAGGGATAAAATAGGCATGAATGGAACCTGGTTAAAAATTGATGTAAATAGCGTTTATGCCAGTAACTCAAGAAGCATGGCACGCTTTGGGCTATTGATGCTGAATAAAGGGAAATGGGAAAATAATATCATTTTAAATGAAGCCTACTTCAATGAAGCAACAACAACTTCACAAAACATTAATTTAGGATACGGTTATTTATGGTGGCTAAATGGTAAAAGCTCCTATCATTTACCACAATCACAATTTACTTTTCAAGGAAGCGTAATTCCAACTGGACCAAGCGATATGTTTATGGCTTTAGGAAAAAACGATCAAAAAATATATGTAATTCCGAGTAAAAAAATAGTAGTTATTAGAATGGGAGATGCCGCAGATAATGAAAATCTTGCCTTATCTGATTTCGATAAAGTTTTATGGGAAAAAATTAGCGCATTGTATCAATAAAAAAGACTGTACAAAGTTTAGATCAATTGCCAGCCTTTAGATTTTAAAAAACTTTTACAATTATTGCAAAAGTCCTTTTCTTCATCCAGTGGGTTTCCTCCTTCAGCATCACGCATTAAACACGTTTTTATTGCACAATGCGGTAAACCCGCTGTATGACCTAATTCATGTAAAACTAGTTTATAAAACTGTTGATTTTTATTTTTGGGAGACAATCTAAAATCCGAGACTACGCATGCTTTTCCGGGTCTGTAGCCTAACCCCATTACACCCCAATCCTTAATTTCGTTTTTAGTTGTACTAATATCAAAATTTGATAATCCAACTATTACAGAATCTTTGCCAATATTATCTTTAAGACTTTTAATAATACTATCGGCGCGGTATCGATTCCTTGGTTTGTAATAGGAATTTTCAGGAAAAGAAATATTTGATCTTAAAACTACATTTGGATTTATAGTTTTAATTTCTTCAAAAACCTTTTTAGCCTGTTCGGTTTTAAAACTGCCTAAAGGCTGAATAACAATTACTTTTTGACTTTTATTACTTTCATTTTTTCCGTTTGTACAAGAAAGTACAACAAAAAGAAAAACGAGAAAGCAGTATTTCATAATCAAAAATGTATTAAAAAATTATTGCTTAGTTCGCAGTCTTTTAAGAACTCCCATAAAGAAGAAACCTATTCCCAGAACTAATAAAACGTAGTAAAAAGAAAGACTATTGTCTCTCAAAACATTTGCTAAAACAAAACATATAACGCTTGCAAAATAAAAAACAACAGCCGATATATTTTTAAAAGAAGAAAAACTCATTATAAATTATTTAAAGAAACTATCAACGAATTCATATTTATTAAAGACTTGTAAATCTTCAATTCCTTCGCCAACACCAATATATTTCACCGGAATTTGAAACTGATCTGAAATACCAATTACAACACCGCCTTTTGCTGTTCCGTCTAATTTTGTAACTGCTAATGAAGTTACTTCTGTCGCAGCAGTAAATTGTTTTGCTTGTTCAAAAGCATTTTGACCTGTTGAACCGTCTAAAACTAAAAGCACGTCGTGCGGCGCATCAGCAACCACTTTCTGCATAACACGTTTTACTTTCGTAAGTTCGTTCATCAAATTGATTTTATTGTGCAAACGTCCGGCAGTATCAATAATAACAACATCGGCATTTTGAGCCACAGCAGACTGTAAAGTATCAAAAGCAACAGAAGCTGGATCGCTTCCCATATTTTGTTTTACGATTGGAACGCCTACACGATCTGCCCAAACTTGTAACTGATCAATAGCTGCGGCACGGAAAGTATCAGCAGCACCTAAAACTACTTTATAACCAGCTTTTTTAAACTGATAAGCCAGTTTACCAATTGTTGTAGTTTTTCCAACACCGTTTACTCCAACAACCATTAAAACGTAAGGTTTTTTATCTTTTGGAATATCAAATTCAGTTGCTTCGCCTGTATTGGTTTCAGATAATAATCCGCCTATTTCATCACGAAGAATTTGATTTAATTCTTCAGTTCCTAAATATTTATCTTCAGATACACGTTTTTCGATTCTTTCAATGATTTTCAATGTTGTATTTACACCAACATCTGAAGCTACTAAAACTTCTTCAAGATTATCTAAAACATCATCATCGACTTTAGATTTTCCTGCAACAGCTTTGCTTAACTTAGAGAAAAAAGTAGTTTTTGTTTTTTCAAGACCTTTATCTAAAGTCTCTTTTTTTTCGGTAGAGAATAATTTTTTAAAAAAACTCATTTTTAATTTATTGTTAGTTTTAGATCGTTTCTAAGAGTTTTGAAACAATCTTAATGTTTATAGAATGCCATTTGTTTTTAATTTAACCCCAACTGCATCGATCTTTTTATTGTTTTCTTTAAACAAGTAAAGATAAAGAGTCTGACGGGAACAAATGTTTAAAAAAAACACAAATTGATTGGTTTCTATAAAATTTTAAACAAATATAAAAAATAAAAAAGCTACTTCCGAATGAAAGTAGCTTTTCTATATATTGTAATTGTAATTATTTCTTTTTCAAGAATTCATCAACTTCTTCAGGAGCCATAATAGATTCTACGAATGTATATGCACCAGTTTTAGGAGATTTTACCATTTTGATGGCTTTTGATAATCTCTTAGAAGATGTTTGTAACGATGCTACGGTTTTCTTTGCCATGATTCAAATGTTATTTGAAGTTTTTTATAAAACTCTAAATGGCAAAACCATTTAAGATTTACAAAAATCTCTAATTATTACTTAATTTCTTTGTGAACAGTTACACGTTTCAAGATTGGATTAAATTTTTTAATCTCTAATCTGTCTGGAGTATTCTTTTTGTTCTTAGTTGTAATATATCTAGAAGTTCCTGGAACACCAGAAGTCTTGTGCTCAGTACATTCTAAAATTACTTGGATTCTATTACCTTTCTTTGCCATCTTGCTATATATTTATTTAGGAAAAGATTATTTGATAAATCCTTCTGACTGTGCTTTTTTCAAAACAGCAGTGATTCCATTTTTATTAATTGTTTTTATCGTAGATGCTGCTACTCTAAGAGTAATCCATCTATCTTCTTCTGGAAGATAAAAACGCTTTTTAACTAAGTTTACAGAAAACTTTCTCTTAGTTTTGTTCATAGCGTGAGAAACGTTATTTCCTACCATCGCTCTTTTACCTGTAAGGTCACAAACTCTTGACATTATACTTATCTTTTATCGTTATTCAAAATCAGGGTGCAAAGAAAAGAAAAATAAACCATTGTAGCAAAAAATTATTGCACAATTTTTAAAATTTCTTTTTGTAATATTTCTAAACTCTTAATAGTTGCTCTATCTATCACTTTTTCACGTGGTTGGCCAAAGTTAAATTCTTCCGTGATTACTCCCTCTGGTGTAGCCAAAGCGATAAAAACAGCACCAATTTCAGCATTTGAGTCTCCTTTTGATGGTCCGGCGTTCCCGGTTGTCGCGATTGCATAGTCGGTTTTGAGTATATCTTTCACATTCAAAGCCATAGCCATCGCAACCTCAGCACTTACTACCGAAAATTGATCTATTAAATCCTGCGAAACGCCCAAAACATTGACCTTCGCTTCTGTTGAGTAGGAAACCACACTTCCTTTAAAATATCTTGATGCTCCTTGCACAGATGACAAAAGCGAAGCAATTTTTCCACCGGTGCAGCTTTCTGCTGTAGAAATCGTTTTATTATTTTTAGCCAGCAGTTTTCCAACTACGGTTTCAATCGTTTCATTTTCTTCATAACCCACTATAATATCATGAATTATAGCATCTAGTGACTGAACATTTTCTTCAATTGCTTTTTCTAACTCTTCTTTATCTGCTCCGCGGGCAGTCATACGCAGACGAACTCGTCCCGGATTTGGCAGATATGCTAATTTGATAAATTCAGGCAAGTTATTTTCCCAGTTTTCGATACGTTCTGCGACTAAACTTTCGCCCTGACCGTATGTCAAAATGGTTTTATGGACAATATAAGGACGCTTATATTCTTTAACAATTTTTGGGATTATCTCATTTTCTACCAGATATTTCATTTCGTACGGAACACCCGGAAGCGAAACAAACACGGTATTTTCTTTTTTCATCCACATTCCCGGCGCAGTTCCCATTTTGTTATGAAGAACGGTGCATTTTGACGGTACAAGAGCCTGATCTTTATTTAACTGCGAAATGGGTCTTTTATAAAAACCTTCGATAAGTTCTGTTACGTGAGCCAGAACTTCGGGATTTACTACCAACTGATCGTCAAAATAATCACAGAAAGTTTTTTTAGTGATATCGTCTTTTGTCGGACCTAAACCTCCGGTAATAATTACAATATCAACTTTGTTTTGCAGCTGTGCAAAAGTGTTTAAAATATGCTGTTTATCATCACTTATTGAAATCATTTCATAAGTTTCGACACCTATTCGATCCAGTTCTTTGGCTATAAAATTTGAATTTGTATCTACAATTTGACCAATTAAAATCTCATCTCCAATGGTAACTATTGTTGCTTTCATAGTATTAAAAGTTTTACTTATAAAGGTATAAGTTTATTTATGAAGTAGGATTGCGGAAATGATTTGAGGCAGAAAAAATTTAAAAGATAATTTCTTTTATCTTTTAATGAGAAATTAAAACCCTGAAAAATGGATTGAAATAAAATAAGAAAAATGATTCCGCTTTCCAGTTTAGAAAAGCGGAATTATATGAATTTTAGACGTCAAAATCTTTTTTAATTTCTTTAATTGCGTCTTTTACCTGCACTTTTATACTTTTAAAAGTTTCGATAATATCTTTTTTCTTTCCTTCTGCTTTTGTCCACGCTTCGACTTGCAGAATTTCTTCAAATGCAACATTTAACCCCATTAAGTCTAATGTAGGTTTAATTTTATGCGCATACGAATAAGCGTATTTATGATCCTTTTTCTTGATTCCTTCTTTGATTTGTTTTAAATCCTCAGGAACTTCTGTAACAAATAATTTTAGAATTTCGTTTACAAATTCGGGGTCATTGTCTGAAAGCGCATACACTTTCGAAAGATTATACTTTAAAGCCATTATTTTACTTGTATTCTGAATAATTTTTTATCTTCTAAAAAGCCTTCCAAAACATCATTTGGTTTAACCGGCGCAACACCTGCAGGCGTTCCTGTAAAAATAATATCTCCAATTTTTAACGTAAAAAACTGAGAAACATAAGAAACCAATTCATCAATTTTCCAAAGCATAAAACTTGTATTTCCTTTTTGAACTGTTTCAGAATTATTTTTGAGCTCAAACGTAAGATTTTCTAGCGAAACAAAATCACTTTTTGGTAAAAAATCTCCAATTACTGCTGAACCGTCAAATGCTTTTGCTTTTTCCCAAGGCAGTCCTTTTGCTTTTAATTTATCTTGTAAATCTCTGGCAGTAAAATCAATACCTACACTAATTTCGTCATAATATTTATGTGCAAACTTAGGTTCAATATATTTTCCAACCTTATTAATTTTCACAATTATTTCTAATTCATGATGAACTTCCTGAGAAAATTCCGGAATTACAAACGGATGCTGTTTCAACAAAACCGCCGAATCCGGCTTCATAAAAACCACAGGCTCATCTGGACGTTCGTTTTTTAATTCTTCAATATGATTGGTATAATTTCTACCGATGCAAATGATTTTCATTATTTTTAGTTTTCAGTCACAGTTTTCAGTCGCAGTCTTTACTAAATATAAAATCAGTCCCAGCATAAAACTGAATACTGAGACTGCGACTGAGAACTTATTTTGTATTTAATTTTCTCAATTTAATTCCTGTCAAAACTTTTTTGGTGTACAAAGGAAAATCGGCGTTTTGAATCCAGCTGAAATATCCTGGTTCTGTTTCCAAAACTTTTAAAACTTTTGCACCTTTATGTTTTCCGAAAGTAAAAATTTCTTCATCGTCTTTATCAAAAGCAATCATTCCGGCAAAATCAGCGATTTTTTTACGGGTTGTGAACTCAGATAATGATTTCATATCGTTTTCCAGTTCAGGATAACGATCTAACTGTGCTTTCAAAATCTCATAAGTTGCCATGGTGTCTGCTTCTGCAGAATGCGCATTTTCAAGACTTTTTCCGCAGTAAAACTTCAAAGCAGCACTTAAAGTACGTTCTTCCATTTTATGAAAAATAGTCTGAACATCTACAGAAACTTTATTTTTCATATCAAAATCAACTCCGGCGCGAAGCAATTCTTCTGCTAATAACGGAATATCAAAACGATCTGAATTGAAACCTCCCAAATCACTGTCTTTTATCATATTATGAACCAGCGGAGCCAATTCTGCAAAAGTAGGTTCGTTTGCTACTTTTTCGTCAGTAATTCCGTGAACGGCTGTAGTTTGTGGAGGAATTGGAATTGTTGGATTAACCAGCCAGGTTTTACTTTCTTTATTTCCGTTTGGAAAAACTTTAAATATTGAAATTTCTACTATTCGATCTTTACCGATGTCAATTCCAGTTGTTTCAAGATCAAAAAAGCAGATTGGTTTGTTAAGTTTTAATTCCATTTTTAATTTTTATAAGATTACAAATGTAAATTTTTAAAGCCAAAGTTCCCGCCCAAATTTCTATTTTTTTGACCAAAATTGGCTTTTTTTGTTGATTTTACGTTTAAAATTAAAACAAAACAAGTCGGTTTTCTGTTTTTCGTACAAACGAAAAAACCCGAAAAACTTTTAAATTTTTCGGGTTTCAAATTTTATTTATGAATCGATTAGAAATCTCTGTCTATATCAAAAGCTTCTAAATATTCAGCTACTCTTTTTACAAAACTTCCTCCTAATGCACCATCTACAACTCTGTGATCGTAAGAGTGCGATAAGAACATTTTTTGACGGATTCCGATAAAATCCCCTTCTGGAGTTTCAATAACCGCAGGAACTTTACGAATTGCCCCAAGAGCTAAAATTCCAACTTGCGGCTGATTGATAATTGGCGTTCCAAAAACACTTCCAAAAGTTCCAACATTTGTAACCGTATAAGTTCCGCCTTGTGTATCGTCTGGCTTTAGTTTTCCTGCTTTTGCACGGTTTCCTAAATCATTAACCGCTTTTGCCATTCCAACAAGATTTAACTGATCTGCATTTTTAATTACAGGAACAATTAAATTTCCGTTTGGTAGCGCAGCCGCCATTCCTAAATTGATGTTTTTCTTTTTGATGATATATTCACCATCAACAGAAATATTCATTCCAGGGAAATCTTTTAATGCTTTTGCAACCGCTTCCATCATAATTGGTGTAAAAGTCAGCTTCTCGCCTTCTCTCTTTTCAAAAGCCGTTTTAACTTTATCTCTCCATTTTACAATGTTTGTTACGTCAACTTCAATAAACGATTGTACGTGAGCGGAAGTTTGTACAGAAGCCACCATGTAACCAGAAATCAGTTTACGCATTCTGTCCATTTCGATGATTTCGTCACCGCCATTTACAGAAACCGGAACTGCCTGCTGGCTTTTTTGAACTACCGGCTCTGGTGCTTTCGCAGTTTCAACAGCTGGTTTTGGAGTTTCAACCGCTGCTTTTGGTGCTTGTTCAACTGCTTTCGGAGCCTGAACAATTCCTGCTTTGCGGTCTTCTATATATTTTAAAATATCATCTTTCGTTACTCGGCTGTCTTTTCCTGAACCTTGAATATTATCCAATTCAGCAAGAGAAACACCTTCTTCTTTTGCAATATTTTTTACTAAAGGAGAAAGGAATTTTTCTGATCCTGAAAAATCCTGAGGAGCAGCAACTTCTTCTTTTACTGCTTCAATTGTTTTTTCGATTTCTACAGCTTCTGCAGGAGCAGCAGCTTCAACAGCTGGAGTTGCAGCCGGCGCATCACCACCTTCAGTTTCGATAATTGCAATAGTCTGCCCTACCTGAACTAAATCATCTTTGCCAAATAATTGTTCAACTAAAATTCCAGATACTTCACTTGGCACTTCACTGTCAACTTTATCAGTTGCAATTTCCAGTACAGCTTCATCAGCTTCAATTTTGTCTCCCACTTCTTTCAACCAGTTAGTAATGGTTGCTTCAGCGACGCTCTCTCCCATTTTAGGAAGCTTTAATTCAAATCTTGCCATATTATTATTCTAAAGGGTGATTTTGATTTTCTGATTGCGAAATTACTGAAAAATTTAAATATAAATTACACTTAATATAATTTTTACTGAATTTTTCTGATTTGCCCTCTGTCATTTCTTGAATTACTTCCAATAATATAATTGGTGTTTTTGGGGAAAATCTTAAAAGTAATGTTCTTATCTTTAAGAGTTTCTATGATATTGATACATTTTTTGAATGAAACATAGTGATTATCCAAAATGATCTCTGCCTTTTTTCCCTTTAAAATCAGCGACGAATTTACCATTTTTTCTTTTTTGAAATCTAAAAAACTAACTTTATTTTCTAAAATCGAAGCCAACTTTTCAGACAAATTCTCATTTTCAGAGTATAAAATATAACTTTCCGGCAGCGGTTTTATTTTAGTCTTTCCCTGAAACATTTTTACAAATGAAAAAAACCAGGTTCCAACCTGAATAAAAAAACTAAAAAACCATGATTTTTTAAAATGCTTTTGATAGAAAAAATTCATTGCATCCTGAAAACGTTTCATATACAACTCGTCTTTAACGGTACTTTCTCCTTTATAATGTAAAACTGTTGTTTCGTGAAAATAATAATTGGATTTTTTTAGCAAAAGCGCCCTGTAAGACAAATCAATATCATCTGCATACATAAAGCAGTTTTCATCAAAACCATTTAATTTTTGGTACAAATCTTTTTCTAAAAACATAAAGGCACCAACAAGAATCTCCACTTTTCCAGTTTGGTTTTCATTTAAATGCTGTGCATAATATTGATTAAAAAGATTCCATTTTGGAAATACTTTATACAAACCAAAGATTTTGGTAAAAGCAACCCAGGGCGTTGGAATTCCGCGTTTACTTTCGGGCAGAAAGCTTCCGGTTCCGTCAATTAATTTACATCCAATGATTCCTAAATCTTGTTTTTCTTCGGCGAAAGCCAAAATTTTAGTAAAAGTATCTTCGGCAACAACGGTGTCGGGATTTAAAATGCAGATATATTTTCCACCGGCTTGTTCAACTCCAATATTATTTCCTTTTGGGAAACCAAAATTTTCCTGGTTTTGAATCAGTTTTACTTCCGGAAATTGGGTTTTCATCATCAAACAGCTGTAATCTGATGAATTATTATCGATAACAATAATTTCGGCATCAAGACCGGCAATTGCTTCCTGAACACTTAAAACACATTGTTCCAGAAAGTAACGCACATTATAATTAAGAATGATAACCGATAATTGCATTGAAATTTTTGTAATTGATTTTGGGGAAAGTTAGAAATTTTCGGCCAAACCTAATCGCAATGACCAATCGTTTTTACTAATTCCATAATCAAGCACTAAATTGCTGTTGTTTTTTTTGTTCCATTTAATGCGTAGTCCCGTTCCGATGGCGGGATTCCATTTTTTAAATTGATAGGTATCTAACTTTGAAACGGAGGAAACATTGGTGAAAAAGACAGCGCCCCAAAAACCGTTTTTTGAAATATCAGTTCGATATTCAGTTTCAAAATAAATCAGCGCATTGCTGCGAAATCTGTTTCGGGTAAAACCGCGTCCGGTTCTTCCGTCACGATCCCAGCCAATACTTGGCAGATCTAAATAATGTGGTTTTCCACCAAAAGTTGACCAATAAAAAGCTCTGTAGGCTAAAACCCGATGTTTGTATTTATGGAAAGAATGGTATTTGCGGGCATCAAAATAAATAGAATTCCATTTTTTGCCTTCTACTCCACTTGTATTAATTCGGTAATCGGCCTCGACGTATAAACCTTGTTCGGGATTTACATTATTTTCTCTGGAATCGTAAAGTCCCTGTATGGCAATTCCGAAGGAACTTTCGTTAGAGAAATCTCCGTTCATATATTTAGAATAATCGGTTTCTTCATCGATATAAGATTCTTCAGAAATATTTTGATAATTGTCAAATAATAATCCAAGTCCAAGTCGATAGTTTCCGATTATTTTTCGGGTTGCAAATTGATAAAAACGCCATTGCTGATAATCCAGAGTTGACATTTTTTTATCTGTATTATGTCCGCCCAGACCATACGTATCCTGCGGATAAATCATATACCGATAATCGCCTATAAAATTCCAGTAATTATCCTTCGTATAAATATAGGTTTGAATGGGAAAAACATATTGTTTGGTAAAACTAAAATAAGGTGAAAACGAAACCTGAGACATTTTGGTCGTGTTGCTGTCGCCGAGATAAAAAGTGGTTAAAAAAGAAACTACTAAACCTGCATTTTTATTAGCATCAATTGGAACCGGAAGTAAAGAAAAAGCTATTTTTTTATCCTGATTTTTTCGTAACGAATCGTTTTCATTAAAAAGCTTGTACAAAACATCCAGTATATCTTTATTATTATGTGAAATGGAATCGTTTTGGCAATAGCTGAAATGCATTTGAAAAAAGAAAAAAAAACCTAATAGAAGTTTTGCATTTTTCATAACGTAAGTTTTTCAGATACAACTTCTTACAAATTTAAAATTTTATTCAGAATATACGCTTCTTTCAAAATAAATAAAAAGAAAATTCTATTTTTGAAGTAAATCAAAATCTCTTTTTCAATGAAAATCAAAGCAGTTGTTTTACTTGGTTCTCTCTTTTTTGTGTTTGCAATTTTAAGTTTCGCTTCCGCGGAAGAAGTTTCGAATGCAAATATAGATTTGGTAAAAACTTCAACTTGGTACATTGCTGGTCCAGCCAAAGAAAATCAGGAAACAATTAATAAAATCCGAAAAGAAAAAGGCATAATTAAAGTTACTGCAAAAGATAATCCGGTTGGAGAAATTGAGCTGAATGTGATGCTTACAGAATCTTATTCAAACGATGGCAAACCAACAAATTTGTCTGAAAGCTCAAAATATCTAAGTATTACGTATAAATCATCGCATCTTATAAAATTGCAGGCACGCGAAGGAAACGCTGAAGGAACGGGATGTGTACACGGCGGCTCGCATCCAAGAATAGATCTGCCTGTTTCTGCTAAAAAATTCTCGACCATAAAAATTCCGTGGACGGATTTTAAGCAAGACGGCGATCCAAACGGAAAGACTTTAGATATTCATAATCTGTGTAAATTCAATTTTGTGAATTACAATCCGGTTTCGGGCGCGACATTAGAAATAAAATCAGTTATAGTTCAAATTTAAAAAACATGAAAACAAGACTTTTCTTTTTACTTTTTACAGCATTTTTTTCATTTTTTGGCTTTAGCCAAAGTAAACCAGTTCCTCAAAAAATAGATATTAATGGTGTTTGGGAAGATCTAAATTCAGGCGTTCAAAATGCTGTCGCTATTATTTCTGAACAAAACGGAAAGGTTATTTTTTCGCATTATTTAGAATGGAAAGGTCAAAAATTTGTAGAAAGCGGCATTGGCACCAGAAAAGGCGATACGATTACTTATACGGTCGATGTGACTTTACCAATTGAAGGCTGGGCAACTGCAGGAACGCATACTTTAGTATTGTCTAAAGATGGAAACAAACTTGAAGGAACTTTTGTAGACAATAAAAAAAGAAATGGGCCGATTGCGTTTAAGAGAATTCGATAAGAATTTTTTGTTTCAGGTTTTTGAAATGCGAATTTTAACGCAAAGCGCGCTAAGGTTTTTCGCAAAGTGCACAAAGTTTTTTTCTAAGTGAGTTTTTCAAACTGCAAAGTTCTCAAAGCTTTGTATTGATAAAGCTTTGAGAACTTCAGCTAATTATTAGCTACAACTTAAAAATCTTAGCGAACTTTGCGAAAAACCTTAGCGTGCTTTGCGTTAAAAAACATTATAGATGAAGCTGAATTTTAAACCTGTTAAAGATTTTCATTACGAATAACATTATTGTTGAGAAAACCAGTGACCAGATAATTCCTGGAACTCCTTCTCTAAAATATTCTGGTATAATGTGAATTTTGAATGCGAGATTAAAATAATAAATAACACCCGGCAGAATATAAATCAATAACGGATTTGCTGCTGCAGGCATAAAAAAATCGCTCCATTTGGTTTGTTTTTTAATTTCCATTAACCAATACAAAAAGTAAAATAAAACGGTGCAAATTCCGGCAGAAATTAATGTCCATGAAGGCGTTCCTTGTATTTTTGAGATTCCGTAATGTGGTCGAAGGAAAAATCCAACGGCGAAAAACAACACAATAAATCCTATTACGGGCCAATTGATTTTATTTTCGATTTTCTTGTCAAAAAAGAGCAATGAGATAATTATTCCGGCCGTTACTAAAGTTACATGTGTTAAATGTCCAGCAATAAAATGCAGCCATTCCGGCATGACTAAACCTTTTGTCAAATTAGCTGAATTTGCGGCAACACAAACTACAAGAAAAGCAATCATCGCCCATAATCTGCCTGAAACGAGCCAATAATAAATTACCGAAATAAGATAAGCCCAACCAATTAAACCCAAAATCCCCCACCATTTTGGCGTAATTCCTATTTTTCCGGTTTCTTCCTGAACGTATAAAAAGTAAAGTGCAATTAAAACCAGCATTCCGCCATATTGAAGTATGTATTTTAACCAAACTGAAAAATCTTTTGGGTATTTATTCCAAATGGGAATTGGCATTGCATAAGCCAGAAGCCCCCAAAAAGCGGGTGCGATAATCATTTTTGAAGCATCATAACCATATTCGGCATTTACCATATAAACACCTATTATTATTAAGGCTACAGCACGTTTTAAAGTATGTGTCCAGATTACTTTTGGAGTGTCGCCTTTTATTAATCTGGCATTAAAGGCAAACGGAACTGACATTCCGACTATAAATAAAAAAGCAGGGAAAACTAAATCGACAAAGGTCATTGCATCGGCATCGGCGGGCATGTGTTTCATCCACTGTGGCACATTTTTGACACTTGCGAGTTCGTTTACAAATATCATTACAAAAATGGTAATTCCGCGTAAAGCGTCAATCGAAATAATCCTTTGATTATACAAATTCTCTTTAATTTTCATAAAATATTACTTTTTCATCAAATATAATATAATTATAAAATGTCGGTTACATTGTTACATAAATTTTCTTTTGCAATATTTCTTTAAAGAGAAATAAAAACAACATCAATTCTTTACTTTTGCAGTTATGCTATCATTCTTTAAATCAAAACCTTTTTTAAAAGACCTTCTGGCGGGCGATTATGTCGATATTCACTCCCATTTGCTTCCGGGAATTGATGATGGCGCATCATCTATCAAAAAAACAATAAAACTTGTAAAGGCATTTCAGGAATTGGGAATTTCTCAGTTTGTTACTACTCCGCACATTAATCATTTTGTCTGGGATAATGCTGAACAGGATATTTTAGACAGACAAAAAGAAACTGAAGTTTTACTGAAAGAACAAAACCTCAATATTCCATTTAAGGCCGCATCTGAGTATTTTATGGATGACTGGTTTGAAAATCATGTAAAAACAGAAAAGCTTTTAACTTTAAAAGACAATTATGTATTGGTTGAAATATCGTATTTAAGTGCGCCCTTAAACTTATATAAGATTATTTTTGAGATACAGCTTGCAGGATATATTCCGGTTTTGGCACATCCGGAACGATATTTATATTTTCATAATAACTTTGAAGAATATGAAAAACTTAAAAAAGCAGGTTGTTTATTTCAGCTGAATTTATTGGCTGTTATGGGTTATTATGGCAGCGAAATCACCAAAACTGCTGCGCTTTTATTAAAGAAAGGAATGTATAATTTTTCGGGAACTGATGTACATCACAGCAATCATATCGAATCTTTACATCAAAAAATAAAAATAGATTCAGTTGAAAACTTAAAGGAAGTTATTGCCAATAATCAGTTTTTTAGATTCTAATTTTTTTCCAATTTAAAGCATAAAAAAATGCTACGGATTCTACTATTTTTTATTCTGTCTGTTTTTTCAGTTAAAGCCCAAACTTCGGGCTGTACAGATGTGCTTTCAAAAAATTACAATCCAAATGCAGTGCAAAATGACGGAAGCTGTATTTATGAAAGTTTAAAACTGAGACCTGAATATTCGATTAGACTTAGCGATTCTATTAAAGAAACTTCGGGTTTAATTGCTTTTGATGATTTATTGTGGACTCATAATGATGATCACGATAAAACGATTTACGGATTAGATTCTTTGGGAACAATCAAAAAGAAAATCATTCTGGATCAAGTTGTAAATCATGATTGGGAAGAGATTTCACAAGACAGTTCGTATTTATATATTGGAGATTTTGGAAATAATTATAGCGGAAACCGAACGGATTTAAATATCCTGAAAATTGAAAAAAAATCATTTTTAGAAGGAAACCCCATTATCGAAAAAATCTCATTTCAATATGCTGACCAAGCTGATATTTCGGCACAAAAACCAAATTCGACCGATTTTGACTGTGAAGCTTTTGTAATTTCTAAAGACAGTATTTATTTGTTTACCAAACAATGGAAATCGTCTAAAACCAGTATTTACGTTTTACCCAATCAACCTGGAAACCATATTGCACAATTTAAAAATACCTTAGATACTAAAGGTTTAGTTACGGGTGCGACGTATTTTGAAGAAAAGAAAATCGTGGTTCTTTGCGGTTATTCTAAAACGGGAAAAACATTTCTTTATCTTTTATATGATTTTAAAAACAATGATTTTTTATCGGGAAATAAACGAAAAATCGATCTTAAACTTCCATTCCATCAAATAGAAGGAATTGCGACAAAAGATGGTCTTCATTATTTTATTACCAATGAGTCTTTGGTGCGAAAACCCATTTTAAATAATCCGCAGCAAATTCATTATTTAGATTTGAGTTCTGTTTTAAATCCATATGTTAATCGGCAGCAATAATGTTGTTTTTCGCTCCCATTATTAAAAGCCACAAACACGTTCCAATTTCGCCAAGAGTTGCCGGAAGTCTTACAAAAGAAGATATTCCGAGATCAGCATAATTCGAAAACAATGCATTTCCGAAGAAATTTATTAAATAACTCACACAGCCAAGTATTAATAATATTCCTAAAAATCTCGGAATTATTGCTGATTTAAAAATTAGATATCCCAAAGGAAACAGCCAAAGCCCCCAAAATATCTGAACAATTAAATTTCCGTAATCATATTGATTCAGATAAAACATTACCAAATCTTTTTCTTCTCCGCCTGAATTAATTATAGAAAGCACTGCAAATTTATTCTGCATATTTATAAAAGAAATCGGCACGCTTACAATCGCTAAAACGACCATATATATGGCGTATGTTTTATGAACAGGTTTCAGTAATTTGTACAAAACCAAAGGCAGAAATAAAAAGAAGGTGTAACAGATTAAACCGCTTACAATACCAAGCCTGAAAAGAAATTCATGGTTTACAATATTACTAAAAGTTATATCAGGATGATTCCAGACAATTAGTAGAGAAGGAACATATCCTAAACTATAAATCCCGGTTATTACAACTACTAAATACAACAAACCCGCGATTCTGCCTGTATTTCTAAACGATAGTTTTGATTCTTGATTCATGCTGTTATTTTTTAAAATTTAAATTTGTTTTGGCCATTTAAGTGCAGTCCAAAATATGATTGAAGTCAAAATACTTTCTATTATTGCGAGAAAAATGTAGAAACTCCACCAGGCTCCAGTTGTAGTAAAAGCTATTAACAGCATTATGGCAGTATAAATAATTCCGAAAATGAGATTAAGCCAGCGGTTTATTTTTGGTTTTAAAACTACCGATGCAAAAATCATTAAGGCAGGAATTGCCATTAAAAGTGTCGCGAGAAATAATTTCATGGGAGAATCCAGCAATGTATCTCCGCTTATAAAATCTTCGACTTTTTTTGGAACATAAAGCGAGAAATAATCTCCATAGATATAACAAAACATTACAGAAGTCCACAATGCTGCAAGTTTGATTTTTGTATTTATTTTAAAATCTTCAAAACCGCTGGTATTTATTTCTTTCTCGCTCATATTTAAGGAATTAAATTTAAAATATGTCGAATAGAGTCTCAAAATGTTACAAACGGTTTTTATTCTAAAAGATAAAACTGAAAAGCTATCTTCTAATTTTCATTTTCTAAAACTTAAATAAGATTAACAATTCGCAAATAGTAAGATAAAAGTTTACTTTTGCAAAAAGTTATGTTTTCCAAAACACTCATAACGCATAATTTATAACTTACAATTTACAAAGTGAATTACTTATCTGTAGAAAATATATCGAAGTCATTTGGCGAAAGAGTCCTTTTTGACAACATTTCATTTGGAATCAACAAAGACCAAAAAATCGCTTTTATTGCCAAAAATGGTTCTGGTAAAACTACCATTATGAGCATAATTAATGGCTTAGAAGAACCAGACACAGGACAAGTTGTTTTGAGAAAAGGAATCAGAATGGCGTTTCTTTCGCAGGACAACAACCTTCAAGATGAACTTACTATTGAAGAAAGTATTTTCGCTTCAGATAATGAAACACTTAAGATAATTGAAGCTTACGAAAAAGCATTAGAAAATCCAAATGATGAAGAAGCTTATCAAAAAGCTTTTGACGGAATGGATCAGCATAATGCGTGGGATTTTGAAACGCAATACAAACAAATTCTTTTCAAGTTAAAACTGGATGATTTTAAACTTAAAGTCAAAAATCTTTCGGGAGGACAAAAAAAGCGTCTTTCTTTGGCTATCATATTAATCAATCGCCCTGATTTATTAATTCTGGATGAGCCAACCAACCATTTAGATCTTGAAATGATCGAATGGCTTGAAAGTTATTTTGCCAAAGAAAATATTACGTTGTTTATGGTAACGCACGACCGTTTCTTTTTAGAGCGTGTTTGCAACGAAATCATTGAATTAGACAACGGAAAATTATACCAATACAAAGGAAATTATTCTTATTATTTAGAGAAAAAAGAAGAAAGAATAACTTCTGAAAATTCTAGTATTGACAAAGCTAAAAACTTATTTGTTAAAGAATTAGAATGGATGCGTCGCCAGCCAAAAGCGAGAACAACCAAATCTAAATCGCGTCAGGATGACTTTTATGTAATTAAAGAAAAAGCACAAAGCCGACGAAAAGACAATAAGGTGGAGCTAGAAATTAATATGGAAAGAATGGGAAGCAAAATTATCGAGCTTCACAAACTTTCTAAAAAATTTAAAGAACGTGTTATTCTAGACAACTTTAGTTTTGATTTTCAGCGTGGCGAAAGAATCGGAATTATTGGTAAAAACGGAACTGGAAAATCTACGTTTTTGAATCTTTTGACAGGAACAATTCCGCCAGATAATGGCCGTGTGGTAAAAGGAGATACCATTAAAATTGGTTATTACACACAATCCGGAATTAACCCAAAACCGGGACAGCGTGTTATTGATATTATTAAAGAATATGGCGAATATATTCCGCTTGCAAAAGGAAAAATTATTTCGGCTTCACAATTGTTAGAGCGTTTTCTTTTTGATGCGAAAAAACAATACGATTATGTTGAAAAATTAAGCGGTGGAGAATTAAAACGTTTGTATTTATGTACGGTTTTGATTCAGAATCCAAACTTTTTGATTCTCGATGAGCCAACAAATGATTTGGATATTGTTACGCTTAACGTTCTGGAAAGTTTCCTTTTAGATTATCCGGGATGTTTATTGGTAGTTTCGCACGACCGTTACTTTATGGATAAAATTGTCGATCACTTATTTATTTTTAGAGGACAGGGTGAAATCGAGAATTTCCCAGGAAACTATTCCGATTTCCGTGCTTATGAAGACAGTGCCGATGTTGCTCAAAAAGAAGAAAACAAAGCAGAAAAGAAAGATTGGAAACAAAATAATCCAACCGGAAATTTAAGCTTTAACGAGCAAAAGGAATATCAAAAAATCGAAAGAGAAATTAAAGATTTAGAAATCGAAAAAACTAAAATCGAACAATTATTCGCTGATGGAAAAGTAGCCGATGCTGATATCGAGAAAAAAGCTAATGAATTACAAAGCATCATAAATAAAATCGAAGCGAAAGAAGAACGCTGGTTCGAACTTTCAGCAAAGATAGAAGGATAAGTTTATTACACAGAGATTCACAAAGAAAGCACAGAGGTGCACGAAATTTTTTGTGAATCTTTGCGTTTTCTTTGTGAATCTCTGTGAAACCAAAATATTTAATTATTTAAAAAAATAAAATATGAAACAACTTTTAACAGCATTACTGGCACTGACCCTTTTCGTTTCTTGCTCTAAGGACAAAGATGAAGTTAAAGATTATACGGCTCAGAATGAACAGGAAATTAAAGATTACCTGGCTAAAAATAATTTAACTGCAACAAGAACAGATTCTGGTTTGTATTATATTATAAATGAGCCGGGCGAAGGCGAAGATTTCCCTGAACCTAATGCAAATGTAACCGTTGTTTATAAAGGTTATTTCACAAACGGAAATGTATTTGATGAAAGCGACAAAGATGTAGATGAAGCTGATAAAAAAGGAGTTGCTTTTGGCTTAAGTCAGGTAATTCAAGGCTGGAAAGAAGGAATCCGACTTTTTAAACCGGGAGGAAAAGGTGTTCTTTTAGTTCCCGCGTATTTAGGTTACGGAAGCAGGGATTACAACGGAATTCCGGGTGGATCTGTTTTGGTATTTGATATTACTTTAAAATCAATTAATTAAGATATTTTCAAAGTTTCGGCATGTTTTTTCAAATCAAATCTTATTTAAAATTTCTTTGGAATTCTAAAAACGAACACGGCGTTCATTCGCCTTTTGTTTTTAGTTTATTGACCAAATGCTTTTATGATAAGAAGCCGAAACGCGAATATTTGATTCTAAAAAATTATAGAAAATCACTTCTTGAAAATAAAAATTTTATTGAAGTAACTGATTTTGGTGCTGGCTCTAAAGTTTTTAAATCAAACAAAAGACAGATTTCTAAAATTGCACAAACAGCGGGAATTTCTCCAAAACGGGCTGAATTATTATTTCGCGTAACTAATTATTTTCAGCCAAAAAACATTCTTGAAATCGGGACTTCTTTAGGTTTAGCAACTGCTGCGCTTGCATTGGGAAATACAGAGGCAAAAGTTATTACAATTGAAGGCTGTCCAAATACGGCAAATACCGCCCAAAATCAATTAGATAAATTTGACTGCAAAAATGTCGAAAATATAATTTCAGAATTTGAATCTTTTTTAATTTCAGAAAACCTGAACTCTAAAATCTACGATCTAATATATTTCGATGGTAATCATTCTAAAAAAGCAACTTTAATATATTTTGAACTTTTACTGCAAACAGTAAATAATGATTCTGTTTGGATTTTTGACGATATACATTGGTCGCCGGAAATGGAAGAAGCCTGGGAAATTATCAAAAATCACCCAAAAGTAAAAGTTACGATTGATACTTTTCAATGGGGTTTTGTATTTTTTAGATACGAACAGGAAAAAGAACATTTTGTGATTCGCGCTTAACAAATTTCAGTATACAATTTTTATTACATTTGTTACTATACGAAGTTTATATGAATGCAATCAAAATTGATACACCTTTACAATATTCAATAGCTGTAACTGAATTTCTTTCAGACAATCCAAATGCTAATTGTGTTATTATTGCTTCTGCCACAGGAGTTAAGCAAAATTATTATCATAATTTCTCAAAGTTTTTATCTAAAAACAATTATTCTGTTTTCACCTTTGATTATGGAGGAATTGGCGATTCAAAACCAGAATCTCTAAAGAAATTTTCTACAACAGCAACAAACTGGGCTCAAAACGATTTTGAAAGTGTAGTTCAGTATGTTAAAAGCAAAAAGCCAGACAGCAAAATATTTATCATAACACACAGTATTGGCGGCCAGCTTATTGGTTTAGTTCCTTCAAATAATTTATTTGACGGTGTAATTATGGCTGTTTCACAATCTGGAAGCTGGATTCACTGGAAAGGATTTGAAAGGCTAAAAATGCAATTTTTGTGGTATGTTACTATACCTTTATTTTGCAGAATTTTCAATTATTTACCTTCCAGTCATTTTACCCGTATGGAAGATTTACCAAAAGAAATGGCTGTGGAATGGGCAAAATGGTGCAAAAAACCAAATTATCATTTTGATTGTATCGACAATGTAAAAGAGCATTATTATAAAATAAAATGTAAAATTATTTCCTATAGTATTGACAATGATTTTTATGCAACTATTCCTGCAGTAAACTGGATTGCATCGCAATTTAAAAATGCTGACTTAACCAGAACGCATTTAAAAGCCGAAGACTTTGGCGTAAAAGATATTGGCCATTTTGGCTTCTTTAAAAATAAATTTAAAGACAGCATTTGGAAACTGTTTTTAGAAGATTTAAGGAAATTCGAGAATTAATTACAATAAAAAAATGGCAATCAGAAATGATTGCCATTTTAATACTAATTCAAAATAACTAATTTATTTTTTAGCGTCTTTATTTTCTTCAGATTTTGCACCCATTCTGTTAACAGTATACATTGGTGCAAATTTAATTTTTAAACCGGCAATTTTTCTGTTATCTTCAGATGTAAGTCCTTCTTTTTCAACTGTGTTTTTACGGCTGTCAAGTGCTTCATACATCAACTTAACTTCATCCCAGTCTTCTCTAGAATATTTATCTTTATTATCTTCAACAGTGTGAACAAATTGTTGGTAAACACTGTGAATATTTTGAGCATTAACCCAGTCAAAGTTCATATCATCGCCAATTTTTCCTTCACCAAACAAGGCGTTTCTTAATTGTTGTTTCGGACTTGGAGCCGGAGGGGCAAAAACGGTGGTCATCTCATTTTTAAACTCTTCATATTTAACTTTGCTTGCATTTATTTTTTCGGTCGCAGCCGAATTATCTTTTAAATCTGCTAACGCTGCCTGAGCTTCCTGAGATCTTCTATCATATTCAGCATCAACTGCTTTCCAGTCTGCTTTTAAATTTTCTGCTGAAACATTTTTAACTGAATCGACGTAAGCTACATAAGCATCAACTTTTTTCTGAGCTTGTTCTTGTTTTTCATCTTTACACGATGTAAAGCTTAATGCAATTAATGCGATTCCTAATACCATTTGAATATTTTTCATAATACTGATTGTTTTAATTAATTATAATCAAATTTACCAAATAGCCAATCAAACAAATTACATTATTGTCATGTTTGAAAATTTAAAAACATTTTAATACTATAAAATTCATAAAATAATGACAATTATGCAAAATCAATCGAAAATGATATAACCGTTTCTGCTTTAAAAAACATATTTATTTTAATACATATCTATTAAAAAGCTTTTGTAACAAAATCCATTTCTAAACTACTTATCATTTTTATGAAAAGTGTTTTGTACTTTTAAATCCAAAATTGTAAAACGAAATGGCAAATCCATTAATTAAAATAACTGACATACGACGAAATTTTGTACTTGGTAATGAAATCGTCTATGTTTTAAAAGGAATTAATTTAGAAATCAACAAAGGCGAATACGTCGCTTTAATGGGGCCTTCGGGATCTGGAAAATCAACTTTAATGAATTTATTAGGTTGTTTGGATACACCAACTTCAGGACGTTATGTTTTGAACGGAAAAGATGTCAGCCAAATGCGTGATGACGAACTTGCCGGAATTCGTAATACAGAAATTGGATTTGTTTTTCAAACTTTTAATCTTTTACCAAGAACAACGGCTTTAGACAATGTAGCTTTACCTATGATTTATGCCGGATATTCAAAATCTGACAGAAATGCGAGAGCAACTGAAGTTTTAAAACAAGTAAATCTAGCCGACAGAATGGATCACCAGCCAAATCAGCTTTCCGGAGGACAACGCCAGCGTGTTGCCATTGCACGCGCTTTAGTCAACAAACCTTCGATTATTTTAGCCGATGAACCAACAGGAAACTTAGACAGTAAAACTTCTGTAGAAATCATGAAGCTTTTTGGAGACATTCATGCACAAGGAAATACGGTAATCTTAGTAACCCACGAAGAAGATATCGCTGCCTACGCACACCGCGTAATTCGTTTGCGTGATGGTTTAATTGAAAGCGACACCACTAAATAATTTTAGATTTCTGATTTTAGATTTTAGATTATTTTCAAACAAAAGAAAAACTTAGAATCTTAGCAACTCAGAACCTTAGTATCTTAAAAAAAAATGAAAGTATATACCAAAACAGGCGATAAAGGAACAACAGCTCTTTTTGGAGGCACGCGCGTTCCTAAAGATCATATCAGGATTGACAGTTATGGAACTGTTGATGAACTTAATTCTTATATAGGATTAATTCGCGATCAGGAAATAGATTCACATTATAAAACTATTTTAATAGAAATTCAGGATCGTCTTTTTACTGTAGGCGCCATTTTGGCAACTCCGCAGGAAAAAGAGGTTTTAAAAAACGGAGAACTCCGCTTAAAAAATCTCGGAATAATTGACTCGGATATCGAATTACTGGAAAACGAAATAGATAAAATGGAAGAAAGCCTTCCGCAAATGACTCATTTTGTTTTACCGGGCGGTCACCCAACCGTGTCACATTGTCATATTGCCCGCTGTATATGCCGCCGTGCTGAGCGTTTGGCAGTACATTTAAGTCATAATGAACACGTTCCCGAAATCGCAATTATGTACTTAAACCGACTTTCTGACTACCTTTTTGTCTTGGCACGGAAGTTGTCGTTTGACTTAAAAGCGGAGGAAGTGAAATGGATTCCGAGGAAGTGAAATTTTAGATTTTAGACTTCAGATTTTAAATTTTTCAAGATTCTATAAATCTAAAATCAACAATCTAAAATCCGCAATTAACAGGACGTTCTTAAATTTTATTAAAATAAATCAAATTTTACTTGTCTTTTTCAGTAAAAAATTTATTTTTGCACAAACTAAACAGATAACAGATGTATTGGACATTAGAATTAGCATCTTATTTAAGTGATGCGCCATGGCCTGCTAACAAAGACGAACTTATTGACTACGCTATTAGAGCTGGTGCTCCATTAGAAGTAGTAGAAAACCTTCAGTCAATAGAAGACGAAGGCGAGATATATGAATCAATGGAAGAAATTTGGCCTGATTATCCAACAGACGAAGATTATCTTTGGAATGAGGATGAATATTAAAAAATAAACCAAAGGAAAAAGTCTCATCATAGAGGCTTTTTTTTTGGTTCAAATACATATTATATAATAAAGAAATACAAATAAATTATGAGTTTCATAAATAGCATCATTAAGGTCTTTGTAGGTGATAAATCTCAAAAAGATGTCAAAGCTTTACAACCTTACTTAAACAAAATTAAGACTTTCGAAACTAGTTTAATGAGTTTATCTCATGACGAACTAAGAGCGAGAACCGCTTATTTTAAAGAAAAAATTAAAGAAGCAAGGGCAGATAAAGATGCAAAAATCGCTTCTCTAAAAGCTGAAGTTGAAAATATTGAGGATATCGACAAAAGAGAAGATATTTATGATGCAATAGACGCTCTTGAAAAAGAAGCTTATGAAATCTCTGAAAAAACTTTATTGGAAATTCTTCCCGAAGCGTTTTCTGTAGTAAAAGAAACGGCTCGCCGTTTCAAAGAAAACTCTCATATCGAAGTTACTGCAACTGCAAAAGACCGCGAATTCTCTGCAACAAAACCATATATTACTATTGACGGCGAAAAATCTATCTGGGCTAACAAATGGAATGCTGCCGGAAAAGATATCACTTGGGACATGATTCACTATGACGTTCAGTTGATTGGTGGAATGGTTCTGCACGAAGGTAAAGTTGCCGAAATGCAAACGGGTGAAGGTAAAACTTTGGTTGCTACACTTCCACTTTACTTAAATGCTTTGACAGGAAACGGAGTTCACTTAGTAACAGTGAATGACTACTTAGCAAAACGTGACAGCACGTGGAAAGCGCCTTTATTCGAATTCCATGGTTTATCTGTTGATTGTATTGATAATCACCAGCCAAGTACAGAGCAAAGAAAAAAAGCATACGACGCTGATATCACTTATGGAACCAACAACGAATTTGGTTTTGACTACTTAAGAGATAACATGGCGCACTCGCCAAGCGATTTAGTGCAGAGAAAACACAATTATGCTATTGTCGACGAGGTCGATTCTGTATTAATTGATGATGCAAGAACACCGCTTATTATTTCAGGACCAGTTCCACAAGGAGATCGTCATGAGTTTAATGAATTGAAACCAAAAATTGAAAACTTAGTTGCACAACAACGTCAGTTAGCAAATGGTTTCTTAGCAGAAGCTAAAAAATTAATCAAAGAAGGAAATACTAAAGAAGGCGGTTTCTTATTATTAAGAGCTTACAGAAGTTTACCTAAAAACAAAGCATTAATTAAATTTTTAAGTGAAGAAGGAATTAAACAATTGCTTCAAAAAACTGAAAATCAATACATGCAGGATAACAATCGCGAAATGCATAAAGTGGAT
This sequence comes from Flavobacterium sp. 2755, assembly GCF_031455715.1. Taxonomy (NCBI): domain Bacteria; kingdom Pseudomonadati; phylum Bacteroidota; class Flavobacteriia; order Flavobacteriales; family Flavobacteriaceae; genus Flavobacterium; species Flavobacterium sp. 2755. Next base: position 797,950 of record NZ_JAVDTG010000001.1, read on the forward strand.
GAAGCTTTATATTTTGTGATTGAAGAAAAAAACAATCAGGTTGAATTAACAGATAACGGTATTAAATACCTTTCTGGAGATACTGATGCAGATTTCTTCGTTTTACCGGACATCGGAACAGAAATCGCTGCTATCGAAAAACAAAAACTGGACAAAGACGCTGAAGCAGAAGCTAAAGAAAGATTATTCCAGGATTTTGGAGTAAAAAGCGAGCGTATCCACACTTTAACTCAGCTTTTAAAAGCGTATGCTCTTTTTGAAAAAGATGTAGAATACGTTATCATGGACAACAAAATTATGATTGTCGATGAGCAGACAGGTCGTATCATGGATGGTCGTCGTTATTCTGACGGTTTACACCAGGCGATTGAAGCTAAAGAAAACGTAAAAATCGAAGCTGCTACACAAACTTTTGCTACTGTTACATTACAGAATTATTTCAGAATGTACAGCAAATTAGGAGGTATGACTGGTACGGCGGTTACAGAAGCTGGTGAGTTATGGCAGATTTACAAATTAGACGTTGTTGAAATTCCAACCAACCGTCCGATTTCAAGACAAGACAAAGAAGATTATATCTATAAAACTACACGTGAAAAATTCAACGCTGTAATTGAAGACGTTACTGAATTATCAAACGCTGGAAGACCAGTATTGATTGGAACAACTTCTGTAGAGATTTCAGAATTATTAAGCCGTATGCTTAAAATGAGAGGAATCACACATAACGTATTGAATGCTAAAATGCACAAGCAAGAGGCACAAATCGTTGAAGAAGCTGGTAAAGCCGGAGTTGTAACTATTGCAACAAACATGGCTGGTCGTGGTACCGATATTAAATTATCTCCAGAAGTAAAAGCTGCCGGAGGTTTAGCAATCGTGGGTACAGAGCGTCATGATTCACGTCGTGTTGACAGACAGTTACGTGGTCGTTCTGGTCGTCAGGGAGATCCGGGAAGTTCTCAGTTTTATGTTTCTCTTGAAGATAACCTAATGCGTTTATTTGGTTCTGAAAGAGTTGCTAAAGTGATGGACAGAATGGGATTGAAAGAAGGTGAAGTTATTCAGCATTCTATGATGACTAAATCGATCGAACGTGCTCAGAAAAAAGTAGAAGAAAACAACTTTGGTGTTCGTAAACGTTTATTAGAATATGATGACGTTATGAACTCTCAGCGTGAAGTAGTTTACAAACGTCGTCGTCACGCATTGTTTGGCGAGCGTTTAAAACTGGATATCGCGAATATGCTTTATGATACTTGCGAATTAATCGTAAGCAACAATAAAATTGCAAATGATTTTAAAAGTTTTGATTTTGACTTAATTCGTTATTTCGGAATTACTTCTCCAATTTCAGAAGCTGATTTCCAAAAATTATCAGATATTGAAGTAACTGGAAAAGTATACAAAGAAGCTTTGGCTTTTTACACTGAAAAAACAGAAAGAAGCGCTAGAGAAGCTTTCCCAATTATTAGAGGAGTTTATGAAGAGCCAAACAATCATTTCGAAAGAATTGTAGTTCCATTTACAGACGGAATCAAAACTTTGAATGTGGTTACAGACTTGAAAAAAGCTTACGAAAGCGAAGGAGCGCAATTAATTGCTGATTTCGAGAAAAACATCACACTTTCTATTGTTGATGAGGCTTGGAAAAAACACTTACGTAAAATGGACGAATTGAAACAATCTGTTCAATTGGCTGTTCACGAACAAAAAGATCCATTACTTATCTATAAATTAGAAGCTTTCAACTTGTTTAGAGGAATGTTAGACAACGTTAATAAAGAAGTTATTTCATTCTTGTTTAAAGGTGATTTACCAGCTCAAAACGTTACTTCTGAAATTCACGAAGCAAGAGAAGTTCGTCAAAAAGAGAATTTACAATTAAGCAAAGACGAAATTCCTAACAGTGAAAGCATCAACCGCGAAGCTGGAGAAACACAACAACGTCAGGTTACAGAAACTATCGTTAGAGATATGCCAAAAATCAATCGTAACGACAATGTAACGATCCAAGAAGTTGCAACTGGTAAAACAGAAACAATGAAATTCAAAAAAGCAGAAACTCTTTTAGCTTCTGGAGCTTGGGTTATTGTTAAAGAATAAGTTTCAGTATTCAGTCGCAGTTTTCAGTTTACAGACTAGACGAATTACATATCAAACCCGACAGGTTTTAAAACCTGTCGGGTTTTTAGTTTTTATCATTCAGTCGCAGTCTCAGTTTACATACAGACTAAAAACTGAGACTGCGACTGTAAACTGAATACTAAAAAAAATCCCGAAACACTTGGTAATAAATGCGAATTAAATGTATTTTTGCATTCGAAACATAGAAACAGCGTTTTGAAACGATTTTTGATCATATTGCTTTCATGTACACTTTTACTGCCCTCTTTTGGCAGCTTCTTTGTTTACACTTCTTTCAAACTTAATCAGGAAGAAATTTCAAAAACGATTTGCGTACAGCGAAAAATGGTTTTTAATTCCTGTAACGGTCGATGTGAACTTCAAAAAAGTTTAAAAAAATACGCAGATAACGAAAAAAGAATGCAAAACAACCTGAAAGAAAAAGCAGAAGTTGTTTACATTCAAAATACTACTACGACTAATTTTAAATTAGTAACTCCAATTGAATCAAGAGCAAAAATCTTTGCTTCTTTTAACACAAAACCTATTTCGGTTTCAAACACTACGTTTCGACCTCCATCCTATTTTATATAAATTTCTGATAACCGCTTTTCAATAGTTTTTGAAAAGATTTTTTTCTTGTCGTAAAGTCAGGAAAAGCACACGTTACTTTAAAATTTATATAAATTTAAAATGAAAAAAATATACATTATCCTATTCTTTATAGGACAATTTGTCTTTGCGCAGAATAAGGTAGAAAAAGACACAACAAAATCTCAGGAGCTTGAAAACGTTTTTATAACTGCCAACAGAACTGCCACTAAACGTAAGGAAACTCCTGTTGCCATTAGCAAAATAACAGCCAAAACCATTAACGAAGCAAAAGCAACTGCCGTTTATGAAATTATAAACAAAACTCCGGGAGTTTTAATGGTTAACTTAGGAAACGAGCAGCACATGATGTCTATTCGTCAGCCAATGACAACAAATGCTTATTATCTGTATTTAGAAGATGGCTTGCCAATTCGCCCAATGGGAATTTTCAATCACAACGCTTTATTAGAAATCAATCAATATAACCTACAAAGTATTGAAGTAGTTAAAGGTCCGGTTTCTTCTTTATACGGCCCTGAAGCTGTGGGCGGAACAATCAATTTAATTTCGATAAAACCACCTGTTGATCCAGAATTTAAATTTGGAGTTCAGGCAGATAATTATGGATACAGAAGATTTCAGGCTGCCGGCGGTGCAACCGTAGGAAAAGTTGGTTTTCATATTGCCGGAATTTCAAGTTTACAAGAAAATGGATGGATGACTTATTCTGATTACAACAAAGATAATCTGAATGCCAGAATCGATTATAACATCTCTCCTTCTACCCGATTAATGAGCAATACGATGTATGGAAAATATTATTCGGATATGAGTGGTTCGGTCAATGAAGAAGCTTTTTATAACAGAACTTATAAAAGCACTTCTAATTTTACTTATAGAAAATCTGATGCTTTAAGAACCCGCTTAACGCTGGAACACGATTGGAACAACAATTCAAGCAGTTATATTACAGCTTATTTGCGTGATAATAAATTAGGCCAAAATCCTTCTTACGGAATTAAATGGAGCCCGACTGTAAATCCTACAACTGCTAAAGGTGAAGTAAATTCAAATAACTTTAAAAGTTACGGAGCAATTGGACAGCACACTCAAAAATTTGATTTTCTAAATACAAAACTTGTGGCTGGTGCTTTATACGACTATTCTCCAGTTACGTATTGGTCTTATGTAATTGATTTAAAAGCTAATTTAAATCCGGGAGAAGCTGGTAAACAAACCGTTGATTCTTATGAAATAATTGCTGAACATCCAGATTCAAAATTAGCAGATTATACGGCAGATATTTTCAACTCTGCAGGATATGCGCAATTGAGTATTAGTCCAATTGAACAATTAATATTTACCGTTGGCGGTCGATACGACAACATGAAAGTAGACTATGATAATGCTTTAGACAAATCTACAGGAAGCAAAGTCTACGATAAATTCACTTTTAAAGTAGGTGCAAATTTTAACCCAGTTGAGTTTGCAGGTTTTTATGGTAATTATTCTCAAGGTTTTGCGCCTCCGGGAATTACCTCTATTTTTAGAACTAAACCAGGAACTGGAGGAACAACAGGCGTTCCGGCTGCTTTTTATTACAACTTAGAACCTGCAACTTTTGATAATTATGAAGTGGGCGGATGGCTTTCTTTCCTTCAAAACAAATTAAATTTTGATTATGCCTTTTATTATATGGAAGGTAAAAATGAACTGTTAAACATTAAACTTCCAGATAACTCAACAGATTATCGTTCGGCAGGAGAAACGCGTCATAAAGGAGTTGAATTTGGAGCTTCATATCGTCCTTCGCAACAATTTAATATTCGCTTGGGCGGAACTTACGCGCAGCATACATATATCGATTTTAAACTTTCGGACAAACCAAGCGATCCTGTTCAGGATTTAAACGGAAAAGAAATGCCGGCAGCACCAAGATGGTCTGGAAATTCAGAGGTAAGTTATTATCCAAACTGGCTTCCTAATTTAAGGACTTCTATCGAATGGCAGCTTGTGGGAAGTTATTACCAAGATCAGATCAATACGGTAAAATACGACGGTTATAACATTTTCAATGCAAGAGTTGGTTATCAATGGAAAGGAATTGAAGTATATGGAAACGTAATGAACCTTACAGATAAATTATACGCTTACAATGTTTCGAGAGCGAATACCACAAATGCCCAGCCAACATATACGGCGGCAGCTCCAAGAACATTTGTATTTGGAATTCAGTACAATTTTTCATTAAAAAAATAAAATTATTTGCCCACAGATTTCACGGATTAAAAGGATTAATCACAGAGTTTTTTAAATAAAAAAATCATTTTAATCCGTGCCATTCCGATAGCTATCGGGAGTGGCAAAAAAACAATCAAAAACAACTCAATTATGAGTAAAGAAACTAAAAGAAAATCTTCTAAGAAAGATTCTAAAATCGTAAAAAAAATCAAGCAGCACATGTACAAATGGCATCGTGTTATTGGCTTAATTACCATTGTTCCTGTTATTTTCTGGACGCTGTCTGGTTTAATGCACCCGTTTATGGCGCATTTTTTCAAACCTGAAATTGCTCACGAAAAACTGGAACAGCAAGTAATCGACAAAAGTCAGTTGAAATTGTCTATTCAGGAAGTTTTACAAAAAAACGAAATCACCCAATTCAAAAATTTCAGAATTGTCACTTTTAACAATACTACTTATTATCAATTAAAAACCATTTTTGGTGAATTATGGTATTATGATGCTTCGAATGGAAAAAAACTGGAAGAAGGAGATCAAAAATATGCCGAATGGCTTTCTCGCTATTTTCTCGATGATCAAAAAAGTGTCGTAAAAAAGAGCGAAGTGGTAACCGAATTTACTTCGCAATACAAATATGTAAATCGTTATTTACCGGTTTACAAACTGACTTTTGACCGTCCTGATGCTATGGAAGTTTATGTTGAAACCTCTTCCAGCAAACTGGCGACTTACAATCCAACTTCAAGACAGGCTTTTATCTGGTTTTTTGATACTTTTCATAACTGGTCATTTATTGATGCGATATCTAACAATAGTATCCGAATCATTACCATGATTTTCTTATTGTCAATTATTGGATTTTCTGCTTTAAGCGGCATCTTGATTTACGGTTTATTGTGGAAACAATTCAAAAAAACTGATAATGCAGCTCCTAAAAAAGGGCTTAGAAAATACCATCGCCAAATTGGAATCTGGGTTTCGCTTTTCACTTTGACTTTTGCTTTTAGCGGAGGATATCATGCTACAACAAAATGGGCACCTTATACTTTATCGCAAATGGTTTACGAACCTACATTTGTGACTAAAGAAATTCCATTAGCCAATAATGCGCTGGATTTAGACTGGACTCGTTTTCAAAATACAAGTATTATTACTTTAAACGATACAACTTATTTCCGTTGCCAATTACTTGAAAAAAGTAAATTCAAAACTTCAAAAGTAGATTCTAATACAAAATGGAATAAAAAGAAAGATCAAAAATCGGAAGTGATTTACATTAATGCTGCAACCAATAAAGTTGTCCCAAATGTTGATCTTCACTATGCCGAATATCTGGCTTATTATTTTACAGGCGGGGCTCCGCAAGCGGCTTGCTGCGAAATGATCGAAACTTCTGAAGAACCGGAAGAATCAATAGAAAATGTAAAATTATTAGAATCAAAAGTATTGACTGACTTTGAAAGCAGAGAATATGGTTTTGTAAACAAACGTCTTCCTGTTGTAAAATTAGCATACGACACTCCTGAAAAAACAACCTATTTTATCGAAACTTCAACTTCAAGACTCGCAGCTGTGGTTAAAAATGCAGATAAAGTAGAAGGTTATTCTTTTGCGATATTGCATAAGTTTTTATTTATGGATTGGGCAGGAAAAAACATTCGTGATCTGGCCACAGTTTTAGCAGCATTGAGTATTTTAATTGTCAGCATTTTAGGTTTTATATTATTCTTAAAAAAGTAAGTTAAGATACTATCCCGATAGCTATCGGGACTAAGATTCTGAGATACTAAGTTTTTTTTGCCGCGAATTACACGAATTTTCACAAATTTTTAAATCAATTAATTCGTGAAAATTCGTGTAATTCGTGGCAGAAAATTCTCCCCAACTACCAAAAGTGGCTGGGGATTTTTTATATTTGATACCTAATAAACCTTTTACAATAAAGAATTGAGAAAAAAGATTCAGTTTTCGTTATTACTAATTTGGGCAATCTGTTTTAGTTATTTCTTTATTCTAATGCTGAAGCTTACTTTGCAGTACATTCCGTTAAAAAACGACGCTGCTTTTCTCCAGATCAAACAAACGGAAGTTTCTGAAATTCCCTATTATACTACCTTTTTTTATATTCATGTCTATTCGGCTATTTTTGTTTTGCTATCAGGATTTTTTCAGTTTAACAATTTTCTTTTAAAGAAATATCCTCTTTTACATAGAAACCTTGGAAAGGTATATGTTTTTGTAATTCTGCTTTTAAGTGCGCCTTCGGGGTTATTTATTGGCTTTTTTGCTAATGGCGGATTTTATTCTAAAATATCTTTTGTCACTTTATCCGTTCTATGGTTTTACTTTACTCTAAAAGGTTTTCTCTTCATTAAAAACAAAAATATCACGCAGCACAAGGCCTTTATGCTGCGAAGTTTTGCTTTAACATTTTCTGCCGTCACTTTACGTTTTTGGAAGGTGATTCTTGTATATTTGTTTCACCCTGCGCCAATGGATTTATATCAAATTATTGCCTGGTTAGGCTGGATTCCGAATTTATTAATCATCGAATATTATCTTTATCATCAATCAAAAAAATGAAAAACCTTCTTTATTTATTTTTAGCCGTTTCCCTTTTTTCTTGTAATTCTAAAGAAAAACAATCACAAATCAGTGATAATAAAATGCCCGAAGAAATTCGAACTGATTTATACGGTTCGTGGGTTGGTTCATTTATTGTTGCAGAACGTGATACAACCCAAGAAGTAAAAGAAAATTTTATCAATAAGATTAACATAAGTATTAAAAAAATTACTGAATCTGAAGTTACGGGACAAAGTGTAGTCGCTGGTAACATAAGACCTCTTAAAGGTGAAATGACAAAAAAAGGAAAAGTAATTCATTTTACACTTAAAGAACCCGGCGATGATAAAAATGATGGTGTTTTTGATTTTGATGTAGTAAATGATACTATAATTTCTGGAATATGGATAGCCAATAATCCTAAAAAAGAAGTTCGTAAAAGAAAATTTGAACTGGTTAAAAAACAGTTTAAATACGATCCTAATTTAATGTTACCTAATAATGGTTCTTATATTGACTATGAAAATCCAAAGGAAGAACAAGTAACCTATTATGAAAACGAGGAAGATTCTATAAATAATAAAGAAGCTGAAACTTATACTGAAAGTGTCTATAGAATGGCATCTGAAAGTATTTCAAACATCAATTCATCAACAAAAAAACTAAAAGAATCTGATATCAAAAACCTGAAGAAAATTGATTTGGAAATCCTTAGAAATACCATTTTTGCCAGACACGGACTTTCTTTTAAAACGAAAAAAGTACGTCAGTTTTTTGATGATGTAGAATGGTACATTCCGGTTGAAGCAAACGTTGATAACAAATTGACCGAAACAGAAAAACAAAATATCGTTTTATTAAAACGTTTCGAAAAATACGCCGAAGATAATTACGATTCTTTTGGAAGATGATTTTTTTTTAAGATGCTAAGGTTCTAAGTTGCTGAGATTCTAAGTTTTTATTTTTGCCACGAATTAATTAATTTAAAAATTAGTCTAATTCGTGGCAAGCTTATTTAAAATTCTCTTCTTTTCCAAGCTCAGCATCTTAGAACCTTAGCAACTTAGAATCTCAGAAATTTATCTCGGATTTTCCTGGTAATAACGCGCTTCTATTCTTTTAATATCTTTAATTGAATTTTTAGCCCACGCCAGGCGTTTTTCTAATATTTCTTCATCAGATAAATGCCAGTCAATATCTGAATTTCGCAGTCTGTTGGTAAGGTTTTGAATGATGATGGCAGCAGAAACGGAGATATTCAGACTCTCTGTAAAACCTACCATTGGGATTTTTAAAAATCCATCTGCTTTTTCTAAAATTTCCGGAGAAAGGCCGTCTTTTTCAGTTCCAAAGAACAAAGCACTTGGTTTTGTAATATCAAAATCCTGAATCATACAGTCGTTTTCATGCGGTGTTGTCGCAATGATTTGATATCCTTTATTTCTTAAAGAGGAAATACAGCCTTCAACACTATCAAAACGGTTAATGTCAACCCATTTTTGTGCACCTAAAGCAATTTCTTTATCTATTCTTTTACCAAAACGCTGTTCGATAATATTAAGTTCCTGAATTCCAAAAACCTCACAACTGCGCATTACGGCACTCGTGTTATGCATTTGAAAAACATCTTCGACCGCAATAGTAAAATGTTTGGTTCGGCTTTCTAATACTTTTAAAAATTTCTCTTTTCGGTTGTCTGTCAATATATTTTCGAGAAATGCCAGGTAATCTAAATCAATCATTTTGTTTGTATTTGGCGCAAAAATACATATAAATCAATAAAAAGTAAATTCATTTGTATTTTAGCTTTCCTGATGTTCCAGAAACGTGCTGTTTAATTTTTCGTGCAGCAGATTAAGCTTTGTAAAATTGATTTCTAATTCTTCTTCTTTAAAAGAATCTCCATTAAAAGCTTCATTTTCGTTTTTAGAATGGGCATTTAGGCGTTCATACATTTTATCAAGTTCTGCATAAGCATAATTAACTTTGATAAACGAAATAAATTTTTCTACAACCTGTTTCATTCCGTCGTTGTAATAAAGAGCTGTAACATTTTGATCTGTTTCGTAAAAACTCAAAAAGCCTTCAAAATATTTCTCCAAAACCAAAGCCCCATACTGCTGAAAACTTATTCTATTTATCTCCTGAGCCGTAATTCCAAAAACACTCGGCGGCAGTAAATTCGGAACCATATGCATTCCCATCTTTTTTTGATGCGATTTCAAAACTTCTGTCGGGTTTCTGTAAAGCAGCGCAAAAGGTGTTTCAGCAAAAATGCTTCTTAAATAACCTGCATTAAAAATGTGCCAGGCATCCAGTTTTAAAAATAAATTCTTTTGTTCCGGAAATCTTTTCTGTCCTAAGAATTTAATAACTGCTTTTAAAAGCGCCGTCTTTTTGTCTAAACCAAACAAATTACTTCTCAAAATTTCATCCACAATTGGTGCTTCAGAAATCATAATATTTTCTACTGAAGTGGCTAAAGACTGACTCAGCATTGTAGAACCGCATCTTGAAACGTGAAATACCAAAGATTTTAAATCGACCGAAACTATTTCTTCAGACCATTCTACAAGATTTTCAGTAGTACTTATTACTTTAAACGACTTTGAATTGTATTCGTGTTTTCTGCATTTTAAAATTGTTTCCTCAAAAAAAGGTTCGGCATATTTTAAATCTCCCACATAAATCCATTCAAAATAGATTTCATTATTTTTTTCAAGTAACTTATAAGGAATCCAGTTAGAAAGAGGATTAAGTATGTTTTCCATTGGTAATTTATTTTATTTTGACTGAAGATCTGCGATAATTTTTGCTGTCATTTCTGATGGATTTCGCGAAAGCTCAGCAATAATCTGTTGTTTTACCTCATCAGAATATTCGTTTTTATTGGAAGAAGCATGAATATCAAAACCCATTTTGGCAAATAATTTATCAGACCAATCGTTTCGAATACAATCAAGAGTAAGATGAATTCGCGGTTCGGAGCTTTTATTTTCAACACTATGCGGAAGCTGGAAATTAGCATACCAGCACTCTCCCATTTTCATTGGAACCAATTTTTTATCTACATAAAAAAAAACTTCTGAGTTGGTTATGATAGGAACATGAATCCTGAAAAATCCATCTTCATAAGAAGTGTCATTATCTACATGTTCTTTAATTTCGCTGTTTGGCCCTAATCGCAGTAATCGTACGGCTTCTTTTTCACATTGAAACCAATCCATAATTTCTTTAAAATAATGACAGCGGTCCAGCAGCGGCGTATTTTGGTATTCTTTATTTGAAAAAGAAGTAATATCGTTTACCAAGCCCGATTGTGATCGTAAAGAAACACTTGTCCATTTTCCCTCATATCGGTTGGTATTAAAATGCGGAGTCCATAAATCATTTTCGCAAATCGTAAGTTCTTGCTGTAATTTTTCAATCGAAAAGGAAATAGGAAGTATGCTTGACGAAGGATTCATAAGCTTAGGGTTAAATTTGAGATTTGTTTTTGGTCCTGTAAATATATAAAATACACCAACCCAATCGTTAAATAGATAAGCAAAATTTTACAAATTCAGGAATCCGTTTTTTAAGATTAAAGTTCTTTCCTTAAATTATCAATAATGAAGTCGTAAAGTTTATTTGTTGAAAAAGATACTGTTTCTAAATCGGTTTTTAAGACTAAATCTGCTGTTTCGGGAGTTTCAAAAACGTCGCTTATTCCCGTAAAATTTTTAATTCTGTTAAGGTCATCTTCCGGCAGTAAGGCTTTTTTATACAAACCTTTCGGATCTCTTTCAATCAAATTATTTATCGAGCAGTCTAAAAAAACAGTTCGCACAAATTCGTGTGTTCTTAATTCATTTCGCAGACTTTCGTACGGATTTATTACTGACATTAAAGTAATGGTATCTTCGGCAACAAAATTTCGTCCCACATTAAAAAGACGTCTTACGTTCTCGCAGCGGTCTTCTTTAGAAAATCCTAAATCTTTACAAATCGTTTTTCGGTACACATCGCCGTCAACGATTTCAGCTTTATAACCGTTTTCGATTAATAAATGCCGAACATTTTGAGCCAATGTCGTTTTTCCTGAACCCGATAATCCTGTAAACTGAATTAAAATCATTTAGAATTTCTTTTGTTTTTATGAGGCATTAAAACTAAATAATCTGCAAAGTCAAAACAATAAGTATAATTACGGTTTTATTGCCTCTCAAAAATATTAAAAAAGAATCGCCTTACCTTTTCGAAATTGCTATTTTTATCTTTTAATAAATTTCAAAATGAAAAAGAAACTTGTTGTTTTAACCGGCGCCGGAATTAGTGCCGAAAGCGGTATTAAAACCTTTCGTGACAGCGATGGTTTATGGGAAGGCCACGACGTTATGGAAGTAGCAACTCCCGAAGGCTGGAATAAAAATCAGGAATTAGTTCTCGATTTTTATAATAAAAGACGCCAGCAGCTTAAGGAAGTACAGCCTAATTTAGGACATCAAATTTTAGCCGAATTAGAAAAAGATTTTGACGTTTATATCATTACTCAAAATGTCGACGATTTACACGAACGTGCCGGAAGTACCAAAGTTTTGCATTTGCATGGCGAATTATTAAAAGTGAGAAGTGTCAGAAATCGAAATTTAATTTTAGACTGGACAGAGGATTTACTAACGGGTGATTTAGACGAAAACGGACATCAGTTACGTCCGCATATTGTCTGGTTTGGTGAAGAAGTTCCGGCACTTGAAGAAGCAATTGACATAACCGAAACAGCAGATTATTTTGCCGTAATTGGAACTTCATTACAGGTTTATCCTGCGGCAGGTTTAATTTCTTATGCTCCCAGTACAACACCTGTTTTTTATATTGATCCAAAACCTATTTCAATTCCGAATATTCGAAACAAAGTGGAAGTTATTGCAAAAGTTGCATCTGAAGGAGTTGCAGAATTACGAGAAAAATTAAAATCGATTTAAGAACACATAATTTATTGAACACACTTATTGAACACAAATTTCACGAATTAGCACGAATATTTTGTATTATCTAATAAGTAAGTAAAAAAAATTAGTGTCAATTCGTGAAATTCGTGTTTTATCTACTTTTTTCCCTTTTAAATTGCTTTCAATTGACTTTGTGATTACTTTAAATCCGCAAATTCTGTTTATATTTGCACCTTTCGAAAAACAACATAACAATGACTACTCTAAACGAATTGAATGCTATATCGCCAATTGACGGAAGATATAGAAATAAAACTCAAAATTTAGCACCTTTCTTTTCTGAAGAAGCTTTAATAAAATACCGTGTACTGGTTGAAATTGAATATTTCATCGCTTTATGCGAAATTCCTTTACCTCAGCTTTCTGGTGTAAATTCAAACTTATTTGACAGTTTAAGAAATATCTACAAAAATTTCTCTACTGAAGATGCGCTTTGGATTAAAGAAACAGAGAAAGTAACCAACCACGACGTAAAAGCGGTTGAATATTTTATTAAAGATGCTTTTGAAAAATTAGGTTTATCTCAATACAAAGAGTTCATTCACTTCGGATTAACATCTCAGGATATCAATAATACTGCTATTCCGCTTTCTACAAAAGAAGCTTTTGAGCAGGTTTATACGCCATCATTGATTGCTGTAATTTCTAAATTAAAAGAATTAAGTGTTGAATGGAAAGATATCCCAATGCTGGCACGTACGCACGGACAGCCGGCTTCACCTACTCGTTTAGGAAAAGAAATCCTTGTTTTTGTAGAGCGTTTAGAAGAGCAGATGCGTTTGTTATTCAATATTCCGTTTGCAGCTAAATTTGGCGGTGCAACAGGAAATTTCAATGCACACCATGTAGCATACCCGCAAATTGACTGGAAAAAATTCGGAACTAATTTTGTTGAAAATGAATTAGGCTTACAACATTCTTTTCCAACAACTCAAATAGAACATTACGATCATTTTGCTGCATTTTTTGATGGTTTAAAAAGAATCAACAATATCATTATCGATTTAGACCGTGATATCTGGACTTATGTTTCAATGGATTATTTTAAACAAAAAATCAAAGCAGGCGAAATTGGTTCATCGGCTATGCCGCATAAAGTAAACCCAATTGATTTTGAAAATTCTGAAGGAAACTTAGGAATCGCTAATGCTATTTTTGAGCATTTATCGGCTAAACTTCCTATTTCAAGATTACAGCGTGATTTAACAGACAGTACCGTTTTACGTAATGTTGGTGTACCAGTTGGACATACCATTATTGCTTTTGAAGCTACACTGAAAGGTTTGAACAAATTATTGCTGAACGAAAGCAAATTTGCTGAAGATTTAGAGAAAAACTGGGCAGTTGTTGCCGAAGCTATTCAAACTATTTTACGCCGTGAAGCGTATCCAAATCCGTATGAAGCTTTAAAAGGTTTAACAAGAACAAACGAAGCTATTGATAAAAACGCAATTCATAATTTTATTGCGACTTTAGAAGTTTCTGATGCTGTTAGAGCCGAATTAATGCAAATAACTCCTAGTAATTACACAGGAATCTAAAGAAAACCTAAAATATTTTGTCAAAAAAAGCTATCTTTATCGAGATAGCTTTTTTTTTAACCCGGAGTATCCAGATTAGTTCACCTGAATTGATTTTAATAGAAGTTTAGTGAACTTTTATAAGAAATAAAAAAGCTGGATTATACTCCTGAAAAATACCACTTTATGATTGCCTTAAATGCCGCTGCAGAAAGTACACACCATTTACAACCTTTAATTAGTGATCTGGGATTAATCCTGATGACTGCCGGAATTGCCGTTCTAATTTTTAAAAAAATGAAACAACCGCTGGTTTTAGGATACCTGATTGCAGGATTCCTGGCCGGAAACCATTTTGATTTTTTTCCCTCAATAACCGACATGAAAAGTGTCGAAGTCTGGGCAGAAATTGGGGTTATATTTCTTTTATTTAGTTTAGGACTCGAATTTAGTTTTAAGAAACTAATGAAAGTGGGCGGAACTTCCTCTGTCACAGCAATTACCCAGATATTATTCATGACACTGATTGGTTATTGTGTTGGACAATGGATGGGCTGGGGAAAAATGGACAGCATTTTTCTCGGGGCAACGCTTTCTATTTCGTCAACCACTATTATTATCAGGGCTTTTGATGAATTGGGCGTAAAAGGAAAAAAGTTCGTTGGGATTGTATTTGGAGCTTTAATTGTTGAAGATATCGTAGCCATTTTAATGCTCGTATTATTATCGACAATTGCCGTGAGCGATCAGGTTTCCGGCGGCGCGCTGATACAATCCGTTTTAAAATTGGTTTTCTTTTTAATTATATGGTTTTTGGGCGGAATCTTTATTATCCCGACTATTTTGAAAAAAGCCAAACATCTTTTAACCGATGAAATGCTGCTGATTATTTCATTAGCATTGTGTTTAATGATGGTTATTTTTGCTGCAAATGTTGGTTTTTCTCCGGCTTTGGGAGCTTTTATTATGGGTTCTATTATTGCTGAAACTACCATGGCAGAAAAAATCGAACATTTAATTCAGCCCGTAAAAGATTTATTTGGTGCCGTATTCTTTGTGTCGGTAGGAATGTTGATTAATCCGGAAACATTGGTTACATATGCGCTTCCGGTGGCTTTAATTACGCTTTTAACTATTTTCGGGAAAGCATTTAGTTCCTCTATTGGAGCTTTACTTTCGGGTCAGCCGTTGAAACAATCCGTTCAAACGGGAATGAGTTTAGCACAAATTGGCGAGTTCTCTTTTATTATTGCAACACTTGGTATGACATTAAAAGTGACAAGTGATTTCTTGTATCCTATAATTGTGGCTGTTTCAGCCATTACAACTTTTACAACTCCGTTTTTAATTAAATATTCCGAATCTTTTGCGCAGGTTTTAGAACAAAAAATGCCAAAAAGATGGGTAAAAAATATTAACCGATACAGTTTAAATGCACAAGCCATTAAATCTGTAAGTACGTGGCAGGTTGTATTGAGATCTTCTATTACACAGATAATTCTTCATACTATAATTATAACTGCAATCATTTTATTATCATCAAAATTCATAGCTCCTTTAGTTGCCGATACACGATTCGGGAACACTTTGGCCGCACTTATAACTTTAGCCGTAATTGCACCCTTTTTATGGGCATTATCGCTGCGTCGTGTAAAAGTGGATGAAGTCGAAATACTTTGGGAAGAACGTAAATACCGAGGCGCACTTTTAATGCTTATTTTAATCAGAATGAGCCTTGGATTATTTTTCGTTGGATTTTTATTGAATATCTTCTTCTCGCCTTTAGTCGCTTTTGTGGCCTTGATTATTGCGATTGGAGCCTATCAGCTTTTTCCAAAAAAACTGAACGAGCAATATCATAAAATCGAAAATCACTTTTTGAAAAACCTCAACGACCGCGAAAACAAAAAAATCGACAGACGTTATGCCAATTTAATGCCGTGGGACGGTCACATGTCTATTTTTGATATTGGAAAAGAATCAAACCTTGCCGGAAAAACGCTGGAAGAATTAAAGATCAGGGAACTTCTTGGAATCAACATTGCTTATATACGCCGTGGTGAAGTAACGATTCCAATTCCGTCTAAAAACGAACGTTTATTTCCCGGAGATGAAATCTGCGTAATTGGTACCGATGCCCAAATTACCGAGTTTACCAAATACCTGACCCAAAACGAAATTGAAGCCAAAACAATCGAAGAATCTGAAATTGTATTACGTCAGCTAGAAGTTTCCCAGGAAGAATTCACCCAAAAAAGCATCGGCCAATTTAGAGGAAAAACCGGTGGAATGGTAGTAGGAATCGAAAGAAACGGAAATCGTATTTTAAATCCCGAATCGAGTTTACTTTTACAGCCTAACGATATTATCTGGGTAGTTGGAGATAAGAAAAAGATGAGTGAGTTACTAAGAAGCTAAGTTTCTAAGGTTCTGAGATGCTAAGTTTCTAAGATTCTGAGATACTAAGTTTTTTTCTTTACGAATATATCTTATAAAAGGATCTAAGATGCTGAGATTCTAAGTCGCTAAGATTTTTTCTATATTCTAAAAACTCAGAATCTTAGAATCTCAGCTACTTAGCATCTAAAAAAAAGTGCTAAATTTCTAAGCCACTAAGAGTTTAATCTCTCAAAAAACTTAGAAACTTAGCACCTAGTATCTTTAAAAAAATCTTAGCGCCTTAGTATCTTAGCAACTTAGAACCTTATTTGTTCGGTTGCGGAGTCAAACGCAGATAAGGTTTAATTGGTGTATATCCTTTTGGGAATTTCGCCGGAATATCACTATCCGGAATCGCCGGTGCAATTACTACATCTTCACCATCTTTCCAGTTTGCCGGAGTAGCTACGCTGTAATTTGCTGTTAATTGTAAACTATCAATAACACGAAGTAATTCGTCAAAATTTCTTCCTGTAGAAGCCGGATAAGTCAACGTCAATTTGATTTTTTTATCGGCACCAATAACAAAAACAGAACGTACTGTAAATTTATCGCTCGCATTAGGATGAAGCATATCATAAAGCGTTGCTATTTTTTTATCTTCATCGGCAATAATTGGGAAATTAACCTCTGTATTTTGAGTTTCGTTAATGTCTTTAATCCACTCTAAATGCGACTGTAAACCGTCTACACTCAAAGCAATAACTTTAGTATTTCTTTTGGAAAATTCCGGAACATAGTTCGCTACAGTTCCCAATTCAGTAGTACAAACAGGAGTAAAATCTGCCGGATGCGAAAATAAAACACCCCATGAATCTCCTAAGTACTCATGAAAATTAATTGGTCCTTGTGTGGTTTCTGCGTGAAAATCCGGAGCTATATCGCCTAATCTTAATGTTGACATAATTTATATTTTTTAGTTCCTCTAAAATTAACTAAAAAATACATTTAGAAAACACGTAAGAATTAAAAAAAAGTTAAAATTCTACATTCTCTATCTAGTTAGTATTTTAAATTCATCTGAAGATTAGTTTAACACATAGAAACATAGATTTTGTAATCTTAAAAAGGCGTTTCATTTGCATTAACAAACATAGGCGCTATGTGTGAGAAACTAGTTTCTTTTGACCTTCTCTTTTTAAACAAGAAAAGCTATGTTTCTATGTGTTGAAAATAATTACACCCAACGATTATAATAGATTAAATAAACCCCACCACAAAGTACCAAATAGCAAGCGTTACAAACGAAACAGGAATCCCAAAGCCAATCATCATACTGCTTAATTTTGGTTTTAAACCATAAGTCGAAGCCAGAATTGCACCCGTAATCATAGGCGCCATGGCGATTTCTATAATCGTAATTTTTATCGCTTCAGAACGCTGGTTAAAAACAAAAACATAGAGAATAAAAATAATCAGCGGCGTTACAACAAGACGGAAGAAAAGTCCGAGGCGTAAAAATTTCCAATGCTTGCTTTTTCGATCAAAAGTCAATTGCAATCCAACCGAAAATAAAGCCAAAGGCGTAACCAAACTTCCTAATTTCAATAAAAAGGGCTGAATATTCGAATCTAAATCATAATTAAAAACGTTGAGCAAACAGGCCGCAACGAAAGTTATAAACGGCGGAAATAAAAGAATCTTTTTTGAAATGCTTTTAAAATCCGGACTTCCTTTAGAATAAAAAGCCGCCACAAAAACACCCAAAGTCGAAACCACCACAAATGTTCCCGGCTGATCTACCAATACTGCCGTTTCTAAACCTTTTTTTCCAAACAAAGCCTCAACAATAGGATATCCTAAAAACGATGAATTACTTAATCCCGCAGTCAGGATCAAACAGCCAATTAATTTATTTGACCAGCCCAGTCGTCGCCCCAAAAAATGAAAAAATACAAAAGCCAGAAAAAAACTAATCCACCCCGCTCCTATCGGGAACAATAATTCGTTGCTCCATTCAATTTTCGGAATATGATATAAAGTAATCGCCGGAAGGCAGACATAAATAACAATTTTATTAATCGTTTTATAAATATGAGTTGGAAACCGCTTTACATTCTGCAAAAGCAATCCTAAAAACAAAAAGAAGAATATTATAATAAAGTTGTTCATATCAAGGGTAAGTAACAAAAATAAGGATTTATAAATTGATGTATAAAACAAATTACACCTAATTTAAATTAGCACATAGTCCCGAAACCTCGGGCAGTATCATTAAGCTTCGGGACTATATGTGAGAAACTAGTTTCTTTTGATCTTCTCTTTTAGACAAAGAATAACTATGTTTCTATGTGTTTAAAAAAATATACATCAGGCAAAGAAGCAAACAGAATTAATTTTTAGTTAAAATTAGTTTTCGTATAATAAAACTTATTACATTTGTAATATATTTTATTACAGTATGCTTTCAGGTAAATTTGCCATAACGATTCACATTCTTACGCTCCTCAATAAATTCCCGAATGATTATTTATCATCAGAATATATTGCAGGAAGTATTAATTTAAATCCCGTTTTGGTTCGAAAAGAAATTGCAAACCTCAAAGCCCATCATATTGTAGAAAGTAAAGAAGGAAAAAATGGCGGTACAAAACTGGCTGTAGATTCTTCAAAACTTACTTTAAAAGAAATATTTGAAATGACTTTTGAAACCATCAATTTAGGTTATGCTAAAAATCAGCCTAATCCGGATTGTCCTGTGGGGAAAAAGATCAACCAAAACCTGGATGCTTTGTATGCCGACATGAATCAAAAAGTGAGCGCACAATTACAGGGAATTTCTTTAGAAGATTTTTCGAACCAGTTTTAAAACTATTTTTTTACACAAAACTGTAACATTTTTTATTACTAAATAAATTTATATATTATGAAAATCGCAATTATTGGAGCAACAGGATTTGTAGGCTCAGCAATTTTAAACGAATTGGCAAATAGAAAACATGAAATTACAGCAATTGCAAGAACTCCAAAAGATACTGCCAACGCATCTTGGGCTGCCGCAGATATTTTTAATGTAGATGCATTAGCCGAAATTTTAAAAGGACATGATATTATCATTAATGCTTATAACCCGGGCTGGACAAATTCAAACTATAGTTCTGATTTCGAAAACGGATCAAAATCGATTCAGGAAGCTGCAAAAAAATCAGGTGTAAAACGTTTTATCACTATTGGAGGTGCCGGAAGTTTATATGTAGCACCAGGCGTGCAGGCAGTTGATACTCCAGAATTTCCAAAGGAATATTATACTGCAGCTTCTGCTGCAAGAGATTATCTAAATGTCATTAAAGAGGAAAAAGAATTAGACTGGGCATTTTTTAGTCCTGCTCTCGAAATGCATCAGGGAATTACAACAGGAAGAACCGGAAAATACCGTTTAGGTTTAGAAAATCCTGTATTTAATGACGAACAAAGAAGTATTTTATCTGTAGAGGATTTAGCGGTTGCTATTGCTGATGAAGCAGAAACTCCAAAACACCACCAAGTTAGATTTACTGCGGCTTATTAAAAACACGCATAGTCATTGCGAGGAACGATTTGGAAAAACTATCGCTGTCATCCTGAGCGATCCCGAGGATTAGGGAGAAGGACACGCAAGAAGCCCCACAAAGCAATTCTAAAATACAACCCAGACCCAACAGATTATCAAAAACCTGTTGGGTCTGTTTGTGTTTAAGCATGAATTCAAATGTTAAAAAATACCGCATATATTTAACACTCAAAAAAGCGATTTTTTTTCAACAATTTTAAACTTTAGTATGTTTGTAAGAAAAAAGCCTTAAAAATAATTATGAATAAGTTTATAATTTACCCGAAATAAAAAATTTTATTCTAATCTTATTACTCCCGTTACAATAGCAATAGAAAGTACTTTAGATTTTGGTAATTCAAACGGGGCATAATCTTTATTGTCGCTTACAACAGTAACAAAATCGTCATTATCTGATTTGCAGATACGCTTTACCAAAACCCCTTGTTCCGTATTTACAACATACACTTTATTCCATTGAAAAAACGTATCAGGAGACAAATGCTTACAGGCTACGATATCGCCATTGTTATAGTTAGGATACATCGAACTGCCCGTTACAGTCATTAAATAATCAGAATCTTTAAAGGTTGGGATTAAAAATTTTACAGCATTCAGGTCAGTAATCTCCTTATTACCTGAATTATATTCAATCATAGTTTCTGCAGAAATAAGAGGCAGTGTATAATTTTTATGAGAAACTCCAGCAAAAGATGTATTTATATACGAATTGTCATTTTTGCCATTATAGTCTGCATCTGCATCATCATTATTTTTCAAAATATTTCCAATTCCATATTTAATCCAATCCTTATTTATAGCAGTACTTAAAGCGCACAACCTGTCCACAAAATCAGCTGGAAGGTTAACTTTTCCGTTTAATACATGCGAAAACGATGATTTATTTGAATACCCCAATAGTTTTCCAACCTCTTCTTGATTTTTTGCTGCACCTAAACTTATCAATGCTTCCAGAGCGATCTTAATTCTTTGCAAGTCAGTCATGTGTGGTATAATTGTAGGAAATTTTATATTTTATGTTGTTTAATTATAAACTTGTTCATATCTTTGCCTTAATTTTTAAAATAAATTTGGCAATGGATAAAAGTAAGACAAAAATTTACAAATCCTATGATTCGAATATTTTAGAGGCGTTGTTTGTAAAGTATGGCGTATCAAAATATTACATACGGCAAAGCATAAGCGGATCTGTACAAGGGATTACTCCAGACTGCATAAAAAAAGATTATGCAACAATGGAAAAAGCAAGTAAGGACATTATTATGCTCCTTATTCAAAAAACGATGGGCAAGGAAAATAAATAAAACATTATCCTTATGCTCTGTCAGCCTAAAACCCCAAGTTTTACAAGCCTACCTATTAAATTATCCGTTTCGTTACCAAAACGGGCCACAACCTTTCATCATAAGAAGCCATATTGACAAGAATTCAATAGCGCTGTTTTTTACAAAATAATACCATAAATACCACAAAAATAGACGAATACCTAAAACGGGTATTCATAACGTATGCTTTATAATCTGCTGCTTTTTAAGCAGCGGAACCGGGCATGCTATTTTAAAATTTAAATAATTTAAAAAATGAAAAAAAATCTATTTTGTATATGGCTTGTATTTGCCATATTATTTTCGGTTAACACGCAGGCCCAGATGACCATTGGGGGCAAGAAAGAACCCGAGGCTTTCTCTGTGCTGGAACTGCTTAACAAAGGCGGGCTTCGACTGCCGCAAATGACAACTGCAGAACGTGATGCATTTGCAGTAAAAAATAATGATAAAGGAAACGGACTTACTATTTACAATAAAACTACCAATTGTGTGGAGTATTGGAACGCATCACGCTGGGTAAGTTTATGTGACGGAACATCGCAGACAACCATAAGCCCGCAGCCATGCATAAACGTAGCTGCAGATGGTACCGGATGTGACCAGACATTTAACGTTACAGACCCTGATTGTCCTAACGGTCCATTTACCATTGCAATTATGGCTGGTTCAGAATATGCATCATTATATGATATAGACAAGGTTAATGGAAAATTTAAAATATACTTTAACCCAAATGAAACTGTAAACACACATACGGTATTGGTACGTGTTACCAGTACGTGTACCAGTTTATATAAAGAGTTTTTATTCTCTCAAAATGGGGTAGACTGTACTTCTATGCCGTATGCAGTGCCGGTAATATCACCATCAAGTGCCGATTTGGCTTTATGTGCGGGCGGTGCGGTATATTTATCTGTTCCAGCTAATACAGCAAATCTTAATAAAATAATCTGGACTCGTAATGGTCTTCCAATACAGGGAAGCAACGGTGCATCTTACATTGTCGCTACGCAAAAAGGAGAATATAATATCTCTATGGGTGCTGTTGGCTGTAATACTAATGCATCAAACAAACGTACGATTACAGAATCTGGAACAGTAACACCGGTTAATCTTGCGGTAACGGCAACAAATAGCGGGGTAATCTGCGGTACAAAAAAAGTAACGCTTTCTGCATCAGGAAACGGCAGTGCTTCTGTTGTTTGGTTCCATAATGGGAAAGAAGAAAAAACAGGAGAATCTGTAGAAATAGAAGGTGACAGCAGCGTGGGCGAATGGTTTGCAGCTACAAAAAATGGAAGCTGTTATTCCAAACCTTCAAGCAGTATTCAGGTAACTAAAAGTCAAGCAGCGGGAGAAGTGTCTCTTGATCCTAATGATGTATTAGTAAATGATACGCCGTTACAGAGCTTTACAAACTTTTGTTCTGGAGGAAGTTTAAATTTAGCGGTTAAAAATCAGCAAAGCGGAATTACTTATAAATGGTACAATGGCAATGATCTTATAACTGCTAACCCATTTATTGTTCCGGCTTCTCAGTCAACCATTTCACTTCGTATGGAGGCGACTGATAACAGCGGAGCAAAATGTGCAGCAGAACAAAGGGTTTTAAAGGCAGATATAACACAGGGCAGTACGCCTGAGAATCCAGATATTAAAACTACAAGCACCCTTTGTAATGGCAAGGCAACTTTGACTGTTCTAAATTCAGGAAATTATACTTACACTTGGTATAAAGATAAAAAAATAATAGATGGAGAAACTAGTAATGAACTTCAGGTAACAGCTGGAGGAACTTATGGAGCTACTATAAAGAACACAACTGGCTGTATAAGCCCTATGGTAGAAAAAACAATTTCCGGAAACTCAAGCGGTCCTAACCTTGATTGGGATCCTCAGGTAAACCCTCCTACTGATCAAACTTTTGGTTCACAAATTACGCTTACTGTTACTAATTCATACGATTCTTCTTATACATGGACTATGGATGGAATTGCAGTTGCTGATGCTGACGGAAAGACTGCAACAATATTTCTACCAAAGAGTGGAACTGATGGTCAAAAAGTAAAAATTGCAGTAAAAGCAAAAAATGAATGCGGCGAAAAAACGATAGAGAAGGAAATAACAATGAACATTGGGTGTCCTACGCCTGTTATTGCTTCAATATCCAGCGACCAGACTATAAAAGCAAAAACACTGGTTACTATAAATGTTTCCGTAAATCAAACTAATACAGAAACGTACGCATGGTATCAAAACACAACTAATAGTACAACAGGAGGTGCTAAGGTAGGCAGCGGAACTTCATATAGTACAAGCGATCTTACAGAAGGTACATATTATTTTTACTGTATTGTAACAAATGGCTGTACAGGTAAACCGTTTGCAACTTCATTAACAACTAAGGTTACTGTAACCAAAAGCCCTGTGGATATCCTGCCAGGAACGGGTTCTTTAAGCGGCAGGACATGTTTTGATATCGTAGAAACTGCGGGTAAGGATTGTGGTACAATAGCATCCCGTTCATCTCAAAAAGCAGATTTTACTAAAGTGCAAGCCTATACCTATACTTTTACAAAAAGTCCAACTGGTACAGTAAATAATCTTCGTTTTGATTATATAGAAACTGTAGGTGCAGGCTATATTGTTAAAGATTTTAAAGATAATGGTGACTACACCGTTACAGTAACATATAAATCAGACTTAAATACTACAGCTAGAAATCTCGATAGCAAAAACGCGTACAAATTAACTATATATGCCATTTTTAATGATGGAACTGGAGAAAGAGCAGTAAGCATAACAGCACAAATAAAAGACTGTATGTGTTGTGGTGCAAAAACTGGCCCTGCAGATACAGATTGGAAAGCATTTATGTGTCATAACTTAGGTGCAGATACTTCTTTAGATCCTTTTATTCCTGCCAGAGGTTTATATGGAAAATACTATCAATGGGGAATGAAGACTCCTATTGCTGATTTTACTTATATTTCAGATTATAACACTACAGCTGTAGTACCACAATTACCCATCAAAACACAAGCTGCTGGCTGGTCTATTGGAAGTAGAAATGAAAATACTGATCCATGTCCTAAAGGATATCGTGTACCTACTAAAAAGGAGTGGGAAGGGGTAGGAAATACTGCTTATAACCGAAGAACACCGCTAGGCACTTATGCGGCTTATGGGGCAGAAGAAGGAGGAATGAAATTTGGTGACGCATTAATGCTTCCGAATGCTGGTTTTCTAGAGAGTGGTGGAACTATGCATATAATTAAACTGGCTTATAATGTTGCTGATTTAATAGATGCTTGGGGTACTAATGGTGGTTCATATATTTTTGGGTGGTATCCTCCAAATCCTTCTCTTTTCATTTTCTCTGGTGTTCAAAGTAGTGCAATATCTGTGCGCTGCATAGCTGAATAGCAATAATTAAAAAAATGCTTTAAAATCTTAGAAAGCAATTAATGCTTTCAGGATTAAAAAAATGAATTACCAAAAGGCTGTTACGCTTTTCATTTCCTGCTTATAGGCAGGAATGGAGGGCGTTTCGGTATTTTATAAATTTTAATAAAAATTAAACAGATAAAAAATATGAAAAAAATATTAATAGGAGGTTTTGCTGTTTTAAGCATGCTGACTTCTGTATATTCACAAACCATAAATATCAACTATCCTCCTAACGCAGGAAAGCAATATGCATTTATACTGGACAAAGGAGGTAAAAAAGACACTATTACCACAGGTAAACTTGACTCGGCTGGTAAAACAGTACTTGTTGTCCCGGCTGCCCAAAAAGGGTATGCAGGTATTTTGCACTTTGCACTTATAGATGGTGTTGGTCTGGATTTTATTGTAAACAAGGAGAATTTTAGTATTTCCTGTCCGGAAGAACAGCCTAATTTTGAGAACCTTAAATTTACAGGTTCGCCGGAGAATGATTTTTTAAATCAAAAAATGCAGCAGCAAAAAGCAATTCTTGACAAAGTCGGTTTTGTACAATATGGTCTTAATTTATATAAAAAAGAAGAACCATTGTATGCCGCTTTCCAAAAAGAAAATGAAAACCTGCAGCAGCAATTTACCACACTTAGAAACGAAACCGCAAATAGTCCTTTATATGCCGCACGTTTTATAGAAATTTACCGTTTTTTAATGGGCATAAGCAGCAGCTTTAACCAGCCGGAAGAAGAAAAAGCAAAAGAGTTAAATCTTTTTGTAAAAGAAAAACTCGATATGCAGGTTCTCTACAACAGCGGTTTCTGGAATCAGGCAATCGAAGGCTGGGTGAATTTACAAAAAATGGTAATTAAAGACGATGCTGTTTTACTAACAGATACCAAACAAATCATGTCGCGCATAAAAAGCAATGAAATCTACACCGCTTTTACAGAAAAAATCGTGGCTGTGTTTACCAAAGAAGGAAAAGATGATTTAGTAAACGCCATAAGTCAGTATGCAGCAAAATCAGGAAAGTTAGAAAAACCAAGTAAAAAATTAGCAAACACTATTAATGCTCCGGTAATTGGTAATTCGGCGCCCGCTTTGCAGACTGCGGCAGGTAAAAAAACAATCAATAAAAAGACTTTATTATTCTTTTACGAATCGGGCTGCAACAACTGCGAGAATGAAATTCACCAGTTATTAGGCAATTACGATATTGTAAAAAACAAAGGCTACGAAATAATAAGCGTAGCCGCAGACATGACCAAAGATGCCACAGACGGCCATGATCACACTTTCCCGTGGAAGGAACAGTTGTGCGATTTTAAAGGTTTTGCAGGTCCAAACTTCCAAACCTACGCCATAATAGGAACCCCAACTTTTTTTACTATTGATGAAAAAGGTAAAATCACTGGGAAATATGCGAGGTTAATTGATACAGAAATCCTTAAATAATTAACAATTAATAATTGATAATTAATAATTGTTTTGTCACCCTGAGCGAAGTCGAAGGGCGCAAAGTAGCTCCGCAATAAAAGTCAGACCCGACAGGTTTTAAAAACCTGTCGGGTCTCTTTGTGTTAAAACAATGTCAAAGATCCGTCTGTGTCATTGCGAGGAACGAAGCAACCGCACTAACAATGACAGCGCTTATATCTAAGTGAGATTGCTTCGTTCCTCGCAATGACATGCGGTGCGGTTATACAATCTTTGTCGAGCTTCTTGCGTGTCCTTCGACTTCGCTCAGGATGACAAACGGTACGGTTACAATCGGCACGTACAGTCATTGCGAGGAACCAAGCAACCACACTACAATGACAGGCGCTTATATACTAAGTGAGATTGCTTCGTTCCTCGCAATGACATGCGGTGCGGTTATACAATCTTTGTCGAGCTTCTTGCGTGTCCTTCGACTTCGCTCAGGATGACAAACGGTACGGTTACAAAATCGGCACGTACAGTCATTGCTAGGAACGAAGCAACCGCACTAACAATGACAGCGCTTATATACTAAGTGAAATTGCTTCGTTCCTCGCAATGACATGCGGTGTGGTTATACAATCTTTATCGAGCTTCTTGCGTGTCCTTCGACTTCGCTCAGGATGACAAACGGTACGGTTACAAAATCGGCACGCACAGTCATTGCGAGGAACGAAGCAACCGCACTAACAATGACAACGCTTATATACTAAGTGAGATTGCTTCGTTCCTCGCAATGACATAAAAATTCGTGTAAATTCGTGCAATTTGTGGCAAACCTAACAACCCGCAATTTCAAAGAAATCCTTTTTTTGAAACTCTTTTTGTTTTCAGTACTTTTACAATATTAAAAAAGTATTTTGTCAAGTTTAAAGAAACAGTCGGGCAGTTTAACTGAAAAAGCTGGAATTTCATCTCCTGAAATTACCAATGTTTCGGCTATCAATCAAATTAAAAACAAACGCAGGCAGCAGCCTTCTGCTTCTGAATTAATCTCTGGAATTCTTTCCGGAAATATAACCGCATTAAGCCGTGCGATTACGCTTATCGAAAGCACCAATCCCGATCATGCCGCAAAAGCAGACCAGATTATAAAAGGCTGTCTTCCGTATGCCAATAAATCAATCCGCATAGGAATTACAGGTGTTCCCGGTGTTGGAAAAAGTACTTTTATTGAGGCTTTTGGAACTTATTTGACTCAGGCAGGAAAAAAAGTGGCTGTTCTGGCCGTTGATCCCAGCAGTTCGATTTCCCACGGAAGTATTCTGGGCGATAAAACCCGAATGGAAGAACTGGTAAAAGATGAAAATGCTTTTATTCGTCCAAGTGCATCTGGAGAAAACCTGGGTGGTGTTGCCCGTAAAACCCGAGAAACGATTATTTTATGTGAAGCCGCTGGTTTTGATACGATAATTATAGAAACGGTTGGTGTGGGACAAAGTGAAACTGCTGTTCACAGTATGGTTGACTTTTTTCTTTTATTAAAAATTTCCGGCGCAGGCGATGAACTTCAAGGAATTAAACGCGGTATTATGGAAATGGCAGATGCCATCGTTATCAATAAAGCTGACGGTGATAATATCAAAAAAGCCAATCAGGCAAAACTGGAATTTAACCGTGCTTTGCATTTATTTCCTCCAAAAAAATCAAACTGGCAGCCCAAAGTCACGACTTGCAGTGCGATTACAAAAGAGGGTATTTCGGAGATCTGGAACACGATTTCTGATTATTTTGAAATGACAAAAGAAACGGGATTCTTTCAGGAAAAAAGAAACGAACAAAACCATTTCTGGATGATGGAAACGATCAACGAACAATTGAAATCAAATTTCTTCAATCAGCCTGTGATTATGGAGCAAATGGAACAAATCAAAAAAGCGGTGCAAAATGATGAAATATCACCTTTTGCAGCCGCCCAGTTTTTATTAAGTGAATATAAAAAGCTCTTAATACCTTAAAGCTTTTTTAATTTCATTTACTTCTCATTTACATTAATTGCAATTCTATAAGCTCCTTCACTTTCTTCAATAGAATATTTACCAGGAGTTAAAATATCTGAATTGAACTTAAGAGATTTAACTAATTCCGGTTGTATAATCTGTCCTTCAGGTATTACATAAACTCTTCCATTTCGCAATAATCCCTTTTTATGTTCTTCGGTTAAAGCACTTTTTTGAATTGTCATAACAAATTTATCGGCTTCATTTGTAACACGTACTGGTGTTCCGTCGTTGTCTGGCTTAGAAAAGCTATATTTTATCCACTCGTAAAAAACAAAATTACAAAATCCTTCCGGCTGACTGCAGTCAATATTATGCGCTCCCCAGGCTTGCACAATAACCCCTTCATAGTGAGGTAAATATCTTTGAGTATTGGGCTGATTTTGCTGTTCTGTTTTTGATGATTCCGCATTTTGATCTTCGCTTGAATCGTTGTTACAGCTTATAAAAAAAACTGCTAACACAAAAACTAACATCACTTTTAATACTTCAGATTTTTTAATCTTTTTTTGTTGTAAACTTTTCATAATAAATAATTTAATTGACCCTTACTCTATTACTGGCTTTTCAGGTTACGCCTTTTGGTTTAGTATAGATCAATTAAATTTATTTTTTGTTACCTGTTTTGTTTGAATTTTAACACAAAAAAAAGCTGCTAAGTATGAAATTACATACCTAACAACTGTAGTTCAAAAAACATTAAGATTTTTTATTCACCATATAAGTAATATAAGTTCATTTAAATAGCGCACGCCAAAACTTAAATTTTCTTATATTACTTATATGGTGAAAAACCTATTTTTTTCTTAGCTTATATTTATTTTCCTTGTATAAATTCCCTGCTGTAATAACATGTGCTAACGCATCTTTTGCTAATTCTTCGTTTAGTTTAACCGGAATTAAAGTTGTATCGTTTTTAATTTCAAACTGAAGCGGTTTTAAATTTGGCTGCATAATTACAACCTGATTCTCTACCCTAAAAGCGTTGATATCGTTAAACTGCATAATCGATCTTCCCTGCACTTTTGGATCTAATTTATTTAGATTTCTACCTACCATTGGTGTTTCAAACGAAAGTCCTAAATAACTCAACAATGTTGGCGGAATATCGATTTGGCTTGCCAGTCTGTCATAAACAGCACCTTTTGGAACTCCAGGCCCCATGATGAATGCCGGAATATGGAATTTGTTTATTGGTACTAAATTTTTTCCGTAAGTTCTGGTGTTATGATCTGCGATTACAATGAAAATTGTGTTTTTAAAATACGGTTCTTTTTTAGCCATTTCGAAGAATTTACCAATCGAGAAATCGGCATATTTCATGGCGTTATTTACCGTTGCCGCTTTTTTATCAAATTGTTTTATTCTTCCCGCAGGATATTCAAACGGTTCGTGGTTTGAAGTCGAAAACATTAAAGAGAAAAATGGTTTGTCTCCTTTTGATTTAAAATAATTATTGGCTTTGGTTACTAAATCTTCATCAGAATAACCCCAAGTTCCCTTGAAAGCGTATTTATTTCCATCTGATTCAAAATCTTCCTGATCTACAATATCGCTGAAACCGTTTCCGTTGAAAAATGAAGCCATATTATCAAAATTCGCCATTCCGCCATAAATGAAACTGGTATCATAACCTTTTTGTTTTAAAGCATCAGCAAGCGTGAAAAATCCTTGTTGTGAGTTTCCTAGTTTTACCACACTTTCAGACGGTGACGGTAAAAATCCCGTTACAACAGCTTCGATTCCGCGAACACTTCTGGTTCCTGTGCAGTATAAATTGGTAAACAATAATCCTTCTTTTGATAATTTATCAAATTCTGGTGTCAACGGTTTTCCACCTAAAATTCCAACATATTCTGCGCCTAAACTTTCTTGTAAAAATATCACCAAATTATATGTTTTTTTCTTAACAGAATCCGGCTGCTGTACATGCAGAAACGGAATTTCGGCATCTGTAAAATCTGTCGGGCCGGCGATCATGTATTTTTTTACACGGGCAATGGCTTCGGCTTCATCCATTTTTCCGTACATTTTTGTGTTTCCTTCATTCTTAATTGAATAAGCGGCAAAGGCAACAGTATAAAATGAATTTAATCCTAAAGTATTTGTCAATTGATCTGTAGAGAAAACAGCATTACTGGCATTAATAGGACGTTTTGAAGTAAGACTTGAACGCGCTCCAAAAAACAATAAAAAGGCTACTAATGGAAAAGCGATTAGTTTGAATTTATATTCAGTGCTTGTAGTATGAAAATATTTTTTTCCTTTTTTGAAAGCAAAATAAATGACAACCCCAAGAATCAGGAAAGTTACAATGATAGAAGTCAAATAACTTTTTAAAAGCATTCCAACCACTTCTTTAGGATAAATCAGATAATCTAAGAAAATCTTATTCGGACGTGTGTCGTATTGTTTTACGAAATCCGGCGAAGCTAATTCTACAAAAAGAATCAGAAACAGGAATAAGAAACTGTAAATTACTAAAAAACTATTGGTGAATTTCAACCATTTATTTGGCAGAAAAGTAATTAAAACGGCCGGCAGAAAAGACAAATAACAAAGTAAAATCAAATCCATTCGCAAACCGATTGGGAAGATATACCAGAAATCAGGCGTCTGCTCTACCCTTTCTTTAAAAAGGAAAAATAAAAATATTCGGCTTAAGGTTGTAATCAGTAATCCGATTAATATAAAATTGAAAATAGGTTTTAAATAACTTAATTTTTTCATTAGATGATTTATATTAGTTTTTGGTTGAGATTATGAAGTTGCAAAGTTTTTGTTTCACGCAGATTTTAAAAGATTTAAGCAGATATACGCAGAAATTTTTATAGCAATTTTTAAAATTAAATCTGCTTAAATCTGCAAAATCTGCGTGAGAAAATCCCGGAAACATTGAAGACGCACTACTGTGCGTCTCTACATGTGCGTCTTTACTCTTCGTAACGGTTTATTTCTCTGTCGTAAAATTCATTGGCTTTAACGATAAGACCTTCCATTTCGGCATTTAATTCTGCTTCATCAAGATCTTCTGCTTCTTCCATAAATTCAACCTCATCATCTTTTAAGTTGATTATAAATCTTGGGTAATCAAGGTGAATGATAAAAATATCATCTGGAAAATCAGTATTATCGCCAAGTAAAAATTTAGGTAAGTCCATTTTATCTATGTTTATTTTTTTAATTTATAATGTTTGTTTTTGGCCCACAGATGTCACAGATTAATACAGATTAAACAGATTTTATTAAAAAACACAGCGTTCATCTGTATTAATCTGTGACATCTGTGGCCTATATTTTAAGTTTCAAATTTAGTTATTTGCAAATGAATTTGAGATTAATTTCTTTGTAAGGTAATGAAAGCGCATGTACAGGAAAATTGCCGCTGTGGTTAATCCTGCCAAAAGCCCTATCCAAACGCCCTGCGCCTTCCAGTCTGTATATTCTCCCAAATAATACGAAATAGGAAAACCAATAACCCAATAGGCTACAAACGTAATGTACATGGGGATTTTAACATCCTGCAAACCACGTAAAGCTCCCAGAACCACAACCTGAACTCCATCTGAAATTTGGAAAATGGCAGCGATCAATAATAATTTTGAAGCGATTTCGATTACTTCGGTATTGTCTAAAATTTGTCCGCTGTTTTCCATATTTAAGAAGATATGCGGGAAAAAATCATGAAAAACGACAAACAGAAACGCGAAAAATGTTTCGATTACAATGGCAAGCAAAAATATAGAACGCGCCACAACAACGAGGTTTTTATAATCCTGCAATCCTCTTTGGTTACTTACCCTAATCATCGATGTTACGCTTAACCCCATCGCAAACATAAAAGTAAGTGACGATAAACTCAACGCAATTTGATTGGCCGCCTGACTCGTTTTACCAATATTACCGCAAAGCCAGATGGAAGCGGTAAACAAAACGACTTCAAAAAGCATTTGCATAGCAGACGGAAATCCTAAGTTTATTATTTTTTTAAGCGTTGCGCTTTTAATTTCGCTGAAGCTGAAATTTTTAAAAAAGTGTTTTAAGTCATTTCTTCTTGACAGCATAATGTGCATGAACATTACCAAAAATATTCTAGAAATTACGGTACCAAGTGCCGCACCGATAATTCCCATTTTAGGAAAAATCCAAATACCGTAAATCAACACATAATTTATACCTACGTGAAGTACGTTTGCCATAATCATGGCGTACATCGAATATTTAGTCATCGATTTTCCGTCGGCGAATTGTTTATAACCCTGATACATTACTAAAGGAATCAGCGAGAAAGCAACCCAGTCTAAGTACGGTTTTGCGAGTACAATTACTTCTTTAGGCTGTTCTAACAATTCCATTAATGGTTTTGCTAAAACAATTAAAGTAAAAAGCAATAACCCAATAATGGCGCATAAAAACAAACCGTGATGAAATGCAGATCTAATTTTGCCATCGTTTTTTTCGGCATCGCCTTCGGCCACAATGGGCGTAATGGCTGTCGAAAAACCAATTCCTAATGACATCGCAATAAAAATCATACTGTTTCCAAGTGAAACTGCCGCCAATTCAGTACTTCCTAATTTCCCTACCATTATATTATCGACAATACCTATTAAGGTATGCCCAACCATACCTAATATAATAGGATATGCCAGTCTGAAATTATACGAAAACTCTTTGGTGTACTGCTTTAGATTCACTTTGCTGCTTTTTTAGTGGGCAAAGATAATCAGAAGCTTCGAATTCTATCCTATTAATAAAAAGATAAGCCAATTTTAAGGCTAAAATTAGCATACCGTAATATTATATAACGATTTTTAAAAATTATATAACAAGTCCAAAAGGCCTCTATTCTACTTTTACATTATTAATAATTCAAAGATATATGCCATGAAAAAATTACAGTTTATATGCCTCGCTGCATTCGCATTTTTATATTCTAATGCCAGTTTTGCTCAAGATAATGCAGCAACAAATTACGATCAGGGTTTTAGATTAGGAATTGGTTTAAACGGAGGTATCCCAACTGATACTGACGATTATGATTTTTCACTTGGTGGAGACGTTCGTTTACAATATGACTTATCTAAAAGAACATCTTTGACATTAACTACAGGTTTTACAAACTTGTTTGTGGGAGGTAAAGATGAATTAGGAAACAACATAAAAGATTTGGGATTCATTCCTGCAAAAGCTGGTTTTAAAGCTTTTTTCTGGGAAGATCAATTTTATGTTCTGGGTGAAGTAGGTGCCGGTTTTGCAGTAACAAACGGGTATAATGACACCACATTTTTATGGGCTCCAGGAATTGGGTATGCCAACAAATACATTGACGTGAGTGTCCGTTATGAGGACTATGACAAGTTCAATACCAATCAGGTTGCGCTTCGTTTAGCGTATGGTTTTGATCTATAAAAAGAAAAGGTTTATTTTATTTTTTTGTTTTTGGTAACAAACCCGGAAGTTTTCATAGTCTTCCGGGTTTTGTATTTTATAGCAATTCGTATTTCCTAAAAAAAGTAACCCGACAGGTTTTTAAAATCTGTCGGGTTTGTATATAACGTTGAAAAATTATCTAATGATCAAATTGACACATTATTTAATTCTTATTTAAGAACTTTTTATCTGTCAATGTTTTCATAAAAGCAATCAGCTGCTTTTTTTCTTTATCAGATAAATTCAA
Organism: Flavobacterium sp. 2755; assembly: GCF_031455715.1. NCBI lineage: Bacteria > Pseudomonadati > Bacteroidota > Flavobacteriia > Flavobacteriales > Flavobacteriaceae > Flavobacterium > Flavobacterium sp. 2755. Next base: position 831,911 of record NZ_JAVDTG010000001.1, read on the forward strand.
TTTGTCTTCGGGTAATGTTTGATTTGGTACATCAAATCCTAAACCTAGCCCTCCGCCCAGATCATAAAAGTCTATAACTTCTTCCAGCGTTTTATAAACACCGTTATGCATATATGGAGCCGTAAGTTCGATGTTTCGTATCGTTGGGGTTTTAAACGAATTTTTATGAATGGCAGCCTGAGTAATTACAAACTTTCCTAAATCGCCATCCAGTTTTTTGCTTTTATTGGGAACTCCTAAAATTTCACTTTCAGATTTATCAAAATTTGGCGGAACCGTTCCGTTTGTTAACGGAATAAAATGACAAGTTGCGCATTTGCCTTTTCCGGCAAATAAATTAAAACCTGCTTTTTCATCTGCAGTAAAAGCTGTTTTATTCTGCATATAATTATCAAATTTTGAATCATAATGACTTAAAGAACGAATATAAGATGCCAAAGCGTTTTTGATAGCAAATTCGTTTATTTCACCTTTTGGAAAAGCTTTTTTGAACTCTTTTACATAGTCAGCATTTTTTTGAATCGCTAAAGCTGATTTCTCTAAAGATCCATGCATTTCGTTTTCATTTTTAATTACTGCAACTGCCTGATCTTCGAGATAACTTACTCGCGAATCTGTAAAAAACACACGCTGAAAAGCAATATTTGTAAGCGTTGGCGTATTACGCTGAATCATTGATTTTCCGTCTAATGTAACAGCTCTTTCTAATCCGTCTGTAAAAGCTTTATCAGCATGATGACACGAAGCACAGGAACGGGTATTATTTCCTGACAAAATTGGGTCATTAAATAACTTTTTACCAAGAGCAATTTTTTCCGGCGTTGTTTGATAATCAGGAAAACCTGAAAAGGCTTCGGGATCAAAGGCGTCTTTATCAAATAACGTTTGGGCTGTTGGTTTTAAACCTCTTTGTTCTTTCATTAACGGAATTTCTAATTCCGCCTGCGTTTTATAAAGTCCTTTACTTAACGGATTTAAAATTTCTTTGATAAAATAAGCGCGATCAAATGCATCAAAATTGTTATTCGTCTGCAGATATTTTTTTCCTTTTTCTAAAACTTCAAGTACTTGATTGGAATTTGAAACTTCTTTGTTCTCCAGATAAACACGGTAGTATTTTTCGATTGTTTCCAAAGACACCGAAGCTTCCGGAAGTGAGTTTAGCACAACCGGCGAATCAAATCCTGTAATTCCCAAAGTAATAATTCTATAAACTTCTAATCGCATGGCATCAAAAACATGGGCATCGGTCAATTCATTTGAATTTGAAACTTTTTCTAACCGAATTAAATTAGCTGACAAAACACCTAATTCCTGAAGCAGTTCTTTTTTATTGTTTTTATCGTATTTCGGAAAAATTAATTCTTCAACAACCTGAAATCCTTCGGGCTGAACAGTTTTATTATCATTTTCTTCAAACTCAGGTATTGATGGTCCGTTGATCGATTTAGAAACGGCAGGCGAATAATATTCGCTTAGCAATTCAACTTTTTTATAGCTTTTGTGTCCTTCTAGAAATTGTTTCTGAATTTGCGCTTCTGAAGCATCAGATGCTACTGAATGTTTCAGTTCATTAACTTTTTCGATTAATAAAGTAATGTCTTTTTGAAACAATGTATTTATTTCCTGATGTTTGCTTTTTTTCTGACAAGCAGCAAACACAAGCAGGAATAACAAACAATATATTTTTTTCATGGTGTAATGACAATTAAAAGAGGAATAGGTAGAAAAAACAGAAACCACTACCTCAAATTGAAATAGTGGATAACTGTTTTTTGATAACTTAACAATTTATCTTGCCAAACCTTGTATAACTACAATTTGACTTGCCTGGTTTTCTTCAGGACGGTTTGCTCCGCCATCAGGTTTTAAATATTTTGTACCAGTCCATGAGTGAGGCTGTATACTTAACATAAAAGTATCTGGAATACCTAATTGTTCAGAAACATCAATTAATCCTCCATATTCCCAAACTCCTTTTTTGCTTGGATCAAGGTCTTTTGTAGCTACGTTATATTTAGCTGCATCTGCTGCCGTACGACGGTGGTCTAATTCTACTACAACTTTCAAACCTTTTGTAGCGATATTATATTGATAGATATAAGCGTCGTGCGTTTCATCTCCGTATCCGTTGGCATCTTCTTCAATGTAAACGTAGTTTTTAGTCACACAAATGTTATCCGGATTTTGGAATTTACCAGCAATTCCGCTGCGGTTATCACCGTCAAGAATCACTTCAAGAGTTCCTTTTAATGGATCAGCCGCATCAAGATTTAATCTGTAAACTCTACCGTATTTAGTTCTTGAACCATCAGCATTAGTTTTATTAATATCTTGTCCTGTTACATTAAAATACAATTCACGATCTGCATTATCTCCGCCTTTACGGTAATCTAAATCTTCTACACGACCAAATTTAACCGCTTTCAAAGTATTTACAGCCGCATTAATCTGCGCACCTGTAAGCGTTTTATGATCGTCAATTTTCACAAAAGAAACCGGATAAGTTTTACCAGTCTCCATATCTTTTTCTCTCTGGTTATCGTCATTTCTTTTTAGCATATACAAAGAACCATTGGTTAAATCACCCACAGTATTTGCTAGATACATAAAAACCTGACCTCCGTAAGTTCCAGAATCGTCATCGCCAATTACAACAACCGTTTTACCTTTGTAAGCAGAAGAACGCAATGGCAAAGCATTCTCTGCACTTAAACGTCCGAAACTTGCTAATTCTTTAGATACAGATGCTGAACCTGCACTTCCGTAAGGATCTAACGCATGTGTACGAGATTCTTCTCCAGATTCTCCACAAGTTAAATAAACTGGTCCAAAACCATGTTCTGCTTGTGTAGCCATAGTTGCGCCGCACAATCTCCAGGTTCCTCCGCTAGAATTTAACAAATATTCCCCTTTAGTAGGTTTGAATGTTTTGTCTAGTGTAATTCTTGAAACCGAAAAGTTGTCTTCATTGTTTACTAAAAAAGTAAAAGTTCCGTCCGTATTCTTCAATAAACCAGAACCATCTGCAGAACCTCCAAAAATATATTTTGGACTATCTGGAAAAACGTCATCTGAACTAAAAAGAGAATAAATCTTAAGATTTTCAAAACCTACCTGAGCCTTTAATAAACTTGGCGTTACAGATTGGTCTTTTAACACAACACTTGTTGTTTCTGTTTCGTCTTTAGAGTCGTTGTCATTACAAGATGTAAGCACCGAACCTAAAATAAGTAGAGGTAAAATAATTCGTTTCATTTAGCTAAATATTGGTTTTTATTTTTTTACAAAGTAAATCCCTACTCTTTAACTTAAAATGACTTATACATTATCAAAAAAATAAGGCTTTTAGCCAAAACACCTTACAGTATCAAAAAAATTAACATTAATTTAGTAATACAAAATACACTTAAACTTGCAGTAACATAAAAACGAAAAAAGAGTCTTACTTTATGACTCCCAAAAATAAACCCGACAGCTTTAATCTGTCGGGTTTGTTGAAAAATTATCTAATGATCAAATTGACACATTATCTAATTCCTAACTTTTCTCCAAAGTCTTCTTGTACGTTTCAAAATTGTCTTTAATCTCTTTAGGCAATTCCGGAACCTGAATATCGGTGTATTGTTTCATTTCTTCCCAAATAATTTTCGCTACAATATAACGCGCCATATCTTTATCATCTGCAGGAATTACATACCAAGGCGCATTTTCTGTCGAAGTCTCGTTTATCGCTTCTTCATAATATTGCTGGTATTCGTCCCAATGTTCACGCTCTTTTAAATCGCCTGGAGAAAATTTCCAGTTGTGTTTTCCTTCTTCTAAACGGCGCAGTAAACGATTCTTTTGTTCGTCTTTACTTAAATGCAGAAAAAACTTCATGACAACAGTTCCGTTTTGAGTAATGTGTTTTTCGAAGTTATTAATCTGTTCAATTCGGTTTTTCCAGAATTTAGGTTTAATATCGTCAACCGAATTAATTCCCGGTAAATTCTCTGCCAAAATAAATTCAGGATGCACTCTTGTCACCAAAACATTTTCATAATGCGTTCGGTTAAAAATCGCAAACTTTCCTTTTTCCGGCAAAGCAATATAATGACGCCATAAATAATCGTGTTCCAGTTCAGTCGAATTTGGCGTTTTAAAACTATGTACCACAACCCCACGCGGATTAAATTCTTTAAAAACTTCTCTAATCAAACTGTCTTTCCCTGAAGTGTCCATTCCCTGAAGGCAAATTAAAACTCCATATTTATTATGCGCATACATTATATCCTGAAAATCGCTTAATTTTTCTTTTACTTTTTCCAGTTTATCTTCTTTTTCATCATCATCGGCATCAATATCTAATAAAGTTGGAAATTTACTTAATTTAATTTTATCTGTGACTTTAAAATCTTTCGGGTCTATTGATTTCATATTTTTTGATTTTCATTTTTAAGAGGTAAAATATGTTATCGCTTTTCATTTATGCATTACTAAATGACTTTTTCAAAACAGCGATTTCATATTTTCAAATTTTGTATCATAAATATAGTAATTTTACGAAGCATATTCCTGCTATTCATTGCAATACTTTTTCAATAAATTGCTTTTTTCCAAAGCCATAACAAGAGCTTCCGCTGGTCGCTTTGTTCTGTCAGGAAAAAACTCAATTTCTTTTCAAAGTATTTCCATTACTATCAGGGCTAGGCAATTATTTTCAAAACAACATTCATGGAAAAATTCACATTAGAAATATTATTTCAAATCATCGGAATCGGTTCGGCATCAGGATTATTTTATAACAATGATGCACTTTATATTATTGGTGACAACAGCGGATTCTTATACGAATACAATATGCAGAACCAGCAGTTAAACCAACATCCTTTAATTGATAATCCAACGCAAAATATTCCGAAAAATCTAAAACCCGATTTTGAATCTTTAACACATCATAACGATACACTTTATGTTTTTGGTTCCGGTTCTACCGAAAACCGAAACAAAATGATTGAGTTTAATATTAAATCAAAATCCGTTTTACAAAAAAACAATTTAGTCGATTTATATGCCGTTATGCAGAATTTCGGTTCTATAAAACCAGAAGATTTCAATCTGGAAGGAGCCGTTTTTGATGGCGAGAACTGGTATTTATTCAACCGTGGAAACGGAATTTCAAACAAAAATACCATTTTTACCATTCATGCGAAAAGTCTTGGAGATGAATTTGCTTTGGTTGCAACCAATTATAAACTGCCAAAAATAAAAGGCGTTCGTTCCAGTTTTACGGATGCTATTTTAGTGGAAGATAAAATCTATTTTCTTTCTACTGCCGAAGACACAAAATCAACTTACGACGATGGAGAAATCTTAGGAAGTTTCATTGGAAGAATTGATCTTAAAACCATGAAAATTGATTTCACTCAAAAAATAACTTCAACTAATAAATTTGAAGGTTTGACTTTTTATAAAAAAGAAAATAACAAAATTGAATTTTTACTTTGCGAGGATAATGATACGGAACTTTTAGAGACTAAGATTTTTAAATTGACTTTGTCGGTAAAATAAGAATTACACAAGTATTTCGATTCCAATAGTAACGTAGAGGCGCACAGCAGTGCGTCTCCGCAAAGAATGTAAAAATAATTGATGGCAAAGATTGCGGATTTACGAGACGTTAGACGCACTGCTGTGCGTCTCTACAAAATGCAATCGTTAAAAAATATTAGGTTTATAAAACAATTCCAATTTTATGAAAAAAGTAATTCTTTCATTGATAATAATTCTTACTCTTTCGGCAGGTGGTTATTTATTTTATACCTTTAAAAGAAATAATAAAGAAAAGAAAAACTTAAGTACTTTAAGTATAGAAGAGTTAACCTCAAATGTGAAAAAAAATCACAAGACTTTATCTCCAAAAGATTTAGATCCAAAATCATTTATTCTTCTTTTTAAAGAAAAATACAATAAAAAGTCTCCGCTAAATTTTGTATCAATGCTTGGAGATTTTCCTGAAAACTGGGTACAGCCAAAAGATGTCGAATATCTAATTTCGGTTATGAATTCTAAAGAAAAATGCTGTGGATATATGAACTTATTTTCTTCAACTCTTTTAACTGAAGATGCTGAAGTTGGGGGTTTTGCAATAATTTTTTTAAACTCATATATCTCTCATACAAAAATTGATCTAGGTTCAAACAGTAATCCAAAAGTTGACAAGGAATCAATTAAGAAAATTGAAGATTGGTATCGAAATACAAAAAAATAAAAATTGACCTTATTTGATGTCATTTCGAATTTACGATACGTTACACGCACTGCTGTGAGTCTCTACATAAAACCTTTGTAACTTTGAAACTATGAACCTTTGAACCTGAAAAAAAAACTTTTTTTCAACCTCGTCCCAACCTTTTTATCTTTTTATCTCTCTTTATAATTAAAGACCAATATTGTGATAAACGAAACGCTAATTTCTAACTGCAAAAAAATGAACCGCGATGCGCAGCGTCAGGTTTATGAGCATATGGCTCCAAAATTGTATCGCGTTTGCAAACGATACCTCAAGAAGGAAGAAGAAATCGAAGAAGCCTTGGCCGACGCTTTCTATACCATATTTACAAAACTAGATCAGCTTAAGGAAGAAAAAGCCTTTGAAGCCTGGGCTAGAAAAATTGCCGTTAATTACTGTTTGGCTTCCATCAAGAAAAACACCAATTTCAACATGTATCTTGATGATGTAAAAATGCTTGCACAGCCATTTACAGAAGAAATGAACTCATTAGAAGAAGAAGACTTACTTAATTTATTAAACCATATTCCGGATGGCTGTAAAACTGTTTTTAACCTTTTTGTTATAGAAGGTTTTGGACATAAAGAAATTGCAGCAATGCTTAACATTTCCGAAGGCACTTCAAAATCACAATTGAATGCCGCGAAAACCAAGCTAAAGGAATTAGTAAATAAATTGTATTACCAAAAAGCAAAATAGTCATGGACAATCAAGATAAAATATTCAACAGATTTAAGGAAGCTGCAGATAATGCAGAACCCAAAGATTTTCCGGGAATGGAAAAAGTCTGGTCGCGTGTTGAAGACAAACTCGACAGAAAAGAAGATAAAAAAAGTATTGCGCTCTGGAAAAAAATCGCTGTCGCTGCTTCTCTTTTATTAGTAATTTCTTTAGGGTATCAGTTTTTAAAAACAGACAAAACGACTATTATTCAAACACCAGATAAAGTTGTGGTTAATGAAACTGAAAATGAAACAAATGAAAATTCAACTTTAGAAAAAAACAAAGCAGTAGTAGCGGCAGATTCTCAATTAGTTTCAAAAGAAGAAGCTTCTAAAATTCTGGAAAAACAAATTCAGCAACAGCAAAAAGTTGCAATACATGAAGTTATAGTTTCTCCAAATACAGATGCAATGTCAATGCCAATAGCTGACGAAGCTCCAGCCCCAGTTGTTGCAGAATCGTCATCCTATGAAGAAGACGCCGAAGTCTCAAAATCCAAAGATAAAATAGATGTAAGTTCCGGATATTCAAGAAAAATGGAGAAAGAAACTTTTAAAGCCTCTTCTGCAGAAATGCAATCTCAAAGAGCTAAAAAAAGTGCCCCTTTAGTTATCCTTAACGGTAATGCAATGGCTCACAGCGACGAGGTAAAAAAAGACAAAATGATGCAGGCTGAAATTACAAATCTACAGCCTGAAAACGTAGAATCTCTAGTTGTATTAGATGAACCTTTGTATATTATTGACGGAATCTACTATTCTGAAAATGATTTATTTGGAAATAATCCAACTAGTCCTTATGCGCCTTTAGATAAACAAGACATTAAAACAATCACCATTTTACAAGATCTTGAAGCCACATCAAAATATGGCGAAAAAGGAAAAAAAGGAGTTGTTATCATAACTACAAAAACAGGAAAACCGGCTTTAAAGAAATAGCCTAAACACAACAAATCTTAGTCAAAGTTTAAAGCTTTGACTAAGAAAAAATCCGAACATTAATTTAAAACTTACTATCATGAAAAGTCTAAAACTTATTTCATCAGCCATTGCTATGCTTATATGTTTCGTGTCAATGGCGCAGGAAAGAACGATTACAGGAATTGTTACAGATGCAAGTTCGATTGCGCTTCCGGGGGTTAATGTCTACATTCAAGGGACAAAAACATATGCTGCTACGGATTTTGATGGAAAATACAGCATTCAAGCTCAAAAAGGTGATGCTCTTGTTTTTTCTTATATCGGAATGAAGAGCCAAACAATTATTGTACAAGATTCAAATGTTATCAATGTTGTATTAAAAGACGAATCTAATCAGCTGCAGGAAGTTGTTACAGTGGCTTACGGAATTTCAAGAACTAAAAGAAAAGCTGCAAAACAATCAAAAAGCCAATATACGCCAGCTCCAAGTGTCACGGAATCTGTTTCTCCTAAAAATGAACCAATTTACATTGTTGACGGAGTTGCGATAAAAGCCGATCAAATGGCAAAAATTAATCCGAATGATATTGATGATGTAAAAGTTTTAAAAGAGGAATCGGCTACTTCAATTTACGGAATTAAAGCGGCAAATGGCGCAGTAGTTATTGCAACGAAAGACGGACTTTACAAAAATCTTTCAGAACAAGAATTAGACAAAAAATTAAATATTATCAGACAAAATCCTGCTCAGCCTACTCAGGAAGATTATGATGCTTTTATAGAAAATACTTTTGAAAGTCCAAAAATGGCTCCGCTTTCTACCTTTTCTATTGATGTAGATAATGCTTCTTATACCAATATCAGACGTTTTTTGAATAGTGGACAAAAAGTTCCAAAAGATGCTGTGCGTGTAGAAGAAATGGTAAACTTTTTTAAATACAATTATCCGCAGCCTAAAAATGAACATCCGTTTTCTATTAATACAGAAGTAAGCGATTCGCCTTGGAACTCACAAAATAAAATTCTGAAAATTGGTTTGCAGGGAAAAAACATTCCACTTGAAGATTTACCTTCTTCAAATCTTGTTTTCTTAATTGACGTTTCGGGTTCAATGGAAGACATGAATAAACTGCCTTTGCTAAAACAATCCATGAAAATATTGGTAAATGAATTACGCCCAAATGACAAAGTAGCAATTGTGGTTTATGCAGGAGCAGCCGGAATGGTTTTGCCTCCAACTTCTGGAAACGAGAAAAAAACAATAATTAAAGCGCTTGATAAATTAGAAGCCGGAGGAAGTACTGCAGGAGGTGCAGGAATTGAACTCGCGTATAAAATTGCAACAGAAAATTTTATTAAAAGCGGCAATAATCGTGTAATTCTGGCAACTGATGGCGATTTTAACGTAGGAAGTTCTTCCAATTCTGATATGGAACAACTAATTGAAGAGAAAAGAAAAACAGGCGTTTTCTTAACTTGTTTAGGTTACGGAATGGGGAATTACAAAGACAGTAAAATGGAAATCCTTGCGGATAAAGGAAACGGAAATTATGCCTACATCGATAATATTCAGGAAGCAAATCGTTTTTTAGGAAAAGAATTTAAAGGTTCGATGTTTGCGATTGCAAAAGATGTAAAAATTCAGATTGAATTCAATCCAAAACAAATTCAGGCGTACCGATTAATTGGTTATGAAAACAGAAAACTTCGTCCGGAAGATTTTAAAAATGATGCGATCGATGCAGGAGAATTAGGAAGTAACCATACCGTTACGGCTTTGTATGAAATTATTCCGGCTGGTGTAAAAAGTGATTATTTAAATGTTCAGCCTGATAATTTAAAATACACTCAAACCGAAACAAGTTCAAACAATTATAGCGGTGAACTGGCGACAATAAAATTCCGTTACAAAAAACCTGACGGCGATAAAAGTATTGAAATGGTTCAGATAATCAACAACAAATCGGTTAGTTTAGACAGAGCTAGTGATGATTTCAAATTCAGTACGGCTGTGGCTTGGTTTGGATTAAAACTAAGAGATTCAAAATTAATTTCTGATAAATCATCTGAAGCAATTGCGGAATTAGCACAACAAGGAATGTCATTCGACAAAGGAGGTTACAAAGCCGAATTTATTCGTCTTATTGAAACTTCTGAAGAATATAATTAATAAATATTTCTTTACATTTGAAATTCAATTTTAAAAACATGAAAAAACTATTTTTCTTTTTATTGATTCTTGCGTCTATAACTTCATTTTCTCAAACGAAAAATGAAAATGACAAACCATACATTGAAGTTTCAGGTCAGGCAGATACATTAGTAACACCAAATAAAATTTGGATAAATGTGTTATTAAATGAAAAAGATTCGAAAGGAAAAAAATCTGTAGAAGATCTTGAAAAAGAAATGATATCAAAATTAAAAGAGATTGGAATTGATATAGAAAAAAATCTTAGTGTAAGTGACATATCCAGTAATTACAAATATTATCTTTTAAAACAAAACGATATTTTCAAATCTAAATCTTACTCTATTTTAGTAAAAGACGCAGCATCAGCTTCTAAAGTATTTATAGGACTTGAAAAAATTGGTATTTCAAATGTTCGAATTGAAAAAATTGAAAATACTGATGAAAAAAGAATAAGTCTTTTAATTAATGGAAAAGCAATATTAAATGCTAAGCAAACCGCTGAAAGTTTTACTAAACCTTTAAATCAAAAGGTTGGAAACGCTATTCAAATAACCAACCTTGAGAACTTTTTAAATCAATTGTCTGGCAGGGTCGCAGGAGTTAATATTAAAACCTCAACCACTTTCTATTCTGAAGAACCGACAAACGAACCCAGCATAGAATTCGAAAAAATAAAAATATCAAGTTCTGTTCATGTCAGATTTCTTATCGAATAATTTAAGTCAAACATATACAAACCATTTCAAATAAAAATTCATGAATCCTATTTTAAGCCAAAATCTATTTTTAGTTAAAGAACATATCGGAATGTTTAAAGCTGCTAACAACTATGACATTTACGACCCTCAAACGAATCAAATAATTATGAACTGCCGAGAAAACAATCTTGGTTTCTTTACTAAAGTATTTCGTTTTACAGATTATAAAAGAGCGACACCTTTTAATGTTGAAATCACAACTGCTTCGGGCGAAAAATTAATTTCGGTAAAAAGAGGAATTGCAATATTCAGATCAACAGTTGAAGTTTTTGACGAAAAAGACAGATTAATTGGAACCTTCAAACAGAAATTTTTCTCATTTGGAGGAAGATTCGAAATCTTAGATAAAAATGAAAAACCTGTTGCAACATTACAAGGAAAATGGACAGGATGGGATTTTAAGTTTTCTCACGAAAATAAACAGCTTGCACAAGTAAGCAAGAAATGGGCCGGATTAGGAAAAGAGTTTTTTACAAGCGCAGATAATTATGTACTTCAAATTGAAGAAACTGTACCATCAGATAGTCCGCTTAGACAATTAATTCTTGCTGCCGTAATGTGCATTGACATGGTTTTGAAAGAATAAAAAAGTTGTTAAACTTAGATTAAGAAAACACCTAAAAGCATCATTTTAGTTGGCAAAAGCTTTATTTTTGTTAGACTTAAAATGATGCTTTTTGCATTTCTAAACATAAATCATGACAGACTTAAAAAATAAAAATGCGCTTATTACAGGCGCTGGTAAAGGAATTGGTAAAGCGATCGCCATTGCTTTGGCAAAAGAAGGCGTAAATGTAATTCTTGTTGCCAGAACGCAAGCCGATGTGGATCAATTAGCCGCTGAAGTAAATCAATTTGGCGTAAAATCTTTAGCTTTATCTGCAGATGTTTCTGATATCAATTCTGTAAATACTGCCGTTGAAAAAGCTTTAGCCGAATTTAAAACTATTGATATCCTGATTAATAATGCCGGAATTGGTGCTTTTGGAAAATTTCTGGAATTAGAACCTGCCGACTGGGAAAGAATTATTCAGGTAAATTTAATGGGAACGTATTATACAACCCGCGCTGTTATTCCGCAAATGATCGAAAGACAAACGGGTGATATTATTAATATTTCTTCAACAGCAGGATTAAACGGAAATGCTGTAACAAGTGCTTACAGTGCGTCAAAATTTGCTGTTATGGGTTTAACAGATTCTTTAATGCAGGAAATGAGAAAACACAATATTCGTGTTACCGCTTTAACGCCAAGCACAGTGGCAACAGATTTAGCAATCGATTTAAAATTAACGGATGGAAATCCAGAAAAAGTAATGCAGTCTGAAGATGTTGCTGAACTGATTATTGCACAGCTTAAATTAAACCGCAGAGTTTTTATTAAAAACAGCAGTATTTGGTCTACTAATCCATAAAAAACATTTCTCTGACAACTTTGTCAAAGTTTTAAACTTTGACAAAGTTCCTAACAGCCTTAACATAAAATCAAATGGAACAATATTTAAGACAATTAATTGCGATAGAATTTCAGGATAAAAAAGAAATTTTTACCGGGTTTCTTATTGATTATTCTGATGACTGGATTTTACTTCGAAATAATCCGGTTGATTATATTTTGGATGGCTTTGTTATTTTAAAGAATAAAAATATCGAAGCCATTCACAGGGATGAAGACCTCGTTTTTACCGAAAAAGTTATTCGCCTAAAAGGAATAAATATTAATACAGAAGATATTATTCCGATTCAGGATCTGAATGCTATTGTAAATTTTCTTGATAGAAAGTATACCATTTTTCAGATTGCTAAAAAATCTTCAAAAGCGGTCTATTTGGGTAAATTGATTTCTCTTACAGAAGATGAACTATTAATTGATTTCCTTGAAACAAAAGGCAAATTTGGCGGTGAATTAGCTTTTAATCCTGAAAAAATCAGAGTTATTGAATTTGATACAGATTATATTAATTCTTTGAAATTGGTGATTCCTGAGAATCAGAAGTAGATTTTTTTGATACAATAAAAAAGCCCTTTTTAAAAGGGCTTTTTTATTTTCTGTCATTGCGAGGAACGAAGCAATCACACGCTGTATATCTCTTGTGCTTATGTTAGTGCGGTTGCTTCGTTCCTCGCAATGACAATACTTTGTCTATATATTTTTTTTAAGCTTCTGCCAATTTGTTTACAAACTCCAAACGAACACTTCCATCTTCATCAATTTTTGTCAAATTGATTTCATGTAAAGTATTAATCAGTTCCGGATTCCATGGTGTTTTTACTTTTACGTAGTTTTCTGTAAAACCGTGAATGTAACCTTCTTTATTTTCACTTTCGAATAAAACTGTTCTGTTTGTTCCGATTTGACTTTCGTAGAAAGCACGACGTTTTTTAACCGATAATCCGCGTAGCATTTTACTTCGTTTTGCTCTTACATTCGCAGGAACAACTCCCGGCATATCTGCAGCTTCAGTATTATCTCTTTCAGAATACGTAAAAACGTGTAGATAAGAAATATCCATTTCGTTTAAGAAATGATACGTTTCTAAGAAATGTTCGTCTGTTTCTCCAGGAAAACCAACAATTACATCAACACCAATACAGGCGTGCGGCATAACTTCACGAATTTTATTTACACGATCTGTATAAACTTCTCTTAAATAACGACGTTTCATTAATTTTAAAATATCGTTGCTTCCTGATTGCAGCGGAATATGAAAATGCGGTACAAAAGTTCGGCTTTTTGAAACGAAATCAATGGTTTCATTTTTCAATAAGTTTGGTTCAATAGAGGAAATACGAAGACGTTCAATTCCGTCAACTTCATCTAAAGCTTTCACTAAATCAAGAAAAGTATGTTCGTGTTTTTTATTTCCGAATTCGCCTTTTCCGTAATCTCCAATATTAACTCCGGTTAAAACAATTTCCCTGATATTTTGAGCCGAAATTTCTTTGGCATTTTTTAAGACATTTTCTAAAGCGTCACTTCTTGAAATTCCGCGCGCTAACGGAATGGTACAATAGGTACATTTATAATCGCAGCCGTCCTGAACTTTCAAAAAGGCACGGGTACGATCACCAATAGAGTAACTTCCCACATAAAAATCAGCTTCGGCAATTTCGCAGGAATGAACTTCACCCATATCATTTTTGCTCAAATCATGAATATAATCTGTGATTTTAAATTTTTCAGTAGCTCCCAGAACTAAATCAACGCCGTCAACGGCAGCTAATTCTTCTGGTTTTAATTGTGCATAACATCCAACTGCTGCAACAAAAGCCTTATCATTAAGTTTCATTGCCTTTTTTACAACCTGCTTAAACTGCTTATCTGCATTTTCTGTTACAGAACAGGTATTGATAACATATATATCTGCAATTTCTTCAAAATCGACACGATCAAAACCTTCATCATTAAAGTTTCGGGCAATTGTAGAGGTTTCTGAGAAATTCAATTTGCAGCCAAGCGTATAAAAAGCAACTTTTTTTCTATTTTCCATAGGAATGCACTACATTTATAGTAGTAAGATATTATATTTACATCTCTATTAAAGAGTTTGCAAATTTACATACAATATTCTTGAAAATAAAATCAATAATGTACTATATATCAATATTTTGCATAAAGCATCAATTTTAAAACGCATTAAAAAATCAAATAATAAATCAATTATTTCTTAAATTTTGTATTTTAGGAGATGATAAATTTTGATTCAATAAGAATAAAATGACAAAATTATCGATTAAGTGCAAATTTTATCGATTAAATACATTTTTTTGTCTTTTAAATTAAAATTTTCTTACATTTAACTTTGTTTAGAAAATTTCAGTCTTATATTGAGTTTTTATAGATTTTAAACTTTAATATTAATATAATAACAATTCATATAAAACAATTTTGATTTTCAATCGTTATGTTGTTGTTTTGTTATTAAAAAAAGAATGGGAACGCCGAAAACCATAAAGAGTAGGCAAAAATTAAAAATTAAAAACTCCACTATGAAAGCATTTTTACCCACGATCTGCTTGATGTTCTTGACCATTTTTAGTTCGCAAGCGCAAACTAATGCCCCAGCTGCAAATGCAAACCCATTTCCATCTATTAGTACTTTAACAAATTGGGCGAGTTTAAACTCTCAATCACAATTTGATATTGCAATTCGTGCGGTTGGATTTAAATTTGAAGTAAAGGAGCCAAGTACAGAATCTACAGCTTACACTTATATTCGTAAAGTAACTGTAAATGAAGTAAACTATACAGATAGAATTGTTTACAGAATTACTAATAATAATTCTGCAAGTATTATCTCTTTAGTTACTGCTTCTACAGATTTAGTAAGTTTATATACTCCACAATTAGCAACATTCAAAAACAACAATTGCAAAACTGAAATGTCTAAAGACAAAAACACAACTTGCAGCTGTTACGAAAGTGCCGTTTATGCAATTGATCTTTGCGACGAGCGTGTAAAACTTACAATGGGTGACGGAAATAAATATTTTGTTTCTGTAGCTAAAAAATAATTCCAAGAAATTACGTTTTCCAAATCTTTGCAGACTTTCATAGTTTTCAAAGATTTGGAGGAACGATTTCTTAAAACACAATTTCTTTATAAGTTTGGATTTTTGAGTTCGTACCAAACTTCTATTTCTCCTTCATATTCGAAGGAATTCACAAAATGGAAACCTAGTTTTTCTAAAATCTTTCTGGAATTTTCATTTCCCGCATCCGCGAAAGCGTAAAGATTTTCTACTTTCATTTCGTTAAAAGCATAATCAATAAAAGCTTTTCCAGCTTCTGAAGCGTATCCTTTTCCCCAATGTTTTTCAATAAAACGATATCCTAACTCGTAAAAGTTTTTATGATTATTGATTTCGTCCGTAATATACTTTATTCCTGACCAGCCAATAAATTCATTGGTTTCTTTTAAAACAACAGCCCAGCGGCCTGTTCCAAAATCTTTGTATTGCTTTTGAACAAATTTGATATAATCAATACTTTCTTCAATATGTTTTACGGGATTATTTCCTAAAAACAAATGCACATTCGGATTCGAATCCAATTCGAACATTCCTTCTGCATCAGAAAGTTCTAATTCCCGTAATATCAAACGTTCTGTTTCGATTGGATTTTTCATCTCAAAATTAATTTAAAATATATTTCTGTACTACTTCGGCAACGCCGTCATTGTTATTTGAAGATACAATTAAATTTGCTTTATCGCGCAATTCTGGCGTAACATTATCAACCCAAACGCCTAAACCTGCATATTCGATCATTGTTAAGTCATTTCCGGCATTTCCAACAGCGATAATTTCACTTTGATGAATTCTGAGTTTATTTGCTAATTGTTTTAAACTTGCAGCTTTATCAATTCCGTTTTGCGCTGCTTCAAGGAAAAATGGTTTAGACATCGAAACGCTTAAATGCGGCATTGCAGCTAATAAATCTTTTTCGACTTCTTTTAAATAAGCAGGATTTTCAAGTAAAATACATTTTACAGCAGGTCTGTCAACATAATCTTTAAAACTCGAAACTTTACGGTGCGCCATTCCGGTAATATCTTTTTCAATCTCGATATATTCAGAATCGGTTTCACTTATAATTTCATCATCTAAATACGTTATAATGTGCGTTTTCATTTTTACACTATAATCATATAAAGCGTGGATTTGTTCTACAGTAAGTTTCTGTTCAAATAAAACAAGATCATCTTTCACCTGGCTGATAATTGCGCCGTTAAATGAAATCATATAAGAATCATTCAAATCCAGTTCCAGCTCTTTTGCATAAGCAATCATTGCCGATGTTGGCCTTCCAGAAGCCAAAACAACATAAACGCCTTTTGCCTGTGCTTCTAATAAAACTTTTTTATTTAAATCTGAAATTTTGTGATCGTCTGTCAACAAGGTATCATCCATGTCGAGAACTAACATTTTGTATTGCATTTTTTTTAGTTTGCAGTTTGCAGTCGCAGTATTCAGTCGCAGTCTCAGTAAACAGTTTTACACTGAAAACTGAGACTGCGACTGAATACTGAAAACTTTTTAAATACTCATTCTAAATTCTTCAATAACCGGATTTGCTTTTGCAAAATCTGTTTCCTGAATGAAAACCTCAACGGCCAAATCTGTACCGCCAAAACCTCCTAAACGAGCTGATTGAATATTATCTTTTTTTACAGTTTCTACACCGGCTTCTTCTAATCTTTCCTGCAAAGCAATTGCTAATACTTCACTTCCTGAAAACACCTTCATTAATCCCATGACATTTTATTTTATTAATTATTAATCTATTCTAGTATTGTTTTTAATTGATTTTGAAAATCTTCATTTTCATTTACTCCAATATGTTCCTGATTTTTTAATGGATAAAAAACAGCATTTGACTTCAAAAGTTTCTTTAACCGAACTGAATTCTCAAAAGGAATTAATTGGTCTGCAGTTCCATGAAAAATATAAATTGGAGCTTTTATCTGCGGAAGATAAACATTGGTTTCTAAACTAAACTTTTTCATAAAGTCCGGAAACATTGGCACTCGCTTACTTGACAATTCTAAAAAATTATAATACGGCGCCTGCAGCAGTAAAGCATTTGGTTTATTTTCCAAAGCT
Source organism: Flavobacterium sp. 2755 (assembly GCF_031455715.1). Classification (NCBI taxonomy): domain Bacteria; kingdom Pseudomonadati; phylum Bacteroidota; class Flavobacteriia; order Flavobacteriales; family Flavobacteriaceae; genus Flavobacterium; species Flavobacterium sp. 2755. Next base: position 849,386 of record NZ_JAVDTG010000001.1, read on the forward strand.
AATTTAGCCGCAAATCCGGAACCTATCGAATATCCGGCAATTATGATTTTATCTTCTGGATATCTTTTCGTCATTGACTGATACACAATTGAAATATCTTTTGACAATTGTTCTTCATTTTCGATTTCGCCTTCGCTTTTTCCGAAACTTCTGTAATCTAAAATAAAAATATCGTGTCCTAATGAAGTATATACTTTTGCAATTTTACCCCAGGTTTCAAGCGTTCCGGCATTTCCATGAAGATAAAAAATCAGTCCTTTAGAATTTTCAGCCTTAAATAATAATCCGTTAAGAATAGTTCCGTCAAATGATTTGATGTTTATCTCTTCGAATTTTTGCTGATAATCAAACTTGTAATCTTTTGGCAATCTTGAACTATGAAAAACTAATTCAACCTGATTAAAATAAACATAAGAAATTATCAAAATATAAATAATTAGAAAAAAGCACAAAAGTACGATTGACAGGAATTTAAGTGTTTTGAATATTTCCATATATAATTATTTAGTTTTGAGTCGCAGTTTCAGTTTTCAGTGAAGCTTGTAAACTGAGACTGAAAACTGAGACTGAAAACTGCGCCTTTTTACTCTTCCTCAATATCGTCTTCTTCTTCATCCAATTCCTCCTCGCCTTCTTCATCCATATCAAATAAATATGGTTCTAATAACATTTTATCTGCCAAAATTTCGATACGTTCTGTCAAAGTTTCAGCAAAAATTAAACGCTGTGTTTTGGCAATGCTGTTAGAAATACGCATTATTTTAGTTTCATGACGCAATTTCAAAATAGGATCTGCATCATCAAGGATAAACATTTTCAAACGGTTTACATTATAACCCGCTGTCGAAAACATATCGCTCAATTTGTTTGGCGTTCCAATTAAAACATCAATTCCTGTAGAAACGTAATTTTTGTCATAATCCATATCGCCTTTGTCATGAACACCATACACTTCGAGATTCGTATATTTTCCGTATTTCTCAAAAAGCTCTTCCATTTCAAGCACTTTTGCTTTGTCTTCAACAATAATCAAAGCACGTGGCGATTCTTCATTTTTTCCAGCTAATTGCTGAATCACATTTAAAACAATCGTAGTTGTTTTTCCGCTTTTCTCCGGAGAAATAATAATACAATCCGCACCACTTTTTATGGTCGAAAAAGTTTCCAGCTGCAAAACATTTGCTTCTGTTAAACCATTTTCAATTAATCCGTCTTGTAATTTCTCGTTTATTTTTTTTAGTTTCATGCTTAATTTTAGATTTATGATTTTAGAATTTAGATTCTAAATCATTATTTACTGGCGAACATTTTTACGTCGCCTTCAGAGATTTCGCTTCCTCCTAAAATGATTAATCTTTCGACAACATTTCTAAGTTCGCGAATATTTCCTGTCCAGTCGTATTCCTGTAATAATTGTATGGCTTGCGCCGAAAATACCTTAATCGAATTTCCTTGTTCTGATGCAATTTTTTCTGCAAAATGTTTGATCAAAGCCGGAATATCGTCGCGTCTTTCATTTAATGGCGGAACTTTTATCAAGATAACAGCCAAACGATGGTATAAATCTTCACGAAAACGCCCTTCGGCAATTTCTGTTTTTAAATCTTTATTTGTTGCGGCAACCACACGAACATCAACTTTAATGTCTTTATCGGCACCAACTCTCGTAATCATACTTTCCTGAAGCGCACGTAAAACTTTGGCTTGCGCCGAAAGGCTCATATCTCCAATTTCATCTAAGAAAATAGTTCCTTTATCTGCCGCTTCAAATTTTCCTGCACGATCCTTAACTGCCGATGTAAAAGCACCTTTTACGTGTCCGAATAATTCACTTTCGATCAATTCACTCGGAATCGCTGCACAGTTTACTTCAATTAAAGGGAAATTAGCACGTTCGCTTTTTTCGTGTAATTGATGCGCTACTAATTCTTTTCCGGTTCCGTTTGGCCCCGTAATCAAAACTCTGGCTTCGGTTTGAGCAACTTTATCAATCATCACTTTAATATGATTAATAGATTCGCTGTCGCCAATCATTTCGTAATTTTTGCTGACTTTTTTCTTTAGAATTTTATTCTCAACAACTAATTGTTTTTTGTCTAAAGCATTACGAACGGTATTCAATAAACGGTTTAAATCTGGTGGTTTTGAGATATAATCAAAAGCACCCAAACGCATAGTATGAATTGCGGTTTCCATATCGCCATGACCTGAAATCATAACCATCGGAATTTCCGGTTTTATCTTTTTTACTTCTTCTAAAACCTCAACACCGTCCAGTTTTGGCATTTTGATATCGCACAAAACCAAATCGTAATCGTTGTTTTTTATTTTTTCAAGACCCGCAGCCCCATCTTCAGCTTCATCAACCTGATAGGTATCATTTTCTTCTGATAATATTTTTACCAAAACTCTTCTAATCGCTGCTTCGTCTTCGATAATTAGTATTTTACTCATTCTTTTTTAAGATACTAAGATGCTAAGACTCTGAGATTCTGAGTTTTTTTTCAGCTAAAATCTTAGCATCTCAGAAACTTAGAAACTTAGAATCTCTAAGTTAATATTTAAGCCATTTATACAATTCCTTCCACGTTGGTTTTTTGCCGTACATTAAAATACCAACACGGTAAATTTTTGCAGCGAACCAAACAACAAGGAAAAAGGTAGCAAACAATAATGATACCGAAATTGCGATTTGCCACCACGGCACGCCAAACGGAATACGCATTAACATAACTATTGGCGAGGTAAGCGGAATCATAGAGAATACAACAGCAACAGTTCCGTGTGGATCGTTTACAACCGTAAAAAATCCGATGTAGACACTTAGAATTAACGGCATTAATATTGGCAGTAAAAATTGCTGAGAATCGGTTTGATTGTCAACAGCTGCTCCAATTGCCGCATAAAATGAACTGTATAAAAAATAGCCTCCAATAAAATAAATTACGAAACCGATTAGAATGCTTGGAATGGGTAAATTCCATGCTTCTCTTAATCCCATTTGTATTATCCCAGAAAAATTATGATCTACTGATTGCATTAATACGGGTGGAATATTTGATCCTGGCCCAATATTTACACCAAAAAATGCCGAAGCCGCAAACATTAATCCCAAACCAATAATCGCCCAAATTATAAATTGTAAAATTCCTGCCAATGATGTTCCAACAATTTTACCAATCATTAACTGAAATGGCTTTACAGATGAAATAATGATCTCGATAATACGGTTTGTCTTTTCTTCGATTACGCTTCTCATTACCATATTTCCGTAAATGATGATAAACATCATAATCAAATAACCAAATGCACCGCCTATTGCAATTTTTATTTCATTTAATCCTTTTAAACTTTCTTCTCCCGAAGCTTTAACCAAATGAATATTAACCTCTGATTGTGCTTTTTGAATTGCCAGCGTATCTAGTTTTGCTTCTTCGAGATTTAGTTTGGTAATTTTTGTTCCGATAATTTTCTGCGTACCTTCTATAAAAGAAATACTTGGACTATTATTCGAAATAAACTCAATTTTACTTTCTAAATCTTTTGTTTTATTTGTTTTTGGAATAACAATTAATCCACTGAAATTTTCTTTTGTAATGCTGTCTTTCAAAGCTTTTACATCAATTTCAGATAAATTCAGATATTTGAATTCGGCACCTTTTTTATTTTCTTTTAAAAAATCGGCAGCAAAAAGTCCGGTTTCATCATGAATTGCAATACGTTTTGTTTCGGCTTTCATTGTGCTCAAATAACCTATAAAAACGGCTATCGCAACAAACAAAAGCGGACTCAAAAAAGTCATGACAACAAAAGATTTATTGCGGACTTTGGCAATAAATTCTCTTTTTATAATTAATGAAATAATACTCATTTCTTGATTTTAGATTTTAGATTTTAGATTTTAGATTGTTGACTTTAGATTTTTAGATTTTAGGCCTTCACTCTAAAATCTAAAATTTGAAATCTAAACTTTATTCTCTGTAACTGTTTGAATAAAAATATCGTGTACACTTGGAATTTTTTCTACGAAATGTGTTACTTGCCCACGTTGTGTCAAGACATTTAATAATTCATTTGGCGCTGCATTTCCTATTTGGATATTTAATTTTAAATCGTCATTTAAAGATTTAAAATTCGCAGGTGAAACGGTAAACTTTTGTGTAATGTCGTACATCAAACCTTCAACATTGTTTGTCAGGATTCCCACTTCAAAACTGTTAGTTTTAAACTGACGTTTTACATCGCCCACGTTTCCTTCAATCAGTTTATTTGATTTGTGAATTAAAGCAATATGATCGCACAGTTCTTCTACACTTTCCATTCTGTGTGTCGAGAAAATAATAGTTGCTCCCTGCTCTTTTAATGCCAAAATTTCATCTTTTATAACATTGGCATTTACAGGATCGAAACCTGAAAAAGGCTCATCAAAAATTAACAATTTTGGTTTATGTAAAACACAAACTACAAACTGAATTTTCTGTGCCATTCCTTTAGAAAGTTCCTGAATTTTTTTATTCCACCAGCCTTGAATTCCTAAACGGTCAAACCAATAATCCAATTGTTTTTTGGCTTCGGTTTTAGATAGTCCTTTCATTTGTGCGAGATACAAACATTGTTCTCCCACTTTCATCGAGCTGTATAACCCTCTTTCTTCCGGAAGATAACCAATTGTCTGTACGTGTTTTGGATGCAGTTTTTCTCCATCAAGAATTATTTCGCCGCTATCTGGCATTGTAATTTGATTGATGATTCTGATTAAGGAAGTTTTTCCAGCTCCATTCGGACCTAAAAGTCCATATATACTGCCTTTTGGCACATTTAATGAAACTTCGTTAAGCGCTACATAATCGCCATATTGTTTTACGACTTTATGTACTTCGAGTAAGTTGCTCATTTTGTTTTTTTGGATTTTCTTGTGCTGGCTTTTGACATTTTTGCCAACAGTCTGTAAAAGTAAATAATTACTAGCGAATCTGCATAATAATACGCAAAAAACCCATTCTATTTATGTTTAGAATGGGTTTTGAATTTATTTAAACATTTAGAAAAAGTTTAGATTATGAGAACATATCTTTTACTTTTTCAAAAAATGATTTCTCTGATTTTTCAGGACTTGGTATAAAATGTTCGTCATTTAAAGCATTTTCAAAGAATTGTTTTTGTTCTTTGTTTAATGTTTTTGGTGTCCAAACATTTACGTGAACCAATAAATCTCCGCTTCCGTAACCGTTTAAACTTGGAATTCCTTTTCCTTTTAATCTTAAGATTTTTCCAGATTGAATTCCTTCTTCCAGTTTAATACGCACTTTTCCGTTAATTGCTTCAATATCTTTTGAAACTCCTAAAACTGCCTCAGGGAAACTGATGTACAAATCAAAATGTATATTTTCACCTTCACGTTTTAAGAATTCGTGTTCTACTTCTTCAATGGCAACAATTAAATCTCCCGGAATACTATTTCCTGGCGCATCGTTTCCTTTGTTTGAAACTTTCAACTGCATTCCGTCAGTAACTCCTGCCGGGATTTTGATTGATACAGTTTCATCTTCCTGAACCATTCCTTGTGCATCTGCCTCAGAAGGTCTTTTATCTAAAATTTGACCAGAACCACCACAAGTAGGACATGTTGATGCTGACTGCATTCTTCCTAAAATGGTATTGGTTACACGCATTACCTGACCTTGACCGTTACAAGTCGTACAAGTTTTATACGTTACACCTTTTGCCTGAACTTTACGTTTTACTTTTACTTTTTTCTCAACACCATTTGCAATTTCTTCTAAAGTAAGTTTTACTTTAATTCGAAGATTGCTTCCTTTAGCGCGACGAGGACCTCCGCCTCCGCCTCCGAAACCGCCAAATCCGCCTCCAAAAATGTCACCAAACTGGCTGAAAATGTCATCCATATTCATACCGCCGTGACCACCGCCAAATCCGCCAGAACCATCAAATGCCTGATGTCCGTACTGATCGTATTTCGCTTTTTTCTGTGGATCGCTTAAAACTTCATAAGCTTCAGCTGCTAATTTAAAGTTTTCTTCTGCCTCTTTGTCGCCTGGATTTTTATCAGGGTGGTATTTAAGCGCACTTTTTCTATATGCTTTTTTTATTTCGGCAGCGTCAGCATTTTTTGAAATGCCTAGTATTTCGTAAAAATCTTTTTTCATAATTAGGTTAAATTCCAAATCCTAAAATTCCAAATCCCAATTTAAAAACTGGTACTTAAAAATTCTGTTTGCATTTTTTAGTTTCCGATTACTACTTTAGGGAAACGAATAATTTTGTCTCCTAATTTGTATCCTTTTTCAATAACATCAACAATTTTCCCTTTTAATTTATCAGACGGAGCTGGAATTTGGGTAATTGCCTCAGCAAAATCAGCATTAAAAGCATCACCTGCTCTTACTTCAACTTGCTCTAAACCTTTAGAAACTAAAGTACTTTTAAGCTTTTCATGAATCAACTCCACTCCTTTTGTTAAGGTTTCGTCTTCAGATTTGTTGATTTCTACCATTGCTCTGTCAAAATCATCTAAAACAGGAAGCATTGCTAACAAAACTTCTTGATTTGCTGTTTTAAACAAGTCAATACGCTCTTTTGAAGTTCTTTTTTTGTAATTTTCAAATTCGGCAAATAATCTCAAAAACTTATCTTTTTCCTTTGCCAAGTCTTGAGCTAATTGCTCTTCAACACTTAATTCTTCAACAATTAACTGCTCACCGTTGGCATTGTTCTCTAACGTTACATCGTCTAATTCCTGATCGAATTCTGTATTTTCAGTAGTCATATTACTTTTATTTTTAAAAATATTCTTAAACTTCATTTTTATTTCTTTCTGTTGGATTGCAAAAGTACTGCCAAATCTTCTAAAATGTCAAATTGTCACTTTATTAAATATGAGTGTTTTAAAAAGCGAAAATAGACAATAAAAATTTATTATAATTTTAAGACTATTACGATTTAGTTTGTCGTATCTTTGGTATCCAAATTGGGAACAAAAATTTATTACCTATCAAAATTGAATTTAAGGGTTGGCTAAGGCCTCTAAATAATTATTAATTCAAGTTTACCTTATATTAAAAAAAGCTTCGCCTTTATAGAGACGAAGCTTTTTTTTATGCCTTTTTTATCTTGAAAAAATAGCGCAAAGAACGCTAAGTTTTTTTTACTCTTAAGCTTTTTAAAAAAGCCAAAGTTCGCAAAGCTTGTATCGATCTAGCTTTGCGAACTTTGGCTTTTTTTGATAGTATCTTAGATAAAATCCTTGCGTCCTTTGCGGTAAAAAATATTGCACGGGCGGAGGGATTCGAACCCCCATCAACGGTTTTGGAGACCGCTATTCTACCCTTGAACTACGCCCGTAACTTAAGGTGGGCAAATTAAAAGTTTTTTTTCTTCATCAGCAACTATTTCATGGATAGATTTTAAAAGAAAATCCTTTAAACCTATGTACTCAGCGACAAAAACCTACGTTCCAAATAGTTAACCCAACAAAGTTTTTTTCAATCCTTCGAAATTTATTCGCTTGTCACTAAAAAATTTATTTCACGCAGATTTTAAAAAGATTTAGGCAGATTTTAGCAAATTTATTTAATATAAAAATCAAATTAAATCTGCTAAAATCTGCCCAATCTGCGTGAAATAAAAAATCTTTTTAATCTGTGTAATCTGTGGCAAAAAACTTCGCTTCAAATAGTTATCCTAACAAAGCATTTTTCAATCCTTCGAAATCAACCGAAACCTGTTCACCTGTCACTAAATTCTTTAAGGCGTAAGAGTTTAAAGCAATTTCCTGATCACCGGCAATTACTGCAAACGGAATCAGACGTTTATCTGCATATTGAAATTGTTTTCCAACTTTTACATTATCCGGATACAACTCTACTTTTATATTTTCCTGTCTTAATTTCTGAATGGCTTTTGAAGCATACAAAGCTTCTTTATCTCCGTAATTGATAAATATTGCTTTTGAAGTCGCCGCAACAGTTTCCGGAAACAATTGTAATTCTTCTAAAACCAAGTAAATTCTATCTAATCCAAAAGAGATTCCGACACCGCTCATATTTTTTAAACCAAAAATACCAGTCAAATCGTCGTATCTTCCGCCTCCGCCAATAGAACCCATTGAAACCGTTTTTGGCGCTCCAACTTCAAAAATAGCTCCGGTATAATAATTTAATCCGCGTGCCAAAGTCACATCAAGATCTAAAATTGCGCTTGACAATCCTAAAACTGCAACATTGTCACAAATAAATTTCAATTCTTCAACACCTTTCATTCCTTCTTCTGATGAAGCTAACAATTCTGAAAGCTGCTTAATTTTATCTGCAAAAGTTCCAGTAAAACTAAAAAGTGGCTGTACTTTTACCAACGCTGTTTCAGAAATACCTTTTTCGATCATTTCTTTTTTTACGCCGTCTTCTCCAATTTTATCTAATTTATCAAGAGCAACCGTAAAATCAATTAATTTATCTGAAGCACCAATAACTTCGGCTATTCCAGATAATATTTTTCTGTTGTTAATTTTGATTGTTACGCCTTCTAAACCTAAAGATGTAAAAACGGTATCGTACAACTGAACCAATTCTACTTCCTGCCAAAGTGAAGTTGACCCCACAACATCGGCATCACATTGATAGAATTCTCTATAGCGTCCTCTTTGCGGTCTGTCAGCTCTCCAAACTGGTTGAATCTGGTATCTTTTAAAAGGAAATTCAATTTCGTTTTGGTGTTGTACAACGTATCTTGCAAACGGAACTGTTAAGTCGTAACGCAATGCTTTTTCTGAAATTCTTCCAGTAAATTTATTCAGTTCGATTCTTTGACTTAAATCAATTGTTTCGGCTGAATTAACCTGAAGTGATTCTATAGATTCCGGTAATTCAATTTTATTTTTATTGAAGAAAAAGTTACCTGAATTCAGGATTTTAAAAATCAAACGATCTCCTTCTTCCCCATATTTTCCCATCAAAGTATCTGAATTTTCAAACGAAGGAGTTTCTATCGGTTGAAAACCAAATTTTTCAAAATTAGTTTTTATCGTCTGAATAATATATTGACGTTTTGACACCTCGGCAGGCGAAAAATCTCTTGTTCCTTGTGGAATACTTGGTTTTGAAGCCATCTTTTTTATTTTAGATTTCTTATTTTAGATTTTAGATTTATTGTGAAATCTAAAAACCTAAAATTCTTTGATATTATTTTCTTTTAATTTTAATCGACTGCAAATATCTTACTTTTTAAAATAAATAATAGCGGTTAGAAAACAAACTTGTAACAAAAACCGTATTTTCGTGACAAATTGGTCATGATGCTAAAATTATTTAAAGAAAATATCCGAATTGCTTTTGGTTCTATCAAAACTCAATTGCTGCGAACCATTCTTACTGTTTTAATTATTGCTATCGGAATTACCGCTTTGGTTGGAATTTTAACTGTTGTAACGGCACTTGAAAATACAGTTTCGACCAATTTTGCTTCGATGGGAGCCAATACTTTTAACATCAATCAATATGAAAATACGGTTCGTAACCGCGGTGGAAACGAACGAGAAATCATAAATCCAATTATTTCTTATCCAGAAGCGGTTGCTTTTAAAAACAAATACAAATATCCTTTTACCGAAACTTCTCTTTCGTTTACAGCAACATCAAAAGCCGAAGTAAAATATTTAGATACCAAAACAGATCCTGAAATTACGGTTGTGGGTGTTGATGAACATTTTATTTCAAACTCAGGTTTAGAAACTACTTTAGGACGTTCTTTTAATCAGTTTGATATTGATAACAATACTTATTCCTGCGTTGTAGGTTCTGATTTTGAAAAAGGTTTATTAAAAGATGTGAACCCAATTGACAAAGTAATTTCAATTCGCGGTGCACGTTTTAAAGTTATCGGGGTTTTAAAAGAAAAAGGTTCAACATTTGGAAACAGTCAGGATTTACGCGTTTTAATTCCTATTCAGGTCGCGCGTTCTTTATTTACTGCACCCAACATTAATTACACTGTCAGTGTGATGGTTTCTAAAAAAGAACTTTTAGACGAAGCCGTTGATAATGCAACAAGTACAATGCGAAGAGTTCGAAAACTAAGTCCGGTTCGTGATAACAATTTTGGTATTGGCCGAAGCGATGATTTAATCAACAGAATTTTAGGAATCACAAAATACTTAGGCTGGGCATCGTGGATTATTTCTGTTATCACTATTTTAGGTTCATCAATCGCTTTAATGAACATTATGATTGTTTCGGTTACAGAACGTACCCGCGAAATTGGTGTTCGAAAAGCTTTGGGCGCAACTAAAGTTACAATCTCAGTTCAGTTTTTTATTGAAACTTTATTAATTGGACAAATTGGCGGTTTGGTCGGAATTGTGCTAGGAATTCTAATCGGTTTCGCTTTTGCAGCCGCAATGAGTTTTGCTTTTGTGATTCCGTGGATGGCAATTTTTGCCGCTTTTGGAACCAGTTTTATGGTTGCCATTGTTTCCGGTTTATATCCTGCAATTAAAGCTTCGCAATTAGACCCTATTGAGGCTTTACGATATGAGTAATTTTTACGTTTCCTGCAAGGTTTTCATAAGTTTTCTTTTCTCAACTCCTATTATGTCAAATTCAAAATAGTTCTCGAACTCAATTATTTCATGAGGCTGTTCATTTAGAATTGTATCTATTGTCTCACCATCAAATGTTATAGTTTCAGCAAATAGATCATCTACAATTAAAATACAATTTTCGTGCAAATAAAAAAAAGGAAAATCTAAAGAGTAATCAACTACATTTCTTTTCAATTTTCTGTTTTTCAAATCAATTATTCCCCATTGATAAATGAATCTGAAGAAAATTAAATCTATATTTTTGAAATAAACAAAATTAAAATCGTCTAATTTCAAATTATTTTGATTGAGCAGAAATTTTGCAGTAATGTTATACTCTGGCTTTTCTTCAAACTCAAAATCAACATAGCAAATCTTTAAATCTGAAGAATCATCAGAAGGAATTTCGATATCAAATCTTTCATATATTTGATGTGCATTAAAATTCCTAATTTGTAATTTCATTTTTTGCTATTGAATAAAAATCCCTACAAGGTTTTGGAAACCTTGCAGGAAATCATGCGGTCGTTATCATAAATATCTTTACGAAGATCGATGTTTATAAAATCCATTTTACCTAGCAAATCGATCATTTCTTTTCCTAAATACTGATTGATTTCAAAGTACAATTGTCCGTTTTCCAAGAGATTATTATGTGCTAGAGAAGCTATTTTTCTGTAAAAAACCAATGCATCATTATCATCTACAAATAATGCCAAATGCGGTTCGTAGTCGAGAACATTTTTCTTGATTTCTTCTTTTTCAAGATTTCGCACATAAGGCGGATTTGAAACAATTACATCAAATTGGCATTTCAATTCTTCTGTTTCTAAAATATCCTGAAACATAAAAGTAACATCTACTTTATTTCTGTTCGCATTTCGTTTTGCAGTTTCTATTGCTTTTTTTGAAACATCTATGGCATATACATCTGCGTAAGGCAGATTTTTAGCCAATGAAATAGCAATACATCCGCTTCCGGTTCCGATATCAAGAATTTTTAGTTTTTTGGTTTTATCAAGCGATTTATTTTCATTAATAATCCATTCGACCAATTCTTCTGTTTCCGGTCTCGGAATCAAAACATTTTCGTTTACTTCAAATTCTAAACCGTAAAAACTGGTTTTACCTAATAAATACTGAATTGGAACTTCTTTTTTTAACTGTGCTAATAATAGTTCCCAAACAGCAAAATCAGACTCAGAAAAAAATAATTCATGATTTAGAGCCAAATCTATTTGACGCAGCCTGTGTTTATCTTCTAAAATTAAATAGAAAAAACTTTCCGCTTCGTACGCATCGTACAAAGGAGATAACTCTTTAATAAACTGAGTACGATATTGTTTAATTTTCATTGCGTTTATTGCGTATTATTTTTCAGCCAAAGCTAATTATTCTTCACATAAATTTTACAAAACCAACTCATTAAAATCAGTTCTGCAAATCTTTCAACATCCATACTGGGCAAGAATTATGCCCGGTACAACCCATTGGTGCATCTAAATATTCAAAGCCTGATTTTTTATATAATTTTTGAGCCGCATGCATAAACGGCATTGTTTCTATGTAACATTTTTCAAAACCAAAATTCCTTGCTTCATTTAGACATTCATCCATCATTTTACTTCCAATTCCTAATCCGCGAACTTCTGGTAAAAAATACATTTTTTGCAATTCACAAATTTTTGAATCTCCATTTTCTAATGGCGCAATTCCGGCACAGCCTAAAATTTCGCCTTCACTTTCAACTACAAAATAGACTGATTGCGGTTTATTGTATTCTTCAAACATTAAATCTAAATATGGGTCTTCATAAGCGGTTCCCACTTTTGAAATCTCCATTTCGTCAAAAACGGATCGTATTAATTTCGCAACTGCCTGATTGTCTTCTTTTTTAATTTTTCTGATAACCCAATTTCTCATTTTATTTTTTCACTTGTATCTACAAAAATAAAAATACTTTTCCGATAGTTTCATAACATTTTGTTTTGTTTCGCAACAATAATTACAATATTAGACTCAAAACTCAAAAATAATTACTTTTGCAGGGTGAATATACATGAGAAATATATCAAACGATGCATTGAACTTGCTAAAAATGGTTTTGGAACAACTTATCCAAACCCAATGGTAGGAAGTGTAATTGTTTATGAAGATAAAATTATAGGCGAAGGCTGGCATAAAAAAGCCGGCGAACCACACGCCGAAGTAAATGCGGTTCGATCTGTAAAAGATAAATCGTTATTAAAAAAAGCAACCATTTATGTGAGTTTAGAACCTTGCTCTCATTTTGGAAAAACGCCGCCTTGCTGTGATTTAATTATTACAAATGAGATTCCGAATGTGGTTGTTGGAACGGTTGATCCAAATGAAAAAGTGGCAGGAAGAGGAATCAAGAAACTAGTTGAAGCCGGAGCAAATGTAACCGTAGGCATTTTAGAAGACAAATGCAACGAACTCAACAAACGCTTTTTTACTTTTCATCAAAAAAAGAGACCTTATATTATATTAAAGTGGGCCGAAAGTCAGGACGGATTTTTAGCTCCCGAAAAAGAAGAGGATCAGGAACGTAAACCGGTTTGGATCACTAACACCTATTCCCGACAATTGGTTCATAAATGGCGAAGTGAAGAACAGGCGATTTTCGCCGGCACACAGACGGTTGTTAATGATAATCCGAAATTAAATGTTCGCGATTGGTCAGGAAATAATCCGGTTCGGGTGATTTTAGATCAAAACAATCGAATTTCAAAAGATAGTTTTGTTTTTGATGATAGTGTAAAAACGATTGTATTTTCGAAATCTGAAAACAATGTTTCGACTGAAAATACGATTTTTGAGAAGATTGATTTTAACAAAAACCTGATTGAGAATATTTTATTTGTTTTATATCACCATCAAATTCAGTCTATAATTATTGAAGGCGGAAGACAGACTCTGCAGTCTTTTATAGATCAAAATATTTGGGACGAAGCGAGAATTTTTGTTGGAAAAAACACTTTTGAAAAAGGGACAAAAGCACCGGAACTTCAAAAGAAAAATACCATTAAAACTTATATTCAAAACGACGAATTAATATACGTAAGGAATTATGATTGATACGATAATTTTTGACTTTGGAGATATCTTCATCAATTTAGACAAACAAGGAACGATTTCAGGATTGCAAAATTTAGGTTTGACAGAATGGAATACTGAACTAGACCGTTTGAATTTATTGTTTGAAACCGGAGATATTTCATACGATGATTTTATAGGCGGATTTCAGAAACAGCTTCCTAATGCATCAGTTGAAGAAATCATGAAAGCGTGGAATGCGGTTTTAGCTGATTTTCCTTCTTATCGATTGGATTTCTTAAAAGAGCTTTCAAAAAAATACCGTTTGTTTTTGTTGAGTAATACTGATGCTATTCATATTGCTACTTTTGAAAAAACGGTTGGGATTCCTTTTTATACTGATTTTTATAATTGTTTTGAAAAAGTTCATTTCTCTTTTGAAATTAGAAAACGAAAACCAAATGCGGAGTCGTTTCAACATTTAATTGACGAGCATAATTTAATTCCTGAGCAAACGTTATTTGTTGATGATAAAAAAGATAACACGGATGCTGCTGCAGCTTTAGGCTTACATGTTTGGAATTTACAAGTTGGCAAGGAAGATGTTGTTGACTTGTTTGACAAAAACATAATATAATATTTAGCCACAGATTAAAGGGATTAAAAGGATTTTTTAACTGTTGTAAATAATCTGTGTGAATCCTTTTAATCTGTGGCTAAAAAAACAATTTAGAATTTTAAGTTTGGAATATAACGATACGTATCAAACCATTGCCAGTGCATCTGAAGAAGTTCTTTTTAAGGAAAAAGGAAGTAAATTCTTTGGTTACGCATTTCCTATAGAAACCGAGGATGAAGTAAAACCGATTATTGAAGACTTAAGAAAACTTCATCCGCATGCTGTACATTATTGTTACGCTTATCAATTAGGTACGGCTCCAAAAATTTCGTATCGTGCAAACGATGATGGCGAACCAAGTAATACTGCCGGCGCACCTATATATGGACAAATACAATCTTTTGGAGTAACCAACATTCTTATAGTGGTGGTTCGTATTTTTGGCGGTACAAAATTAGGCGTTGGCGGCTTGATCGCAGCTTATAGAACAACAGCGCAAATGACATTAGAAGTTTGCGAAATTGTTGAAAAAACAATTGATGTTCAGTTTTTAATTTCTTTTGATTATAAAAATATGAACAAGGTAATGCGTGTTATAAAGGAGAAAAAATTGGACATAATTTCTCAGGAAATGGAAATCGATGAAGATTCAGGACTGCCAATTGGTAAGATAATGACTAAAACACGAAAAAAAAATGCCGAATCTATATTCGACATTTTTGATTTAATGTTTGAAATCGATATTAAAATTGTGTAATTTAGTATAAAAACGTGCTTCGTTTTAACAATTACGTTAGCGTTTTGAACAATTCCAAAATATAATCTGGAGGGGCAGTTGGGCGACCCGTTTTTAACGAAATAAATACTAAAATAAACACTGCGGTTGTTAATAACTCATTTGCTTCATTATAGATTTCGCAGTCGAATTCGATCTTAACAGACGACTGACTTTTGAATGTTGTATGAATTGTTAAAAGTTCATCATAACGCGCTGATTTTTTATAGTTGATCTGCATCGAAACAATTGGAAGTCCAATTCCGCTTTCTTCCATGCTTGCATACGAAATCCCTTTATTTCTAAGCCATTCCACACGTCCAATTTCAAAATAAGGCACATAATTTCCGTGATAAACGACCCCCATTTGGTCAGTTTCGGAGTAACGAACACGCACTTGCGTTTGATGATTTTTCATTATTTATACATTAAAAAATTTAAAATTACTGAAGTTCTCTTACAACATTTTTTTATAAAATTAGATACCAAAATATTTTTTTTTACAGAAATTTGTTCACATATTTGTTATCCTGAAAAACGGAAAAATTTTGCTCCTATTTTATAGGAGAATCTTTATCAATAATAAAAAAATTTATTTGAATCTATGACTAAAACTGCTCAATCGGTATGGGAAAACTGTTTGTCTTTTATAAAGGACAATATTCAAGATCAAGCATACAAAACTTGGTTTGAACCAATCAAATCAGTTGAGCTAACCGACAACGCGTTATATATTCAAGTACCAAGTAAATTTTTCTACGAATGGCTCGAAGAGCATTACGTAAAATTATTGAAAGTTGCGCTTACCAAAGAACTGGGAAAAAACGCAAAGTTACTCTATAAAATTAAAATGGAGAACACTTATGGAAATAAACAGCCGTTTACCGAGCAGCTGCCAAGTTCTAACAGAGTTCCTATGAAACCGCAAGAAGTTGATGCTCCGTTTAAAAATTTAAATCCTGAACTTAAGAATCCGTTTGTAATTCCTGGTATCAGAAATTTAAAAATTGAATCTCAGTTAAATCCTAATTACAGTTTTGATAATTTCCTTGAAGGGGATTCAAACCGTTTAGCTCGTTCTGCAGGTATGGCTGTTGCCAACAAACCCGGAGGAACTTCATTTAATCCGTTATTGATTTTTGGAGGAGTTGGTTTAGGAAAAACACACTTAGCGCACGCTATTGGGGTTGAAGTAAAAGATAAATATCCTGAAAAAACGGTTTTATATATTTCTGCCGAAATTTTCACACAACAATATATTGATTCGGTTAAAAAGAATAATCGTAATGATTTCATTCACTTTTACCAATTAATCGACGTTTTGATTATTGATGATGTTCAGTTTTTATCTGGAAAATCAGGAACTCAGGACGTATTTTTCCACATTTTCAACTATTTGCACCAAAACGGAAAGCAGGTAATTTTAACTTCTGACAAAGCTCCTGTAGACATGCAGGATATTGAGCAGCGTTTATTATCTCGTTTCAAATGGGGATTGTCTGCAGAATTGCACCAGCCTGATTATGAAACCCGTATCTCGATCTTAAAAAACATTTTATATCGTGACGGTGTTGATATGCCTGAAGACATTTTAGAATATGTTGCACGGAATATCAAATCTAACGTTAGAGAATTAGAAGGTGCCATTATTTCATTAATCGCTCAATCTTCTTTCAACAAAAAAGAAGTGACGATTGAATTAGCGAAAAGTGTAGTTGAGAAATTTGTTAAAAATGTAAAGAGAGAAATCTCTATTGATTATATCCAAAAAATTGTGTCTGATTATTTTCAGCTGGATATTGAAACACTTCAATCTAAAACCAGAAAAAGACACGTTGTTCAGGCAAGACAATTGGCCATGTTTTTTGCAAAGAAATTTACAAAAGCTTCTTTGGCAAACATTGGTTCACAAATTGGAGACCGCGATCACGCTACCGTTTTACATGCTTGTAAAACCGTTGATAATTTAGTTTCTACAGACAAACAATTTAAAAAATTTGTCGAAGACATCAACAAAAAACTAACGCTATAAACGCGAATCATGCCAGTAAAAGTTTTAATGGTTTGTTTAGGAAATATTTGCAGATCTCCTTTAGCAGAAGGAATTTTAGCATCAAAATTACCTAAAGATAAATTTATTGTTGATTCTGCAGGAACAGGATCATGGCATATTGGCCACGCTCCAGACAAACGTTCGATTGCTGTCGCCCAAAAAAACGGTTTATGTATTGACGGTCAAAAAGGAAGACAATTTAAAGCTTCAGATTTTGACGAATTTGATTATATCTACGTTATGGACAGTTCGAATTTACGCGACGTCCTTCATCTTGCCAAAACTCCTGAACATAAAAATAAAGTTCGTCTTATTCTGAACGAATTATTTCCAGACGAAAATGTAGATGTTCCGGATCCTTATTACGGAGCAGTTAACGGATTTGATAATGTGTATCAAATGCTGGATGAAGTCTCAGAAATTATTGCCCAAAAACTTATCGAAAAACATTCATAATTAAATTTGTATTTCAATTGCTATTTATAGAATTGAAATACATTTTTTGTTTTAATTTATAAAATATCTCAAAATGAAACTTCTCGGAAAACTATACTTAATTCCAACCACAATGGGCGAAAGCGATCCGATGGATGTTTTACCACAAACCGTAAGAAGAGCAATAGAACTTATTGACCATTATATTGTTGAAAATGATAAAACAGCCAGAAAATCTATAAAAGCAGTTTATCCTGAAAAAAAACAATCGGAATTGGTACTTTTTACCCTAAATAAAAGAACAGAACCAAGCGAACATTTAGATTTTATAAAACCTTTGTTAGAAGGAAAAAATATGGGACTAATGAGCGAAGCCGGATGTCCAGGCGTTGCAGATCCCGGCGCTGTGATTGTAAAACTGGCACATGAAAAAGGAATTCAGGTTGTTCCATTAGTTGGGCCTTCTTCTATTCTATTGGCGATGATGGCTTCTGGAATGAATGGTCAGAGTTTTACTTTCAACGGTTATTTACCAATTGATAAGGACGAGAAAAAATCGGCATTGAGGCATTTTGAGAAATTATCTCAGGATAAAAACCAATCGCAGATTTTTATTGAAACACCTTATAGAAACAATAAATTAGTTGAAGATATTTTGCAAATCGTAAATCCTTCAACACATTTATGTATTGCAACTGATATTACGCTGCCAACAGAGTTCATAAAAACAATGAAAATTTCGGATTGGAAAAAATTAAAAGTAGATTTACATAATCGACCGACGATTTTTATTATTCATAAAATGTAAAACTTAATTCTTATCATTATTATGAAGGAGTTTTTAATGTTGATTTTAATTTTTGCTGTTCAAAAAACATTTTCTCAAAAGGAAAACATGAAAATTTGCACCCCCTAAAAATAAAATTGAAGCTTCTAATACTGACGAAAATAAAATTTATAATCCTCTAGACATAGAAATAAAACCAGAATTTTCTGGAGGACAGAAAGAACTTGATAAATTCATTAAAGAAAATTATAAAAACCCAAAAGATAAAACACTCAAAGGAAACGTATATGTGACTTTTATAATAGAAAAAGATGGTTCATTAAGTGATATTAAAGTATTAAGAGATATTGGTCTTGGAACTGGCGCAGAAGCCATCAGAGTTTTAAAAACATCTCCTAAATGGATTCCAGGAAAACAAAATAACAATGTGGTTAGAGCTTTATATTCATTACCAATTCCTGTAAATAACTTCCTAAAATGATGCTTTTACAAAAGTTTTAAATTGTATTTCATATCTTGCTAAAGTTTTCTTTAATCAAATTTCACCATGAGCAAACTTCCAAACATAACCACAAGCATTTTCACGGTAATGTCAAAATAACAGCCGAATACAATGCAATCAATCTTTCACAGGTCATTAAAATTTAACCTTCACAATCAACCCACAATTTTTATTATTCATAAAATGTAAGCTAACCTAAAACCACCTTATGAAAAAGTTTTTAATCCTGATTGTAATTTGTTTTGCGCAAAATGCATTTTCTCAAACTGAACCACCTAAAGAATATATAAGCGATGCTGAAAAAGCTATTATTGAAGGAAATCAAGTTTACAACACAGCAGGAATAGATGTAAGACCTGAATTTCCTGGAGGTGTAGAAGCTATGAACAGTTTTATAAAACAAAATTTCAAAAGCCCAAAAGAAGGTTTAAAAGGAAAGGTATATGCTATGTTTATTATTGAAAAAGACGGATCATTAAGCGATATTAAAATTTTAAGAGATATTGGATACGAAACGGGTGCGGAAGCTATTAGAGTTATAAAACTATTTCCCAAATGGAGTCCGGGAAAACAAAACAACAAAAATGTTAGAGTCCTCTACTCCATACCAATGGTAATAAATTAAGTTTTTTTTATTCACTCACAAGTTTTTCCCAAATCAAACTTTATCATGAGTAAACTTCCAAACGTAACCACAAGCATTTTTACGGTAATGTCAAAAATGGCAGCCGAATACAATGCAATAAATCTTTCGCAGGGATTTCCAAACTTTCCTGTTGATGAAAGATTAACAGATATTGTTGCCCGATTATCAAAGGAAAACGTCCATCAATATACACCAATGGCTGGTTATCCTCCGTTGATGAACAAAATTGCGAAGCTAACTCAGAGTTCTTATAACAGAACAATAAATCCCGATTTAGAACTTTTAGTTACGGCTGGCGCAACGCAGGGAATTTTTACTTCAATTTTAGCTTTGGTAAAAGAAAATGACGAAGTAATTATTCTCGATCCAAGTTATGATTCCTACGAATCTCCGGTTTTACTATGCAAAGCAAAACCTGTTCGTGTAGCGCTAAACGACGATTATACTCCAAATTGGGAAACAATCGAAAAAGCCTGTTCTGCAAAAAGCCGAATGATTATCATCAATAATCCGCATAATCCAACAGGAAAAATATTGAATGAGGCTGATTTTCTTCAGCTTGAAAAAATACTTTCAAAATATCCAGATATCATTGTTTTATCTGATGAAGTTTATGAATACATCACTTTTGAAGAAAAACATATTTCGGCACATACCAAAACCTTTCTTTTAGATCGCTGTGTTATGGTTTCCTCTTTCGGGAAATCATTTCATATTACAGGCTGGAAAATTGGTTACACGATTGCTCCCGAATATTTAATGAAGGAAATCAAAAAAGTACATCAGTTTTTAGTTTTCAGTGTCAATAGTATTTCACAATTTGCGATCAGCGAATATTTAGATGTTGTTGATGTCAATTTACTTGGGAAATTCTATCAGGAAAAAAGAGATTACTTTCAAAAACTCCTTAAAAACAGCAAATTTGAATTAAAACCATGCGAAGGAACTTATTTTCAGGTTGCTTCTTATGCCAATATTTCAGATGAAGATGATGTAACATTCTGCAAAAATCTAATCATCAATCACGGTGTTGCTGCCATTCCTATTTCAACTTTTTACTCTGATCATAAAGATCAAAAATTAATACGTTTTTGCTTTGCCAAAGACGATTTTACTTTAGAATCTGCCGCAAAAAAACTATGTGATATATAAAGTTTATCAAAATTTTATAACAATATTATGCGTGCATCCTATTTTTTTAATTAATATTGTAAAAAAAGAAAAGTATGAGCTATACAGATAAAATGTTACGTGACGACGCTTTAAAAGGAAAAGTTATTGTAGTTACAGGCGGCGGAAGCGGTCTAGGAAAAGCAATGACTAAATATTTTCTTGAATTAGGCGCACAAGTTGCGATAACTTCAAGAGATTTAGAAAAGCTGAAAACTACTGCGGCAGAGCTTGAAAGTGAAACTGGCGGAAAATGTTTACCGCTTCAATGTGACGTTCGTCATTATGAAGAAGTAGAAAATATGCTTCAGGAGACTTTAAAAGTTTTTGGAAAAGTGGATGTTCTTTTGAACAACGCAGCCGGAAATTTTATTTCTCCAACAGAACGTTTATCTGCAAATGCATTTGATACTGTTATAGATATCGTACTTAAAGGTTCTAAAAACTGTACGCTTGCCTTTGGAAAACACTGGATTGATACCAAACAAACATCGGCAACGATTTTAAATATTGTAACAACTTATGCCTGGACAGGTTCTGCTTATGTGGTGCCAAGTGCGACTGCAAAAGCTGGAGTTTTAGCCATGACAAGAAGTCTTGCTGTAGAATGGGCAAAATACGGAATTCGTTCTAATGCGATTGCTCCGGGACCATTCCCTACTAAAGGTGCATGGGACAGATTATTGCCGGGAGATCTTTCAGAAAAGTTCGACATGGCAAAAAAAGTGCCTTTGAAACGTGTTGGAGATCATCAGGAATTAGCCAATTTAGCAGCTTATTTAGTGTCTGATTTCTCTGCTTATGTAAATGGTGATGTCATTACGATTGACGGCGGTGAATGGTTAAAAGGTGCCGGACAATTCAATTTATTAGAAGCAATTCCCGAAGAACTTTGGGATCAGCTTGAAATGATGATTAAAGCAAAGAAGAACAAATAATTACAAGTGCTTACTAAATTCAGAATATTTTATTAAAACTATACTGATTGCACCAAATCCCGAAGGTTTACTTTCGGGATTTTTTTTATGTTTTTCACCAAATAAGTAACAATCTTTTAACCATATAAGTAATATAAGTTCAGTTAAGTATTGTTTTACTTAAATATTTTGCTGCTTAAATTTACTTACATTACTTATATGGTTAAATTACATAATATGTTTAGCAATTCAGTTAAATTATTATTTTTGCCAAACAAATATCAAACAAAAATTTTATGCTCATTATTGGACTTGCAGGAGGAACAGGAAGTGGAAAAACAACGGTAGTACACCAAATCATGAACGAATTACCAGACACTGAAGTGGGTGTAATTTCTCAGGATTCGTACTATAAACAAACCGATAATTTATCATTTGACGAAAGAGCATTAATTAATTTTGATCATCCGCGTGCAATCGATTTTGAATTATTGGTAAGACATCTCAAAGCTTTAAAAGCGGGAGAAACTATCGATCAGCCAGTTTATTCTTTTATTCAGCATAACAGAACTGACGATACGGTTTCAACACATCCAAGAAAAGTAATGATTGTTGAAGGCATTTTAATTTTGACAAATCCGGAATTACGTGAACTTTTTGATATCAAAATTTTCGTTCATGCAGATTCAGATGAAAGATTAATTCGTCGTTTAAAAAGAGATATTTCAGAACGCGGACGTGATATCGACGAGGTTTTAAACCGTTATCAAAACACGTTAAAACCTATGCATGAGCAATTTATCGAACCATCAAAAGCATTTGCAGATATTATTATCCCAAATGATAAATACAATACTGTAGCAATTGATGTAGTTCGCGCTGTAATTAATCAGAGAATTTCATAATTTTTATCGTAAATTTAAACCATAATAATTAGGAGCTGATTCCCGTTATACGTTTCAAACGAAGTTCACTGAACTCCGATTGAAATAAAAATTAAGTGAAGTAATCTTTTGTGTCTCGTTAAAGAAACGAGACACAAAAGATTACTTCACTACTATCGGGGCTAAAAAGACCAATCGAATTCAAAAGAAATAATAGGTTTATAAAAAATGAAAATAAAAAATCCATATAAAGACAAAAAGTGGTTCAAATATCTAGGCAATAAATATGTCTGGGTTTTGCTGTTTTTTGTAATCTGGATGTTATTTTTAGACAACTACTCCTATTTTGATCATCGCTTTTTAGACGGACAGATCAATGAATTACAGGACAATAAAAAATATTATCAGGAAGAAATAAAAAAAGATCAGGAACAGATCAAACAACTTAAAAATCCTGAACAAATAGAAAAATATGCTCGCGAAAAGTACTTTATGAAAAAAGACAGCGAAGATATTTACATCATCCAGTTTGAAGGAGATACCATTCAAGATAAAGAATAAACACAAAAAATACTAAATGGCCACTAACCTGTTCGACGATTTTAATCCGATTTCATCCAAACAATGGAAACAAAAAATTCAGTTTGAATTAGATGGAGCCGATTATAACCAAACCGTAATTTGGAATTCTCCAGAAGATATTCAGGTAAAACCTTTTTATCACAGCGACGAGTTTACCAAAAGTGCTGCTGTTCATACTAAGGCTTCAGAGTTTAAAATCTGTCAAAACATATTTGTTCATGACGTTGAAAAATCTATCAACAGAGCCATAAATACGATTGAAAGAGGTGCCGAAAGTTTACGTTTTACGATTCAAAACGAAAATACCGACATTCAAAAATTATTAGAAAATCTTCCTTTAGAAAATAGAACCGTTTATTTTCATTTGAGTTTCATCTCAATCGATTTCGTAAAAAAACTGGACGCTATTTCTGCACAAAAAAGCGCAACTTTTTATTGCAATCTTGATCCAATTGGACAATTAGCCCGCGACGGAAACTGGTTTACAACATCGGATAAAAATAATTTTGAAACGCTTGAAAAAATATCAAACCAAACCAATCTCCCATTTTTAAGTGTAGATTTAGGTTTGTATCAAAATTCAGGAGCAAATATTACTCAGCAAATTGCCTACAGTTTAGCCCATGCCAATGAATATTTAAACCGTTTCTCAACTTCAGTAAAACCAATTGTTTTTGAAATATCAGTTGGAACTAATTACTTTTTTGAAATTGCAAAACTTCGTGCTTTGCGAATGCTTTTCAAATTAATTGCTGCAGAATACAATCCTGATATAGATTGTCATTTTTTGGTTACGCCAACCAAACGAAATAAAACTATTTACGATTATAATGTCAATATGCTTCGAACCACAACCGAATGTATGTCAGCAATATTAGGCGGAGCCGATGCTGTGGCTAATTTGCCTTACGATGCTTTATATCATAAAGACAACGAATTTGGAGATAGAATTGCCCGAAATCAGCTTTTAGTTTTAAAACATGAAAGTTATTTTGACAAAGTCGATAATCCAGCCGACGGAAGTTATTATATTGAAAGTTTAACGATGCAATTGGCAGAAAAGAGTTTAAACTTATTTAAAGATATTGAAGCTGACGGAGGTTTCCTGAAACTTTTGAACGACGGAACGATCAAAAAGAAAATTCAGGAAAGTGCCACTAAAGAACAGGAATTATTCGATTCTAAAAAAGAAGTTTTATTAGGAACCAATAAATATCCTAACAAAGAAGACAGAATGAAACATGATTTAGAATTGTTTCCTTTTGTAAAAATAAAA
Source organism: Flavobacterium sp. 2755 (assembly GCF_031455715.1). NCBI lineage: Bacteria > Pseudomonadati > Bacteroidota > Flavobacteriia > Flavobacteriales > Flavobacteriaceae > Flavobacterium > Flavobacterium sp. 2755. The sequence goes on from NZ_JAVDTG010000001.1 coordinate 873,683, forward strand.
CCTAGAAAAACATTAATTACACCAATTATAGAAAAAAGATTAGCTGAGAAATTGGAACAAGAACGTTTAGAATCTGAAGAAAAATAATGAAAACACTTAAAATTATTACAAGAATTATTTTGGTGATTTTAATTTTATTATCTCTTTTTATGTGGCTAATCATAGGTGCATCAAGTCATAATATAAAAACAGAAATGAGAGTTCTGCCATTAATTTTTGCTTTAGTATTTGCAATTTTTCTTTATTTAACTAAGTATATAAAACGAAAAGAAAATTAAGACCATAAAAGAAATTGAAAGCGAATTGAACCTATTCTAAGAAATAATTTTAAAATTGAGAAAAGACCTTAAACATATAAAGTTAGAAGTTAAAAGTCATGAGTTAAATGAACAAACTCATAACTCAAAACCCATAACTCATAACTTCACCACAGCCGAAGGAATTGAACTTAAAAAAAGCTATTCTGAAAAAGATATAGAGGATTTAGAATTTCTGGATTTCGGAGCTGGCTTTACACCCAATTTACGCGGGCCTTACGCTACCATGTATGTTCGTCGTCCGTGGACGATTCGCCAGTATGCCGGATTTTCGACTGCTGAAGAAAGTAATGCTTTTTACAGACGAAATCTTGCAGCAGGTCAAAAAGGACTTTCCATAGCTTTTGATTTACCAACGCATCGCGGTTACGATTCAGACCACGAAAGAGTTGTTGGAGATGTTGGGAAAGCCGGAGTTGCCATCGATTCTGTTGAAGATATGAAAGTATTATTCGATCAAATTCCGTTAGACGAAATGTCGGTTTCCATGACTATGAACGGTGCCGTTTTACCCATTATGGCATTTTATATCGTGGCAGCCGAAGAACAAGGTGTTGAACTCAGCAAACTTTCGGGAACCATTCAGAATGATATTTTGAAGGAATTCATGGTGCGTAATACTTATATTTATCCACCAACGCCTTCAATGAAAATTATTGCCGATATATTTGAATTTACAAGCAAAAAAATGCCGAAGTTCAATTCTATCTCAATTTCCGGATATCATATGCAGGAAGCCGGAGCAACAGCTGATATTGAATTGGCTTATACTTTAGCAGATGGTTTAGAATATATTCGAACCGGATTATCGACTGGAATGACGATTGATGAATTTGCTCCACGCCTTTCTTTCTTTTGGGCAATTGGAATGAATCATTTTATGGAAATTGCAAAAATGAGAGCCGGCCGAATGATTTGGGCAAAACTATTACAGCAGTTTAATCCAAAAAGCGATAAATCATTAGCATTAAGAACGCATTGCCAAACTAGCGGATGGAGTTTAACAGAACAAGATCCGTTTAATAATGTAACCAGAACTTGTATTGAAGCAACCGCTGCAGCATTTGGCGGAACACAGTCTTTGCATACCAACGCACTCGATGAAGCAATTGCTTTGCCAACTGATTTTTCGGCGAGAATTGCACGAAATACACAGATTTATTTACAGGAAGAAACGAAAATTACCAAAACAGTTGACCCTTGGGGCGGTAGTTATTATGTAGAATCTTTGACCAATGAGATTTTAGAAAATACCTGGAAATTAATTGAAGAGGTTGAAGAATTAGGCGGTATGACAAAAGCGATTGAAGCCGGAATTCCGAAACTTCGAATTGAAGAAGCCGCAGCAAGAAAGCAAGCAAGAATTGACAGCGGACAGGATATTATTGTTGGTGTCAATAAATTTAGGTTAGAGAAAGAAGATCCGCTGCATATTTTAGATGTTGACAACCAAATGGTTCGTAAACAGCAAATAGAGCAGCTTGAGGATATTAAAGCAAAAAGAGATACTGAAAAAGTAAATCAATCACTGGAAAAATTAATTCATTGCGCTAAAACCGGAGAAGGAAACTTATTAGAAATCGCTGTTGAAGCTGCCAGAAACAGAGCAACATTAGGCGAAATAAGTGATGCCCTTGAAACTATTTTCGGAAGGTTTAAAGCGCAAATTAAATCATTTAGCGGTGTGTATAGTGCAGCAATAAAAAACGACGAGAATTTTGAAAAAGCAAAACAATTAGCAGATGCTTTTGCAAAACAAGAAGGAAGACGCCCAAGGATTATGATTGCTAAAATGGGGCAAGACGGTCATGATCGCGGTGCAAAAGTTGTAGCAACCGGTTATGCCGATGTAGGTTTTGATGTTGATATAGGTCCGTTATTTCAAACTCCCGCTGAAGCGGCAAAACAGGCTGTAGAAAATGATGTTCATATTTTAGGTGTTTCATCACTTGCTGCAGGACATAAAACATTAGTTCCGCAAGTTATTGAAGAACTTAAAAAACACGATCGTGAAGATATTATGGTAATTGTGGGCGGTGTTATTCCTGCACAGGACTATCAATTTTTATTTGATGCAGGCGCAGCAGCTGTATTTGGGCCAGGAACTAAAATAAGTGAAGCGGCTATTAAAATTTTAGAAATCTTAATTGACTAAAAATATTCAAAAAAAAATCCCGAATTATCATTCGGGATTTTTTTTAGTTTTTAATCGTTTATTGTCGCATTACTGTCTGCTTCAATAAAAGAAAGATCATAGCCGGCAAAATCTCGCATATAACTTTTTAAAGAAGTTCCGAAAGCATCTCTAAAATGCCTGTTTCCTCCATGTTTAAAAAAGTTTTTTACTGATCCTGCACCTCCTAAATGTGCAGCTGCTAAAATACCAGATTCTGTAATTTCGACACCATTAATAACTTTTCCTTCGTACTTTTCGATTTCATTACGTAAAATCCATTTGTTTTTGGATAATAACGCAACAAAAGCTTTTTCTTGTAATGCCGGATCTGTTAAGAAGTCTTTTTCATTTCTGACTCCAATGGCGCGTAATGCTTTTGAACCAAATTGATATTTCCCCATGTAACCCAGTGAGTTTACCATTCGGTATTTTCCCTGAGATTCTTTGAAAGCTACTGCTTCTTTAAAACCGATAAGATGATTTCCAGTGTATGGGACGTTTAGATTTACTTTAGGATAATCATCCTTTTCTAAAGATGGAAAAATGTATTCTGATCCATCTGTTTTTTCTGTTAGAAACCACGGTTTGGTTTCGACACTAAAGGGTTTAAAACCCAAACTTAAAAATGTAATAATAACGATTAAACTCGCATAAAAATACCACTTCTTTATCATAAATTGTTTTTCTTCAAAACGCTGTCACCTTTTTGAAATTTCTACGGTGCAAAGATAACGAAAAACAAAAAAATCTGATATTCAGCAGTTTAACTCAAATTAAAAATAGAGCGCATGTGCTTTAAAGCCTTTATTGGCGGAGTATTCGAGAGTTGGCGCCGGAATTTTTATTGTGTTGAAAACAGAAAAAATAGTTTTCAAAAAATGCGATTTTGTGTCAATTTTAGCTAAATTCACATCAAATGAAAGAAAAAACTGACGGTATCTTTCAGAGTTTTCGATCGAAATTGCAATATCGTCGTGAACATTTCCGGAAATCATTCCTTCGGCTCCATATCCAAAAGCAACATTCAGCCACTTTGGAATTTTACTCTCTTTTGCAAAAGAATGAAGATTGACAGAAAGCCAATAAGTTTGTCCGTTATAGTCTTTTAAAATCTGCTCATTTAATGATTTCCCTAAAAGATTCGGGCGCATACTTGCATATTGCGTTGTATGAAATGAAAATTTTGAAATGATACGCTGTTCTTTCCACAATAATTCTTGGGAAACATACAAACCTGTTCCGGTAGCGTTAGCAATAATATCACCCGGAGAAGCTCCCCATTGTGATGAATATCCATCTAAAACTTCAACTGCAGTTAAAAAGGCAAAACCCAAGCCTGCACCGTAAATTAATTGTTTTTTTTGATCTGCGCCACTCCAGTTCAGCATTTCAGCACCAAATCTTCCTAAATGATAAGCAGAATACATATGCCCCACTTTATCCATTTGAAGCCATTCATTGTTATCATTTATAAAATGAAACTTTGATCTTGGATAATCGGCATACCAAATTTGATTTAAACCCAATAAAGTAGCTGAAGCCAAAGCAGTTTCAGTTACTATTACTGTGTTTTGTCTTTTTTTATTTAATGTATCAGAAGGAGTTAAAAAGCTTTCAATCTTATTTTGAGAAAAAGATTGAAAGCTTAATATAAATAAAACCGATAATAAAAGGTATTCTTTTAAATTCAAAACTATCTTGTTACGCCTTGACTAGCAATCCAGTCTGAATATTTTTTTGCATTTTTTGTGTGCTCTGCATAATTTGAAGCAAATTCATGGTAACCAAAACGATCAACACTTGCACAAAAATAGATGTAATCGTTTTTCTCCGGATTTAAAACTGCTTCAAGTGCTGTAATATCTGCCATAGCAATTGGTCCCGGAGGAAGACCGATATTTACGTAAGTATTGTATGGAGATTTCATAACTAAATCATTATAAAAAACTCTTTTTATAACCTGATCAAAATTATTGTCTCTTAATTTTAAAGCATAAATTACGGTTGGATCTGCCTGCAATGGCATTTCTAAACGTAAACGGTTTAAGTAAACACCTGCAATACGAGGTCTTTCATCTTTTTTAACTGATTCTTTGTGAACAATAGAAGCCAAAATAGAAACCTGAACCGGAGTTAGACCTTGTTTTTTTGCTTCTTCAATTCTTTTATCTGTCCAAAAATTATGGTATTCCTTGATCATTTTATCACGGAATTTTTCTGCAGATGTGTTCCAATATACTTCGTATGTATTTGGAATAAACATGGCAAAAACATTTTCTTCATTAAATCCGTTGTCTGATAAAAATTTAGGATCTCTAAAAGCTTTCAATAAAGATAAACTGTCGGCTTCGATTTCAGAACCAACTCTTCCGGCAAAATTTTCCAGACGTTCCTGATTGTTAAAAGCTAATTTAACCGGAACATTTGAACGCATTGCACGAACTAAGTCAATGTTATTCATATCTTTTTTCAAAAGAAAACGTCCTGATTTTACATTTTCAGGGTAATTTCTTTTACTGGCAACCAGTTCAAAATTGTCAAAGTTTTTGATATATGGTTCTAATATTTTCTTTACATCAGTATAATTTGCTCCGGTTGGAACGTAAACGTAAACTTCTTTTTCTTCAAATTTTGTATTAGCACTAAAAATTTGGCTGATTAAAATAAAACCGTAAATCAGTAAAACAGAAATTACGGCTACGGCAGCTAGTGTGATTATTTTTTTTAATTTCAAAGCTATTAGTTTAAATGTTTTTATTGATTAACTGAAAGATTGCTTCGTCTTGATAGTGGTTATTTAGCAAAATCCAGTCTTTTTTAATTCCTATTTTCTCAAAACCAAATTTAGTAAAAAGAGCTATACTTGCTTCATTATTTGTACTAATATTTGCATAAAGCTGATGTAGATTTAAATTAAAAAAAGAATATTTAATAAGAAGTTCTAATGCCTCAGAACCAATATTTTGTCTTCTGTTTTTATTTTTTTGAATGACAATACCAACTCCTGCCCTGTTATTTCTTGGATCAAATTCAAATAAATCGATTAATCCAATCGCCGGAAAATCTTCGTCCTGACAAATTGCTAAGCGTAATTGTTTGGCTTCATAAATATCCTGTTGTGCATTTTCAAGATATTGACGAATCAAAAATCGACTATAAGGTGTATTGGTATTGCTGACTTCCCAAATGCTTTGATCATTTTCCATCGAATGCACAAACCCTAAATCTTCAGGTTCTAGTGCACGCAGATAAATGGTTTCGCCTTTGAGTGTGATCATTTTAGATTGCAGATTTTAGATTTTTGATTTTAGATTGCTGATTTTGGAATTTGTCTTCGACTTCGCTCAGACTGACATGTTGATTATATTTCAATTGTACCTTTGAAAACGAATTTTGCTGGTCCGGTTAGAAAAACATTTGTAAAATGATCTCCTAATTTATCAAAAGAAACGACAAGTTTTCCTCCTTCAACATTTAAGTTGATTGAAGTTTTATCTGTTTGTCCAATTGCATTCATGGCGATTGCTACGGCTGTTGCTCCGGTTCCGCAGGCTAAAGTTTCGTCTTCAACTCCTCTTTCATAAGTACGAAGTGAGAAAGTATCATCATCAACTTTTTTTACGAAATTAACATTGCTTCCTTTTTCTCCGTATAAATCTCCGTAACGAATCGCTGCTCCGTCTTCTTTTACATTATAATGTTCTAAATCGTCAACAATTTGTACGTGATGTGGAGATCCGGTATCTAAAAAAGTATAAGAATCCTTTTTTTGTATTTCATCTACATCAATCATTTGAAGCGAAACAATTGCATCATTTCCCACTGATGCATGGTGTAAACCATCTGTAGCAATAAAAGTAGTTTTATCGTCGATAACTCCTAACTGATTTGCAAAAGCTACCAGACAACGTCCGCCATTGCCACACATTGAACTTTGGTTTCCGTCTGAATTATAGTAAACCATTCTAAAGTCAGTTTCAGAATCATTTTCTAACAGAATTAAGCCGTCAGCTCCAATTCCGAAACGTCTGTCGCACAAGCGTTCAACCAACTTTACATCTTCTTTTGGGAAGAAATTAGATCTGTTGTCGATCATTACAAAATCGTTGCCTGTACCTTGATATTTATAAAATTCTACTTGCATTTTTTATTCATTAAGAAATACAAAAGTACGAAGAATCTATGAAGATTAATTAATGAAATGTTAATCAATGTTAAAGAGAGTTAAACCATTTTTTCAAATAATTTTTTGGCATAATTTTACGTTATAAATGTTAAAACAAATCCCTAAATAACTCAAAAACATAAATGTAATATGAAAAGATTTTCAACCTTATTTCTAGTTTCACTACTAAGCGGCGCTACTACACTTGGTGCTTACAAGTTATTATTTGACGGCAGTGATTCTTTTTTTGGAAAAGGAAACTCTGTTGTTACCCTGGCTCCTAATTCATACGGAAGAACCGTTGGATTACCCGGAGAAGCAGTTGATTTTACAGAAGCTGCAGATAAAACAATCCACACTGTTGTTCACGTAAAAAATGTTTCGAGAAGAACTGTCAGTAATCCTATGATGGAATTTTTCTACGGTTATGGCGGACAGCAGCAGCAAGAACAAGTAGGAACCGGATCTGGTGTTATTATTTCTGAAGATGGATATATCGTGACAAACAATCACGTTATCAAAGATGCATCTGAAATTGAAATTACTTTGAACAATAAAAAATCGTACAAAGCAAAATTAGTTGGTACAGATTCTAAAATGGACATTGCCTTATTAAAAATAAGTGCTGATGAAAAATTACCTTATACTGCTTTTGCAAATTCTGATTCGGTAAAAATTGGAGAATGGGTTTTGGCAGTGGGAAATCCGTATAATTTAACTTCGACAGTTACTGCCGGAATTGTTTCGGCGAAAGCCAGAAATTTAGACCAAAGCGGCATTCAATCTTTTATTCAAACTGATGCTGCTGTAAATCCAGGAAATTCTGGCGGTGCATTAGTAAATACAAGAGGTGAATTAATTGGAATTAATACGATGATTTCGTCTATGACCGGATCGTATGTTGGATATTCTTTTGCAGTTCCATCAAATATCGCTCGAAAAATTATTGAGGATATTATGGAATATGGAAATGTGCAAAGAGGAATTCTTGGTGTTGAAGGCGGTGAATTAAACAGTACAGCTTCAAAAGAATTAGGAATTACTGAAACGCAAGGTTTCTACATTAATAAAGTTTCTAAAAATTCTGGTGCCGAAAAAGCAGGTCTTACTAAAGGTGATATTATTGTAAAACTGGACGAGCAAAACATTTCGACTTTTGCTGATCTTTCAGGTTACATCAATACAAAACGCCCAAATGACGTTGTAAAAGTAACTTATATTAAAGATGGAAAAACTAAAACTGTTCCAGTTACTTTAAGCAAAAACGAATTTTTCAGTACTGAATTTAAAGGAATAGAATTAGAAAATATTGATGCTGCTGATAAAAAGAAATTCAAAATTGATTATGGTGTAAAAATCAAAAACATCACCAATGAGAATTTAATGCAGTATCAAAATGAATTACAGGGAAATATTATTTTGAGCATCGATAACGTAAAAGCAACAAATGTTGAAACTGTTTCTAAACTTTTAAATAAAAAAGACGAAGGACAAAGTGTACGCATCGAAATGATCAATAAAAATGGTGAAATATTTAGAATTATTATTTAGTCTCAGTTTACAGTCACAGTATTCAGTTCTTTGAAACTGTAAACTGTGACTGCGACTGAAAACTTTAAAAAAAGCCATCTTAAGAAATTAAGGTGGCTTTTTTATTTTGAAAAATAAATCCTAAAATAGTTTACGAAATCGATTGAAATAGATACTTTTGCGCAAAATTATAAAATAAGTGAGTGTTTTATTATTTCAATTTAATCAATTATGAGCAAAAATTCTTTGTACCAAAAAGAGGTATCATTACAAGTCGACCGAAGAAGAGCTGGTGTCGAATTAATTAAAGTGATAAGTGATTTGTGGTATGACAAATCCATAGAAATGGTTTTATTTAAAAACCAATTATTGGATAAAAATGTCAGCGATATTATCAATCTTCATCAATATGCCGGTGAATTTGTGGGGAAACCTATCACCATTTTCGATTCAGTCGAAATCGCAAAAGTTGTTTTGTCTTTAGATCTTCCTCCTGCGAAAATAGATCTTGGAAAATTAACTTACGAATATCATTTAGAAGATGAGAAATATCCGGACGCAAGATATTTTGTGATTGAAAAATTAAAAAAATCAAAATCTTCACAAGAAATTCAGCCCAAAGATGTTGTTCTTTATGGTTTTGGAAGAATTGGTCGCATACTGGCAAGGGAATTAATGTCAAAAACCGGAAAAGGAAATCAATTGCGTTTGAGAGCAATTGTGACCAGAGATAAAAATGACGCTGTAACTTTAGAGAAACGTGCTTCTTTATTACGCTATGATTCTATCCACGGAGATTTTCAAGGTTCTGTAATTGCCGATGCTAAAAACAATGCACTAATAATTAATGGAACTACGGTTCATATTATTTCGGCAAATTCTCCAGAAGAAATTGATTATACGGAATATGAAATTAATGATGCTTTAGTAATTGATAATACAGGAGCATTTACAACTGAAGAAGCTTTAAAAAGACATTTAACATCAAATGGGGTTAATAAAGTTTTATTGACTGCCCCAGGAAAAGGTGTTCCAAATATTGTGCACGGAGTTAACCATAATGACTATAATCCAGATGAAAATAATATTTTCTCTGCGGCATCCTGCACTACAAATGCTATTACGCCTGTTTTAAAAGTTATTGAAGATACTTTAGGAGTTGTAAAAGGACATTTAGAAACTATTCATTCTTATACCAACGATCAAAATTTGGTTGATAATATGCATAGAAAATACCGTCGCGGGAGAGCCGCTGCTCTAAATATGGTTATTACTGAAACTGGTGCCGGAAATGCTGTTTCAAAAGCTTTACCGTCTTTAGAGGGAAAATTAACTTCAAATGCTATTCGGGTTCCTGTTCCTAATGGTTCTTTAGTGGTTTTAAATTTAGAAGTTAAAAAAGCAACGTCGATTACGGCAATCAATAAAATCATGAAAAAATATGCTCTTGAAGGAGAACTCGTAGAGCAAATTAAATATTCACTTAATAATGAATTGGTTTCATCTGATATTGTGGGAACTTCGGCTCCTTCAATTTATGACAGTAATGCAACTATTGTTTCAAAGGATGGAAAAAACATTGTACTTTATATTTGGTACGATAATGAATACGGTTATAGTCATCAAGTTATTCGTCTTGCAAAATATATTGCCAAGGTAAGACGTTATACTTATTATTAATTCAATCTAACTACTTACTTAAACCATCAAGTTTACTTGGTGGTTTTTGTTTTTTATGATTGAAAATCTAAAATCTATAATCCAATTTTAAATTCTTATCTGAGGTTATTTTTTCAAAAGTAAACAACGGCTTTCCAGAAGTTATTTCTGTTGTTACTTTCACTAAAAGAATATCTCCAATTTTTATACTATTAAAAAAAGAAGATTTAAGAAAAGTATGTGTCCCAAAATTAGAAAAAACAATACTTATAAAACTCTCTGTTTTGTTTATTTTAATGTCTATAACACTTAAAGTCATTTCATAAGACTCACTTATTCTTTTAGCATAAAATATTTTTTTCTTAGAATACATATAAGGAAGAATATGTAATTCAGCCACATTGCCTCCTTGCAATCTATCACAAAATATATCTCCAATACTTGTAGTAGTAAATTTATCTTTTTCGTCAACTGTATACCAACAAGTTCCATTGTGTATGGAACACACATATGTTAGAATTCCTTTTACAACATATTTTTCGTTATTTTTTAATACTATTAAATATTTGATTGAAAAAATGTGCGGAATTATTATGCAAGCTAAAATCAGTGGTAAAGAATTTATAAAAATTTCGCTAGAACTCCAAAAGATTGCTATATAACAATAAACTAGTAAGATTATAATTCCTGGGCATGAAAAAAACAAAAATAATAAATAGATGTTTTTTCTATCCCGAGTATCCAATGGTTTTATTTTGTATCCCATCTATATTTAATTTCAAAACACAAATATATAAATATTTTACTACAAAACTAAATAGGTAAAACAGTTGTGCTTTTTACTTCAGATATTACAAAGACGGTATTTATAAGTGAAACTTCGGGTAAAACAGATAATTTCTTTTGATGAAAATGATGATAGCTTTCCATATCTGGAATTATAATTTTAAGCATATAATCGAAGTTTCCTGAAACGTAATTACACTCTACAACCTCCGGTAAATTTAAAATGGACTGGTTAAAACCTTCAGAGGTATCATAAGTCTGTTTAGTAAGTGTAACCTGGCAGTAAACTGTTAAATTATTCCCGAGTTTTTTCTTGTCTAAAATCGTAACGTATTTTTCTATAATCCCATCTTTTTCAAGACGTTTCACCCGATCATGAACTGGAGTTAAGGACAAATTTATTTTGTTTGCGATGTCTTTTAAAGTATAGTGTGCATCTTCCTGTAAAAGACGTAAGATTTTTTTGTCAATTTCATCTAAAGCCATAACGAAAACGTTTTATCAGAGTAGTATTTTTTAGTTTTTTTTTCTTTTTAAAGAATAAATTACGGGTCAAAACAGAATAATTTTCTGTAAAAGTAAAAAATAAAATAATATTTTCTTATTTATTAATCAGTAAACCATAATTTATTCTCTCTCTGTAGATTTGTAAAACAAATTCAATAAAAAACAAAAAAATATATCAAATGATAATAGGTGTTCCAAAAGAAATAAAAAACAACGAGAACAGAGTTGCTTTAACTCCTGCTGGTGTTTCTGAAATGAAAAAACATGGACATACAGTTTATGTACAAGCAACTGCTGGTTTAGGTAGTGGTTTTGCTGATGAAGAATATGCGCAGGCTGGTGCAGTAGTTTTACCAACTATTGAGGAAGTTTATGCAATTGCAGAAATGATCATTAAAGTAAAAGAACCAATTGCATCTGAATACCCATTAATCAAAAAAGATCAATTGTTATTCACATATTTCCACTTTGCATCATCTGAGCCATTAACTCACGCTATGCTTGAAAAAGGTGCTGTTTGTTTAGCTTATGAAACTGTTGAAAAAACAGACCGCAGCTTACCATTATTAGTTCCAATGTCTGAAGTTGCTGGTCGTATGGCTATTCAACAAGGAGCAAAATATCTTGAAAAACCATTAAAAGGAAGAGGAATTCTTTTAGGTGGTGTTCCAGGTGTTCCGCCGGCAAAAGTATTAGTTTTAGGTGGAGGAATTGTTGGAACTCAAGCTGCAAAAATGGCTGCTGGTTTAGGAGCACAGGTTACTATCATGGATTTAAGTTTGCCACGTTTACGTCAATTAGATGACATTATGCCAGCAAATGTAAATACAGAAATGTCTAACCATTATAATATTACAAGAGCAATTAAAGATGCTGACTTAATTGTTGGTGCAGTTTTAATTCCAGGAGCAAAAGCACCTCACTTAATTACACGTGATATGCTTAAATTAATGCGTCCGGGAACTGTTGTTGTTGACGTTGCAGTTGACCAAGGAGGATGTATCGAAACTTGTACTCCTACAACTCACGAAAACCCAACTTTTATTATTGACGATATCGTACACTATTGTGTAGCTAATATGCCAGGAGCAGTTCCTTATACATCTACTTTAGCTTTGACTAATGCTACTTTGCCTTATGCAGTACAATTAGCAAACAAAGGATGGGAAAAAGCTTGTGCAGAAAACGAAGAATTGAAAAAAGGTTTAAATATTGCTAACGGAAAAATCCTTTACAAAGGAGTTGCTGAAGCATGGAACCTTCCTTTTAATGAAGAATTAGTATTGGCAAACGCATAGTGCCAATATTAAATAAGTGCTTACTAAGCAATAAAGTAAAAGGGCTTTTCGTAATGAAAAGCCTTTTTTTATGCCATAAAAAAACCTGTCTTGCAAGACAGGTTTTTATTCTTTTATACTTTATTTCTTTTCATCTAAAACTTCCTGCAATACTTTTGCTTCAGTTCCATTAGGGAAAGTAACTTTTATTTTTTGTGCGATAGTTGGTGCAATTTCAGTAATTGCTTTTTTATCGTAAGATTCTCCTTTTTTGATATGCCATCCGTAAAAAATGGCTGGTACGTGAGTATCATAACTGTATATAGTACCATGTGAAGTTCCGGTAGTAGCATATTCGATATCACCTGGTTTGTCAACAATTACAAGATCTCCATTTTGAGTTACGTCATAACCTTTTGCTACAAAATTCAGAGAGTAATCGTTTCCGACATTCGCTAAAATTTCTTCTTCTGTATACACCTTTTTAACTTGTGGCTGAGAAATTAAAAACTCTTTAAAAGCTTGTTTAACTTTTGCCAATTCTAACCCTTTTTCTTTTATAATTTGTCTATTAAAGAAAACATTAAAATTTGAATAATTTTGAATCAAATCAACTCCAAAAGTCTTCGTAGAAAAATCCTGTAGACTCTTCTTAACATCTTTTGATGGATAATTGTCTACATTATATTTACGGTCTTTTAAGTAAATTACATTCTCAGCACCGGCATGGTCAGCAGTTAAGAAAAGTAAATAATTCCCTTTTCCAACTGTTTTATCTAAATAAGCTAAAAAATCAGCTATTGTTTGATCTAATCTTAAATAAGTATCCTGAAGTTCCATAGATCTTGGTCCAAGTAAATGACCAACATAATCTGTAGAAGAAAAACTAACCGTTAAGAAATCCGTAGTATTATTTCTTCCAAGATTTTCTTTTTCGATCGCTCTTTTAGCAAAATCAGCAAGTAAATCGTTTCCATATGGAGTTGCACGAATTACTCCTGCGTCATTTTTCTCATACATTGATTTTAAATCATACGGAAAAACCGGAGCAGTACTTCCATATAATTTACCTTCATAAGGATTATTATCAGGAAGGCTTTCATTATATACAGAAGCCGGCTTATATAAATCCCAGCCTTTATTAATATATTTTAAGTAGTTTTTTTCGTTATTGAACTCTGATACCCATTCCGGTAATTTTTCACCATAAAAAGTACTCGAAATAAACGATCCCGTTTTACTATACCAAAAAGCCCAATTTGCAAAATGTCCAGCCGGTAAAATTGCACCACGGTCTTTAAGACTCATTCCAATAACTTTTCCATTAAAATTGGTAGCCATACGAACTTCATCAGTAATTGTAGTACTTTGAAGATTTTTAGGAGACATTGCACCTTCTTCTGCAGTTCCGTCTCCAACAGTTTTCACCCCAGCATCGTCCGTACAATACATCTCTTTACCAAGAGTTCTGCTAAACCACTCGTTACCAACAATTCCGTGTGTCGCAGGTGTTGTACCAGTATATATAGAAGCGTGTCCAGGTGCAGTGTAAGTCGGCATATAATTATAATGCATATTCTGGAAAACAAATCCATCATTCATTAACTTCTTAAAACCGTTTGGGGAAAAATCATCTGAAAATCGATATAAATATTCCATTTTCATTTGATCAACTACTATACCTACAACTAATTTGGGACGTTGTTGTGCACTTAAGTTTGTGAGAACAAAAAGTGTCAACAGTAAAATACTTTTCTTCATGTTTACTAAATAATTTAAACACAAAAATACTCAATCCTATTTAAAACTTCTAAAGTATGAATGATGAAGAACAAACAATTGACTATAATTTAACAGTTTAGTCTTGTAATAAAAGTCATTTTTAGTAACAATATAAAACAAAAAATCCTCATCAAATACATGATGAGGATTCTTAAAAGAAAGGCGACGACATACTCTCCCACAATACTGCAGTACCATCTGCGCAGGCGGGCTTAACTACTCTGTTCGGGATGGGAAGAGGTGAGCCCC